>DVLL01000002.1 GCA_018715525.1 Candidatus Faeciplasma pullistercoris | reverse complement strand
GGAGGAAACGTCTATTTCGCTCGACGACGGGTCGGGAAGTCTTGCTATTGTGATTCTTTTTACCTCGAGCGGGGTGCCGCCGTATTCGTTGGACAAAACGAGCCTTATTTTATCTCCTCCCACAGACACGCGAATCTGCTGCCTGACTGTGTTGCCCACAAGTCCGGGATTAAAGGGCGTTTGCTCCTGACCGGCTGTGAGCATAGCCGTGCCCCATGTAGAAATCCATTTTCCGTTCATATCCATTTCGGTGATATCCTCATTTCTGTTGTTCTTGCCGATTATAATCAGCGCAGTCGCCGCAACAAGGCAGATAGCTATAATCGCGGCGACGCCAATCAACGCCGTGCGCTTTTTCATTTTTCTTCCTCTGAGACAGGCTCTGCCCAGAAGGTTATAAGCCTGTCGTATGCCTCCTCGGCCATTCTTTCATAGCCGGCAGGACCCGGGTGCAGGAAATCGCCCCAGGCGCAGTTGTACTCGTCCTTCATCTGGGCGGGATCGTCATCGCGGGCAACGGCGGCGGAGAAGTCGATATACCCGTCAGAGCCGGAGTCGGCTGACATCACGAAATCGTTGACGGTAGTCCTTATCTTCTCGTGAAGCTCGGAGTAGTAGGAGTTGCCCTTGATCGGAGTCATGGTTCCTGCGTAGACCTTTACTCCGGCCTCGTGGCACATCTGGATAATAGCCTTGTAGTTTTCTATGATATCCTCGGCGATATTTTCCTGAGAGAAGCCGATGTCGTTGATGCCTATGAGCAGGACGCAGTACTTTACGCCTGGAATGCTGAGAACATCCCTTTGAAGCCTGTTCTTTGCGGTCTCTCCCCATTCTCCCAGAATGAAGTTTCCGCTTATGCCCATGTTTATCACCGAGATGTTCTGGGTATCAGGGTCAGACTTGAGCAGCTCGTCGAGCTTATTCGGCCATGTTGCGTACTGGTTGGAGTTTGCTCCGACTCCGTCGGTGATAGAGTCGCCGAGGCAGACCAAAGCCTCTGTGCCGGCAGACGACCATACGTCCATTCCGACAAGATAGTACCAGCTTCCCATTACCTTTACGCCGCTTAGCGTCTCATCGGAGACGTGGTTGCCCTCGCACACCCATGTCGAGGCGTACGCCTCCTTGTGGCAGGTGATGGTGCTGCCTATAAAGCTGCCGAACTTGATGGACACGGCGAGAAGCTCAAGCGCGTCCACGCTGAACGGTATCTCGTCCGAGGTCATAGTAGCTCCCGGCTCGATATCCACGCTTTCCTCGCCGCCGAAGGTAATAACGGTGTCGGTGGAGGTATCTATCTCCGGGCTTCCGGCGTTGACAAGCTTTGCTATGTGCACGCTTTCAAGCTGAAGAGGTATGTTTCCGTATTGATTGGAGAAGGTGAGCCTTATTTTATCGCCGCCTATTGAAGCTCTTATGACCTGACGGCAGGTGTTGTCCCTCAGAGAGGGGTCGGTCGGCGTCTGGTCCATTTCGGCGGTCTGAGCGGCTGTTCCCCACGATGCTACCCAGCCGTCTACCGCGAGCTCCTCCGGCTCGGCGTCCGCTCCGCAGGCGGTGAACATTGACACAAGAAGTGTCAGCGCGGTTAGCAGGGATAGGATTTTCGCTGGCTTAATCATTTACAGGACTTCCTTTCGCTTAGCTGTTTATCAAGCTGAATATCAGATAAAGTATATCATTTAAGGGCAAAAAAGTAAAGAATTTAAGGGCATTTTTCTTGAATTTTAATCAATATACCGCCTTTGGCGCGGTTGACTTGCCGGCAAAATGATAGTATAATGGCAGAGTATAGGTATACTATAGAAAATTATTTTGATTGTATTTTATCGGTAAATAATATGAAGCTTTATAAATACGAAACCCACCTGCACACCTCTCAGGGCTCAAAATGCTCATGGTGCTCAGGAGCGGAGCAGGTAGAAAACCTCAAGCGCTGCGGATACTCGGGCTGCTTTGTCACCGACCATTTTTTCAACGGCAACACCGCCGTGGACAGGGGGCTGCCCTGGGACGTGAAGGTAAACCTTTTTTGCCAGGGCTATGAGGACGCAAAACGGCGGGGCGATGAAATAGGGATAGACGTCTTTTTCGGCTGGGAATACTGCTATCACGGCACCGAGTTTCTGACCTACGGGCTCGGAAAGGAGTTTTTGCTCGACTATCCTCAGATAAACGAAATGGAGCTGAACGCCTACGCCGCTTTGGTTCACCGCTGCGGAGGGTTTGTAGTCCACGCGCATCCTTTTCGCGAGGCGGGGTACCTTAACACCATCAGGCTTTATCCGAGAATCGTAGACGGAGTCGAAGCGGAGAACGCCTCTCACTTAGACCCAAAATTCAACGACCGCGCAAGGGAGTACGCCTTGTCCTATTCGATACCTGTGACAGGCGGCTCGGATACGCATGAGTTTTGGGATTTTCCGGGCGGGGGAATAGAGGTGAGCGAGAAAATCAGCTCGCCCGCCGATTATCTGAGGCTTCTTAGGAACGGCGGAATAACCCGCGTATTGACAAGAACGGACGAGTATATGACAGCGCAGCCGCCGGAGCGCGAGCCGGTCAGACCTGACATAAGCCTGCTGCCAAGCGAGCTTCGCAAAAAGGCGGAGGACTACTATAAGCTCCGCAGTAAAATCGAAAGGAAACAAAAATAAGTGCTTTCAGTTGTGATACCGTCATATAACGAGGAGGACAACATCGGGCATACCTCCGAGGTAATAGGCGAGATTTTAAGCGACAATAAGATAGATTACGAGCTGATATTCGTTGACGACGGCTCTAAAGACAAGACCTGGGAGAAAATCAAGGCTCTCAACTCGGCGGACAGCCGGGTAAGGGGAGTGAGCTTTTCGCGCAACTTCGGCAAGGAGGGCGCGATACTTGCCGGGCTCGAGGCGTGCAGAGGCGACGCCGCGGTGGTGATAGACTGCGATTTGCAGCATCCGCCGCAGGTCATACCAAAGATGTACGAGCTGTGGCGGAACGGAGCCATGGTCGTCGAGGGAAAGAAGTCTTCAAGGGGAAAGGAATCGAAGACCTACGGGGCGCTTTCGGGGCTGTTTTACAGGCTGATAGAGTCCTCCTCCCACATAGATATGAAAAATTCCTCCGACTTCAAGCTTCTGGACCGCACGGCGATAGACGCTTTGCTCAGCCTGCCTGAGCGCGGGACATTTTTCAGGGCGCTTTCGGGTTGGGTAGGCTTTGAGACTGCTGAGGTTTACTACGACGTCGCCCAGAGGTTCAGCGGAAAAAGAAAGTGGACGACAGGGATGCTTTTCAACTACGCCATAAAGAATCTTGCTGCGTTTACCAGCGCTCCGCTCTATATTTGCGGAGTTATCGGGCTGATAATCGCTGTGGCGGCGTTTGTGCTGATTGTTTTGAATGCTGTCGGGGTGAATACCGGCTCATTTGACGCCGCAGCCTCTGTGCTTATGCTTATAGGCGGCGGGATACTTTGCTGCATGGCGATAGCGGGGTATTACATTTCAAGAATATACGACGAGGTAAAGCGCAGACCGCGATACATCGTCGCAAGGACGACAGAGGGCAAATTGGCAGATAAAGGAGGAAACTCAGTTGGCGGAAATTGAGAATCAGGCGGCTGCTCAGACGGCTGAAGCCGCGCAGTCCGGCGTCGGTGAAAAAAAGAAAAGGTTTATAGGGCTCAGAAGATTTTTTGGAGCCCTTCTTGAGAATAACCCTATAGGAAGATGGTGCTATCGTCACAGATACGGGCTTTTGATATTCTTCCTGCCGGTGTTTATCATGTATCTGGTGTACGCCTTCTTCGGGGTTCACCCATACGGCGACATGTCCGTTCTGGTTCTCGACCTCAACGGTCAGTATGTCTCCTACTACGAGATGATGAAGGACGCCATTTTCGGCGACAATTCGCTCATCTATAGCTGGTCACGTAACCTCAGCGGCGAGATGATGGGAATGTTCGGCTATTACCTTGCCAGCCCGTTTATGTGGATAGTCGTGCTGCTGCCGAGGACGATGATGTGCGGTGCCCTAGAGATAATGCAGCTTGCCAAGATAGGCTGCTGCGCGCTGACGTTTGCCTACTATCTGCGCAAGAGCAAGGGCGCGTCAAACTACATGCAGGTCATCTTCTCGGTGAGCTACGCTTTGATGACATATATAGTCGTCGAGCTGATGAATCCCATGTGGATAGACGGCATGATATGGCTTCCTGTCATCCTTTTGGGCATAGAGGAGCTTGTCGACAAGAATAAGATGCTCAAGCTTATTTTGTCGCTCACTATTATGTTTATCTCGCATTTTTACATCGGATACATGATAGGCTTCTTCTGCGCCATATACTTTATCTACTACATCTTCTCGAGGCCGGGTCACGCCGTAGCTTCTCACTTTGTGAGAGCGGGGCTCAAGTTTGCCGCCTCGGCGGTCATATCTGTGCTTTCGGCGGCGATAGTGCTTATACCGGTTTACTGCTCTCTGAGCCTCGGAAAGCTCAGCTTTTCCGACCCGGATTTCAGTCCAGAGCCTCAGTTTAACATCTTCGAGTTTCTGACAAAGGTATTCCCCAACAGCTATGACACCGTCCGTCCGGAGGGACTGCCGATGATAGCCTGCGGCACCATTGTCATACTCCTGATACCGCTCTTCTTCCTGAATACAAGGATAACCGTCAAGGAGAAGGTGTCGCTCGGCGCGCTGATGTTCTCGATATTCGGAAGCATGTACCTTTCTACCGTCGATATCGCGTGGCACGGCTTCCAGGTGCCCAACTGGCTGCCCTACAGGTACTCCTTCACCTTCTCATTCATAATGCTGATTATGGCGTACAGAGCGTTCGAGAACATGGAGGGAGTCTCGTTCAAGGAGATAGGTCTCACAGCGTTCGGCTGGGTGGCGCTTCTGGCGTTTCTGAACTATCAGCAGTTCGAGGACTTTTCTCTTGGGGAGACCGTCTGGTTCAGCGTGCTTGCCATAGTCGTGTTCACGACGCTGCTTTTCCTGTACAAAAAGCACCACAACGCCGCCATGAGGGTGGTGGTTGCGGTATTTATCTGCCTTGAGATTTTCGAGAACTCGCTTTATACTATCTGGTCGATAGACTATGATGTTGTGTACAGCACCTATTCCTCCTATCAGGACTACTTTATAGACGGAAGAAATGTAGTCGATATGGTGGAGGAGCAGGACGACGGACTTTACAGAATGGAAAAGACCTTCCACCGCACGGTAAACGACCCGATGGGCATGGACTTCAAGGGAATATCCCACTCCAGCTCGACGATGAACACACCGGTGCTCGATCTGCTCAAGTCGCTCGGCTTCGGAATGCAGGGTCACTCGACAAGATACACCGGGGCGACGGTGCTCACCGATTCTCTGCTCGGCATAAAGTACCTGATGTATAAGCCTGATAAGCTCACTCCCACCGTGGACGAAAAGGAGATAAACCGTCAGAACATCCAGAACGAGCTAAAGCTTCCGTATGAGGACTATACCCTTCTTCTTTCCGATCAGGACACCGGAACGGAGATATCCGTATACCAAAATCCCTATGCCTTGTCTGTAGGCTACATGGCGAGCACGGACATACTTGAAACGGTTCTTGACTCAAACGACCCGATAGAGAACCAGCAAAGGCTTCTGAGGGGGCTCACGGGGGACGACAGCCTTGAGGTGTTCAACAGGAACTACTCCTACTATTCGGACACCGCGAACTGCTCTGTCGCCACCACCGGAGACCACATCATGTATACAACGACTGTCTCCGAAAGGGACAGCTACGTTGAGTTTACATTTACTGTTGACACAGACAACCCCGTTTACGCCTTCTTCCCGACGCTTTACCAGCGCCAGTGCAACATGTGGCTCAAGGCGGACTCGTGGGATATAAATAACTACGCCTTCGTGGATTACTTCTTCACAGGCGAGCATTACAGCATACTTGACCTTGGAACCTTTGAGCCGGGGCAAAAGGTAAAGCTTCGTATGACTCTTGCCAACGGAGAGGCGCTTTTCAGCGATGTGCTCATCTATGAGCTGGATGTAGACGGAATGGCTGCGGCACTGGACACCCTTCGCGACGGCGAGTGGGTGATTGATGAGCATACCGACACCTATCTCAGCGGACAGGTCACAGCCGGCGAGGATGAGATCCTCTTTACGACAATACCATACGAGCCGGGCTGGAGCATAACCGTGGACGGCGAGAAGGTAGAGCCTGTCAAGCTTGTCGGCTCGCTTATAGGAATAAACGTGCCGGCCGGCACTCACACCGTCACCATGCGCTTCTGGCCGGATCATCTGACGCTTGCCATCATAGTCTCGCTGGTAGGCTTATCGCTCATCGCGATAGTGTTCGTGCTTGAGTATAAGAACGGAAAAATATTCCGCATGATACTCGCTAAAACAAAATAGCCCTTGACCTTTGCGAAAAAGAGTAGTACACTTTAGACGAAATAAAACCGCTTATTTGGAGGAGTCAGATATGAAAATCATAGTTGAAACATCCGCAAGACATGTCCATGTTACCCAGAAGGATCTTGAGACACTCTTCGGAAAGGGAGCTACCCTTACCAAGAAAAAGGATCTTTCTCAGCCCGGACAGTTTGCCTGTGAGGAAAGAGTAACGGTGGTAGGTCCCAAGAAGGAGCTCGCCAATGTATCTATACTCGGTCCCTGCAGAAGTGCTACTCAGATCGAGCTTTCCGCGACTGACGCAAGGTCTATAGGTATCACAGCTCCGATAAGAGAGTCGGGCGACCTTGCCGGAAGCGCTCCCTGCAAGCTTGTAGGTCCCTGCGGAGAGGTAGAGGTTCCCGAGGGCGTTATCATCGCCAAGAGGCACATTCACCTCACTCCCGCCGACGCCGAGGAGCTGGGAGTCAAGGACAAGGATGTTGTCTGGGTCAAGCTTAGCACCCCTGAGAGAAAGGCGATACTCGGAGACACGGTTTGCAGAGTAAGCCCTAATTACTTTGCCGCAATGCACATTGATACCGATGAGTCGAACGCCATAGGCGCGACAAAGGATCTTTGCGCGGAGATTGTTAAAGTGGACTGATTTTACAAAAAATGCGTCCTTTGTGGGATTATCCGCGGAGGACGCATTTTGTCTAAGCATCAAAGCATCAAATAGCCCAGAGCTATAAGCAGCTTGATATCCGCTCCGTTTTTGTAGAGGACGAATAGCAGCAGCATTATTATCACTCTGTCCGAATCGAGCTTCAGCCCGTCTCCGAGAATGCTTTTGATTATGTCGCCGAGCGGATTGGCGCTTTCCGGCTGCGAGCCGCTATGTACGTTAGGTCTAATAGCTTGCGGCTGCGCAGGCCTTTGAGACGGCGCATTTGCTTCGGGCTGCGAGTCGGGCTGCGATGCTCCTACGATAGAGCGCGAGCGGCGCTGCATTTCACGAAGCCGCCTGAGGGCTTCTTCCTGCATTTTTCCGAACGCCTCGGAATTTGGGTCATAGGATGCCAAGCAGATCGCCTCCGAGTATACCGCTCTCCCGGAGCGCAGGCAGGAGGTTTATAAGCCGCAGTATCTTCACCGCGCCGTCCACCCTGCGGCGTCTTTCCTCGTGCAGAAGCGGCTTGAGAGCCATGAGCAGCCTTATGTTGTCGTCCTCCGCCGCGCTGGATTTGAGAGCCCCGGCAAGAGAGGCGAGCGCCGCTATATCCGGCGCGGAACCCTCATCCCCGCTTGGAGCGCTCTGCTCGCCGGAGCCGGCTTGGTCCGGCGCCGAAAGCCCCATCATGGCTGCAAGCTCGCTTATTTGCTTGAGGCTCTCTTCGTCCGAGAGTATGCTTTGTATCTTTTTGCTTAGGTCGTCCCGGCTGTCTGCCATGGCTTATACCCTCCTTCTCAGCCTGACTGAGTGATGTTTACCTCTTGCGTAGGGGTCAACCGAAGAGCTTTTTCATAAGCTCTTTTGCCTGCGGGCTGGACATAAGAAGCTGGGCGGTCGCGGGATTTGAGAGCGCCGCGGTGAGCTTTGACGACTCGCCCTTTGGCAGAGTGGATAAAAGCCGGTCAAAGGTTCCGGCTTCAAGCTCTGAGCGAAGCTTAGACTCCTCGATGCCGAGCTTTGAAGACGCGTTCTTCACAAGAAAGTCGATCTGATTCTTATTTAGATTCATATGCTCCTCCATCTATTGAAATATTTCGAGAATTGTGATATGATGCTTGCAGTTATATGCTTTAGAAACGGGAGATAGATATGCGGCTGATCGCTTTTTCTGACACACACGGCAGAAGCTCTGCGGTGCGCAAGCTATTTTTGCAGACTGTTAAGACAACCGAGCTGTATCTTTTTGCCGGTGACGGCAGAAGCGACGTCGAGTCGGTAATAAAGGACTTTCCCGAAGCCAAGGTGATATTTGCCAAGGGGAACTGTGATTACGGCTCGGCTTCACCCGAGATTGCCTCCTGTGACGCTTTGGGGTATAAGGTGCTCTTGACTCACGGGCATTTGCAGTGCGTAGGATACGGTATATCCGAGCTTGAGAGGCTTGCGTATCTCAATAAGGCGTCGCTGGTCGTGTACGGGCATACCCATTGCCGGAGCTGCGAGTATAAAAACGGGGTGTACTATGTCAATCCGGGAAGTCTCGCCCTGCCAAGAGACGGAATGCCGCCCTCCTATGCCGCGATAGACGTTATACCCGCCGGGATACTGGTTACTATTGCCGAGCTTTAGCGGCAATAACAATATATGTGGGAAACTGTAAGCTGTTTACTATTATGAATATTGAAAGGAAGAGAAGATTATGTTAGAAAAGCTGAAAAAAGAAGTATATGAGGCAAATATGCTTTTGCCGAAGTACGGTCTGATAACCTTTACATGGGGCAACGTGTCAGGCATAGACCGCGAGAAGGGTCTTATAGTCATCAAGCCCTCGGGCGTTGAGTATGACGTGATGAAGCCGGAGGACATGGTCGTTGTGGATCTTAACGGTAAAGTGGTGGAGGGCGACCTCAATCCCTCCTCCGATACGCCCACACACATTGAGTTTTACAAGGCTTTCCCGAATATCGGCGGCGTAACCCACACGCATTCCACCTGCGCCACCTCCTTTGCACAGGCGGGAAGGGGAATACCTGCCCTCGGAACAACGCACGGCGACTACTTCTACGGAGAGATCCCCTGCACAAGAAAGATGACTCCACAGGAAATAGCCACCGAGTACGAAAAGAATACGGGACTTGTTATAATCGAGACCTTTAAGGATAAGGATCCCGACGCGATTCCCGCCGTTCTCGTCCACTCGCACGGTCCGTTCACATGGGGAAAGGATCCTGTTGACTCGGTTCATCACTCGGTAATCCTCGAGGAGTGCGCTAAAATGGCTCTTAACGCTTTTGCACTCAATCCTTCGCTTCAGCCTATGCAGCAGGAGCTTCTTGACAAGCACTACCTAAGAAAGCACGGCGCTAACGCCTACTACGGTCAGAAGAAATAAAAATATCTAAAAATGAGCATAAAAGCAGTCCCGAGCCGCAATATCCACGGTTCGGGACTGCTTTTTTTCTTTAGGATTTCTTTCAGATTCGTCCGGTTAAGCCACGCTTACCTGTGGTAAAGGTTCTTCGACTGGTATTCCGGCTCGCAGGTGACGTTTATTCCCAACTTCTTGAATGTTTTCATGTCAACTGAGGAGAGGATCACGCTGGAGTGAACCTCGGAGCCTCTGAGCTTTTTGAGCTGATCTAAGGCAAGCTTGGCGGTGGGATTAGTGGCGGCGCAGATGCTCAGAGCCAACAGGATCTCGTCTGTGTGAAGCCTTGGGTTCTCGTTGCCAAGATGCTCTATCTTGAGCTTTTGAATAGGTTCAATGATGACTGGGGAAATAAGCATGATGTCGTCGGCAATTCCGGCAAGGGTCTTGAGGGAATTGAGTAAAAGGGCTGCGGACGCCCCGAGAAGGTCAGAGGTCTTTCCGGTGACTATTCTTCCGTCCGGAAGCTCTATCGCGGCGGCAGGGTTTCCGGTAAGCTCAGCCTTTTTGAGCGCAGGCTCCACCACCCTGCGCTCTGTCACGCTGAGGTTTGCCTTTTTCATAAGAACGTCTATCTTCATCGTCTCAGACTCTGTGGCTTCGCCCTTCTTGCGGCGGCACATGATATCGTAGTACCTGCGGATTATCTCCTGACGGGAGGCGCGCCTGCACACCTCGTCGTCCACTATGCAAAAGCCCGCCATATTTACTCCCATGTCGGTGTGGGACTTGTAGGGCGACTTGCCTAAAATCATGTTGAACATGGCGTTAAGCACCGGGAACACCTCGACGTCCCTGTTGTAGTTTACCGCCGCCGAGCCGTAGGCCTCAAGGTGATAGGGGTCTATCATGTTTATGTCGTTGAGGTCTGCCGTAGCCGCTTCGTAAGCCTCGTTGACCGGATGGTTAAGGGGAAGATTCCATATCGGGAAGGTCTCAAACTTGGCGTATCCCGCCTTTATGCCGCGCTTATGGTCGTGATATAGCTGAGAGAGGCAGGTCGCCATCTTGCCGCTTCCCGGACCGGGAGCTGTGACGACGATAAGCCCGCGTGAGGTCTCTATGTAGTCGTTCTTTCCGTAGCCATCGTCGCTTATGACGCGGCTGAGGTCGTTGGGGTAGCCCTCTATTTCATAGTGTCGGTACACTGTTATGCCCAACGCCTCAAGCTTGCGCTCAAACGCCTGAGCTGCAGGCTGCGCCTTGTACATCGACAAAACTACGCTTCCAACGTACAGCCCGGCTTTTCTGAACGCGTCTATAAGCCTTAAAACGTCATGGTCATAGGTTATTCCGATGTCTCCTCTTATCTTATTTTGCTCTATGTCGGAGGCGTTTATCACAACTACTATTTCCGCCTGATCCTTAAGCTGAAGGAGCATATTGAGCTTGCTGTCAGGCTCAAAGCCGGGCAGAACTCTTGAGGCGTGGTAGTCGTCGAAGAGCTTTCCTCCAAATTCAAGATAAAGCTTTCCGCCGAAAGCGTTTATGCGCTCCTTGATGTGCTCGGATTGCATGGAAAGATATTTTTCGTTGTCGAACCCTTTTTCTAACAAGCAAATCCCCCCGGATTCATAATTTTCAAAACAGAGTCATTATACCACCTTTTGTCCTTTCTTTCAAGAAACGCCGAAAAAAAACTCATACAAATTCTAATTTCGCTTTTAGGCGAAATGTATAACTGCGTTCTGAGCAGAAGTAACCCTGCCGGCGGCGGCTGAATACACTGTCATCAGTAAGACAGATAACTTTCTACGGAAGGATACCAAGATGAAAAGTGTAGTTGTACTGGGAGGAGATATGCGCGGTGCGTACTGCGCAGGAAGATTGTCCCGTGAGAAGGGGTATAATGTCGTTGTATCAGGTCTTAAGGGGCGCGCAGAAGGGGATAAGGAGGAGCGTCTGCCGGAGCATGCGGATATACTGGTGCTGCCGTATGTTTCACTGACGTCCGGCGAGGACGGGCGGATGTATATAAGCTCTGTGCAAGCGGGCGAAAGGATTTCGTTTGAGTCTGCCGCCGGGCTTGTAAAAAGGGGAACGGCGGTCTTTTGCGGAAGGCTTCCGGAGCAATGCGCGAAGGCGCTTATCGACAGGGGAGCAAAGCTGTACGACTGGTTCTCCGATGAGGAGCTGACCCTAAAGAATGCGGCTTTGACCGCCGAGGGGGCAGCTCAGATAATAACCGGGGAGTCAAAGGACGGCGTCGGCGGTTCTAATATACTCATTCTCGGCTGCGGAAGAGTGGCAAGAGCGTGCGCCGAGCTGTTTTGCTCGATGGGCGGAAGCGTCACGGTCGCCGCAAGGAAGGAATCCGACCGCAGGTTTGCAGTATCTCAGGGATGGAGCGGTGCGGCTCTTGACGATATTGACTCATGGCGCCGCGCCGATGTGATAGTCAACACCATTCCCGCGAGGGTAATCGGCGAGAAGGAGCTAAAGAATGTCAAGCCGGGCGGCTGGATTTTAGAGCTGGCGTCGAAGCCGTACGGGCTTGATTTTGAGGAAGCTAAAAGGTTAGGGGTAAGAGCGGTTCTCGGCTCCGGACTCCCGGGAAAATTCACTCCCGAGGCTGCGGGCGAGAACATGGCGTGCTATGTAATCAAGGCGGCGGGAGGTGATTTATCTGAATAGCGGATACAGTGAAAGGATAAGAGTCGGATATGCGCTGACGGGTTCGTTTTGCACCTTCAAGCCGGCCATGGAGGCCGCGCAGAGGCTCTGTGAAAAGGGGTATGAGCTTACCCCGATAATGTCCTATAACGCCTATAACGTCTCGAGCAGGTTCGGAAGCGCGGAGGAAAACCGACTGAAGCTGATGGAAATCACCGGCAGGGATATAATACACTCGATAGAGGACGCCGAGCCCATAGGTCCCAGGAGAATGTTCGACATATTGGTGGTCTCGCCCTGCACCTCAAATACTCTTGCGAAGCTTGCCTGCGGCATAAACGACACTCCGGTCACTATGGCGGTCAAAAGCCACCTTCGGAACTCCCGCCCGGTCGTGACAGCGGTTTCAACAAACGATGCTCTTGCCGCGGCTGCGAAGAATATAGGCGCGCTCGAGTCCTGCAAAAACTACTTCTTTGTGCCATACAGGCAGGACGACTATCTTCTCAAGCCCTTTTCGATGGTTGCGGACTTCTCGCTTATCGAGAGGACGATAGAGCTTGCTCTTTCCGGAGTGCAGCTTCAGCCGATGATAGCTGACAGGAAGGAATAAAGGAAAAGCCGCAAAAATCCCGCCTTCGGCATATCGCCGAGGACGGGATTTTACTGTTATACATATTTGAAGCTTAGAAGCCGAGCTTTGCCTTGAAGTCAGCGGCGATCTTCTCGCTCAGCGCGACCGCGTCCGCTCTTTCAGCGGCGATGGTGGTGTAGTAGGCTTTTATCTTCGGCTCTGTGCCGGAGGGACGGATAATAACGCTCGAGCCGTTCTCAAGGGTGTACCAAAGAACATCTGAAGAGGGGAGGTTGATTGTCGTTACCGCTCCGGTAGAGAGGTCTGTTTCCTTGGAATGCAGGTAATCCGCGATCTTTACTACCTTAAGGCCGGCTATTTCCTCGGGAGCCTTCGCGTGGAGCCCGCTCATGATCCTTGCCATCTCCTCCATGCCGCTCGCACCCTCGCAGGTAAAGCTTACGACATTGTGGTAGTAATTGCCGTATTTCTTATACATAGCCTCTCTCGCTTCAAGAAGGGATATTCCCTGAGAGCGGTAAAAAGCTGCCATCTCACAGATGAGCATAGAGCCGACCACGGCGTCCTTGTCGCGGACATACGAGCCTGCCAGATATCCATAGCTCTCCTCGAAGCCGAAGATGAAGCGGTTTTCCTCGTGGGCGGCCTCGAGTATTCCTATCTGCTCGCCGATAAACTTAAAGCCGGTGAGAACATTTCTCATCTCAACGCCGTATTCCGCGGCGATCTCAGAGGCGATCTCGGTGGAAACTATCGACTTGACGGCAACGGGCTTTTGCGGCATGGTGCCGAGCTTTATTCTCTCCTTGCAGATGTATTCAAGAAGCATGGCTCCGACCTCGTTGCCGGTGAAGAGGACATAGCTTCCGTCCTTGTCGGGAACGGCTATTCCGACGCGGTCGCAGTCAGGGTCAGTAGCAAGCAAAAGATCCGGCTTAACCTTCTTGCAAAGCTCAAGACCAAGGCTAAGAGCCTCCTTTATCTCGGGATTAGGGAATGGACAGGTGGGGAAGTTTCCGTCCGGCATTTCCTGCTCCGGAACTACCGTTACCTCCTTGACGCCGATCCTCTTAAGAATAGCTCTTACCGGCTTATTGCCTGTGCCGTTGAGAGGAGTGTATACGACCTTGAGACCGCTTGTAGGGCAGACCTCGGGGTGAACCTGCTGCTTCTGGACCTCGTCAAGGTACGCGGTGATGACATCCTCTGATATGTACTCTATCATTCCGGACTTTATTCCCTCGTCAAAGTCCATCAGCTTCGCCCCGCCGAACATCGGGACGCTGTTTATCTTTGAAAGGACTATGTCCGCAGCGACTGTAGTCATCTGGCAGCCGTCCTCTCCGTACGCCTTGTAGCCGTTGTACTTGGAGGGGTTGTGGGAAGCGGTGCAGACTATACCCGCCTTGCAGCCCAAGCGCCTTACCGCCCAGGAGAGCATCGGCGTGGGCATCAGCTCGGAATATATGTAAGCCTTTATTCCGTTTCCTGCAAGAACCCTTGCGGCCTCTTTCGCAAAGAGATCTGACTTTATTCTCGAGTCGTAGGCTATTGCAACCGAGGCGTTGGAATACGCTCCGTTCACATAATCGGCAAGACCCTGGGTAGCTCTTCTTATGGTGTAGATGTTAAGGCGGAAGCTTCCGGCGCCTATTACCCCCCTAAGTCCGGCTGTTCCGAACTCAAGATCTCGGTAGAAACGCTCCTTGATAGCGTCCTCGTCCCCCTTTATGGACTCGAGCTCCTTTATGAGATCCTCGTCCTCTGTGGCGTTTTTGAGCCAAAGCTCGTAAAGTTCAAGCTCCTTCATACATTTTGTCCCCTTTCAAATCCTTAATACGATTGAGAACGTATTTATGAACTTATTATACTCTTATTTTGGCAGCTTGACAAGGGCAAAATAAATCTTTTTTGGAATATTTCAAAAAATTCGCACTCGATGTTGAATTATTTCTTGTGATAATGTAAAATAGACTCGATATACAGCTATTGGGGGAGGCATTGTCATGTACGCGGAAATAAACGGCATCGGGCTATTCGGAATGAACACATTTCCGGTCAGCGTAGAGGTGGAGGTCAGCAAGGGACTTGAGCGTCTGGAGATAGTCGGGCTTGCCGACGCCGCGGTCAAGGAGTCAAGGGAGAGGATATGCTCGGCGTTTCGCTCATCTGGAATAAGATTCCCTACGGGCAAGGTTGTGGTAAACTTGGCGCCTGCCGACGTCAAAAAGAGCGGCTCCTCGCATGACCTCTCGATTGCAGTTTCTGTTCTCGCTGCTACCGGTCAGTTTAATCCGGCAGAGGTCGCAGACGCCGCGTTTATAGGCGAGCTGTCGCTGAGCGGGGAGCTAAGACCGGTAAACGGGGTCCTGCCGATGGCCATAAAGGCGAGGGAGCTCGGGCTGAAGCGGCTGTTTGTGCCCTGCGAAAACGCCTTTGAGGCGTCGGTAACCGATGGGCTGGAGGTATACGCCATAAAATCGCTCAAGGAGCTGCACGGATACCTTACCGGCGGCTTGTGCCTTGAGAAAAAGGAAAGGTATATCCCCAATGAGGAAGAGCAGCAATTTCAGCCCGACTTTGCCGATGTTATGGGTCAGCAGTTCGCGAAGAAGGCGCTTGAGGTCGCGGCGTGCGGAGGGCACAATCTCATAATGATAGGCTCGC
The DNA here is from genome assembly GCA_018715525.1 of Candidatus Faeciplasma pullistercoris. Taxonomy (GTDB): domain Bacteria; phylum Bacillota; class Clostridia; order Oscillospirales; family Ruminococcaceae; genus Faeciplasma; species Faeciplasma pullistercoris. The sequence goes on along the minus strand of DVLL01000002.1, from coordinate 12,022 downwards.
CCGGCTCTGGAAAGAGCATGCTCGCGAAAAGACTGCCCTCTATCCTGCCAAAAATGACGTTTGAGGAGTCTATTGAGACCACCAACATATATTCGATAGCGGGGATGCTGGATAAGTCCTCGCCGCTGGTGACTATAAGACCGTTTCGCTCGCCTCATCACACGGTTTCCTCCGCCGGGCTTGTCGGAGGTGGAAGCATACCAAATCCCGGTGAAATATCCTTAGCCCACAACGGCGTGCTGTTTTTAGATGAGCTCGCCGAGTTTGACCGCTCCGTGCTTGAGATACTTCGACAGCCGCTTGAGGACGGCAAGGTCACGATTTCCCGCGCCTCGGGAACCGTCACCTACCCTTGCAGCTTTATGCTCGTGGCGGCAATGAATCCCTGCCCCTGCGGCTACTACGGTCACCCCAGAAAGAAGTGCAGCTGTACAAAAAGGCAGGTCGCGCAGTATCTTTCAAGGATATCCGGACCGCTTTTGGACAGGTTTGATCTGCATATCGAGGTCGCGCCTGTGGAATACTCAAGCCTGTCCTCGGCGAGAAAGGAGGAGCCCAGCTCAGCGATCAGGGAGCGCGTCCAGCGCGCGAGGGAGATACAGCTCAGGCGTTTTAAGGGAACGGGCATAACCTGCAACGCAGGCATTACCCCGGAGCTGCTCCACGAGGTCTGTCCGCTTACCGACGAGGCAAATAACACTCTTAGCAGCGTGTTCGACAAGCTGGGACTTTCGGCAAGGGCGTACGGAAGGATACTCAAGGTCGCAAGAACAATAGCGGACATGGACGGCAGCGATGTAATAGATCACCGCCATGTGGCTCAGGCAGTCAGATACCGCAGCCTTGACAGAAACTATCAGGAGAGATAGCAAGCTTTTATTTTCACAACAGCAAAATAAAAAATCCCGCCGGGGCATGCAAAACGCAAAACAGCTTGCGTCTGCCCTGACGGGAAAATTTTATATGCCGCTAAAATCAGATGACAAAGTTTCCGTTTTCAAAGATCTTGACAGCCTCGCCGTTCGCGGTATAGCCGGTGATGTCGAGATCCTTTGAGCCTATCATAAAGTCAACGTGGATCATAGAGTCGTTTACGCCCATATCCTCAAGCTCCTTCTGGCTCATGCTCTCATATCCCTCGACGCAGTCGTTGAAGCCTCTGCCCAGAGCTATATGGCAGGAGGCGTTCTCGTCGAAGAGGGTGTCGTAATAGAGTACGTTCTGGTTGTTGATGGGAGAGTCATACTGAACAAGCGCAAGCTCGCCTATCATGGCTGCTCCCTCGTCCATGGTGACCATCTTCTCAAGAAGCTCTCTGCCCTTTTCGGCGCCGTAGTCGACAACCTTGCCGTCCTTGAAGGTAAACCAGAAATTCTCGATAAGCTGTCCCTGATAGGAAAGAGGCTTTGTGGATACCACCTTGCCCTCGGCCCTGCCCTTTTGGGGTGTGGTGAATATCTCGACGGTGGGAAGGTTGGGGTTGAAGTAACGACCGCTCAGGTCATACTCTCCGCCGCCGCACCAACGGCTCTTCGGCATCAGCCAACAGGTGAAGTCCGTGCCGTTTGAGGACTTGTAGCATATGTGGTCAAAGTGGTAGGAATTGAGCTTATCGCAGCGAGCCTTGAAGTCCTCGTTGACCTTAGCCCATACATCTATCGGGTCGGTGTCCTCGCTGACGTATACGGTGTCAAGAATGCAGTTCCATAGCTTTTCCACGGCTGCGCTTGTCCGAAGCTCGGGGAACACTTTTTTTGCCCAGGCCTTGCTGGGAACGGCGGCTATTGTCCACTGGTGCCTGTTCTCCATGGCGTCGGAGTATTTCTTGGTGACCTTGTATCTTGCCTGACTCGACTTTTGAACCTTGTCCATATTTATTCCCTTGAGTCCGTCGGGATCGTCGGAGATAATGTGTATTATGCACGGAAGCTCCTCGCTCATCCACTTGAGCTTTTCCTCCTGCCAGCTCAGCACTGTCGAGAGGGTCTTAAGGGACTGATGTCTGTAGTTTAGCTTGGTGAGCTTGTCGCTTGTCCAATTTACTGTAACCAGCTTTGCTCCCGCCTTGTACGCTTCGTCAACGACGAGATTCACAAAATCTGCCTGGTCTACATCTGCGTAGACTACCACGGGCTGACCCTTCTGTACGTTCGCGCCAACTCTGACAATGAGCTTGGCGTACTTTTTTATAATTGACTTTTTCATATCTATCTTTTTTACCCTTTCTTTTGTTGTCGGCGCACGGGCGCATTTTTCGGGCGGTGTCCCGTCTGCGCAGTTTAACCGATTCACTTGTAGAGTATAACACATTATTTTCGCAAATACAAGTAAACTGCATTTTCAGCTTGACATTTTATTTAAAAAAATGTATCATATGAGACGATTATTAACATAATATTTTCAATTTGATTATATTCGCATATTAAATTCCGGATATAATTACTACCGTTCTGAAAGGTATGATGCTATGAACGCCGAAAGGAAGCTCATTGAGTCCGCGTTCAGCCGTTCGGCTCTGTTCGAGGGAATGACTCCTGACAGCGGCTGGTTTGTCCGCGAATATCGCAAGGGGGACAACATCCCCGAAAGCCCTGATGGCATAGGCTGCGTTGGAGTGATCATCAGGGGCTGCGCTCAGGTCTCGCCGAGGGAGCAGGGAGCGGTTTCGGTTCTTACTCAGGGCGCGGAGTTCGGCATATGCAACATTTTTGTCGCAGAGGAAATGCCCACCGTGCTCACCGCCAAGACCGCGTGTCTCGTGGCGTATATCCCGAAGGAGAGGTTCGCCGGCAGGCTGTCCTCGGACAGCGTGCTGATGTATAGGTATGTGAGGCTCTGCAACGAAAAGATGATTTATCTTGCCGATAAGCTTAGGCTTATGTCCATACCCGGCTGCGAGGCCAGGCTTGCGTACTGGCTGAGTAAAACCTCCGCGGGCAGGTCAAGGATAAAGATAAATCTTCGCAAGGATGAGCTTGCGAGGTGGCTTGGAATGTCGAGGGCAAGTCTTTTTCGCGCCATAACCGGTCTTGAAAGAAAGGGCGTTATAAAAAGCTTCGGCGACATTATCACTATCCTGAAGTCTACCGACGAGCTTTTGGAGCTTGAAGGCGGGAAATAGCGAGGAGCACGCCGTACCTGACAATTTGGTCTATTTTTAATTTAATTTAATTAATGCCCGCATGTGCCGAGCTTCGCGTAACCGAGCTCAGAATCTGCGGCGCGGAAAGGATATTTTTATGAAAAAACTGCTTGTAATCTTGCTTTCCATGGCGCTTGCGATAAGCTGCTTCGCCGCCTGTGGGGACACCGCCGGCAACGACCCCGATACTACGGAGGCTACCCAGTCCGAATCAGGCGATGAGGCTGATGTAACAGAGGCTCAGGACTCGGAGGACGTCGAAGAGCCTGAGTTCACCCCCGTTGACATCGAGATAGCATCCCTCAAGGGTCCCACGACAATGGGCATGGTCAAGCTGATGGACGACAGCGACAACGGTCTTACCGAGGGCAGCTATAATGTCGGAATATACGGCACTGCCGATGAGATCGTACCCCTGATCGTCAGCGGAGAGGTAGACATCGCGAACGTACCCTGCAATCTCGCGTCTGTTCTTTACAACAAGCCGGATGTAAATGTTTCCGTTCTCAACATAAACACCCTGGGAGTGCTTTATGTTTTGGAGACCTCCGACTCGATAAACACGGTCGAGGATCTCAAGGGCAAGACCATTTATTCTACCGGCAAGGGCACCACTCCAGAGTATGTGCTCAACTACATTCTTGAGTCAAACGGCATTGACCCTGCTACAGACGTCACAATAGAGTACAAGTCCGAGGCTACCGAGGTAGCTGCGATGCTCGCGTCTGCCACCGACGCCGTAGCGGTTCTGCCCCAGCCATATGTGACCGTAGCTATGAACAATAATGAGAGCATAAGGATCGCTCTTGACCTCACCGAGGAGTGGGAGAAGATAGACGGCACTCAGCTTGTCACCGGCGTAACGATAGTCAGGAACGAGCTCCTCGAGGAAAATCCCGAGGCTGTCGCTAAGTTCATGGAGGAGTACGCCGAGTCTGTGGAGTATGTAAACGCCAATAACGATGAGGCTGCCGCGCTGGTCGGAAAGTACGACATAGTCGCTGAGGGAGTAGCCAAGAAGGCTCTGCCCTACTGCAACATTGTTTCGATCACCGGTGAGGATATGAAGGCAAGCGTTGAGGCATACCTCAATGTGCTTTACGGCAGCAACCCCAATTCCGTAGGAGGAGCACTCCCCGATGAAGACTTCTATTACATCGCAGAGTAATAACATCAAAAGCAGGACATTTTCCAAAGCAAAAGTAATTATTTATAAGATATCAGCCATCGCCTTCTGGATTTTGATCTGGGAGGCTTTGGCTTTAAGAATAGGAAGCGAGCTCATCTTAGCGTCGCCCGTGAGCGTGGCGAAAACGCTTTTCGGCATGATAGGGCGCGGCGAGCTGTGGAAGCCGGTGTGGTTCTCGCTGGCAAGGATATTCACCGGCTTTGCGGCGGCGTTAGTCTTAGGCAGCGCCGCGGCGGTGGTATCCTCGAGGGTAAGAGCTGTAAAAATCCTTCTCTCGCCCATAACCTCGGTGATAAAATCCACCCCGGTGGCGTCCTTTATCATACTTGCGATAATCTGGTTCGGGAGCAGGAACCTAAACGCCTTCATATCATTTTTGATGGGCTTCCCGATAGTATACCTGAACATTCTCAGCGGAATAGAGAGCGTCAGCCGAGAGCTGCTCGAGATGTCCGAGGTATACGGGATGAACCTGCGCAAAAAGCTCACATATGTGTATCTTCCTCAGCTCATGCCCTTTGTGACATCGGCGTGCTCGGTCGCTCTGGGACTTTGCTGGAAGTCAGGAGTGGCGTCCGAGGTTATAGGGATATCGGTCGGCTCGATAGGCGAAAGGCTGTACGAGTCGAAGCTATACTTTATGACGTCCGAGCTATTGGCGTGGACTGTGGTGATAATAGTGATAAGCACGGTGATAGAAAAGCTGGTGCTCGCAGCTTTGGGAGCGGCGTCAAGAGCGCCGTCGAGGCGCTTCTCAATGGGAAATCTCAGCCGGTATCCGGCTGCATCCGACATTGACGCGGCTGCCGGCGGGATAACGATATCCGACCTGCATAAGAGCTTCGGGGAGGAAAGTGTTCTTAAAGGTGTGAGCATTGCGGTTGCCCCGGGCGAGCATGTCGCGCTGATGGGACAGTCCGGCGCGGGAAAGACCACGCTTTCACGCATAATCTTAGGTCTGGAAACTCAGGACTCCGGGAATGTGGAGCTCACCGGTCAGGGCAAGATAGGCGCGGTATTTCAGGAGGACAGGCTGATAGGCGGGCTGAACTCTATCGGGAATATAGTCGCGGCGGGAGGCTCTGCATCGAGCGCGTATTCTTTGCTTCAAGATTTCAGGTTCACGGATGAGCTGATATTCAAGCCCTGCGCGGAGCTATCGGGCGGAGAGAAAAGGCGAGTCGCCATAGCGAGGGCGCTCATATGCGGCGGCGGGATACTCATCTTTGACGAGCCGTTCAAGGGCATAGACGATGAGACGCTGAGCGAAGCGGTGCTTCCGAAAGTCAAGGAGCTGTCAGACTCCAAAACGCTTCTTTTGATTACCCACAGCCGGGCGGAGGCAGAGGAGCTTTGCAGCCGAACCGAGAAAATGGAAGAGTAAAACTAAGAAGGCAAAAAATTTCCCCACCAGACCGGCGGGGAAATTTTTTACTTATTCACTTGATGTCTATGTCCAAAGGCTCATCTATCTCACTGGAGACATACTTGCCGTCCTTTTTCCTCTGCTTGACACATTCTGTGAGCAGATACTCTATCTGCCCGTTAATGGAACGAAAATCGTCTTCCGCCCAAGCGGCAAGGGCGTTGTACAGCTTTTCAGATACCCTTAGAGGTATCTGCTTTTTTTCCGCCATTTTAGTACAGGCTTCCGGTGTTTACAATCGGCTGAGTGTCGTGATTTCCGCAGAGGACAACCAGGAGATTTGATACCATCGCCGCTTTTCTCTCCTCGTCGAGCGTTACCATTCCGCCGGTGCTGAGCCTGTCAAGAGCCATTTCGACCATGCCGACCGCTCCGTCAACTATCATCTTTCTCGCGTCGACTATCGCCGATGCCTGCTGCCTCTGGAGCATCACGGACGCTATCTCGGGAGCGTATGCGAGATAGGTTATTCTCGCTTCGATTATCTCAAGACCGGCGTTTTCCACGCGCTTTTGCAGCTCGTCGCGAATCCTCTTGACTACCACCTCGCTCGAGCCGCGCAGGCTGCCCTCGTCGGCAAAGCCGTCGCCGGTGGTGTCTATGTCGGGAGCTACGTCATAGGGATAGATTTTTACTATCTCCCTGACCGCCGAGTCGCACTGCAGCGAGAGATATTCCTTATAGTTGTCAACATTGAACGCCGCCTTGGCTGTGTCAACTATCCTCCACATCACCGCTATTCCGATCTCGACCGGGTTTCCGAGCCTGTCGTTTATTTTCTGGCGGGCGTTGTTGAGGGTCATCACCTTGAGCGACATCTTGTTGCTTACCATCTCCATCGGCACTGTGCCGGAGGAGGAGACGATGAGCGAGGCGTGCTTTGACGCTCCGTCTACGTCCCCTGATTGACCGAGCTTTGTTTTAGCGGCGGGGTTCACCGCGGCGCAGAAGGGGTTGACAAAGTAGAAGCCCTCGCCCTTGAGCGTGCCGATATAGTTTCCGAACAGGGTGAGCACAAGCGCCTCCTGCGGCTTGAGTATTTTGAGTCCCGCGAATGGAATCCAGCCCAAAATATTGAGAAGAAGCCCGATGACGAAGACCGGAACACCCAAAGCGTATTTTTCATCCTCCAAAAGAAATCCGCCCGCGATCGTGATCGCTATTCCGGCGGCGTATTCGAGTATGGTGAGCAAAAGAGCAGCCATACCGTTCTTTTTTGTGCTGAGTATTTTTTCTGTCATGATTTATTCACGCCTTTCCAGAGCTCGGGGAGCATAGCTGCTCTGAACTCTTTATGATATCACTATGATATCATAAAGCTATGCGTTTGTCAACAGCTCAGTTTATATTTGATTTAAGACTGCCCGACCTTCAGTCGTCGTCTTCATCATTGTTGTCAAGCTCCGCGAGGGCGTCGTCGTACTCCTTACGGTACTTGCGCTCAAGGTCGTCCCTGACAAAATCGCGCATGGCGTACTGCTCGCCGGTGATGTTTCCGGCGGCGTAGTTTTCGGCGTTGGTGTAAAGCACACCGTCAAGAGCCCTCCGATACCCAGGATGCTCCAAAGTATAGCCGCAAATGTCACGCACGCGGTTGAAATGACATACGCCACCCAGTTGACCTCGACGTCGTTGTCAAGTATCGTTATATACTGCCAGTAGCATATCAATGCAAGCATTATAAGCCCTATGAGCGGCCCGATGATGTGGCGCTCACTCTTGTTTTTCTTTTTATCCGATTTGATTCTCATTCCCGTCACCCTTTCATACCGCCTGCCGGATATTCCTGCCGAATCAGCCGTCTGCATCAAAAGCACAGCGCATTATGGTTTAAGTGTCAACACATGGAAAAGACTTTATTTTCGGCTTGCAAAAGCGAGAAAGATATGCTATTATGAAATTTAACCGTTTGACTCTACATTTCCGAAAATAAGGAGCTAAAATATGAGAAAGATAACATCTATCCTGTCGTCTTATGTCTCGGAGGCGTTCAAGGCATGCGGCTACGACCCTTCTCTGGGAAGCGTCACCGTCTCGGACAGAATGGATCTGTGCCAATTCCAGTGCAACGGCGCGTTCGCCGCTGCAAAGCTGTATAAGAAAGCGCCGATCATGGTCGCCGAGGAGGTCGCCGAGGCGCTGAAGAAGGAGGGCATATTCAAAGTCGTTGAGGCGGTCAAGCCCGGCTTTATCAATATGACTCTCACAGACGAGTACCTCGTTGGTTATGTGAACGAGATAGTCGCGGACGAGCACACCGGAGTGCCGCAGTCGCAGACTCCCGAGACCATCGTTATAGACTACGGCGCGCCGAATGTCGCAAAGCCTCTTCACATCGGGCATCTCAGGTCTGCGATAATCGGCGAGGCGCTAAAGAGGATAGCGCGGGAAATGGGAAAAACCGTGTATGCAGACGTTCACCTCGGGGACTGGGGAACGCCCATGGGTCTTGTGATAGCCGAGTATAGCGAGCGCCATCCCGAGTGGGCGTGCTTCAAGGAGGATTTCGACCCGGAAAAGGACGAAGTCCCCGCCTTGGACCCGGACGAGCTCAACGAGGTGTATCCCTATGCCAGCGCCAAGAGCAAAAAGGACGAGGCGTTCAAGGAAAAGGCTCACAGAATAACCCACGAGCTGCAAAATCACCGCCCCGGCTACTACGCCCTGTGGAGAGAGCTTGTCAAGGCTTCGATATCGGATATAAAGAGCAATTTTGAGAAGCTTAACGTAAGCTTCGACCTGTGGTACGGAGAGAGCGACTCAGATGCCTACATCCCCGAGCTGGTTCAGATTCTCAAGGACAAGGGGCTGCTTTATGAGAGCGAGGGAGCGCTTGTAGTCGACGTGCAGGAGCCGGGCGACAAGATAAACCTTCCGCCGGTGATAATAAAGAAGTCTGATGATTCGAGCATATACGCCACCACCGACCTCGCGACCATAATCCAGCGCGAGCGTGATTTTAAGCCGGACAGGATATGGTATATCGTGGACAAGCGTCAGGCCATGCACTTTGTCCAGGTCTTCCGCTGTGCGAGAAAGGCGGGGCTCGTTCCCGATTCGACAGAGCTAAGGCACCTCGGCTTCGGAACCATGAACGGCGCGGACGGCAAGCCGTTCAAGACGCGCGAGGGAGGAGTAATGAGGCTGAGCGACCTCATTAAGACCGCCACCGAGGGAGCGCTTGAAAAGCTTTCCGGCTCTGAGTATGTGTCCGGAGACATGAATGAGACCGCCCAGAAGATAGGCGTAGCCGCGATAAAGTTCGGAGACCTATGTAACCAGCCTGCCAAGGACTATGTATTCGATCTCGGGAAGTTTTTGTCCTTTGACGGCAAGACCGGAACATATCTGCTTTATACCGTCACGAGGATAAACTCGATTCTCAAGAAGGCGGGAATAGATTACTCCGAAAAGAGAAAAATAACAGGAATATACACCGACGCGGAGCGTGAGCTCGCCCTTATAATCGCGCTGTCCGGCGAGACCTATACCAAGGCGATAGACGACCTTGCGCCCTGCGTTCTCTGCGACAACGCGTATAATCTCGCGTCCGTGTTCTCGAGGTTCTACCATGACAACAGGATACTTTCCGAGGAGGACGAGCTAAAGCGCAATAGCTGGCTGGCGCTTTCCTTGCTCACAAGAAGGGTCATAACAAAGCAGCTTGACATGCTGGGCATAGATTATGTCGAGAACATGTAAGTAGTTTTTTGAAACTGTCACAAGACTGTCACATTGATGAGCTAAACTGCAAAGTATCTTTTCCACAGCGCAAAATACTATAATTATCATGGAGATGTTCAGATGAAAAAATTTTTGAGAATAATTGCCTTTTTGGCTGCCCTCATGATGGCTGTATCCGTATTTGCGTCATGCGAAGACGCCGCGGATGATCAGTTAGACCCGGAAACAAACGACGGCGAGGAGTCGCAGGAGCAGGAAGATGAGCCTGTAGCCGAGGAGCCGTCGCTGATAATAGACGGCGAGGAGGTAGACATATCCTCCAACCCGGTAATGTTCACGGTGGCGGGAATAGATGTTCCCTTCGATGAGTTCAGATATGTTTATAAGTACTTTGAGACCTATTACGGCATGAACGACGAGTACTGGGAGTCTAATGCGGACATGTTCCCAACCTTCATTGAGTTGCTCACCAACGAGATTATCAACAATAACTTCGGCGTGATAATGGCGGATATGTACGACATAGAGCTTACCGAGGAGGACGAGCAGAGTATTAAGGACTATATTCAGGAGCAAAGGGACTACTTCGAGTCTGAGGAGGAATATGAGCAGGCTCTGAAGGACGCCGGAATCACCGAGGAGCTTCTTAGGAGGATGATAACCCAGAGCGTCACGAGCGAGAGAGTATATCTCGATCTCTACGGAGGAGACAACCCGAAGCTTCTTCCCTCTGACGACGAGATAAAGGAAGATATCCGCAACGATTATGTAAGAGTTTATCACCTTCTTATCTCCTTCGACCATTTCGCGGATGAGGAGGGATATGAGGACTACACAGACGAGGAGCTCAAGGCTGCCGCCGAGGAGCTTGCGAACGATTACCTGACACAGCTTCAGAACGGCGAGGCAGATATTTATGAGCTTGCTCAGACTGTCGGCGACGATCCCGGAATGACGGACAACGAGGCGGGATACCTGTTCACCTACGGCGAGATGGTAGAGCCCTTTGAGGAAGCTGCGTTCGCGCTTGAGGTGGGAGAAATGAGCGGGCTTGTAGAGACCGACTACGGCTGGCACATTATCTACAGGCTTGAGCAGGATCAGTATGTTGAGGACAACTTTGATACTGTCAAGTCCCAGTATATCAGCAAGGCGTTCAACGACCATGTCGATCAGGTTCTCGCTGACGCGGAGATAACCTACGGCGAGTATTACGACAAGCTCACCCCTGACAGCATAAACTAAATAGTCAGCTTTTATTGCGAGTATATTGCGAGCCGCCTGTCCACGGATAGACGGCTCTTTTTCCGAGCCATATGATTTGTCAAAAGGAGGAATGGCGGTTGAAACCATTCTTAAAATCCGGAACGTACCTGAAAGTCATAGCGGCAGCCGCGTCGCTTTTTGTTCTTACCGGCTGCTCGAGCACAAATACAAGGATTGAAATCGGCACTATGCCGCCTGATTCACCGGACGGCGGAGTATCCATACATACCGTTGCGACCACGCCGGAAAACACGGACACATTGCCTGCCGTGCAGACTGACGCCGCCTCCGGGCAGCCTCAGTCCGAGCCTGTAAGCAGCTCTACGGAGCCTGTTACCGTTCAAACCGAGACGTCCGGCACAGTCTCTTCCGCCGAGGAGGCTTTTGAGCCGCAGACCGGGTTTTTGCTTCCGGAGGAGTTTTTTGTCCGGCTTGAGGAGATATTTGAGCGTTACCAGATAAATCAAAACTGCGACCCAACCAAGTCTCCCTGCGGCTGCACGCCGGAGTATGAGCAGGTCGATGAGGACGGAAATGTAGTTATTCCAAGGGACAGGGTCGTCTCGATTTATTTTCTTGACGCGGACTCCGGCTATGAGCTTGAGATAAACAGCGGCGTTCACTTTCCGATAGCGAGCACCGTAAAAATACCTTTCTGCACTCTGATATATCAGAAGCTCACCGACGAGCTTATTGACCCGGACACAATTCTCACATATGAAAAGCGCCATTATTTCGGCGGCACCGGCGTGATTGTAAAGGGAGATTACGGGCAGCAGTTCACGGTCACAGAGCTTCTGAAGCTCGCGATAACCGAGAGCGACAATGTCGCCTATGAGATGCTCAAGGATCTGGTGAGCTGGGAGGAGTTCGGCGAGTTCCTTGCCGCCAACGGCTGCACCCATCCCGAGGATCTAAGATCAAGACAGCAGAAGATATGCACCGAGTCGGCGGGAGCCTACGGCAGGATACTTATGGACTTCCTGACGGGGGACAGCCCGTACGTCGAGGACTTCAAGGCTGACCTTAAGATCACCAAGAACAAAATGATAAAGTCTCACTATCCGTTCTACCGAAAGTACGGCTGGACACAGTTTGCTTTCCACGACATAGCCTATGTCGATGCGCCTCACCCCTATGTGCTTGCGATACTTACAAACCTTGAGGGAGAGGATAATTCCGATTACGAGCTGTATAAGGAAATTTCCTACCTTTTTGAGGAGTATTCACAGTCTGACGCAAACAGAGAAGCAATGTATGAGCAGCCCAAAAATTGAGATGAAAAATTGCAAATTTTTGTTGAAATTTTTGAGTG
>DVLL01000022.1 GCA_018715525.1 Candidatus Faeciplasma pullistercoris | reverse complement strand
TAGTTTTGCATCAGGGCAGGATAGCCGAGATGAAGACCGGCGAGGGCAAGACGCTCACAGCATGTCTTGCGTCCTACCTCAACGCGCTTTCGGGAGAGGGCGTCCACGTTGTCACGGTAAACGACTACCTTGCCAAGTTCCAGTCCGAGGAGATGGGAAGGGTATACCGCTTCCTCGGTCTCTCGATAGGAGTGATACTCCACTCCAAGTCGAATGAGGAGCGCCGCGAGGCATACGCCTGCGACATCACCTACGGCACCAACAACGAGTTCGGCTTCGATTACCTCAGGGACAACATGGTGATTTACAAGAAGGACAGGGTTCAGCGCGGACACGCCTTCGCCATAGTTGACGAGGTGGACTCTATACTCATAGACGAGGCGAGGACCCCTCTTATCATATCCGGCAAGGGCGACAAGTCCACCGACCTCTATGAGCGCGCGGACAAGTTTGCCAAGACCCTCAAAAAGCATGTGGTGGTCGAGCTGGAGACCAAGGAGGACGCCGACTCCTCCTATGAGGGAGACTACATCGTGGATGAGAAGGCGAAAACCGCGACTATAACAAAGTCCGGCGTAGCCAAGGCTGAGGCTTACTTCGGAGTCGAGAACCTGATGGACACCGAGAACGTGACGCTTTTGCACCACATAAACCAGGCGCTCAAGGCCAACGGCGTCATGAAGAAGGATATAGACTATGTCGTCAAGGACGGCGAGGTCATAATAGTCGATGAGTTTACCGGCAGACTCATGTACGGAAGACGCTACAACGACGGGCTCCACCAGGCGATAGAGGCCAAGGAGGGCGTAAAGGTCGCAAGAGAGTCAAAGACGATAGCGACTATAACCTTCCAGAACTACTTCAGGCTTTATAAGAAGCTCTCCGGTATGACCGGTACCGCCGCTACCGAGGAGAACGAGTTCAGGGAGATATATAAGCTTGATGTAATAGTTATCCCCACCAACAGACCCATGATAAGAGTAGATCACCCCGACGTGGTCTATAAGACGGAAAACGCCAAGTTCAACGCCGTGATAGACGAGATAGTCCGCTGCCACGAAAAGGGTCAGCCGGTCCTCGTCGGAACGATATCCATAGAGAAGTCGGAGAAGCTTTCCTCAATGCTCAAAAAGCGGGGGATAGACCACGAGGTGCTCAACGCCAAGTACTACGAGCGGGAGGCTCAGATAGTAGCTCAGGCGGGACAGTACGGCGCGGTCACCATTTCGACCAACATGGCAGGACGAGGCACCGATATCATGCTCGGAGGAAACGCCGAGTTCCTTGCCAAGGCAGACCTTGTAAAGCGCGGCTACGACGACGATCAGATATACGAGATAACAGGCTTCTCGGAGACGGAGGACCCGGAGATACTCGAGGGCAGGAAGCTGTACAAGGAGCTGATGGAAAAGTACTCCGCCGAGACCGCCGAAAAGGCGAAAAAGGTCAAGGAGGCGGGCGGACTGTACATCATAGGCACCGAGCGCCACGAGTCGAGAAGAATAGACAATCAGCTAAGAGGACGTTCCGGCAGACAGGGAGACGAGGGCGAGAGCCGCTTCTTCCTCTCGCTTGAGGACGATCTGATGAGGCTTTTCGGCGGCGACAGGATAACCGCCATGATGAATACTCTGCGCGTCGATGAGGACATGCCCATAGAGTCGAGGATGCTCTCCAATGTCATAGAGTCCTCCCAGAGGAAGGTCGAGGCGAGAAACTTCAACATAAGAAAGAACGTACTCAACTATGACGACGTAATGAACGCTCAGAGAGAGATAATCTACAGCCAGCGCTCCAAGGTTCTTGAGGGCGAGGACCTGCACGATTACATCATAAAGATGATAAAGGACTTTGTGTCGAGCAGCGTGGAGAGCTACCTTGTCGGCGAAGAGGAGGAGAACTGGAACTTTGCCGGACTGCGCGAGCACTTCGCGGGGCTGTTCACCATCCCGAACGACTTTAACTTCACTCTTGCCGAGCTCAACGATATCAGCAAGAAGGATATCATCGAGATGACCACCGAAGCCGCGCTCAAGAGATATGAGGAAAAGGAAGAGGAGCTCACCCCGCCCATCATGCGCGAGGTGGAGAGAGTTGCGCTTTTGCAGGTCGTGGACAGAAAGTGGATGCAGCATATCGACGACATGCACGAGCTCAAGAAGGGAATATCGCTCCGCTCCTATGCTCACCACGACCCCGTCGTTGCCTACCGCATGGAGGGCTTTGACATGTTCGACGCTATGGTGGCATCGATATGCGAGGACACCATCAGGATTTTGTACAACACCCACCTTCGCAAGGACGCTCCGATAGAGAGAAAGCAGGTTCTCAAGGCTGAGCCAACCGCCGGCTCTGACGGCTCTCTTTCGCAGACAAGAAAGACCGGCAAGAAGGTTGGAAGAAACGACCCGTGTCCCTGCGGCAGCGGACTCAAGTATAAAAAGTGCTGCGGAAAGTGATTTTCGCGGCAGCATCGGCACGCGGATACGCTAAAAAAGGAGGATTTCAGAAAATGGAATTTCACACGGCCTTTCGCTCGGCGGATATACTTCTTCCGGAGTCGGTTGACATGACCAAGTGGTCAGTCGTAGCCTGCGACCAGTTTACCGGCGAGCCGGAGTATTGGGACAGGACGGAGAAGATAGTGGGCAAAGCGCCCTCGACGCTCAGGCTGACGCTCCCCGAGATATATCTTGGCTCGCCCGATGTGGATAAGAGGATAGAAAATATCAATCAAAATATCGAAAGCTATCTATCGGCGGGAATATTCCGTGAGTACAAAAACTCCATGATATATGTGCGCAGAGTGCAGTCGGACGGAAAGATAAGAGAGGGAATAGTCGGTGCGGTAGACCTAGGGGAATACGACTACCGTCCCGGCTCCGATTCCCAGATAAGAGCCACCGAGGCGACGGTGACCGAAAGGATACCTCCGAGGCTGAAAATAAGAAAGGATGCTCCGCTGGAGCTTCCGCACATAATGATTCTCATAGACGATAAGGAAAACTCGGTCATAGAGCCGCTCGCCAAGGAAAACCTCCCGAAGCTTTACGATTTTACGCTTATGCAGGGCGGAGGAAGTATTTCGGGATATCTTTTGGGAGAGCGCGAGATAAAAGCGGTGGACGGCGCGCTTGAAAGGCTGTCAGTAGGAGCCAAGATGCTCTTTGCCATGGGAGACGGAAACCACTCCCTTGCTACCGCGAAGGAGCATTACGAGAACCTCAAGCGCGAGCACCCGGGCGAGGATCTTTCAAATCATCCCGCGAGGTACGCCCTGTGCGAGATAGTAAACCTGCACTCCCCCGCGCTCGAGTTTGAGGCGATACACAGAATAGTCACGGGAGTAGACCCGATCAAGCTTGAGAAAGCGATAAAGGAAGAACTCGGGCTTGACGATAAGCCGTCCGAGCAGAAGCTGGTGATGGTGCACGGCGGAGCGATGGTGACTTATTATGTCCACAAGCCGCTCTCAGAGCTCGCGGTCGGAAGCCTGCAACAGTTTTTGGACGGCTATGTGAAGAATGCCGGAGGAAGCATAGACTATATCCACGGCGAGGACGTTCTTATACGCCTTGCCGAAAAGCCTGACTCTGTCGGATTTATTCTTCAGCCGATGAAGAAAAGCGAGCTCTTCGGCGCGGTGGAAGCGGACGGAGCGCTTCCGAGAAAGACCTTCTCAATGGGTCACGCGGCGGACAAGAGGTACTACCTTGAGGCGAAGAGGATCACCGAGGAGGTATCATGAACAGCGTATATGTTGTATTTGCAAGAACAGACCTTAAAGTTGGCAGAATGATACGCATAATGACCCGCAACCGCTACAACCATGTGGCGATATCGCTTGACGGCATGAAAACACTCTGCTCATTCTCAAGGCTTTATATAAACCACCCCTTAGTCGGCGGATTCGTAGAGGAGTCGCCAAACAGATACCTGTTAAGCGACAAGTGCTACATAAAGACGGTCAGAATAGACGTTGACAACAAGACCTATGCCGCGCTTAAAGAGAGAGTGGAGAGCATGCAGAGAAAATCCCGCGAGTATGTGTATAACTACATGTCTGCCGCAGCGTACATTTTGGGCATGCGGATTGAAAGGGAGCATGCGTACACCTGCGTCGAGTTCGTAAGCGATGCGCTTGAAAGATCAGGAATACTCAAGGGCTGCGGCGGTTCAAGAGTAGAGATATCGGAGCTTGAGCGGGCGCTTTTGCCGTATGACAGCCGGGAGGCTGCCGCATCAGAGATATTTGACCGCGTGGGCTGGGGCAGCGATGTGTACCTGAGGCACTTAGGCAGAATAGCCGCAGCAAAAGAAGCGCTGAGACGCTTCGGCGCAATGGTGAGAAGCGCATAAGACGGCGCACAAGCCGCAAAAATGCAGATAATGCGATAAAAAAGCCACACCCGATTTTTTCGGATGTGGCTTTTGTATGTATGCATGCACTTAAAGCCCGCTCAAAATCACGCCGCAAAGCTCCTCACAGCTTTTGCAGACCGCTGCGGCCCCTGCCGACTCAAGCTCCCCCGCCTCGCCGTAGCCGTAAAGCACGCCTATGCACGGGATGCCGCATGCCGCCGCTCCCGCCACGTCATAGCTGCGGTCGCCCACCATCACAGTGCTGCCCTTGTCGCATTTTAGGATTTCGAGCGCACGCCTTATCACGTCGGCTTTTGTGGATTTGGGGTTGTCAAGCGGAGCGCCGCAGATGCACTCAAAGTATCCCCGCAGATTAAACTTGTCCGCTATCCTCAAAGCGAACACCTCCGGCTTTGACGTCGCAACTGCAAGCTTTATCCCGCTGTCCCTGAGCCTTTCAAGCATTTTCGGCACACCGTCGTAAACGCGGTTTTCAAATATCCCGCGCTCCGAAAAGTATTCTCTGTACGCCGTTATCGCGCGCCGGACGGTGTCGGCGTCCAGCCCCAAAAAGTGCTCAAAGGAGTAGGCGATCGGAGGACCTATGAATTTTTGAAGGGTTTTTGGGGAAGGCTCGCTCAGCTCAAGCTTTTTCGCGGCGTACTTTATTGAGTTTATTATCCCCGCGGCGGAGTCGGTGAGAGTTCCGTCGAGGTCGAATAAAACGTATTTTATCATGTTGTGTGCTCCTGTTCATCCCTTTGCATCGTACCAGCTCCTGCCGATGTTCACGTCCGCCGTCAAAGGCACGCTGAGCTTTACCGCGCTCTCCATCTCCTGCGACAAAAGCTCTGCCGCCCTCTTTGCGCACTCCTCTGACGCCTCTACAATCAGCTCGTCGTGAACCTGAAGAATGAGCCTCGCATCGAGATTTTCCTCTTTGAGCTTTCGCCATACCCTTATCATCGCAATCTTGATTATGTCCGCCGCCGTGCCCTGTATCGGCGCGTTCATGGCCGCGCGCCTGCCGAACGCCTGAAGGTTTTTGTTCGAGCTTTTTAATTCGGGGATGTATCGCCGCCTGCCGAAAAGCGTCTTGACATAGCCGTTTTTCTCGGCAAACTCCACCGTGTCCTTCATGAACCTGTCCACAGACGGGAATCCCGCAAGATATGATTTTATATACCTGTCCGCCTGAGCCACCGAGACGTTTATGTCCTTTGAAAGCGAGAACGCGCCTATTCCGTAGATTATTCCGAAGTTTACCGCCTTCGCCGCACGCCTCATGTCTGCGTCCACAAGCTCCTCGGGAACCCCGAAAACCTGCGATGCCGTGCGGGTGTGTATGTCTGTTCCGGACAGGAAGGTGCTTATCATGTTTTTGTCCCCGCACATTGACGCAAGAACCCTCAGCTCTATCTGGGAGTAGTCGGCGTCGAGCAGCGTTCTTCCCTCGTCCGCGACAAAGAACTTTCTCATTCTGCTGCCTATTTCCTTGCGGACGGGGATGTTCTGCATATTGGGGTTGGCTGAGGATATCCTGCCGGTTCGCGTCTCTGTCTGCTTGAATTCGCTTCTTACCCTGCCGTCCGGGCAGACTACCTCAAGCAGCCCTTCGACATAGGTAGATTTGAGCTTTGTCAGGGTGCGATAGTCGAGTATCAGGCTGATAACCGGGTGGTATCCCGATAGTCCCTCGAGGATCTCCGCACCGGTGGAATAGCCGCTTTTTGTCTTTTTGCCGAAGGGGAGCCCCAACTCCTCGAATAGCACCGTGCCGAGCTGCTTTGGCGACGAGATGTTGAATTCATGCCCGCACAGGGAGTATATCTGCGACCGCAATTCGGCGATCTTTTCGTCAAGCTCCCTGCCGAACCCGCGTATACCGTCGGCGTCCACCTTTACGCCGAGCACTTCCATGGACGCGAGCACCTCACAGAGCGGGAGCTCTATTTCACGGTAGAGCCTGTCCATGCCGTCTGAGGCAAGCCTGCGCTCAAGCGCCTCCCGTAGTTCCCTTAGCGAGAGAAGCCGGGAGTATTCAGAGTCCTTGTCGTAAGCGACGCCATAGGCTGAGCACAGGTTCTCAGGCGTGTACTCGCTCGACTGGGAGTTGATCAGGTATCCCGCAAGGTCGCAGGAAAAATCCAGTCCCGAAAGCTCCCTGCCCCTTTCAAAGGCAAACTTATAGGCGGATTTTGCCTCAAAGGTAGTCTTTTTTGACTCGCAGCCGAGATAGTCGAGTATCAGCGCTTCGTCACGGGTGGTGTATACCATGTCTTCCAAGCGGACGCTGAGCACGCCCGAACCGAGCGTAAATTCGCTTTCCGACTTTGCTATCCTATCCATATCCTCCCGGCGAAGCTCGCCGAAGGTGCAGCTTTTAGGGGTGTGCGCCGTTTCAGGCTGAGCTTCCGGGGCGACAGACTTGAGCCCAAGCTTGTCCATGAGCTTATACATCTCAAGCTCGGTGAGTATGCGGGAGGCTTTCTCCTCGTTTCCCGGCCCCACGATATAGTCGCTTTCCTCGGTCGGAACGGGCGCGTCCCTGACTATAGTCGCCAGCCATTTGCTCAGCTTTGCCTGTTCCCTGCCCGCCGTGAGCTTTGCCGCCACCGACTTTGTCACGCCCTCTGCGCACCCCTCGTCAAGACATTGATAGAGGTTTTCTATCGTGGTGTACTGCCTGATAAGAGCGGAGGCGGTCTTTTCGCCTATTCCAGCCACTCCCGGGATGTTGTCCGAGCTGTCCCCCATGAGCGCCTTAAGGTCGATGAGGTTTATCGGCTCTATGCCGTAGCTCTCAAAGAATTTGTCCCGGTCATAGCTGACTGTTTCTCTTGTGGAGACGTATCTCACGGTCACCCGCTCGCCTATGAGCTGCATGTTGTCCTTGTCCCCGGAAAGGACGAAGCACTCCCCGCCCTTTTGGGAAATCAGCTTTGAGACGGAGCCCAGAATGTCGTCCGCCTCATAGCCCTCTATCTCTATGATATTCACTCCGAGGGCGGCAAGGAGCTCCTTGATTTTAGGGAGCTGCATGGCGAGCTCCTCGGGCATCGGGCGGCGGGTAGCCTTGTAGAAATCGCACGCCCTGTGCCGGAACGTGGGAGCTTTGAGGTCAAACGCGACTGCCACGCCGTCAGGCTTGACCTCCTCTAATTCCCGAAGATATATATTCATGAAGCCGGTCACGGCGTTGGTGTAAAAGCCGGTCGAGGTGGTGAGCACCTTTATTCCGTAAAAAGCCCTGTTGAGTATTGAGTTTCCGTCGATAGCAAGTACGCGCATAGCATTTCTCCGTTTATTTATTTTTCAGATGCGGCGATTACAGCCCCAGGCCGCCGTCGCCGGGTTTAACGCAAGCCATATCCGCCTTATAGGGTATTTGACGCCATTTGAAAAAAGCGGCGGTTAAATGAACGCAGCCAAATAGCCGCGTCACCTATATTATACCATATTTCAGCGGAAGAACAAGTCAAATAGCAGGTCATGTCTGAATTTTTTATTGCGCGGTCATTTATCTTCCCTGTGAAGCAGTAATTTTTGTGAAATTTATTTTTCGGACTGTTCAAGCGGCAATTTGTGTGCTATAATGCTTTTGAATTATCATTTTTAGGTGAAAAGATGGACTATATAGAAATCGGCGGCGTAAAAATAGAAAAAAGCTGCGCCCTTTCGCCGATGGCGTCGGTGGCGGACGAGGCGTACAGGCTGATGTGCAAGGAATACGGCGCGAGCCTTGTCACCAGCGAGATGGTCTCGGCGAAGGGACTGTGCTATAACTTCGAGCGCTCGGCTGAGCTCTGTCAGATGTCGGAAGCGGAGCGCCCCTGCGCCATACAGCTTTTCGGCGAGGAGCCGGAGTTTATCGCGAGAGCTGTAAGGCTTCTCGGGGAGCGCGGCTTTAAGCCGGATATGATAGACATAAACATGGGCTGTCCGGTTCCAAAGGTGGTGAACCCGGGAGGCGGGAGCGCGCTGATGAAGACCCCAGAGCTTGCCGCGAAAATAGTAAGAGCCGCCGTCGGGGAGGCTGACTGCCCGGTGACGGTAAAGATCCGTTCCGGCTGGGACGACGAGCATATAAACGCCGTGGAGTTTGCCCGGCTTATGGAGAGCTCCGGCGCGGCGGCGATAGCCGTCCACCCCAGGACGCGCAGGCAGATGTACTCCGGAGAGGCGGACTGGAGCGTTATCAGGGCGGTAAAGGAGGCTGTGAGCGTTCCGGTCATAGGCAACGGAGACATAAGGAGCGCCGGGGACTGCGAGAGGATGTACCGTGAGACGGGCTGCGACCTTTGCTCATTGGCGAGAGGAAGCTACGGCAGACCGTGGATTTTTAAGGAGATAAAAAGCTATCTGTCGCAGGGAATAATTATCCCCGAGCCGGATATTGAGGAAAGAATGGCGGTAATGCTTCGGCATGTGGAGCTTTTGGTGCGCATCAAGGGAGAGGACACCGGCATCCGCGAGGCGAGAAAGAATGTCGCGTGGTATTTCAGAGGCCTTCGCGGCGCTCCGGGCTTCCGCTCGAGAGCCGGAAGCGTTCGTTCGATTGAGGAGCTGCGTAAGATGGCAGCCGAAGCGATAGAGGCTTCAAAGCATGTAGGAGAGGAAGAGGTATGGCATGACCGGGACTGATTTGGACGCGGCGGGCTTTGGCGCCGGCTTTTCCTTTGAATCGCTGGGAGAGGGATACTCGGTATGCGTGTCGGCGGAGCACCGGTTCGGCACCGACGCGTTTTTGCTTGCGGAGTTTTCCGCGCCGCGCAGAAAGGACAGCGTATGCGACCTTTGCAGCGGAAACGGGATAGTAGCGCTTTTGATGTCGAGAAACTTCCATCCCGAGAGAATATACGCCGTGGAGCTTCAGGACAAGGCGTACAGGCAGCTCTGCCTTTCGGCGAAGGAATCAAACGCCTATGAGATACTTCCGGTTCACGCGGATTTAAGACAGTGGAGGGCGCAGACCCAGCTCGACCTCGTGACCTGCAACCCGCCATATAAGGTAGACAACACCGGAATAAAAAACGACTCGGACGAGGTGACCATTGCCCGCCATGAGACGATGTGCTCGATAGACGATGTGTGCTTAGCGGCAAAAAGGAGCCTGAGGTATGGCGGAAGGCTGTGCATATGCAACCGCCCGGAGAGGCTCGCGGACGTGATATGCTCGATGAGGGCGAACGGGATAGAGCCGAAGAGGCTGCGCACCGTGCAGAAGGATCGCTCAAGCGACCCGTGGCTGATACTTGTAGAGGGCAGGCTCGGCGGCTCGCCCTTTATGAGGATAGAAAGCCCGCTGTATATAAAGGGAGAAAACGGAGAGCCGTATTCCGAGGAAATGAAAAGGATATACCGTCTCGGCTGACGGGATTTGGGAGAGAGTAAGATGTCAAGCAGGCTTTATATTGTCGGAACGCCGATAGGCAATCTCGGCGACATAACATTCCGCGCGGTCGAGACGCTAAGGAGCGTTGACTTCATAGCGGCGGAGGACACAAGGGTGTCGGCTAAGCTGCTCAATTACCTTGGCATAAAAAAGCCGATGCTCAGCTATCACGAGCATAACCACAAGTACGCGGGGGAAAGCATCATTAAAAGGCTGGAGTCGGGCGAGAGCTGCGCGGTGATAACCGACGCCGGAATGCCCTGCATATCAGACCCGGGCGAGGACATAGTCAGGCTCTGCGCCGAGCGGGGCATACCCGTCGAGGTGGTTCCCGGGCCCAGCGCGCTGATATCCGCGCTCGCGGTGAGCGGGCTGGACACCTCAAGGTTTGTATTCGAGGGCTTTCCGTCTGTCGCCAAGCGCTCAAGATACGAGGCGCTCGCAGCAGCCGCCAACGAGACAAGAACGCTTATTTACTACGAAGCCCCGCACAAGCTGTCGGCGACGCTCGCGGATCTTCTCAAATTCTTCGGAGACAGGCGTGTGACCATATGCCGGGAGCTGACAAAGCTCCACGAGGAGATAATAAGAACGACCCTTTCGGAGGCGGTCGGGCTTTATCCTGCGGACTGCTCGCCAAGGGGAGAGTTTGTTCTTATAGTCGAGGGCAGGCGCGAGACCGAGGCTGCGCCTCTTACCGCCGAGGAGGCTCTCGAAAAGGTCAGGGCGCTGGTGGAAAAGGGAATGAGAGGTGCGGACGCCTGCCGGGAGATAGCCAAGACCACAGGCTTTACAAAGAGCGAGCTGTATTCCATGCTTCTGACCTCGCCGGAGCAGGACGGTACCGACACGAAGGAGTAAAAAGGACGCTAAGGATACTTTATGAAGGATATACCCGGACTTATAATAAGAGACACCCTGCCTGAGGATCTGGCGGGGATAATGGAAATTGAGCGGAGCTGCTTTTCATCCGAGGCGTGGAGCGAAGGCGATTTTCTTTACCGCCTTGACAAGCCGGAGTTTGTCACTCTGACCGCGGCTTTTGACGGCGAGGTGGCAGGCTACATAGCGGTGACCGGAGTGTGCGGCGCTTCGGTGGACAGCGTGGCTGTAAGTAAAAAATTCAGGCGGCTGGGAATAGCCTCCCGACTGATGATAGAAGCCCTGTCCCGCTGCGGCGAAACCGCGTTTTTGGAGGTAAGAGAGTCAAACAAGCCCGCCATAGAGCTGTATAAGAGCCTCGGCTTCAGAAAAATAGGCGTAAGGAGAGGCTACTACGACTCTCCCGAGGAGGACGCCGTTGTCATGTCAAGAGAATAGATGGTGATTTAGATGAAGATACTCGGAATTGAAAGCTCCTGCGACGAGACCGCGGCTTCGGTCGTGGAGGACGGCAGGACGGTTTTGTCAAACATAGTCGCCTCGCAGATAGAGGAGCAGAAGCTGTACGGCGGAGTAGTCCCCGAGATAGCCTCAAGACGGCACGCCGAGAGCATCTGCGGGGTGGTCTCGGAGGCGCTCAGCGAGGCGGGCTGCAAAATGGAGGATATAGACGCCGTGGCGGTGACCTACGCTCCGGGGCTGATAGGCGCGCTTTTGGTCGGAGTGAGCTACGCGAAGGGACTCTCCTACGCGAGCGGAAAGCCGCTGGTGCCGGTTCACCACATAGCCGGGCATATAGCCGCAAACTATATTTCGCATCCCGAGCTTGAGCCGCCCTATCTGTGCCTTGTGATAAGCGGAGGGCACACTCACCTCGTGGCGGTGAACACCCACACCGAGTTCAGGATACTCGGAAGAACCCGTGACGACGCAGCCGGAGAGTGCTTTGACAAGGTGGCAAGGACGCTGGGCTTTCCGTATCCGGGAGGAAAGCATATAGACGAGTCGGCAAGGCAGGGAAACCGCTTTGCGTATAGGTTCACCCATCCCAAGATGGACGGGAGCGAGTACGATTTTTCCTTCTCGGGGCTCAAGACGGCGGTGATAAACCTTGTGCACAACGCCTCGCAAAAGGGCGAGGAGCTGAATAAATTCGACGTAGCCGCCTCTTTCCAGCAGACGGTCTGCGACATGCTCTCAGAAAAGCTGATGCTTGCCGCCGAAAATTACGGCTATGACAAAATAGCGGTAGCGGGCGGAGTTTCAGCAAATACCGGAGTCCGCAGCAGGATAAAGCGGGAGTGCGACAAGCGCGGCTACACACTTTATCTGCCCGAGTTCAGGTACTGCGGGGACAACGCGGCGATGATAGCCGCCCAGGGATATTACGATTTTATGGCGGGAAAGCGCGCCGACGGAAGCCTGAACGCGGTAGCGACGCTTTCCCTTGAGAATATTTGAGGTTGACCGATGAAAAAATACAGATTGGTTTCTATCATTATTGCCGCCGCGCTGACGCTCACCGCGCTTTGCTCCTGCGGCAGAACAATAGACGGCGAGCAGGTCACTTCAGCTACCGAAGCAGCCGACTCCCCGCCGGTAAGGGAGGCGTATCCCGTGAGCTTTGACAGCGAGACCTTTGAAAGCTCGCCTGCGAGCGTGGCGTCGCTCTCCCCCGCCCTGACCGAGATACTCTGCGAGCTCGGTCTTGCCGACAGGATAGCGGGCGTAAGCTCCTATTGCGAAAAGCCGCGGGATGATACCCCGGAAATAGGAAGCCCGGCTTTTCCGGACATAGACGGGATAATTGAGCTGTCGCCCGAGCTGCTCATAACCCAGTCGCCGCTCGCCTCTACCGATGTCGTAAGGCTTAAGCAGGCGGGGATAAGGACTCTTTATCTTCCCGTTCCGTCGAGCTTCGCCTATCTTTGCGAGGAGTATATCAGGATATCGCTGATATTTTACGGCAACGTCGACTCAAGGGGCATGGCGGAAGCGGCTCTTGCCGGGATAGAGGCGTCCATGCTCGAGGCGCAGAGCCTTGAGGCGGACATAAGCTTTATCTGCGTAAGGGGGACAAGCGACGGCGGGTATATAGTTGACGTCGGCGAGGGCATAGAGAACGACATGCTCTCGGTGTACGGCGAGAACCTGCTTTTGGGCAGGGAGAGCGCGTTTATTTCTGAGGAGGAGCTTGGCGAGCTCGAGCCGGATGTGATTTTTGCCGACATAGGGCTGATGGACGAATATGAGGACGAGCTCGAGGAGCTGACCGGCTCCGACCCCGAGCTGATATATATCGACTGTCAGGCGTTCGAGAGACCTTCGTCAAATCTTTCCGGCGTCATCTTCGGAATAACCACCGTGCTCGCCGGGTAGGGCACCGTTATTAAGAAAAACTTAACGGAAAAAATTTTTCGCTTAGGTTGACAGAGAATGCTTTAGGGTTTATTATTAAACCGTTGCAATAAAACCCGAGGGAAAATTGTATTACCTACGGTTGTATTATACAAAGACGAAATTACGCGCCGCCCGTTTGCCTGCGGCGTCCGGAGTATAGTTTATAAAAACAAGGAAAGGATACTTTGATGCTGAAAAAAATAATTTGCACCCTTTTATCCGCCGCGCTTCTGCTCAGCTTCAGCGCGTGCTCTGACATAGAGGATTCCGGCAATCTGCCGTCCGGCACCACCGTGTCTCAGGACTCGGAAAACGGCTCGGTTACTACTGCTTCAGGTTTAGAAGACGACTCCCAGCCGGTCACTACCGTTGCCGGTGAGGAAAGCGAAATAGCCAAGAACTGGAGCTATGAGTTTGACTACCAATTCATAGAGGAAAACGGAATAGAGTACATCTGGAATCAGCTCGATGAGGATACCAAAATGAACCTCGGCGAGGTCATGAACGCCATCAGGAACGTGCAGCTATACTGCCCGCTTACCGTCGGCTTCCCCAAGGAGGATGGTCAGAAATTCCTTGAGCTCGTGTCAAACTGCACGATGTTCTATTCATACGCCTCGAACAACTTCAGACTGCATATCGACGACAGCGATACGGTAAAGGGCGTCACCATCAGTTATCTTATCAACTATGAGAGCGAGGGCTTCGAGAGAAACGAGGCGCTTGAGGCTAAGCTCAATGAGATAGTCGCCGGCGTGCCTGCGGGGGACGAGTTCGAGAGGATAAAGTATCTTCACGACTACCTCATCTTGAACTGCGATTACAGCGAGGACGCGGTTAGCCCGTTCTCCGCCTACGGCTCGATAGTCGAGGGCAAGGCGACCTGCCAGGGCTACGCGGACGGAATGCACCTGCTTTTGGACAGAGCCGGCTATGAGACCGCTTACGCGGTAGGCGAGGGCTCGGAGGGTGTAAGGCACAAGTGGAACTATGCAAAGCTCTCAGACGGCAAGTGGTATATCATCGACCCCACATGGGACGACCCGGAGAACAAGACCGAAGCGGACTACATCGGCTATGATTACTTCCTGATATCCGACGAGATGATTTTAAGAGACCACCACGCCAAGTTTGACAGCGATTACTATGAGACCCCGGTAGCCGAGTCGATGGATAAGAACTATCACAAGATGATGGGCTATGTCGCTACAAACGCCGACGAGGCGTACGACGTGCTGCTCGCTCAGGCGATAGAGACCGCAAAGGACGGAAGAAGATACCTGTATCTGAGGTTTGACGACGGAGAGGCTTTAGCCGAGGCCTACGAGGAGCTCAGCTCGGGAGGAGCCGGAAACAACCGCATGCAGTCGATAATCGAGCAGGCAAACGAGGCTGCGGGAACAAACTTCTCCACCACAAGCTGGGTAAAGAGCCTCAATGAGGAGCTCGGCACTCTCACCATAACGCTTAAGACCGCTGAATAATAAGAAAATATATCGGAGGTAAAAAGATGAACAGATTCAAAAGACTGACCGCGCTGCTTCTTGCGCTTGTGATGAGCGTCGGGATCCTCGCCGGATGCGGCGATACTATCGACGAGACTCAGACCACTACGCCGGCAGCCACGACCGAGGTGACCACCGAGGCGCCCGTAACCACCGCTCCAGCCACCACTACCGAGCCCGCCGCAACCACGGTGCCGGTTACGACCGCTCCCCTCGTGACTACCACAGAGGCAACGACGACCGAGCAGGTTACGACTTCCGCCGCTGATGATGAGATGCAGTTCACCGTGGAGGAAATGTCGGCGAAAATGTACGCCACCGACGCGGTAAACGTCAGAAGCGGTCCAAGCGCGGACTACGACAGAATAGGCGGTCTGCAGCCCGGAGACGAGGCGATAGTTACCGGTCGTGCTTCCACGGGCTGGTACAGAATCAACTATGACGGCAAGGTTGGATATGTAAGCAACGCTTACCTGTCAGATAAAGCTCCGTCTGATGTTCCGTCCTCTGATGATGACGAGGATGTAACAATAGATGAGGGCAATGGCGATGATGAGGATATCACCATCGACGAGGACGATAACACCGGCAACACCGGCACGGTGGCTTACGGCGATTGGGCAGAGGACAACGGCTGGGAGTACATGCTCTCGGCAATGAACGATGACAGGTACATAACCGTCATCAACCAGATAGCCCAGGGTATGCAGAACCTCGAGACCGAGATATTTGTAGAGCCGATCATCACCGAGGACGAGGCATATGACTTCACTCAGCTCATTCTCCCGCTCATTGCGGTCGAGTACTGCTATGTGGACAGAGTAACCTCGGTTACGACCTATTCCAACACCGGAATACTCAAGAGCGTTAAGGTAGATTACTATGTAGATACCAAGGCTGAGGCTGACAAAATGGTCTCCGAGCTCAGAAGCGCGGCAAATGATGTTCTTTCCGGCGTAAGAAGCTCCTGGAGCGACTATCAGAAGATCCAGTACATCCACGACTGGATAGTCCTCAACAGCGCTCCCGACGCCAACAACATTGGCGGACCTCACGCCTCTAACGCCTACGGCGCTATAGTCGATGGAACGCCCACCTGCCTCGGCTACGCCAAGGCTCTGTTCTACCTCCTCTCAAAGGAGGGCTTTGACACCACCTTCGGAGTGGGTCTCGGCACTACTGCCAAGCACATCTGGGTGAAGGTCAAGACCGGCTCAGAGTGGTACAACATCGACGTCACATGGGACGATCCGGTAACTCCTACTGCCGCCGACCCCGATCTTGTCTACTATGACTACTTCATGGTCACCGACGAGTTCATGGAGAGATCTCACGCCGATGTATACGACATGAGATTCTTCCGCGAGCCCTCCGCGACATCTCTCAGATATAACTGGCACAACGTCAACGACTACTACGCAACCAGCATGAGCGAGGCTGAGGACATCATTGAGCAGGCTACCCGCGACGCTGTCAACGAGGGCGGAGAGTTTGGATATGTGAGAATCAAGTTCTCCTCGCAGTCGCTCTATCAGCAGTTCTCCGACAAGTACAGCCGCTCTAACTATTCAAGCGAAATTCTTGAGCCCATAACCTCGAGATACACCTGCTCGAACAAGTACCTCGGCTCCACCACATGGACTCTGACCTATAAGCTGGTCAAGGACTGATAGATTAAGCGGACAGCGCGTATGCCGCGCAGGCATAATAGGCATGATATGAAATTAAATGTCCCGGTGAAATGTCCGGGGAAAGAGCTCCGGCGTTTAGGCGGGTACTCGTAAGAAAGTAATTCACTCAAAATTACACTTACGGCATCTGTCAGACGGGATTGGAAAAAAGCAGGGGAATCATTCTTTTTCAGAATGATTCCCCTGCTCAGACTGTCGAAGAACCCCTGTTTTCATGAAGCAAAAACAGGGGTTCTGGTCATATTTGGGGAAACAACGGCAAATATGATGCGCAAATTGGAGTTCCTCCAACTCCAATTTGCCAGCTTTTTCAGATTCATGGCAGCATATTTAAGCCTAACCCACCTGGTAACGGCGGCTAGACCTCTGTGATGCGTATAACGCATGGCGTGTTTCTCCTTTGCGTCTGCAAAAACACGCTCAATAGTTTCTTTTCGTTGGGCATAGATTTTCTTGCCCTTTTCGGTTTTCCGGATAGCCTCCACAATATCCAGATATTCCTGCCAGATATGTGTGGTCATCACCTTCTGCCCTTTTTCGTTGGCTCCACATTTGAATTTGCAAGGACAGGACTTGCACTTGGACGGAGTAGTGCGGTAAGTGCGCTTTCCTTCCTTGTCTGTTGTGGTGTGCCGTAATACACCACCTTGAGGGCAAATGAAGCTGTCTGTTACAGGATCGTACTCATACTCCCAGGACTTGTACCGTTCTTTTGCTCCCTTGTATCGGGTATAGGGCATAATGGGAATTCTCCCATCCTCCAGAATCTTCTTGGCAATCCACGGTGTTTTATACGCTGCATCCATTGCTAGGTACTTCGCACATTCAAATCTACTTGTTATATCGTCATATACCGCATCCCAAGCCACGCTATCATGAACATTCCCTGCGGTTACTTCCACCCCAAGTATAAATCCATGTTTGTCGCAAGCCGTGTGCGCTTCGTATGCAAACTGCCGTTCGTGTTCCCCTTTGATAAACATCCCAGCATCTGGGTCTGTGCTTGATACCGTCTTTTCTGCCATCTCGCCCCCAGAGGTATCATCATCATCGTGGTCATCTTTCTCTTCGATAGGCGTTTTCCCCAACTTTTCACGCTCAGCATTTACTTCCTCCCGGAGCTGTTCAGCGTATACCTTGGCAGCTTTGGCCACCTGTTCTTTTTGGTACTTCTTCTTGTTCGCACTGGCCTTAATGTGTGTCCCGTCAATAAACACGGTTCGGGGGTCTACCATGCGGTTATTCAGTGCTTTGTTCAGAATGTGCTCGAAAATTTCGATGGTCAAGTCTTCTGGGAACCTATGGCAAAAGGCATAACTCACCGTTGAAAAGTGGGGTATCTCCTCCAATAATCCATAGCCCAAAAACCAACGATAGGCCAGATTTACGATAATGTCCCGGTATGTCTGGCGTAACGAAGGAATCCCAAACAAATGTTGAATCAGAGCCATTTTAATTAACACGATGGGGTCTATACTTGGTCTCCCGTTGTCATGGCAGTAATATGGATCCAGTTTCTCATACAGCCACTCATAGTCCATGACCTTTTCCACTTTGCGAAGCAGATGATCTTTGGGCACCAGTGCTTCTAAATCTGTTACCACTGCTTCTTTTCGTGAATCTTTTCTCCATTGCTCCATAAAGCACACCCCACATCTGATACCATTTTACCAGATGCGGGGGCGTTTTGGAAGTTTTTCGACAGTCTGAGCAGGGGAATCATTCTTTTTCAGAATGATTCCCCTGCTTTCATAATACCTTTTTGGATGTATATTGCAATTTTTCTATGTCATATACGCTTACTGATACACACTCAAATAGGTCGGGATTAAAAATTGCAAGGTTATACCCGCCTGGATTAGTTGTGCTGTTGTATTCAATCCCATCATATTCTTGCGTTCCGTTATGTTCGATGCTTTTGATAAAATCAACAATGTATTGCGTGGGGACATAGTCCAATGTACTGTCGCTTCTACGCAAAGATTTGCTCATTTCAGAATTTAACTTTTCAAGATATTGCTTGTTTATTGCGTGGTCAAGATATTCAAGACCATCAACAAACGGGCTAATCTCCGTTATAGCACGAAGATCCACCACCGTAATATCTTGCTTTAATCGGAATGTGCCGACACTTACAAAATCGAACACACCAGCACGCACTTCATGCAAGGTAGTATCAACATCACTTGCCACATAAAGGCAAGTGATTCCTCTTGCGTTAGCCCTACCTTCCGAACTTTTACCAGCAGGGGGTGCTGACATTTCACTTATTGGATATCCGGTTTGTTCAGAAATTCTTGCACGATAAAATAAATCCCCAGTCTTGTAAGTTTTACGAATAAACGAGCAATATTTTTCCAGAATATCAAAATTTATTAGCTTTGAATGATATCGATTCTTTGTCTTGATTTCAGTTACAAAGGCATCCCAATCATTGTTTTTTAATAAAGCATGACTCTGTAGATATACATTATCATACAACTCTGGAATACCAACAGTTCCATCCAAAATTTCCGGGACATTTACATATAATTCATGACAAACCGACTTTAATATCTCATAAATATGGATTCTTGGAATCCCTGAAAAAATATTCCATCGTTCTTTCAGATCATCAATCAAAGATCTGGTTTCGGCTTTGGGATAGGTATCTGGAAGCATTGTAGAAGGAGTGTAAATGCTCAACAACTCTTCAAAATAAGGAGTCAATTCGCTTTGTGTGCTTGTATCATATAAGTGTCCCTCTCTGTGATGACACACGGGACATTCTCCTACATTCGATGCCGATACAGAGCAAATAATTGATGCTATTTCCCTGTCATTAAAGCAATGCTCACAAAAAATCATATTGCTACCCCATCCAAATACTTGCTCATCAGTTCAAGATGGTGCATAATTGAGTATTTCTTTACGACACCTAATCCAGGGTAGGTCTTGTTGCGGTAAGCTGCTTCAAATTCCCGTATTCCGACAGTATCTAATTTCATGGTTTTATTCCACTCGACCAGTTTTTCAACTGCTTCTGCAAATTTTCTTGCCGGGTCAGAAATATCATCGTTAGAATCAGAAACAAAGTGTGCAATTCGCAAAATATTTTTTGTATCAAAGTATACAATGTGAATTGCTACAGCGTATGGAGCAAACCCCGTTTCGCTATATTCCTCACCAACAACAGAATAATCAGCAAAACCTTTGTATCCATCGTCTGCATAATACAGATGATCAGAAGAAAAGAATTCTGTTTCTATATCTGAGTAATCAATATTGCGTGTTTGCTTAGGAAAATGGTCTTCACACATAACACGATTGGGGCGAATTCTTCTTCTGAAATCACCTTTGTCGGGTATCACATTATATAGGGGAATTCTGTCACCAATTACTTCTTCGTAATTGCCCAAATATTCCGGGTTATTGCAAAGTAAAAGCAACGAATCAATGGGAATACCATTTTTTGCTGCATTTTTGATGTGCGCATCCAACTTTGATGTTACATAGAAAGAAGAAATAACATTGGCATCTTTAAGTTGCTCACTGGCTTGCTCCCGAATTTTAGCATTACTTTCCTTTTTCAAATCCTTAATCCAAGAGCCTACTTGCGGATTACGAATGACAGCAATGGGTTTTCCGGCTTTTATGAAAGAATCCACGGTTTTTGTGTATGTCGATGATACTTTTACTGGTTCTACAATAGGGATTATTTTGTTGCTAAGAAGGTTTTTGTTGACACACTCACAGAGAGCCAAAAGCTCAAATTGACGACCTCGCAAAATTGGGAAATACATAATATCCTCCTATGTACTTAAAAAGCGACATAATTTTGCGTAGTCACTTTTCTTGTAATTTGAAAAATAAATTAAAAACTTCAATTCATACGGTATTTTTGAGTATTCGACAACATCAATTTTTGCTCGTGATTTTAAGGCTTGGACAAACATTTGATAGGCTATATCTGTTGGCAATGACTCAAACATTGCTTGACACTCTCTATAATACTCAAATTGCGACACATCTGGCAACAGACCGAAATGCTTAAGTAAGATTTGCTCATACTCATTTTTGCGCAAGATCTTAAACATAATTGTTTTTGAAAGCATATCGCCATATTCAATCGGTTCCTTGCGTACACTTAATGTTCCTTTTTTTGTCAATAAACAGATTCCTGTTGGAGAATTTTGTAGCTTTTGTTGTACACTATCAAAATTCTTTTCTGATGTAACAACAACTACTCTTGAAAAAGCTTTATAATAATCTTCAATTTGACCGTCGAGACGATCAAAATTATCCAATGCCGTTTTTATCTCGTATACAACAGCTTTTCCGTTTATTAAAATGAAGTCGGCTTTGGAATTTCCAACCGGAACTTCTGTTAATGCCGTTGTCGTGCGTGGACTATGGATGCCGAGTAATAGTTTGTTCAGTAGAGTGTTTTTATAAAAATATTCATTTTGGTATTCTTTTTTTAGGTATTGGTAAATTTCGCTAATACATTCTCCGTTGGTCTTCTCAGCAGGATCAACGATATATCTGCGAATTGCTGCTATATATGCAGGACTTTCCCCATCATCAATTACTTGCTTAAAGGTGTTTCGAGTAAAGAACCGGTTAAGCAATATTGAATTAGCATTGTCCACTCAAAACACCACCTCTCTACAAATAGAATTATTGTCTTGTTGGTTTTAATGCATTCGATGGGATCAACCAAATTCGGCTTACTTGTATTGCCCCTTGAATACGATTTGTTTTGCAAAGAATTTGAACTTGCCGTTCGGTGATTTTCCATTTGGCGGCAGTTTCTTTCACTGTCATATAGTTTTCCATTCGGCACCTCACAAATACAATAAACCATAATACATTATATTCGTTTAAACGAAATTTGTCAAGGCTTTCAAAAAAAGACGATGCTTCCGCTTCTTGTGAGGACTGTAGCATCTGCCAGACGGGATTGGGTAAATGAAATATGCTGGACATGGTTGAAATCAACCATGTCCAGCACATTTTTTTGCCTATTTGCGTTTTCTTTTTCCTTTTCCGTGGGTCATATTGGTTTTCCCTCGTTGGCTAATAGAGGGTTTCAGGTGTTTGGACAGTTTCAAAACCTCTATTAGATTTACAAACTGCTCCATCGTGATTGCATCATAGTCAATACCAAAGGTTGCAAGGAAAATGCGGGCCTGCTTTTCCGCATCACTGCCTTTGTAGTTCGTGGCTTCCTGCAAACTCTTTTGCACATCCAGCGCCGGAGAATGGCTATCCGCAGTAGTTGCATCATTTTGATGGGCTTCCCGAATATCCCGAAGGATCAGCTTCAAATCGTTAGAAATAACATGGCCAAAATACTCGTCCTCTTGTATTTGTGCAAGTTCCAGTGTCCGCAGATACAGATCATTTTCCGTTTCTCCCTGCTGCATCAGTACCATCTGACGGACGGCTTGCAGTACAGCGTTCATATCGTTAATCCGCATATCAGCGATCCGATCTACATAAATCTCCGCATCCAGCATCATTTTCTGAAAATCATGGTGACTGATAATTTCCGACAGCAGCCGGGGGTTGAATTTCCCGGCTTTCAGAACATCAATCGCATCATCACTCAGGTGCAGGGCACTCAGCTCTGTGTCTGAGTGATTTTTTTGTTCTGACACCCCTAACAGATAATCCGTAGTCACATGATAAAACTTTGCCAGTGTGACGATGGCAAAAGGGCTTATGTCCTTATAATCATCATTCTCGTATTTGCCGAGCGCAGATTTGGAAAGCCCGGTCTGGTCGGCGAGCTGTTCCAAGGTAAGTCCGTGCTCCACCCGCAAATCCTTCAATTTTTCTTGAATAGTTAAGGTCGTATTCATGCCAAGCCTCCCCACCGCTCTATTTCTTTTATTATAACACAGCTTGTCCATAAGCGTGGAAATTGCTGCTTTTTCAGAGCCTTTTCCATCCTTTTGGATATACGGGAATGGTCATGTTTTTTCGCTAAAATGTACTTGTCGCAAGACTCCGTAGCTTGAAAAGTACATGACCGTCCGAATGGGATATGTTCTCCGGCGAAGTATCGCCACGACATGAGCGTACCAAAGCGAACAAAACGCTGGGGTGAGATTCCCGGGCAGGAACGGCATTCGGGAAAAACGGCGCTTAAAAACGCAGGCAAAAATCAATCCATGTGAAATCAGCGAACAAACTGCAATTTTTGTATTGCTACCCACACCAAAAAGCGTTGCACCGTACAGCATACACAGTACATCGTTCCGTGTGGATATTCGCTGTTTGGCTTGATTTCGCACAAACCAGCAAAACGGAAAAGCGGGGGCTGTGAACAGGGCATCACAAGCAAAAATTCCAGTTTGAAATTGAGTTTTAGAAAAACAAAGCTTTGCAGCAAATGGAATTTATCACGGAATAGATTCTGTTCGCCGCAGAGCCAACAAAACAGGAGGACTTTTTTATGAGCGATCACGAGAATTACAGAAACGAGATCAAAGCCTACATTGTCAGGGCTGGCATGACCATGAGCGAGGTGGTGGAGGTTTTGGCTGACGAATACGGATGGAGCAGCAGTGTCCCCAACCTGTCCGGGAAACTAAAGCGTGGCTCTTTACGCTATGGCGAGGCGGTGGAGTTGGCAGATGTGCTGGGGTATGACATTGTGTGGCAGAAACGGAGGAAATAAGATCGAGCAGAAAATTTATGGGTACATCCGTGTTTCCACCAGAGAGCAAAATGAAGATCGACAGGTTATTGCCCTTCGGGAAGTAGGAGTACCTGAGAAAAATGTTTATATCGACAAACAGTCCGGCAAGGATTTTGAGCGTCCGCAGTATAAGAAGCTGCTGCGAAAAATGAAAAAAGACGATCTGCTCTATATCAAGAGCATTGACCGTCTGGGACGCAATTACGCCGAAATATTGGAGCAATGGCGCTTTCTCATAAAGGAAAAAGGCATTGACATTGTGGTTCTGGATATGCCGCTTCTGGATACACGGAGAGGCAAGGATTTACTGGGAACTTTCCTCAGCGACATTGTGCTGCAAGTGCTGTCTTTTGTGGCAGAGAACGAGCGCACCAACATCCGGCAGCGGCAGGCTGAGGGTATTGCTGCGGCAAAAGCCAAGGGCATTCGGTTTGGGCGGCCACCCAAACCGCTGCCCAAGAATTTCCATTCCGTTTACCAGCGTTGGAAAATGGGGGAAATCACCGGGACAGCAGCAAAGGAATGTGGGATGCCCCTTGCTACCTTTCGTTACCGGGCAGAGATTTACGAAAAAGCCAAGTTGTTGTAAGCAGGTGTTTTTACAGGAATGTGTACCTTTCTGTAAAGAAAGCATGGCCAATTTTTAATTCGCTGATTTGTGGTATTTTACGTCAAATTAGTATAGAAAATCTTGTATACCTATGATATAATAACTTTATATAAGCTTTTATGCCTTTTACAGAAAGGTACACATTTCTAAAACTAATTGCCGATGAGGAGGAAATGAAATGATTTTTTGAACAGACTAATTGTAATATTATGCGGAATAATGCACTGTGACGAGGGGAAATAGAACCTCGAAAATAGAAAAAACAGAACAACGGATTATAGCAGGAGGAGAATGGATATGGGAATAAAGAACAAAGGATGGCATGCTTGCTTGGCACTTATGTTGGTGTTCGTGATAATGTTGTCTGCCTGTACGTCTAATACTACAGAAAATTCAGAAAATGATGGTCAAGAGAACAACATTTCTGCGGAAACTGAGAGTTCAGAGATTGATTCGAACAATAGTAGTGATACCGAAAACAATGTGACTGGTCAAAATGTTACAGTCACGTCGATTCGTTGGCGTAGAGTTGTCGGCTCTAAAATCTGGTACGAGGTTTCATACCGTTTTGAAGAAGGGGAAAAAGCTCAGGAAGGTTACATGGATACTGAGGGAAATATTTCGACAGAGGAGCCAGTAACGCTTTATGAATCTGAATCTTCTAATATGACAATTTTGGGAGCTGTAGATGAGGGAATATATTTAGCGCAAGAGATAAATTATGGAATTGATGGAGAAGCCATTTATCTCGGTCTAATTGATAATACGGGAAACTGGGTATCGGAAAAAATCAATCTACCAGAAGTCACTGGTGTTAATCTTGCTTCCGTAGATAAAAGTGCATTTGAAAATCTCGGTGAGGGAATGCTTGCAGCATACTGGTCTGGAAATAAAGACAATTATCTTTTTGTGTTTGATACAGAAACGAAAAAGGCAATAACAATTCCCTCTGTTTCGAGGTCATCGTTGGATTTTGGTTTTCATGAAGGAAGTATGATTTTTCAACAGCGAACAGGTGGAAGCGGAGCAGGAAAGCTTAAAGATATTTGTAGTGTTGATAGCGATGGGACAATTACTACTCTTCCAACAGAAGGAAATTTGTTGGCGGTAGGAGAAAATGGATTCCTAACAAATTCAAATGGAATTTCTTTCTATACCAGAATCGGAGAACTTGTTTGGACATTTGACGATTACGAGTTATCTGATGAAGTTACTCCTGTTGTATATGGCAATATGGTGTTTGTTGGTCTAATAGGAAAAGATTCATTGCACTATATTGGATGCCTTTCTCAGGAAAGCGGAACATTGGTTTACGAACCGTTGCAACTTGTTAGAGATTCTATTTTTGGACACGTCATGGTTACGGGAAGCAAGTTTATAGATTTGCTCACTGGAGAAACGCTTGCGGTCGTAGAACCGCCTTTTGATGTAGCGGAAATAGAATATTATGACGATGGCTTTTTTGTCATTAAAGATAAAGGGAGAGAATCGGTAACTTATCGATTTTATGATGAAAATGGTAATATGGTTCAGCCAGTGCTAAGCGCAAGCTAAAAACAGTTAGTTGTTCTTCATAACTTGATGCCCCGCCTTAATGGCAACTACTCTGAGACAGCCGTAATTGTTGAGACTGACGCCGGAAAGCAGGGTTCAAATATTAACTGGGTGTGCGAGGAGGTAAGGATATGGAGGTTATTTGGTTTATTCCTTTGGGATTTATCCTGTTGCTAATTTTCCTCAGCTTAGGATTAGCAAGAGAGGCAATCCGGGGGCTTTTAGAGACATTACCAATTTGGATCGCTGCCATTGTGATTATTGCTGTACTTTTTGCAATTTATCGTATGGTAACTATATTTAAGGAGAAACGCCCAAAATGTAGAGCTACGTTTACGCTCGGTTTATGGATTATGATATTAAGCTCTACATTTGGAGTGTTCGCATTTGCAGGACCTACATGGTTGGATCGCTGCGGAAGATGGTTTACATGGTTTGGGGATGAAATAGAAATCCAGATGTTAACTTATGTTTGTGCCGTCATTTTGTTAGGAGCTGCAGCTATGATTATTGCTTTTTTGATTCCATCAAATCTGGTTTCCAATATAATCCTGCTCATTCCAATCATGCTTCCATTTGCGATTTATTTCAATGCAATGTCTGTCAGCACACAAAGCTACTCGGATTTTGTCACAACAGATTTTACATCAGAGGACACGCTAACAGAATATGAAGTGGTAAGGGATACCAAAATATATTATCCGACTATTTGGAAAGGTAGCCCATCATTACCGGAATTTTCACCAATAAAATATGCTCCAAAACAATTTAATGCTGGAGAAACTGTTTATGCGGTTTATGGTTCCGGTTCGATAAAGACTTTTGAAGAAGGCAGCTATGTTATCGTCAGCAACGGCACAATAGGGGGAAAGGTGTTGGTCGATGACTTGAAAGATGTCGCAGAACCTCAATACCGTTATGAGATAATTCTTTCAACGGAGCAGGCTGAGGTTTACGAAGCGGTAAAAGTTCTTTCAAATCTTGAAATTTATGAGAAGGGCGATGCCATTGTTGGAACGCTTACGAAGGACGTAGTACCCGGCGGGATACTGAATGTAGTAGGGGGAGACGATGGCTATTTGAAGATAAAACTGGAGGATGGCTCGTTGGGGTATATCTCATGTAACGATGTTGCAGTGGTGCGAACGCCGTTAGCAAAATAAATTTAAGTTTAGCAAAAAAAGTTCTGCTTTGAAAAATAATGTAGTTGGATAGCATATAAAATATCACATACAAGTATAGTCTAAAACACTGCCCAAGCCAAAGGCGATCAACCGTAAAAAGTTGGTCGCTTTTGTTTTGCCCATTATTCAGAAAGGAGTTTGATTCCATGAATGAAAAACTGGAAAAGCTGAACCGCCAGAAAACCGCAGCGGAAAAAAGCTGATTGCCGCCCAGCACAGGGAGAAGTAGCTGGAGCATGAGCTAAAACGCCTGACACGAAGCGAGAGAACTCACCGGCTTTGCACTCGTGCCGGGATGCTGGAGAAGTTTCTGCGTGAGCCTACTCTGCTGACCGATGACGATGTGATGGACTTGCTGACCTTCCTCTTTCACGGCGAAGCCGCCCAAAAGAAACTGGACACGCTGATTGAGGAGCGGAGAAAAACGCTGACAACGGACGGCAGCGAGAACCCCTTGTTTTAACAAGGGCGCACTTCTATACAGGGTAAACCCTGTATCGTGCGCTCTGCGAGGCGAACAGCCCGAACTGATGAAGTCCGGGCTGTTTTGCGTCACTGCGTTCCGTACAAGGGGCTGCACCCCTTGCGCCGCTTATGCGGCTATCCCTGCCCGCTTTGGATGGGAAACAATCTGTTTGCACAAACAGTTTCCCATCCAAAGCCTAAAACTCAACACGCAAATTTTACCGCTTGTCCGAAAGACAGGCGGTATTTTTATCTGCAAATAAAGGAGGAATCTATCATGCCAACAACCGAAAAACTGAAACAGGAGATCGCAGACGCAGAAAAGAAGCTGGCGCAAGAGCGCAGCAGGCTCCAGCGGCTGGAAAACCGGAAATCCTATTATGAGAAGGGAGACCGGCAGAAACGGACGCACCGCCTCATTACCAGAGGGGCCGCCGTGGAGAGCATTGCACCGCTGGCAAAGGCTTTGAGCGAAACTGAGTTCTATGCTTTTACGGAAAAGATTTTTGCTTTGCCGGAAGTCAGGGCTTTGTTGATGGAGGCAGTCAATGCACACAATCAGGCAAGCAAGAAAGAAAAGGGATAAGTATCGCACTATTTCACTTCCATGTTACCCAGATCAAACGCAGCGCAGGGCAATCCGCTGTTGCGTCTGCTGCTTACCGATCCGGCGAAAAGCTGCACAGCGAGTATTACGGAGAGGACAGCGACTACACCCGGAAAGGAGGCGTACTTTGCTCTGAAATCCTGCTGCCACCCCACGCTCCGCCTTCCTTCGCAGACCGGCAAACCCTGTGGAACGAGGTGGAAAAGGCAGAACGGGGCAAGAAAGCCCAGCTTGCATATAGTTTTGACATTGCCTTGCAGAACGAGTTTTCCATGCAGGAGAACATCGGCCTTGCAAGGCAATTTTTATTGGAGCAATTTGTGAGCCGGGGAATGGTGGTGGATTTCTCCGTTCACGCACCTGACAAGGGGGACGGCGGTATTGCCAACCCGCATTTTCATGTCATGTGTCCCATTCGTCCCCTGCTGCCGGACGGGAAATGGGGCAACAAGCAGCGGCGGGAATATCTCCTGGATGAAAACGAGGAGCGCATCCAGGATGAAGCAGGAAATTATGTGTTCAACGCTGTCCCCACCACGGATTGGGGCAAACCGGAAACGCTGGAACATTGGCGGGAACAGTGGGCGGCAATGTGCAATGCCCGGTTTGCCGAGAAAGGGCTGGACTGCCGCATCGACCACCGCAGCTACGAGCGTCAGGGCATGGAGCAGCTGCCTACTGTCCATGAGGGACCGGCGATCCGCCAGATGGAGGCCAGAGGTATTCGTACTGATAAGGGCGATTTCAACCGCTGGGTCAAGGCGACCAACGCGTTGATCGGCAAACTGAAAAAGAAAATTACGGCGCTACTTGACTGGCTGAAAGAAGCACATGAGGAATTGAGCAAACCGCAAGCACCCAATCTGGCGCAGCTGCTCAGCGAGTATTACACCAGCCGCAGCGCAGGAGCATGGAGTCGGAAAGCGAAAATCGGCAATCTCAAAGAGTTCAATGAGATTTGCAATTATCTCATGCAGAACGATTTGACAACGCCGGAACAGTTGCAGGAGCGTGTATCTGCGCTGAGCGACCGCATTGACATTTTGAAAAGCACCCTGCGTGGCAAATCTGACCGCACGAAGGAGCTGGACGAACTTCTCCGCATGGTGCAGTTTTACGCCGATGGAAAGCCTGTTGCTGACAAGCTGGCAGCCATCAAGTGGAAAGGCAGGCGTGAGCAATTCATGTCTGAAAATGAAAATGCACTCCGCCTGTATCACATGGCAGAGCGCAAATTAAAGCCGTATTTTAAGGGCGGAAAATTGCCGGTCACAGCATGGCGCAGGGAGCATGACCGTCTGGAACAGGAATACGCAACCGGGCAGGCAGCACTTTCACCCATCTATGCGGAGGTGAAAAAACTCTGGCAGATCAAATACAAGGTAGAACAGGTTGTTCGTGCTCAGGAAAATCCTGAGCAGAGCCGCAGGAAACAGCAGCA
>DVLL01000021.1 GCA_018715525.1 Candidatus Faeciplasma pullistercoris | reverse complement strand
CAAAATTATCGGGTGTTTTTTAAAAATTTTTTGTTTTGCAAAAGACCCCTTCACTCATTTGGACAAAGGGGGCCGAAATGCACACCCATTTTCGGGCTTTTCTCGAAAATTTTTTGAGAAAAAATTTTACCATTCACTTATTTGGAATTACAAAGCCAAATGACACCCTGTTTCACAGAAAAAATGAGAAAATATTTTTTCGGTTGCAGGTGCTTTATTTTGCTTGCCAAAAAAGTCCCTTCACTTATTCCTACTGAGAACGGCCAAATGCACCCCCTAATCTCAAAAAAATTTATCCCTTCACTTATTTGGAATTGGAGTGTCAAAACGCAACCTGTTTCAGAGAAAATTTTTGAAAAAGAACAAAAAAATTTGCCCGCCGGAAGTGGCGAGCAAGGAATTTTAGCTTTTCTACTCTTTGAATATCAGAGAAAAAACTTTTAATTCTACATAAATCTGCAAAAATCATTGATATGCGTGTAGTTTTGTGATATACTTTATCATGTATTTTTATATCTACCCGAAAGTGAGGGCAACAAAAATGGATTTGAATGTTGAACGCTGGTACTCGATGAAGGAAATCTGCGAATATCTCGGTGTCAGCCGTGATACCGTTCTCGCTTGGATCGAAAAAAGAGAAATGCCCGCCACAAAGATCGGCAGGTTGTGGAAATTCAAAATCAGCGAAGTAGATGCTTGGATGAAATCCGGCGTTGCGGCGGAAAAGTAACGGGGCACACGATGGATGAAAAGAGGCTGAAAGCCTTTGAAGATATGCTTGCCGCCATCCTCAAGCAGTACAATGATACGACGGAAAAGATGGCAAAGCTCAAAGCCGAAGGCAAGGAGAAAACCGTCACCTACCGCCAGCTTTTCGCCAACAAGCTGCAACTTCAGGCGATGCTGAGTTATTACAGGACGTATGGGTTGGTAGATGAATTGAAGGGAAATCAAAAATGATAAAATTAAATAAATTAGAGGAAGTTAAAGATTTACGAACAGTTTGGCCGCACGAAGCCTTAGATTTTACGCCTTGGCTTTCACAGGAAGATAATATTTCACTACTTGCTGATGCGGTAGGACTTGATATTACCATTGATGAAACTGAATCCTCTGTGGGCGATTTTAGTGTTGATATTTATGCATCCGAAATGGGCACGGATCGGAAAATAATTATAGAAAATCAATTAGAGGATACAAACCACGATCATCTCGGCAAGCTGATAACCTATGCTGCTGGTAAATCGGCAGATGTAATTATCTGGCTTGTCAAGCATGCTCGTGAGGAACACAAAGCCGCCATTGAATGGTTAAACAATCATACGGATGAAAAAATCGGATTTTTCCTCTGCGAAATCAAATTGTATCGAATCGGGAATTCTGAACCTGCTGTAAAATTTGAAGTGATTGAAAGGCCTAATGACTGGACAAAAGAGGTCAAGAAGAATGAATCCGCTAATGCTACACAGCAACAGCGATACGACTATTGGGTGGCTTTCCAAGATTACGCTTTTCAAAATGTGATGTTTTCGAAAAACTTTAATCGTAGAAAACCTTCTTTGGATCACTGGATGAACTTTAGCATAGGCTCTTCGGCTTGTCACATTGCCGTATCACAGATTCAAAAGCGCAATGAACTGGATGTGGAACTGTATATTGATGAGGATAAGGAGCTCTTTCACTCCCTATTCCAGAACAAGGCTGCCATTGAATCAGATGCTCATCTATCATTTGACTGGCGAGAACTCCCCGAACGCAAGGCAAGCCGTATTGTCATTGAGAAAGATGTAGATTTTGGCGACAAAACTCAGTGGAACTCACAATTTGATTGGTTGATAGATGTAATGCTGAAGATGAAGAAAGCATTTAAAAAATTTCTTTAAGATCATTTGATAAGGAGGCGGGCTGGCAGTGATTTTGAATAAAAAGCAGATGACCGAAGAAGATATAAAGTTGCATTATATCACGCCTGCGATACAGGCTAAATGGGGCCTTGACCGTATGACAATGGAGACGAAAATCACCGACGGTCGCATAAACCTCAGAGGTAATATCACAGTTAGAGAAAAACCGAAAGAAGCTGACTATGTTCTGTATCTTCATAAAAATAAACCCATTGCCATTGTGGAAGCAAAGGACAATAATCATACGGTTTCCCACGGCTTACAGCAGGCAATGACCTATGCCCAGATGCAAGATATACCGTTCGCTTACAGTTCCAACGGTGACGGATTTCAGGAACATGACTTTCTTACCGGAAAAGAACGCACCCTGTCTTTGGATGAATTCCCCACCCCCGAAGAGCTGACAACCCGTTGGGAAAAAGGGGCAAACGGCGGCGAGGGAATCTCCGATAACGAAAAGAAAGTCATTGAACAGCCCTACTACTCCAGCCAAACCACCTATGACCCGAGATATTATCAGAGAAATGCCATCAACAGAACAGTTGAAGCGATTGCAAAAGGGCAAGACAGACTTCTGCTTGTAATGGCAACCGGCACAGGCAAAACCTATACTGCTTTTCAGATCGTTTATCGCCTGCTAAAGAGCGGTCTAAAAAAGAAAGTACTTTATCTTGCCGACCGCAATATTTTGGTTGATCAATCGATTCAGCAGGACTTTTCGCCCCTCGAAAAAACCATTCACAAAATCAATTTTGCAAAAGACGATCCTGTAACGATTACTTCACACGAGGTATACTTCTCCCTTTATCAGCAGCTGTCCGGCAACAACGAAAACGAAGAGGATGAAAGTTCAGAAGATTCTGTTGAACGCTTTGCTAAACTGTTCAACAAGGATTTCTTT
Organism: Candidatus Faeciplasma pullistercoris; assembly: GCA_018715525.1. Taxonomy (GTDB): domain Bacteria; phylum Bacillota; class Clostridia; order Oscillospirales; family Ruminococcaceae; genus Faeciplasma; species Faeciplasma pullistercoris. The sequence goes on along the minus strand of DVLL01000021.1, from coordinate 286,828 downwards.
GACCTGATTATTGTAGACGAGTGCCACAGGGGTTCCGCTAAAAAAGACAGCAACTGGCGCAAAATCCTCGACTATTTCTCTTCGGCAACGCAAATCGGCATGACCGCAACGCCGAAAGAAACGAAATACATTTCCAACATTGATTATTTCGGCGAACCGGTCTATACATACAGCCTGCGGGAAGGCATTGAAGACGGCTTCCTTGCGCCTTTTAAGGTCATCAATATCAAGACGGATATCGGTGACGGCTGGCGTCCCTGCAAAGGGCAGCTTGATAAATTCGGCAATGAGATTGAAGACCGAATTTACACCAACAGCGATTTTGATTATAACATCGTTTTGGAAGACCGCATTTACGAGGTGGCAAGGGAAATCACCGGGTATCTGAAAAGTACCGACAGAATGCAGAAAACCATTGTATTCTGCGCAAATGAAGCTCACGCAGAAAATATGCGGATTGCGCTGAATAATCTCAACGCCGATATGGTAAAAGAAAATCCGGACTATGTTGTCCGCATTACCGGCTCAGATACCTATGGCAAAAGCAAATTGGATTACTTCATTTCTGTTTCCGCCCCCTATCCGGTGATTGCAACTACCTCAAAACTGCTTTCAACCGGTGCGGACTGCAAAATGACAAAGCTGATCGTTCTTGACGAAATGATTAGCTCTATGACCGAGTTTAAACAGATTATCGGCCGTGGAACAAGACTTCGTGAAAAAGAAGGCAAAAACCATTTCGTTGTGATGGATTTTCGAAATGTAACAAGGCTCTTTTCCGATCCGGAATGGGACGGCCCGATTGAGATTGTGGAAGGCTTCGACCCGCAGCACAAACCGGCACCAAAGCCTCCCAAACAAGGAAACGGCGATGATACCGATGCCCCTACTACTGTTGACAAATATGTTGTAGACAAGAACGGCTGCGATGTTCACATTATCGGAAAGCGTGTCGAGATTTATGATACCGACGGCAAGCTTCTCCGTCAGGAAAGCATTGTCGATTACACAAAGTCCAATATCCTCGGCAAATATGCGTCTTTGGATAATTTTATTCACCAGTGGACGACGCAGGAGAAAAAGCACGCAATCCGGGAGCTTCTTGAACAGCAGGGCATTGACTTGGAGCAGATGAAAACTGATCAGAATATGACCGATGTGGACGATTTTGATTTTATCTGTCATGTCGCCTTTGACCAAAAGCCGCTCACCCGCCGGGAACGGGCCAACAATGTGAAAAAGCGTGATTTCCTGAGCAAATACAGCGGCGTTGCCCGTGAAGTGTTGGAAGCACTGTTGGATAAATATATGAACAGCGGTGTTTATGAAATTGAAAAAACAGAAATCTTACAGCTTGACCCCTTTAAAAAATACGGAAAGCCTTCTAAAATCGCTACCTACTTCGGTGGAAAAGCGGGATATCTCAAAGCGGTGCAAGAACTGGAACAGGCAATTTATATGAAAGAGGTAGTGTAAATGGAAAAAATGACATCATGGCACGTCGGTGTAGCTGCGGAAGCGTTTGCTGCTGCGCAATTTGCAAGATTGCGGTACGATGTATCTGTCCAATATGGAGCGAATCAGCCAGAGTACGATTTGATAGCCGTTTTCGAGGATAAAATGCTGAAAATTTCGGTAAAGGGTAGTCAAGATGGTAGCTGGGGTTTGACCCAGAACTACAAAAAAGGTCTTGATTATCATGAAGCAATTCAAAAATGGTTAAATGCTCACCATAAAAAGACCGTTTTTTGCCTGGTGCAGTTTCAAGGGACAATGGAGAATGAAATGCCACGGATGTATCTTGCATCTCCTGCTGAAATAGCAGAAAAGTTGAATGCTTCCGCTGGTGGTCGTGGTGAGACCATTCTTTATGAATATCACAAATGGGGATCTCGTGCCGCTGGACGTGGAACAATAGATCGTGTTCCAGATGAGTGGAAGTTTACTGCTGAACGAGCACGGTATATGTTTGAAACATACGGGCAGTAAATCGTGAAAGGATTAGTTATGAGCAATTTATCAGGATTTGTAAAAAGGCTCCGTGACATTATGCGCAACGACGCCGGTATCAACGGAGACGCTCAGCGTATCGAACAGATTGCGTGGATGCTCTTCTTAAAAGTATATGACGCAAAAGAACAGGACTGGGAGTGGGACGATGAGAACTATCAGTCCATCATTCCCGAGGAATGCCGCTGGCAAAACTGGGCGCACGATGATAAATCCAGCAATGCACTGACCGGGGACCGGCTTCTTGACTTTGTGAACAACACCCTGTTCCCAACGCTAAAAAATCTGCCTGTCACAGCCTCTACACCTGTGAAAAAAGCCATTGTGCAGACCACATTTGCCGACGCAAACCAATATATGAAGGACGGTGTTCTGCTCCGTCAGGTGATCAATGTCATCGATGAGCTGGACCTTTCCGATTATGAGGAAAGCCACGCTTTCGGTGAAATTTACGAAACCATTTTAAAAGAACTGCAAAGCGCAGGCTCTGCCGGTGAGTTTTATACGCCCCGTGCTGTAACGGATTTTATGGCGCAGATGATAAAACCGAAAATCGGAGAAAAAATGGCGGACTTTGCCTGCGGCACCGGCGGCTTTATCACAAGCTGGCTCAAAGAACTGGACAAGCAGGTGAAAACCACCGAAGACAGGGAAGCATACGGCGCTTCCGTTTACGGAATGGAGAAAAAACAGTTTCCGTATATGCTCTGTATCACCAATATGCTCCTGCACGACCTTGACGTGCCGCAGGTGTTCCACGGCAATTCTCTGCTTCGTGATGTTTTGGACTATACCGAAGAAGATAAATTTGATGTCATTTTAATGAATCCACCCTACGGCGGCAGTGAAAAAGCCGATGTAAAAAATCACTTTCCTTCCGACCTTGCAAGCAGTGAAACCGCCGACCTCTTTATGTCGGTGATAATGTACCGCTTAAAGAAAAACGGCAGAGCCGCTGTCATTCTGCCTGACGGATTCCTGTTCGGAACGGACAACGCCAAAGTGAATATCAAGAAAAAACTGCTGGGTGAATTTAACCTGCATACCGTCGTGCGTATGCCGGGTAGTGTTTTTGCGCCCTACACCTCTATTACAACCAACATTCTGTTTTTTGATAACACCCACCACACCGAGGAAACTTGGTTTTATCGTTTGGATATGCCCGAGGGGTACAAGCATTTTTCCAAAACCAAGCCGATGAAATTAGAGCATTTTCAGCCTGTTTTGGATTGGTGGAATGACCGACAGGAAATTAGCGAGGACGGCTTTGACAAGGCGAAGAAGTTCACCGCAAAAGAGCTTTCAGAGGATTTAGGCTACAACCTTGACCAATGCGGTTATCCCCACGAGGAAGAAGAAATTTTAGCGCCGCTGGATTTGATTCACCGCTATGAGGAGCAGCGGTCGTCCCTGAACGCGGAGATTGACCGGGTTCTGGCAGAAATCTCGAACATTCTTACTATAAACAGAGAGGTGTAAATATGACAAATTCGGCTATGCTTGTTTGTAGCTTTTATTTGAAAAAGAAATTCAGTCGTGAAGACAGTAAAATTTATAAGTTAAATCAAGAAATTGTTACAAATGTTGATGAATCACCAGAAACTTTTCCGGATTTCTTTTCATTGCTATCTTCGTTCTGCAAACAAAACGAATCATTTTCAGATGATGAGAAATACAGAAAAATGTTTTCTATTAAGTCTGGAAGCGTGTCATCATACGATAAAGGCACATACCGAGCAATGTCTTTTATCATTCAATCCGGTAGCTATGGCGTTGAAGCTGATATGACTAATCGTCATACAATGGAAGTTAGTTATCATCGTTCCGAAGATGAAGCAGATGTAAAACTGTTTCATTGTGTCGCTTATATTCCTAAAGACACAGGAAATGTCCAGGTCAACAAAGGCATTTTCGTATTTCAGAGCATAGCAACGTATGGTGTCAAAACTATTACGGTCGAAACGATGAAGCGCTATTTTAGTGAGCTCGGTTTTACTCTTGAAACAAGAAGCGTATCAGTTCAAGCATTTTTACAAAAACTAATTGAGCAAGGTGCTCTAAACAAAATTACATTTTTCCGTAATCATATATCGCCAAATGCTGTTGATAATATTATGATCAGCACGGGAAGAGAGGAGCAGTCATTTGTAAAACCGCAGCTTCGAAAAGAATGGTTGGATAAAATATTAAAAATTTTCGGTAAAGCAGACCAAGACAACATAATAGAAATACCAGATGACGAAAATTTCGATGACCTTTCCATTCAGTTTAAGCTCGGAAAAAATATAAGAACAGTGCGATTGAAAAATTTAGATAGATTAAGCATTGTTGAAGATATTCCTGATGGAATTCTGTCTAAGCAAAATGACACTAAACTCATTGAATATATGATAGAAACAGCAAATGCATACAAACAAAATATTGTATTTGAAGTTTCGGTTAAGGAGTAACAATGCCAATTGAAAAGTACATTGGGATAATAATATCTATAGTTTCATTGATATTATTGATGGCCTTATTATTTAGAAAGAGAGAGCCATTTTTCAATTTAAGAGAAATTTTCAAAGAGCATTTTATGTTGTTCGTAAAATGCAAATCGCAGTATTTTGTTTTTTATATTCTGCCCTTATTTTTTAGTGTGGGATTATCACTGCTATTTCCTGCTAATGCGGATTTCTTTTCGCATCTTGGCGTGGTATTAAGCATAATTCTTTCAATGATGTTTGCATTGATAGCGATACTGTGTGATTACGATTTTTCTAAGTTTAAAGATGATAATCAAAGAAGTAATGCTGAAACATCTGTAAAACAAACTATAAATGCCATATTGTTCTGTTGCATTATCGGAATTGCATTGCTGTTAGAAGGATTCATTGTAATTGCAATGAGTGGGAAAGCAATTGATTGGATTCCTTTTAATCTTTCCGTTTGTAAAACCATTGTTTCAGCATTTTCGTATTACCTACTTGTTGTAGTATTACTAAATTTATTGTTGATAATCAAGAATGTAACTAGAATTATAGAGGCAAGTATGATGATTGAGAGGAACAATAAATGACCCCACAGGAACTGAAAAACAGCATTTTACAGCTTGCCATTCAGGGCAAACTCGTCGAACAGCGCCCCGAGGAAGGCACAGCCGAGGAACTTTTTAAAGTTCTTCAAGAAAAAAGGAAAGAATTACTATCTGCTGGTAAGATTTATAAAAAGAAACCTACAAAACCATTTTATTCTAAAAGTGATCTGGACTCATTTGCTATTCCAGAAACTTGGTTATGGGTTCAACTTGGCGATGTTTCTTTGATTCAAGAAGGTGCAGGAATTAGAAAATGGCAGTATAGAGATTCAGGAATACAAATATTGTGCGTAACTAATATTTTGGATGGAGCAGTAGATCTGACAAAGAAAGAACTTTATATTTCCGAAGAGGAATACAATGAAAAATACCTTCATTTAACGCTTAATAATGGAGATATTGTCACTGCTTGTTCAGGTGGAAGTTGGGGAAAGGTGGCAATATTTAATTCTGAAAATACAATAATGCTTAATACAAGTACATTGAGGATGCGATTTTGGGGTGATATATGCTGTAATAAATTTTTATATTACGTTTGCCAAAGTCAATTTTTTAAGAAGCAATTACAGGGACAGTTATCTGGTATGCAACCAAACTTTGGTTATGCTCACTATTCTCGGATTGTAATCCCCCTGCCGCCCCTTGCCGAGCAAAAGCGGATTGTTGCCAAAATTGAGGAACTGCTTCCGCTTGTTGACCGCTATGAACAGGCGTGGAGCAAGCTGGAGCAGTTTAACAGCCGTTTCCCGGAGGATATGAAAAAATCCCTCTTGCAATACGCCATTCAGGGCAAACTCGTCGAGCAGCGCCCCGAAGAAGGTACAGCCGAGGAACTTTTTGTTCAGATTCAAGAGGAAAAACAGCGGCTGATAGCGGAAAAGAAAATCAAAAAAGAAAAGCCCCTCCCCGAAATCACCGATGACGAAAAGCCCTTTGATATTCCGGATAGCTGGAAATGGGTAAGAGTGCAGGAAATTACCTGCTTAAATCCCAAAAACGATTTGCCAGATGAGCTTGAGACATCTTTTATTCCTATGGCATTGGTAGATGACGGTTATCGAAATCATCATTCCTTTGAGATAAAAACATGGGGAGATATCAAGAAAGGCTTTACTCATTTTGCAAATGGGGATATTGGCATTGCTAAAATCACGCCATGCTTTCAAAACAGGAAATCTGTTGTTTTCCGCAACTTGAAAAATGGTTATGGAGCAGGAACAACGGAACTTTCCATTGTTCGTGTTGTAGATGATTTATTATCACGAGATTTTTTGTTATGGTTTTTCAAATCAGCCTATTTTATTGAAAATGGGGTTAAATCCTTTACCGGAACAGCAGGACAACAGAGAATACACAAAGATTACCTTGCAACTTGTGTATTTCCTCTTCCACCCCTTGCCGAGCAAAAACGCATTGTAGAAAAACTGGAACAACTCCTGCCGCTGTGTGCACGACTGAATTAGCCTCACAGAAAGGATGTGTTTAAGATGTGGAACGTCAAAGAAGCAGAAGAGTATTTCTATGCAGAAACATCTAATGCAGAAATTTCAGAAATCGCTCTGGCGGAAACAAAAGATTCCTACTTTGATCACATCAACTGTTTTCGCATTGTGACAACCGCAGGACATGTATTCTATATTTTCAATGGTGATGCTACACTAACCAATATATATCCTGCACGTCCAGATGAGTCTTTAGATGAATGCTATTATAAGCATGTTGGATTTATTGCAGAATATGCGTCTAAGGCAATCGAGCAGAACTTTGTTTTGAATTTTATAAAAGATACTTCCGTTTTTCCAATCCTTGATAGGCGGATGCACGAAATCAGTGCAGATATTACATTGGAAAAGAATGCAAGCCAGTTAAGTGGACTAGCAAACCAGATTAGAGAGTGTTATATCATACTAACGGACTATCTGATGAATAAAGCTCGTAGCCATAATCCCGAATTCAAAAATGATAATTTCAAAGATAACCTGGCAGAGTTTCTGGCATATATTTTACCTGGGAAACAATCTGAAACCAGGCGCAATGTCATAAACACCATTGCGCAAAAAGGATGGAAAATGAATGCTGAGCTAGTCCACAAGGATTCGGTAACAGTATTTGACATACTGATTTCTTTTAATATTCTCCAGTTGGTAGTATCTTCTGTTAGTAATGTTATCGTTGGAAATAATATGCCTTTCAATAAAATCAAATGTCCCCGCTGCAAAAACGAGGATCATATAATGCAGCAGGATAGCGAGAGCCTTGATTACAAGTATATTTGCAAAAACTGTGGCTATGTATTCGATGTTCCTCTTGATTCAATAATTAAAGAAATTTGATTCGTCATTAAGGTGGTGGGGCTATGTACATTCAAGAAGTTAGAGTTCGAAACTTTAGAGTATTTGGAAATGATGGTGTAATTTTTACATTCAACAAGGGTATTAATGTTGTTATTGGCGAGAACAACAATGGGAAATCAGCATTGATAGATGCGATTAGAATCGCTTTTTCTTGTTCTCTATATAAGAAAGACATCTTTTTCAGCAAGACCGACTTTCATGTCAATGCAACTGGAGAAAAAGCCAAATCGGCACAAATAGACATATACCTTAAAGAGGTCCCCAAAAACCTGATTGAAATCTGGGATCCTGTACAAACGGACTGCGGAGAATTCCATGTGATTTTCACATTAGAAAAAACTCCGGCCGGTACTGATAAAGTAAAGTACAGAGCATGGGGCGGTAAGTGTGAAGGAAATCCTTTATCTGCGGATACCCTCGAGGCTGTCAACCTTGCCTATTTAAGTGCTTTAAGAGACGCTGCAAATGAAATGAAGCCTTCACGCAGTAGTAAGCTTGCAGAATTGCTGGAAACTATTGCAAATAAACCCGAAGAAAAAGAGAGCCTTGTAGAAAAATTGCGCACTGCTAACCAAGAAATACTGCAATCGGAGTCTTTAAGCAAAACAAAACAAGTAATTAACGAAAATTTGCTTTCTATTGAGCAAAATCTACTGCATCAGAAAGTCGATCTGGGCCTTGTTGAGCCTAAATTTGAGTCTATCATGGCATCTTTAAGATCATGGATTACCCCACGCTGGCATTTCATGGGCTCTGACCATCCATACTACTCTCAGATAAACGAGCTGGAGCGCACAGAGGAGTATAATCCGTTTATACATGGTCAGGATGGTGGATTATACATTGACATTGATGCCTTAATTGAAAAAAACAACGAATTGGATATTGCCGTCAAGGAAGCATTACTGTCATTAAAAAAGCATTCCTTTGAAATCTTTCAAAACGGATTGGGGTACAACAATCTTTTGTTTATGTCGGCTGTTTTAGGAGATATGTCTTTTGAAAAAAAGTGGAATTTATGCAAATTTATTCTTGGTGGAGGAACCAGAGGCGCATTTACATCCTCAATTACAAGAATTAGTTCTGAACTTTTTTAGTAAAAAAGTGGAACAACACGAGAATATACAAGTAATTATGACGTCACATTCTCCGACATTGGTTTCGAAAATTGGTATCAAGCATATCAATTTGCTGTACGAAAACCAACACAAATTATATAATTATCCGCTTGGCAAAGCCTCTCTGACAGATGAAGAAAATGACTATTTAGAAAAGTATCTGGATGTAACTAAATCCCAGCTTTTCTTTGCTAAAGGTGTTATTTTTGTTGAAGGAATCAGTGAAGCTATTTTGGTGCCTGAGTTTGCAAAACTAATTAATCGACCGCTAGACATGTATGCCGTCGAACTTGTAAACATAAACGGTGTTGGCTTTTCTCCGTTTGCTAAAATGATGAAGGCTCCCGACCAAGACGCCGGATTTGCAAGGGCTTCTATCATTACTGACGATGACCGATGCTCCAATAAAGAAGAAACCACATACATATCCAAAGATTTAGATTTTAATGACAATTTAACTGGGATAACAGATAAAATAGATCATGGAACGCCATCGGATAGATATAAGTCCATCGCTGCCTTGTGCAGCAACAACATTGTGAAATGTTTTGGCTCGATTAAAACATTTGAGTATGCCCTAGCATTGGAACCAAACAATATTGCATATATGTTAAATGCAATTATCTCAACGTATCCTATTGCTGGACTGAAGCTTAAGGATAAAGTAGATGCAACCTCCAATCAGCAACTCAAAGCACTTATGATCTGGCTCTTTGTTCGTTCACGAAATTCTGCAAAAGCTCAAGTAGCACAAGCCTTAGGACGAGCCTTGTGGAAACAATCGCAAGCCAAAGAAAACGGTGAGACGGTTGGAGCGCCTTTTATTGTGCCTCAATATATAAAAAATGCCATTTATAATGCAACAACGGGGGAAACACCTGTTTCAGAGGAGTAGTTATGATTAATTTCACAACGGAACAACTTTGTTTTCTAGAATCTTCAGGAAAAGTTGTTCTACATGCTTGCCCAGGAAGTGGTAAGACAACGGTAGTTGCGCAAAAGATGATCAACTACTTACAAAATTGGAATAGGCCGCATCAAGGAATAGCTGTCCTATCGTTTACTAATGTTGCCAGTAACGAAATTAGCCGTCAAGCAACCGAAATACTCCCTAAAGGCTTTGGTGTTGATGTACCTCATTTCGTGGGAACATTGGATAGCTTTATTGATAACTATATTTTCCTGCGGTTTGGATATTTGCTACTGAAATCGCCTAAGAGACCACAAATTACTTCAAATGATATTGTAAACTCATATCGGTATTGGAAGAGAGAATGTCATAGTACATGCCTGTCCAGTATTGGTGATTTTAGATGGACTTCAGATGGGAAACTAACCAAGAATGGGAACAGGATTCCCTGTGCTGGAAATGGACAGTATGGACCTCCATGTTATCAGTTCAAGAAAATGCTATTGGATAAAGGACTCTTCTTTCAAGACGAAATTGCAAGTTTAGCATGTATACTGCTAGAAAAATATCCAGAAATCGCAAAGGGAATTGCGTCAAGATTCCCAATCATTATTTTGGATGAGGCACAGGATACATCACACGAGCAAATGGAAATATTAAATTATCTGTGCGCCGCAGGTTTGGAGTCAATATATATTGTAGGAGATCCAGATCAGTCGATTTACGAATGGCGAAATGCTAATCCAGAGTCGTTTTTGGAAAAGATACGGGACTCAGAATGGACACAATTAGCCTTAACAAAGAATTTCAGAAGTTCGCAACTGATATGCAATGCAGTCCATGTCTTTTCTGACATCTGCAAAGATAAGGAAGCAAATGAAGCCTCCGGTTTGTTTGCTGACTATAACAAAAAACCAGTTCTTTTTTTATATGGGAAAGGTACAGATGAAAGTTCTATCATTGAAAGGTTTAAAGAGGAGTGTATAACATGCGATATTTCTTTTTCACCTGATAAAGTTGCAGTTGTAACAAGAGGCAGAATTCATTCTGATAACAAAGTAGACAATCTCTGGAAAACTCCAGAAACTGAATTGTTGGCAAAGGCTTCTTATGAGTGGATGAGTGGCAATAAAAATAAGGCATACTCCTTTTGCGAAAAAGCATTATTTCAATTGATTATCAAGGATTTAAACGATATAGATGTTTCTATAGAACAGGACATATCAAAAATATTGCCATATAGTCAATGGAAGCAGTTCGTTATTGACCTCCTCACAAAGCTTCCTCCGGCAACTGAGCAATGTGGTCAATGGGTGACTAATGTCAAAACCATCATACAGGAAACTCTTACAACTTATAATTTAACTCTGCTCCACGGTATGGCAATAGCTGATGCAATCAAGCTTAAAACTTATGACACTAAAAATCGAGATTTCAAGCAAATACCCATAAAAGACTACTTCGAGACAAGAACTCAGACTGCATTTACATATTCATCGGTTCATGGCGTAAAAGGAGAAACTTATGATGCCCTGATGCTTTTAATACATGGAACACGAGGAAATACGTTAACGCCTTCATTTTTGGCCAATGGAAATACAGATACAGAATTGATGCGTATTGCATATGTTGCAATGACACGACCAAGAAAACTGCTGGCTATCGCAATGCCTAAAAGCACGGCTAAATTGGATATAAGGTTCCCAAAAGAAAAATGGGATTATATCGAAATATAATTAGTGTAATTTGAGCTTTCCCGTACTGTATGGCTATTTATAAATCAGTAAGTAATGCACAATGATACAAGCTTCAATATTTCCCCAAAACTGTTGACACTGCTTTTAGTGCAGAGTCGAGATTGAGAGCGATAGACTTCAGAAATATTGTTCGCACCCCCCAAAATATTTTACTCGTATAATCTAACAAATTAGTCAAGCATGCTTCGAGAGGTCATACTTGACTAATTTATTGTTTTTCTAAGCAATATTTGTTATACAAAAATCATCTTCCAATTTACTATCTCCGCTGCTCGCTCACGTATATTATTCATCCTCCTTATCCACTCCATTGGATTCTCTACTTTAAGCTGTTCAGTAACGCCTTCCCTCTCGGTGTACTCTTTTACCAGCCGAAGAAAGAGAGACTGTGCTTCTGCCTCCACATCGGCAAGGTGGGAATGAAGTTTGCCGGTAGTGAGCAGATTATAGTACAGAATTTTATGATACTGCTTTATATAGCGCAGGCGGCGCTGTCCCCACACGCCTATGGGGCGTTCTTCTTCGGCGGGTAATGTAAGATCGGGCAGACAATAATCGCCCTGCATGGTGTATGTGCCGCCCATTTGTTCAAATATTGTTTTAGCCATAATGCAAAACCTCCTTTGATACTGCCATTGTACCAAAGAAGGTTTCTGTTTGCGAATGTGCGATTTTGATGATCGTACATTGTATGTTGAAAAAATTAGTCAGCTACAATTTAGTCAATCGTAATTGACTAAATTGAGATTCGGCAAACCTTTCATTCTTTCAGGTAGCTTTCAAACGGTGCGTCGTCGCTACAAAATGTATCAAAGATCATTTTAGCCCCAAGTCGGAAGCCGACAATAAAAGAATCCAGTCCCGTATCTCCCATCAGCTCGCCATAGGCATTGCAGAAATCGAGAAACAGCTTCTTTTCCTCGTCGTTCAAGCGCTGCGTGAGTTTTTCTTCCAGCTCGTTGATATTCTCTGAAACTTTCAGTATATGGCTACCTTTCCGATACCCTCTCGCCTGTGGATCAAGATTCCCAAAATACAGCTCTTCTAAGAAATTCGCCATTACTTCGTACCTCCCTGTGACTGTTTCTGACTTCTCCAAGACGGGAAGCGTTTCAGCGTCTTAATGTGCCAGTCGGATTTCCTAGTAACCGAGCGACAATAAGGAGAGCAGAGAAACTCTATGAGATATATTTTCGGAATATGGTTAACATTGTAACGCTTAAATGACTTCAGGTTTCCGTTTGCGCACCAATTGTTGACGGCAGTCTTACTGTAACCTGTGATTTTGCAAACTTCCAAAGCGGTCAGAACATCTTTGTACTGGGAGAATAGGTCGGCATAATACTCGTGCATATCTTCCAAGACTTCCGGCGGAAGATTGATTTCCAGTTTGATTTCATAGTACCCCTTATACCACCCCCTCGGTGCGGCATAAGCTTCCGGAAAGACTTTGCGGTCCTCTAAATAGGCAATCACATCTTCCTTTTTGATTTGATAGCAGCGTGTCTGCTTGCCAGTGTAATAGCAGGGTATCTTTCCGCTTTGCAGAAGATACCGGGCGGTAGACTTGCTGATATGGCAAATCCTATAAAGCTGATCCTTTGTAATAATATCGGGAATCTCATCCCAGTTAATCGCTGAATTGTTCATAGCAATACACCTTTCAAAATTGATTTGTCGGTGTGACTGTCCGTGTATTGCCTTATTGTTCTCTGTTCTTTCCGTTCTTTCCGCAGTTCTTTCCAAAAATGCGGATTTTGGCGCATTTTTCGGTTTATTCGAACTTGCCCGAAACTACTGGCTTTTTAGGGGTTTCGGTGCGAAAAATGCAGTGTTTATGCGGCTTTGTACCGAGGACAAGACTGACTGAAACTAACACGAAACTGACTGATCCTGACACGCACTTCATAAAACTCGAAAACGAATGCCCTTTTTGGAAGCTCACCTCTGAAAAACCTTGATTTTACGGGGTTTTTCGGCTATCATTGAAAAGTGAATATCCCTTAGTTCTCTCCATCAGTTCTCTCCTTTTTCCGAGGTGTTTTTGAGGGCTGATGTGAAGATAAATACACGGAGAGATGTCCGAGTGGTCGAAGGTGCGACTCTCGAAAAGTCGTGTTCCTAACGGAACCGTGGGTTCGAATCCCACCGTCTCCGCCATGAAGCCAGCAATGTGAGCGCATTGCTGGCTTCTTCCTTTTTATTCGGAAGCAAGCCCAAGCCCGCTCAGCATCGCGTCTGCCGAAGACAGCTTTGAACTGTATTCGAGATGAGCATAGATATTTGCCGTAGTTGAAAAATCGCTGTGACCAAGCCATTCCTGAATCTGCTTCATCGGTACACCGTTCGCCAAGAGAAGTGAAGCACAGCTATGGCGAAGGTCGTGGAACCTGATCTGACGCATCCCGCTGGCTTTGAGCAGCTTCGGGAAGCTCTCCGTTACATAGTGCGGCTTGATCAGATCGCCGATCTCATTGACACATACATTCGTGATGCTATGTAAGATAACTGCTGCTTCTGATAAGCAGCAAGGCGCTCAGGGCAGACCAGCGCATAAAAAATCCCTCCAAACTCAAAACGGGTTTAGAGGGCTGTGATATTTTATTCGGGCGTGACAGAGCAGCCCACCAAAGCACCGTTTTTTTAATTCGGTGGGCTTGTCCAAGTATAAGAGAAAGAGCCGATGATCTGTGAGTTACCTCACAAGTTCATCGGCTCTGCGTCTGTGCGTCTGGCTCTTTGATGACGGTTATATGTAGTTCCTTTGCATTTATCAAAGTTTCCTGTTTGCATTTCGGGCAGTAGAGAGGATAGTTTTTCAATACCGTATCCTCTCTAAACCTATCACGAGTTTTGCTGCCACAAATAGGACATAATATCCATTGTGTATCTATCAATTACATACCTCCCTCAATGCATTTTAGTTTTCAGGAAGCTGAACGCAAATACTCAATCTGCCATTTTTGTATTGGGCAGATATTTCGCCATTCATTTTACCAATCAATATCCTTGAAATAGACAGTCCAAGTCCTGTTGATTTCCGTGCATTTTCAACCGTATAGAAACGGTCAAAAAGTCTTTCTACTTCCATATCGTTTAAGTCAGAAGCAGAATTAGAAAAAATTATTTTTCCCGTATCCGTCAAACATATTTCCAAATCACCATCACTGTATTTAATTGCGTTGCTCATAAGATTGGAGAAAATACGGGACAAAGCTATACGATTGGCTTTCCTAACTATTTTATTTTCTGTAATAAGAATATTTGGTGTAATCTTTTGCTGTTGTAAAACCCCGTAGAACTCTAAAATGCTTTCTTCTAACACATTATTGATTGATAGGCTCTCCATTGTTAAATCGTACTCGGCAGAGATAACAATGGAATATTGAAATAGCTCCTCTGTTAGTCGTTTCATTGCTTCAATTCGATTTTTTATGGTTTCAATATAACGATTTACAACATCACTTTTTTCTTCTCTGTCAAGCAAATCCAAATAACCGCTTATAGCCGTAAGAGGTGTTCGCAAATCGTGAGAAATGTTGGTAACAGCTTCTTTTAGCTCTAAATCGCCACGATTAAATCTATGTCTTTCTTTTCGAAGTTTGCGAAGTTCTATATTTAAGCGTTCAGCCAACTTACGCATTGTTTTATCTTGATAAGAAATGTCAATAAGCGTATTTGTATCGGTCATTAGTCGTTCGGCAAATTCAGTTTCTATTTCTCGTGCAGCTTTCTGTACGAGAAGAATTTTTATTGATAAGATAATGATGATAATCAGCAAAATGCCGATGACGACTAATAACCAAAACTCCATAATAGCTCCTTATTTATTTCAATTCTTTTTTTCTAAAGAAAAACATTCCAATTCCCGTAGTCAATATAATTATAATCAACGAATAGACGGGCAGAACAGCAACATTATTCGCTCCCAGTGATATACATTGTACAACTTGACCACCAGGGATAAAATCATAAATAAACTGAACAACTTTTCGCTCTCCATCGTCCAAGTATTTGGGATTTGGAATTCCTTCATATTCCGGTCCATTTTCTATCATTGTAAGTCCCATATTTATTTCAGGCTCGTTTAACATTCTGTTAAGCTGCGCCCCTGCAAGTAAAAGCAGAAACGCTAATAAAATAGACACAACGGCCGTAATCGCCTTGTTATGACTTAACATAGAAATCAAAGTAAAAATTGAAGCAAATGCAACGGAAAGAACGAACACCGCCAAAGCGTACAGTAAAACTAATTTAATTTCCATCTCAAAAAAGCCAAGCAATGGGATACCTACACAAAGATAAGCAATAAAAAATGCTGTACACATTATGACGCTGACAATAGCACAAATAGTTAAATCTGATAAATAAATTGAAGTTCTTTTTTGTCCGATAATCACTTTATTACGGATTGTACCATCGCTGTATTCTGTTCCGATAAAAAGACTACAAAATACAGCCATAACAATACCAATAAAAGGAGTGCAGGCAAAAAAACCATTATCAATATTTTTGATATAACCTGATTGCTGCATGTCCATATATCGCATTACTGGGAAAAATACACCTGCTCCGAACATAAAAATCAGAGCAACCCAAAATATTTTATCTTTTCTCAGTCGGATAAAACCTGCTGATAATAACTTACTCATCTCTCTTGCCTCCCACTAAACTAACATAGTAACTTTCCAAACTTTCATCTCGCTCCTGCATAGAAAGAACTTCACAATTTTCTTTCGATAGTGCCGAGGTTAATTTTGAAACATTGACTTTTGCAAACGCATCAGCGGCTTTATCTGAAACGATGTTATAATCAATTTTCATTCCATCTAAAACACGAGCGAGCGTTTGGACATTTGTTACTTCAATGCGGACACACTTGCGGCAAGCTGCTTCTAATTCTTCCGAGCTGATTTCTTTTACCATTCTTCCCCCGTCAATAAATCCATAGTGTGTTGCAAGGCGTGACAGCTCATCAAGAATATGGCTTGAAATCAAAACGGTTATTTGATGTTCACGGTTGAGCTTCAAAATCAACTCACGCATTTCAATAATGCCTTGAGGGTCAAGACCATTAACAGGTTCATCAAGTACCAAAAAATCAGGATCGCCTGCAAGAGCGATTGCAATTCCTAAACGCTGCCGCATACCCAGAGAAAAGTTTTTAGCTTTTTTATTCCCTGTATTTTCAAGACCTACTAACTTTAGAAGATTTGGAATATCGTCATAAGAAGGCAATCCAAGAATTCTATACTGTTCTTTCAGGTTATCAACGGCTGTTAAATCCATATAGATTGAGGGGGTTTCCACAACTGCACCCATTCTCCTGCGTGATTTCAAGATTGCTTTCTCTGTATTTTTTATTCCGTATAAAGAATAATCACCAGAGGTAGGCTCCTGAAGCCCACATATCAAACGAATTAAAGTTGTTTTGCCAGCACCATTTTTACCGACAAAACCATAGATTGCCCCTTTGGGAACACTCATAGTAAGTCCATTCAACGCTTTGAAGTTCTTATATGTTTTGCTCAAAGCATTTGTTTTCAGAACATACTCCATAGTTTTACCTCCTTTTATTTGGTACTGACAGTCTATCAATAAACAGTTAAGAAAACGGTAAAGAAAATAGTTAAGAAATGGTTGAGATTTTATTCTGTTTTCAACTTGAACCCAATCCCCCAAATCGCTTCAATATAATCTTTTCCTCCCGCATCACGGAGTTTTTTGCGTAAATTACTTATATGTGTCTTTAATGAACTCTCGGTACAATCTGGCGTATCTTCACTTATACGGTCAAGAAGCTGCGATTTTGCAACAACTTGTGTCTGATTTTGTAATAGGATTTTAAGAATGGCATATTCTGTCCTTGTTAATTTGATTTCCCCGCCTTTTACACTTACAATATGAGTATTTGTGTCAAGGCTGATTTCTTCAAAAGACAATTCTTCTGATTTGCCAAGTGTATCAAAAGTACGAAGATGTACAGCAATTCGAGCCAATAACTCTTTTGTATTAAAAGGTTTTGTAACATAGTCAACAGCGCCGCTAAGCAATAGTTCCACTTTGTTATCAATATCGGCTTTTGCACTCATAACAATTACAGGAATACCTTTTATATGCGGCAATACTTCTTCACCACTTAGCCCCGGCAGCATCAAATCAAGTAGAATAAGGTCTGGTCTTGACTGAGAAAGCACAAATACAGCTTCCGTTCCTGAGTATGCACGGGAAACAGAATACCCCTCATTTTTCAGGATTTCCTCAAGCACATTTCCTATATCTAAATCATCATCAATAATCAATATATTTTTCAAAATTATTCAATTCCTTTCTTAAGTCTTACATCAGCAGGCTTTTTTGCTTTTTTCGGGATAAGCCATACACGATTTACATTTATAACTCCATCAATGCGGCTTTCTTTGCATAAGCGTTGCACCCATCTTAACGATACATTCCACTTTTCGGCAGCTTCCTGTGCGGTCATATATTCAAACATATTCTCCCTCCAAAGCGTTATATATAAAATTATAGCCGTTCAAACGAACTGTATCAAGTGTGTAAATATGAATTTTCGCCTCTGCTTATAGGAAGTGAAATATCTTATGGTCGGCATTTTCACATCGTTTAATAAGAAGCCACAAATCCATACAATATAATAAGAGAATTATATTGGTACAAGGTGGTGAGCTTATGGACGAGAGAAACAACGATTTTGATTTCGATTTTATGCCGATAGGACAGGCGATTAAAAAAGCCCGTGAAGCAAGAGGAATGACAAGAGAGCAGCTTTCTGGGATAATCGGCTATGCCCCCAGACACATTCAATCTATCGAAAACGAGGGAAAATATCCAAGCATCGAGCTGTTTCTTCAGCTTATTACAATGTTTGATGTTTCGGTTGATGAGTATATATTTCCTAACAAAGAAGTCAAAAAGAGTTCCGTCCGCAGACGCTTAGACGCACAGCTCGACAATTTAGATGATAAAGAACTGTCCGTGATTGAAGCAACTGTAAACGGTCTATGTAAGGCAAGAGAGCCAGAGGAGTAACCTCTGGTTTTCTTTCGCCTTTTTTTAATAAGCAGGGATACCATAGCCGTAGATAACGCTGCTGCCGACAGCGTAGCTGTTCTGACGGCAAGCATCGCCAGAGTTACCTTCAACGGTATAGACTGTTCCGTTTTCCACACGCTCTACAATACCTACATGTAAAGAAATTGCAGAGCATCATTTAGCGTGATTTGATTTTAATATTTACGCAGACAACAATAATAACAAGTGTTAAAATATATGCCCCAAGAAATATCAGTGAACCAATTGTTCTGTTTTCTGCTCCGCTGCCGTATGTGATAAAAAATATGACAGAGAACGCTAAGCCAAAGAGTGAATTCAGCAAGTCGATCGCATTGAGCTGTTTTCTTACTTGAGGGATATTATCTTTCTCATCGGAAAAACCGCCAAGTATGGAATAGCTGTTATACCTCACAACATGCCGGAAAGTTAAATGAATGATTACAGAAATCATCGTAATGACGCCCGGTGATATAATGACACTTTCTATACTCACTTTCCCTTGATACCACGAAAATATATGTATAGCTAAAATAAGTACCATAGAAATAATCACATACTTCGAGTACTTAAACGGTTGAGAGCCTTTTTCAGAAATTGATGAGTTTGGTGCAACACATCCTGTTATAAGAGTATCAATGCTCACATCAAATTCCTTTGCTATTATTTTCAGCATATCTGCATCGGGAACACCTTGTTTGCGTTCCCAGTTGGATATAGCCTGCCTTGAAACACCTATTCTTTCTGCAAACGCTTCTTGGGACAGTCCGTTCATTTTTCGTATATTAACAAGGTTATCAGGTAATTGATTCATATCCATGTATAGGCCCTCCTTAGTCTTAATTTGCAACATCATTATACTGAGTTTGAACAGACCCTACAATATTTCATAGTAGTCAACGCTGCCATTATCTTTGTCATGCATGCCATTATCCTTTTCGCCGTCTGTCAACAGGCTTTTCCGCGTTCTTTGGTATCAACCACATATAACTGAACTTTGCCACACCGGGTATGCGGTTTTCTTCGCATAACTTCTGCACTCGTCGTTCTGAAATACCCCATTTTCTCGCTGCTTCGGAAGCGGAGATATATTCTAACATTCTCGGTTCACGCCCTTTCAACATTCCACTATATAATATTATATACGGAACTCCGAATAATAACAATAGACAGAGTGTGAATAATATGTTCTGTTTTGGCTAATGCTATGAACTGTACAGACATATCCAAAAAGAAAGGTGAACTGTAAAATGTAATAGGGTGAATAAATAAGATGCAGATAACCTGTGTCGGATTTATATTTCGTCAATTAATCGGTACGATATGACGCTATTTGCGCCTATATCAGGAATATGATAAAAACCCGCTGCGGTTTCCGTTCAAATGCTGAAAGGAAATCAAAGCGGGCTTTTTATTGGCAATCGGAACAATAGTAATCTACCGTTAGAAAACAGGTTGCCAGTTACTATCTTTGGGAAAAGCGATACAAGGGAAGGAAAATTCAGTGCGTCTTAAGGACATATGCAGATAATAGGTTATTCTTATAGGATCAACTCCAATTGTCTGCTAAGACGGCAGGCTGTGACACTTGTCGTAAGCTTTTGTATAATGCGCCGGAAAGCGGTGCTGTATATGCTTTTGGAAGATAATAAACAGCCCGCAGCGGATACTTGGCAGTAATCTGCCGTATCTACTGCGGGCTTTCGATTTTAAATCATATAGCCTCGTTCAATCAGCTCTTCTTTTCATTCTTGGGCTTTTTAGCTGCAATAATTATTATAATCGCAACTATAATCACAACAACTGCCGCAACTATTCCAACGATCATTGGTGTTGCGCTTGATTCGCTGTTCTGCGAGATGTTCTCTTCAGCGGCCTCTTTTTCTTCTTCCTCTTCCTGACCGACATAGTTTACGTCTAAAAGCGGAACAGTTGACACGCCGCCCTCTTTGCTGCCAATGTGGAGGCGATTGCCGTTCATTTCGCAAAGCGCAAACGTAATAACCGTTTCGCCGGGATTATCTTCGATATATGATTTGACCATATCGGTAACGTCGATTTTAACTTCGATGGGGGAGTCGGCTGTCGCAAAAGCATCGGAAACAACTGTCTCATCAGCACTTGAAATAATCGCTGGCTGATTGCTCCAGATAACCTCATCATCGTTTTGCTGGACGTTTCCGTTAGCGTTTGGCGCGGTTCCGCTTCCCGTGCCTTCCTCCCAGTCAGATTCGGCAAGCGCCACTTCTATCTGATTTTCCGCGCTTACGCCAGCCTGCAAGCCCTGGTACACAATCGACAGGTAAACGTCCTCGATCTCCTTGTCTATGTATTTTGAAATGTCATACTTGATGTATGCTATCTTGCAGTCATATGAGTCTATTGCTTTTTCGCCTTCGCCAAATATGCCTTGGGCGCTGTTTCTTTGCAACTGAAGGAACGGTTCTCCGCCGTAGTTGAGATTTGCTTCATTGCTCCAAGATTGCGCCGTTGTGTCCGCTATGGGCTCAATTCCGTCGCGGTGAGCCATCGGGTCAACATACACATCAGATCTTGCGAACTCATCAAGACCCTCTCCGTTGAAAGGCACTACTATTATTTTGCTTCCATGAGAATCGTTTCCGAGGTCCTGTTCCTTCTCAACGTCGATTACAGCAAATGTGAACGCCTTGATTGTTCCGTCTTCAACATATATGTTCGGGCGCTCAAGCTTTGCCCAGTTGTTTTCCGTACCGTCCTCATATTCAAGAAAGTTTTCCTTTGGAGTGTACGCAATTCCCGAATGGCGCACCCAGTTTGTAACACCGTCCTCGGATGTGAGGTAGAAGGCTTCTTTTGTGTCCCATTTGTTCGCAACAACATGATACAGCCCATCCGAATACCAGATGACTGGGTCTTCAACATTGACATTAGGCATGCCCTCGACCTGCCACCACAGGCCGTAAAGCTGTACTACCCAGTCGCCCTCGAGCGAGTCGGCGATAGCTTTGTCGCCGTTTCTGTTTATAGCCTCATATTTTCCGTCGTCTCTAAGGGTTATGCTGACATTTGTGAGATAATAACCGCTTGAGCCGACCGCCTTAAGTCTGCCGCTGTTGCCGTTTTGCAAAAGGTCCCATGGACCGTCGAGACTCTTGGCAATGTGTATAGTTCCGTTCGCGATCTCACCATGCATACCGGTATCGCTTATCATTATTGCATATCTGTAGCCTTCTTCGTAAAGCGGATCGGTTTCACTGACCATGAACGGGAAGACATTGTGTCCCGCTCCGTCGCACCAATCCGGCCAGATCGGTCCCATGTCGGTGTAAGGTCCGTACAGGTTGTCGCTGACGGCGTATATCGCCTGAGAGCCCTGCCAGCCTGAGATGCCGTTCTGACCCCAATGACCGCCTGCCTGATTCCAGCGGCTCGCAAACATATAGTACTTACCTGTTTCCTCATCCTTGATGATTCCGCCGTCCCAGTAGCAGTACTCATCCATCTCTCTGTCCTCAAGACCGTTGCTCTGGTCTCTCAGACCTGCCCTTGCGCCCCAGCAGTCGTCTGTAAGTTCCTCGATGATAGGCATCGGCATAAAGCAGTCCATAAATTGAGTAATCTCACCGTTGCCCTCGGCACTGACCGGAACTGATGTAAGCAGCGTCGAAAGCGCTATAATTCCGGCTGTCGCAGACGCAGCAGCTTTTTT
This sequence comes from Candidatus Faeciplasma pullistercoris, assembly GCA_018715525.1. Lineage (GTDB taxonomy): Bacteria > Bacillota > Clostridia > Oscillospirales > Ruminococcaceae > Faeciplasma > Faeciplasma pullistercoris. The sequence goes on along the minus strand of DVLL01000021.1, from coordinate 264,841 downwards.
AACTAAATTTTTCATGACTGTATCCTCTTAATTGTAGTAGATTGGTCGAGCAACAAAAGTATGCTCATGTTGATCAAGTATATCAGAAGTTAACCGGGAGTTCAATATAACACGGTGAAGTTTTCGTGTTTTACACAGATTTATTTTTTTGTTTTTGTGTAATGTGCATAAATTCGGGCTGATGGCAAATTTGAAAAACCATATCAATTATAGGTCTGACAAACTTAAATAAGATTTTTTGCGCTTGTTTTTAAAAACACTATTGACATGTTAGATGTTTTTTCATATAATACTATCATTGTAGTAAGCTAAAGTCAGAGATATGATTTCAGATTTTTGTTATTGTACGAGTATTTTAGCTGATTCGATGAAATAATGATATTTTGAGTACTATTGGTCAATCTTTGCTTTTGACTGACTAATCGATAAAATAATTGCTATAAGTAGCTTTGCTGTTTTCTATATGCTAAATAAATCCTCGGAATATTGCCGTTTACAGCGGAAATTTGAGCAACTGCTTTTATTTGATTAAGCTTTAAATCGATAAATGTCATCTTTGACTTAATGAGGAATTCATAAAATAATTGATTTATTAAAATTTATTTTTCTATTTCATAAATTAAAATAATTATAAATTATGCACATAAAATCAGGGCTACTATTATAATTTAATAAAACTATATAAGAAAGAGGGAATACTGGAAGCGGCGAATTTAAGTTTAACGCAACTTTGGAACATTATATTTTACAGGAGGAAACTACAGGTAATGAAAAAAAGAGAAAGCTATTAAAAACGACTGTTTAGGCAAAAATTGCGATTACTCTTGCGGCGGGATTCCGCAGAAATTTATTAGGAAGGGAGATTATATTATGAAAAGAATACTGGCTTTTTTAATGGCATCCGTATACAATATACTACAAGGAGCTTAACCTTGACGAGCCGGAGTGGAAGACGCTGGTATCGTATGATTCCGAAACCGTTCTTTCAAGACCTCAGGAGGAGAGCTTTGACGGAACATATATGCGCTTCTTCAGGATCGAGTTTACCGACGTGCCTGAGGACGAGTACGCCAATCTTGCCGAGGTGGAGTTCTTTGGATTAAGGTCGGAGCCTGACGGATTTAAGACGGGATATATGTATCTTTCAGATGTATCGGTGGACGAATCAAGCACCGGCGGCTCGAAGATGGGTTTGTCCTATGATGGAGGCAGCATAAGAATCGGCGGTGAAAAATACCTACGCGGGATAGGAGTTTCGGGCAATTCCGATGTGGTATTCAATCTCGCCGAGGATGCATCAGGCTACCAACGCGGCGCAGGATGTATATGAGCAGGCGTTTGACTCGGGAGAACTCGAGTACGGCGAGCATACGATAAGAATAGAGCCGACGGGATTGTTTGGCATAGACTGCATTCAGTACTATACCGATCTTTCGCATGATGAGGAAAACCGCGAGGAGCTGGCGCAGGCTGTTGCCGAGTGCTCACTTCTTCGTGAGGAAAATTACGATTCCGGCTGGATCAGATTTGAAAACGCTCTTGAGGACGCCTCTTTGATCTGCACCACGGGCGGCTATACTCAGGAAGATATCGACGCCGCCTTAGAAGAGCTTTTGGCGGCAAGGGATGAGCTTGTAGAGTACCCGGAGCAGGAGCTCACCGAGCTCAAAGCAATGATAGCCGGCGCGCTCGGAGTAATTTACACCGGAGACGCTAAAGAATATAATCCCGAGAATTTCCAAGGGTTTAATGGCGCGCTGTATAATGCGATTGACACGCTCAACACAAGGTCAGCGTCTCAGGAGACTGTTGATGAAAAGGCTGTAGAACTTCAGAGCTCTTATGAGAGCCTGATATCATCCGAGGCTCCCGTGGACACCGAAACTGCGGAAGCTAAAGGCGGTTCGTCAGTAATTCCGGTGGTGGCGGCTGCTGTAGTCGTTGTGGCGGTAATAGTCGTTCTCGTTATTCTTAAAAGAAACAAAAACAAAAAGTAAGTAAAATTTTTAAATATGCGGCAGGGATAAGTCTCTGCCGCATGTTTTCGTATGGTTGTAAAAATTAACGGCGTATGACGGCCAATGTGAGAAGTATGTGTAATTTTTCGATTTGCTTGAAAACATCAAATCCATGTGTTATTATACATTTATGCAGTAATGCAAGGAAATGAAGAGCGAAGTGTCATAAATGAGTAAAACAAAAAAGAGGGAGCCGTGGATTAAGTCAAGGCACAGGTTTGTGCGCAATCTGGCATATCTGATTTTGAAGCCGGTAATCAGTTTAAAATATCACGCGCGAATAGAGCGGTTTGACAACAAAGACCATAGACCATATCTTATTATTTCCAACCATCAGACGGCCTTTGACCAGTTTTTCATAGGCATGATTTTCAGCGGAGCGGTATACTATGTTGCCAGCGAGGATCTTTTCTCGATGGGCTGGATATCGAAGCTGCTTAAATGGGCGGTGGCTCCGATCCCGATAAAGAAGCAGGCAACAGATGTAAGAGCTGTTCTGACTATAGAGCGGATAGCGAAAGATGGAGGAACAATAGCGATTTTTCCTGAGGGCAACAGGACCTTCAGCGGAAAGACCTCGTATATAAATCCTGCTATAGCCGGGCTCATACAGCATGTGGGGCTGCCTGTTGCGCTTGTGAAAATAGAGGGCGGATACGGCGTCCAGCCGAGGTGGTCGGATAAGGTCAGAAAAGGCAGAATGCACGCGGGGGTCACCAAAGTGATCGAGCCTCAGGAATACGCCGAAATGAGCCGCGAGGAGCTGTATAAGACCATAGAGGAAGAGCTTTATGTAGACGAGGGCAGACCTGACGGAAGCTTTAAGTCGCCGGTCAAGGCGGAATACCTTGAGCGCACGGCGTATGTGTGCCCTTTTTGCGGTCTGTCCGAATTTGAGAGCAGCGGAAATTTTATAGAATGCAAGCGCTGTCACAGGAAGATAGAGTATCTTGAGGACAAGAGCCTCAGGGGAGCGGGCTTTGATTTTCCATTTGGGTTCTACGGCGAGTGGTACGACTATCAGGAGAGCTTTGTCAACCGGCTTAATCCGCTTGATTATATTGATAAGCCGATGTATACCGACCTGTCCAGTCTTTCTCAGGTGATCCTGTATAAGAATAAGATACTTCTCCGAAAAGATGCGAGCGTATCGCTTTACGGGAACAGGATTGTGATAGACGAGTTAGGAAGCAATCCGCTGACACTTGGCTTTGATGACATACACGCTATTTCGGTTTTGGGAAAAAACAAGCTGAATATTTACTACGGAAAGACGCTTTATCAGCTAAAAAGCGGCAAGAGGTTCAACGCTGTCAAGTACCTGAACATCTTTTATCGCTATAAAAACATAAAGAAAGGTGACGCGAATGGAAAATTTTTGGGACTTTAGCGTTTGGAGCAATTTTAATATTATCGCCATACTTCTTTTGAGTCTGTTAGGCGCGAATGTTCTCAAGAAGTCAGTAAAATTTCTTCAGGCTTCGCTCATACCCGCCTCTGTAATAGGAGGCTGCCTGCTTTTGGTAGTATCAGGCATATACAAGCTTGTAACCGACGGCGGGGACATGTTCGATACTGAGTTTTTCGGCGGAAACGGAACGGCATCACTTGAGATCCTTACCTATCATATGCTTGCGCTCGGCTTTATCGCCTCGACATTCAAGCCATCAAAAGGAAAGGTGACAAAGCAGCGCGGAATAGAAATATTCAACACCGGTGTCACGACGGTATCGACATATCTTATTCAGGCTATTTTCGGCTTGGGAATCACGATAGTCGCCGCTATGGTAATGACTGATTTCTTCCCGGCGGCAGGTATACTTCTTCCTTTCGGCTACGGTCAGGGCACAGGTCAGGCTCTCAATTACGGCACGATATATGAGAACGACTTCGGATTCAGCGGAGGCGCAAGCTTTGGTCTTACCATTGCCGCTCTCGGCTTCCTGAGCGCGAGCATAGGAGGAGTAATCCATCTCAACATCCAGAAGCGGCGCGGAAAGATAAAGATAGTGCATTTGGATGAAAAGGCTCTTCGTTCGGAGGAAATTCAGTCTGATAACGAGATACCTATGCAGGAAAGTCTCGACAAGCTCACCGTTCAGGTGGCGCTTATAGCCCTGGCGTACATGATCGCATACTTCATTATGTGGGGCTTGGGGCTTCTGCTTCCGGGAATGAAGTCGGTGATATTCGGCTTTAACTTCCTGCTTGGCGTTTTATCGGCGGTAATAGTAAAGGCTGTGATGAACCTTCTCAAAAAGGCCGGCGCTATCAAGAAGGAGTACACCAATAGCTTCCTTATGACAAGGACAAGCAACTTTTTCTTTGATATCATGGTAGTAGCAGGAATTGCGGCGATAAGGCTTAGCGTATTGGAAAAGTACTGGGGCATTATGCTGATACTCGGCGTTGTCGGACTGGTTATAACATATGTTTATAATTACTTTGTAGCCAAGAAGCTATTCCCCGGATATGCCGAAGAGCAGTTTCTGATGATGTACGGAATGCTGACGGGCACAGCGAGCACCGGTGTAATCCTGCTGCGTGAGGTTGACGGCGAGTTCAGCACTCCCGCGATGGACAACATGGTATATCAGAACTTCCCGGCGATAGTGTTCGGCTTCCCGATGATGCTTCTTGCCACATTTGCCCCTAAAGAGCCGGCGCTGACGCTGCTGATACTGATCGGCTTCTTTGCGGTGATGAATCTGATACTGTTCAGAAGCCAAATATTCAGGCTTAAGAAAAAAGCCGTCTCGGACAAATAGCGAAACGATGTAAAAATTGAGATTAGATACAAAAATACGGCGCTCCCGGTTTCGAGAACGCCGTATTTGATTTTGTAAAGCAGTTTATGCGTAGATTATCAGCAGACCTGTCAGTACCCCTATAAGCATGCCAAGCGAAGGAGCTTTGGAGCGCCACATGAGTATAGCCTCAGGCAAAAGCTCTCCGAAGACAACATAGAGCATCGCGCCTGACGCAAAGCTGAGGGAGAGCACCATGCTGAGCGGTCCCGCCTCGCCAAGGTAGTAGCCGATGATAGCACCGATAATCGTGGGAGCGCCGGTCGCGGCAGTTATCAGAACCGCTCTTACCCTGTTCATTCCGCCAGCTATAAGAGGAACCGCTACCGACATTCCTTCGGGAATGTTGTGAAGACCTATTACTATCGCCATTGTCAGACCGCCCGTGAGAGTGAATCCTACGACTCCGTCATGGGCGTATGAACCGCCGATTACCATGCCCTCCGGGAGATTGTGCAATGCGATGGCGCACGCCATTACCACTCCGCCTATGAACAGATCGGCTACCGTCTTTTTCTTTTTATGCTCTTCAAAATGGTCGCTGTGGATCAGCTCGGATAGCTGATCCGCCGTCTTAGGGTGTTTATTGTCGATATGAGCCACCTCATGGTTTGTCGCTCTGTCTATCCAGAAGTTAAGTATGTATATGACCCCATAGCCGACGAGCACCATTCCTATTACGATCAGAAGGTTCATAGTCGTGTTATCAAACTGGCTCATGGCGTCCATAAGAAGATCAAAGCAGACCACGCTGAGCATGACTCCGCCGGCAAAGCTCAGAAGCAGGCTTACCGACTTTTCGGTGTTTTTCTTAAATAGCGCGCCGACCAGTCCTCCGAGACCCGTTCCGCCTATGCCAGCTATAGCGGTAATAATAATTACCCAACCAAGCATTCCCATTTATTTTACGACCTCTCACAAATATTATAATTATAGCTACAGAAATTATATGGTCAAACTTGATTACTGTCAAGATATCAGCATAAATAAAGCCGTTTTGGCGCGACAAGTTTTGCACAAATTTCGGCGTTAAATATGTTAAAAATAAAAAGGCGCCGCGAAGCGCCTTAATATGCTGTGGCTTTTACAGCCTTATACTCTCGCCGTCCCGAACTATCAGAGCGCCCGGTGCGGTAAATTTCTTGGCTCTTTCCATGTCAAACAGCTTTCCGGGAGACATGTGGGAGGGAATAGTGTGCTCAGCGGCTATAAGCTTAGCACATCTGATTGTCTCATCGATATCCATGGTATAGGTGTAATCCATAGGCAGCACCGCATAATTCAGCTTTCTTTCAGCCAATTTGGGCATCATGGAGGTTTCCCCGGTGTCTCCGGCAAAGTAGATAGTCTTGCCGTCAACGGTTATGATATATCCCACGCACTCCTCCTTTTTGTGGTGATGATTGTACGCCTCTACCGACTCGACCTTCGCAAAGTCAAGAGAGAGTGTGTTGTATTTTCCGTCCTTGAGAGCATCAAAGCTTTGCCATATGACGCAGCTCGGCTTCTTTGCCGGCAGGTCTATGCAGTTGTGGTCATGGTGCTGGTGGGTAACAAGAATGAGATCCGCCGGCAAGTCGTACCCATTTCCCGCAAACGGGTCTATATATATCACCTTGCCGGTGTCTGTAGTGAGTCGGAAGCTTCCGTGTCCCTGATACAGCAGAGTTGCCATAGCTGACCTCCTGTAAAAGTATTATTCCTGTATGCCATACCATGCATAGCGGCAGGGCATAATTGGTGCAATCATATTTGTGCTCCGCCATCTAATCATATCATAAAATTCAGGTAAACGCAATTATTTCCTGCCGTAAAATCACATTTTCGCCTCTACAAACCATTTGTTTCCCTCCTGAAACAGGTAGGACTCCTTTCCTCTTATCAGGACTGTGTAGCGTATCCCTCCACCGCCTACCCTTTCTGACGACGCGCGGCATTTGTATACGATTTTTTCTATTTTGAAGGTAACGCCGTTTTCCCAGCGGATAAGCCTCGGGTGAACTCCGCCTTCCTCATCGACATCTATGTTTACCGATACATAAGCCTTGCGGCGACCGTTGTCTGACATGAAATCACTCCTTGACGCATATGTGAGCGTGTGCTATGATTATACGGGAGGGTCGCTGACGCCTCCTGTGTTTTTAGTATACCGCGAACATTTGTTCACGTCAATAGCTTATAAGAACATTTGTTCCGGAACTTTTTGGATATATACGCGTCAACAGCGGCTAAGCGTCAGCCTTGAGAATAGACCGCGAGGCGGTGCACATTACGTTGCAAATACTTCTGCTGGGCGTTGGTTCAGCGCTGCGGAGCGAGCCGGAGTGCGGTCTTATAAAAATCATTTGCATAGCTATAGTTTTACGAAAACAAATTTGATAAAAAGCGCGGAAGGAAAGCTACACGGTGATTTCCTTGATAAAATAGATTAAGATTATGGCGGCATAAAGCGGAAGCCAAGTGAAAAAATAAGGTGTTTTTATATAGCTGCAAGATCCCGTTCGGAAAGAGAAAAAGATGATTATAAGAAAATATAGCGGCAGCGATATGGATGAAATCGCGAAACTGTTTTATGATACCGTCCACTCTGTGAACGCCGCCGACTACACACCGGCTCAGCTTGACGCATGGGCTACGGGCAGCATAGATAAGCTTGGCTGGGACAGATCCTTCAGGGAGCATACAAGCCTTGTCGCGGTGGCTGACGGTGAGATAGCAGGTTTTGCGGATATAGACTGCGCGGGATATCTCGACAGGCTGTATGTGCATAAGGATTATCAGCGTCAGGGGATAGCGACGGCGCTTTGCGACAGGCTGGAGCAGTCTGTTTCAGGAGACATAGTCACGCATGCTTCTATAACCTCTAAGCCTTTCTTTGAGCGCAGGGGATATGAGATGATAAAAGAGCAGCAGGTTGAGCGCAACGGCGTGCTGCTGAAAAATTATGTGATGATAAAGCGCAGATAAATTTTGGGAAGAGGGGGAAAGCCGTGGCCAAGGAGAGAACATATATAGCTATAGATCTAAAGAGCTTTTATGCGTCGGTAGAATGTCGTGAGCGGGGGCTTGACCCGTTGGATACGAATCTTGTGGTGGCAGACGAGGCAAGAACTGATAAGACTATCTGCCTTGCGGTCACTCCTACGCTCAAAAGCTACGGTATACCCGGCAGAGGAAGGCTATTCGAGGTCAAGCAGAGGATAAAGGAGGCAAACGCCGGCAGGCGGCATGATTCGCCGTCCGGTAGGCTAAACGGCTCCTCCTGTTTTTTCAGCGAGCTTTCAGCTAATCCGTCACTGGCGATAGATTTTATAATAGCTAAGCCCCGTATGGCATACTACATCGAGTACAGCACCAAAATCTACAAGGTTTACATGAAGTATGTCTCGCCGGAGGATATAATAGTCTACTCCATAGATGAGGTGTTTATTGACGTGACAGACTATTTAATGGCATATAAGCTTAGTGCGCGTGAGCTTGCCATGAAGATAATACTCGATGTGCTTGAAACAACCGGTATAACAGCCACGGTAGGAGTAGGAAGCAATCTTTATCTTTGTAAGGTGGCTATGGACATAGTCGCAAAAAAGATGCCGGCTGATAAAAACGGCGTCCGAATAGCCGAGCTGGACGAGATGAGCTACCGCAGGACGCTATGGTCCCATCAGCCGCTCACCGACTTTTGGCGGGTTGGCAGGGGGTACTCAAAAAGGCTTGAGGAAAACGGCATGTTCACCATGGGTGATATTGCCAGATGCTCGGTTGATAACGAGGATTTGCTTTACCGGCTTTTCGGCAAGAACGCGGAGCTATTGATCGACCACGCATGGGGCTGGGAGCCGGCGACTGTGGAAGCGGTGAAAGCCTATCGTCCGGAGAATAAAAGTCTTTGCTCAGGACAGGTGCTTCATCAGCCGTATGAAGCGGATAAAGCGAGGCTCGTGCTGCGCGAGATGGCTGATCTAATGTCAATGGAGCTGGTGGACAAGGGAATGGTTACAGACCAGCTTGTTTTGAGCATAAGCTATGACACGATAAATATTTCCGACCCGCAAAGGGCGAAAAAATACAAAGGCGAGGTAGTGAGCGACAGATACGGCAGAAAAATGCCTAAGCGCGCGCACGGCTCGCTTAATCTCGGAAGATTCACTTCCTCGTCCAAGCAGATAATGGACGCGGCGGGGGAGCTGTTTGACAGGATTGTAAACAAGGCTCTTCTCATACGCAAGCTGAATATAACCGCCAATCACGTCATAGGGGAGGACTTGCTTCAAAGGTCTGAGCAGGGCTACGAGCAGCTTGATATGTTCACCGATTACGCTGCCATAGAGGAAAAGAGAAAAAAGGAAGAATATGAGCTTGAGCGGGAAAAAAGAATGCAAAAGGCGGTAATATCCATTAAAAAGAGGTTCGGCAAAAACTCGATACTTAAAGGCATGAACTTTGAGGAGGGCGCGACTGCCAAGGACAGAAACTCGCAGATAGGCGGGCATAAGGCGTAAAGGATCTGCACTTTGTGACGGCAGCCTGATATGTGGTACAAAATAATGTGGCGATAAGCTGTTTTTAATCAAATTTTTTTGGCATGGGAGGAAAAAATGTACGAGGATATAATAAATTTGCCGCACCACGTCTCAAAAACAAGACCTCAGATGTCTTTGATAGAGCGTGCGGCGCAGTTTTCTCCGTTTTCAGCGCTTGACGGCTATGACGACGCCGTTGACGAGACCGCTCGCCTTACGGATAGACAGGCGGCGCTGAGCGACGATGCAAGAACAGAGCTTGACCGCAAGATGCAGTTTTTGAAGGATATGATATCTTTACACCCTGAGGTAACTGCGGTGTACTTTTTACCTGACCTTAAAAAGGAGGGCGGGGCGTATTTGACAGCCATCGGGCGTGTAAAAAAGCTCGACGACTTTGAGAGGGCGATGGTTTTTGACGATGGAAGCGTTATACCCTATGACAGCATACTGGCTATTTCCGGCGAGGTATTCCCGGAGGAGCTCGGATAAAAGTAACCCTGCCGTTAAACCCATTTTTAGGGCTTAACGGCAGGATTATTAATGCTGCGATTCAATTATGAGAAGTATACCTTGTACCATACAAGGAAGGTGTAAACGGTCCAGATTTTTCTTGAATAGTCGTACTTTCCGTCCCTGTGATCCTCAAGAAGGGAAATAAGCTTTTCCGGCTTAAAGAACTTTCTGGCGTTTTCGCTCTCAAATTCGGCTTTAACCTTATTATAGTGCTCGTCTTCCTTGAGCCATACCCTTATCGGCACGGGGAAGCCGAGCTTTTTCTTATCGGCGGTGCGGGGAGGGCATGCGCGGTGGGCGGCCATTCTCATGGCGTACTTGGTGTTTTCCTTGGTGACGCGGTACTTCTTGGGTATCCTCTGCGCAAGAGCCATTACCTCCTTGTCGAGGAATGGGACTCTGAGCTCAAGGGAGTTGGCCATGCTCATTTTGTCAGCCTTGAGGAGTATGTCTCCGGTCATCCATAGGTTTATGTCAAGGAACTGCATTTTTGTGACATTGTCCTTGCCCTTTACCATGTCGTAAAACGGCTTTGTTATCTCTGCGGCGGCAGGTGCGTTTGTCTTGATTGCGAGTATATCCTTGCGCTCCGACTCGCTGAAGATGTATGCGTTGCCTATAAATCTTTCCTCAAGCGTCTTGCCTCTTCTTATAAAGAAGTTCACGCCCCTTTTGTGGGGCAGTCTGGAGCAAAGCTTTCCTATTTCGCGCCTTATGGGCATTGGAACGGCGTTGTATATGGCTACATCGTCAGGCTCTTTGTATATGTTATACCCGCCAAAGAGCTCATCCGCTCCCTCTCCGCTCAGAACTACCTTGACACTCTCAGAAGCAAGCTTGCACACAAAGTAGAGGGCGACTGCTGCCGGATCCGCAAGAGGCTCATCCATGTGGTACTGGATTTTCGGGAATTCCCCCCAGTATTCGTCCGCAGTTATGACTTTAGAAATGTTTTCCTTGCCGATATACTTTGAAAATTCCTTTGCGTAGCCTATTTCGTTGTAGCGCTCATCCTCGCCGAAGCCGACGGTAAAGGTCTTGTCGACATTCGCTACCGCCGCCACATAGCTTGAGTCAACGCCGCTCGAAAGGAAGCTTCCGACCTCGACATCTGCTATTTTATGCGCCTCTACCGAGTCGCGGAAGGTGCTGGATATCCTGTTCACCCACTCCTCAAGATCTGGCTTATTGTCATCGTCAAAGTTTACGCTCCAATAGCGCTCCGTCTTCATAATGCCGTTTTTGTAGCGGAACCAGTGAGCAGGCAACAGCTTGTATACTCCCTTGAAGAAGGTCTCGGCGCAGGGGGAGTACTGGAAGGTAAGATAATTTTCAAGCGCGTCGGTATTCAGCTTCTTTTCAAATGACGGGTGGCACAGAAAGCTCTTTATCTCCGAACCGAACATGAATGTGCCGTTCATCTCGGCATAGTACATCGGCTTTATTCCGAAGAAATCGCGCGCTCCGAATATTTCCTTTGATTTTTTGTCCCAGATCACAAAGGCAAACATACCCCTGAGGCGGTTTAAAAGCTGATCGCCCCACTCCTCATAGCCATGCAGAAGAACCTCTGAGTCGGTATTGGTTGTAAATGTATGTCCCTTGTCAATCAGCTCAGCCCTTAGGTCGCGGTAGTTATATATCTCGCCGTTAAAAACGAGAACCTTTGAGCCGTCCTCGTTGAATATCGGCTGGCTTCCGGTTGAGATGTCTATGATCGACAGCCGTCTGAACCCCAAAGCTACATCGCTGTCGATGTATTCGCCCTCAGAGTCCGGACCGCGGTGCTTAATAGACTCCGTCATACGGCTAAGAACCTCGCCTGAATCGCTGATTTTATTTGTAAATCCGACAAAACCGCACATAAATGCTACCTCGCTTTATATGTAGAAAGTTAAAGTATAAACCGAATATCACAGCTTATTATATCTGATACCGACGACATTTTCAAGTGAGAGAGTGAGATATTGGTTACATGAAGGTTACAGTTTATGAATTTTGAAAAACTTTCTTGAAACTGCCTTTTCTATCTTATATAATATTATTCAGAAATAAGCTAATTTGATATAGACTGGAGAATAAACAAGTGGAATATAGAAGCACAGCCCCGACCGGGAAAAAGCCGAAAAAGGTCAGATACCATTTCAGTATTGTCTTTTTTGCTGCAGTTATTATCTTCGGAGTGATGTTTTACAGATATATGAAGGACACAACCCTTGAGGATGTTTTGACGCAGGATGGAGAAATCGTAGTTCCCGGTGCGTCAGACGCCGAAAAAGACGAGGAAAGCGGCCAAGAGGAGCAGTCTCAGAACTCTGATAATGTCGAAGACGATGGCGCTGAAGACGGTGTAAATCCCATTGCCGAGTCTGAGGCTGTATCGGACGAGTATCTTCAGAGCTGCGTGTTTATAGGAGATTCAATAGTGTACGGTATGTCCTCATATGGTATTGTCCCCGCTTCCAATGTTTACGCAAGCATGTCGATGAATGTCACAAAGGCGGAGACGGAGCCTGTTGAGACCCAATACGGAGATATCACCATTTTGGAAGCGCTTGAGGCGGATATTCCTGAGAATATCTACATTCTTCTCGGCTCCAAGGGAGCGGCGTGGCTGACTCCGTCCGAGATGTATAGCAGCTATTCTTCGTTTGTGACAAAGGTTATCGAGCTGTGTCCCGATTCTGATATCTATATTATCGCAGTGCCTCCTGTTACGGCTGCAAAGGAGACTTCTGTGGAGAGCCCTGTGAGTAACTCTGATATAGACGACCTCAACGAGAGGATGCTCGAGCTGTGCAACAACAAGGGGATATACTTCCTTGATCTTAACAGCTATCTCAAGGACGACACAGGCTGCATGCCTGCCGCGGACGCGGAAAATGACGGAGTTCACTTTAAATATTCGACATATGAAAAGATGGTGGATTATATTCTTACACATACGGTTGACGGTGCAAAATCATGAGAAAAATAAAAGCCCTGTTGACAGCGTTCACGCTTATGCTTCTTATTATGCTTTCCTCCTGCACAAGTCTTCCCGAGCCTGAGGTGTCTGAGATCACCGACGCCGTTACCGCCGCGGTAACTCTTGAAAGCGGTTTCAGTACAGCGACAGACGCGGAGATATCCGTTCTCTTCGGCTGTGATATTGGGGATTATGAGGCTGTTTCCGTCCTTTACTCCACGGATGCCATGTACGCGGACATAATAGCTGTGTTCAAGTCTGAAAACTCGCAGGTACAGTCTGAGACGCGCGGGTTTTTGGACGAGTTTATCGAGTCGAGGCTTGCAGACTTTACAGGCTATGCTCCGGAGGAGGTAAAAAAAATAGAGGATTCCGGCGTTATAAGCTATGGTCTATACGATATTCTGGTAATATCGTCGGATTTTGATGCGGCAGAGTCCGCCGTAGACAAATTATTCAGGGCTGATTGAGGAAGGTCATGCTTTTGTCAGACATCCGAGCAAAATTTTCTGGAATATTCTTTGTAATTTTAAGCTGCATTGTTTTGATGACGGCTTGTTCTCCTTTGGACGGCATCATATCATTTTTTGCTGATGATGGCTCGGGATATATTTTTAAGATATCAATAGATTCCGACCCGCGAAATCTCGACCCGCAGATCGCTTCTGACAACAGCTCGGTGATGATTGCAAAAAACATGTTTGTGGGGCTGCTTCGCTGTGACGGCAGCGGACGAATCATTCCGGGAGTAGCGAAGGATTATTCGATATCCTCTGACGGTCTTGTTTACACATTTTATCTTGACGAGCGTTACAGCTGGAACAGTGCTGCTGATTTTTCCGCTCCGGTGACAGCGGACGACTTTGTCTTCGCCTTCGAGCGTATTTTTGACATAGAGACAGCCTCGCCGTATGCTTCTGATTACTTGTGCATAAGCGGAGCAAATGAGCTTTATAATACCGGAGAAGGCAGCCTCGGCGTTATAGCTGTTGATGAGTATACGCTTGAAATAAGACTTGAGTACCAGAATGCCGAGCTTCTCAGCCTGCTTACAGAGCTTCCGGCATCTCCGTGCAACAGAGAGTTTTTTGAGTCCTGCAAGGGAAAGTACGGGCTTGAGACGGATAGCATAGCCTCCAACGGACCATTTTACGCGGCGTATTGGCTGCATGACGAGTATGGGAGCAATAACTACCTTCGCCTGCGCAGAAACAGCGGCTATTCCGAAATTTCACGGGTTTATCCGGCAGGCATAAACTATCTTGTTGTAAAGGATGATGCTGAAAAGCTGTATGACTTTACAGAAGGCACTACCGATTTATATATCTCATATGCTCCCGAAGGCTCACTTGTCGGATTTCCATTCATTGAAAGCTATAATCGCTCGGTTGGAATAATACCAAATCCGGAGAATGAGCTTTTGTCTGAAAAGGATATCAGGGAGATTTTTTCTCTGTGTATCAACCGCGATTATTTGTCGGACGCGGCTTATGGACATTTTATAAGCGCGTATGGGATCCTGCCTCCGGCGGCTTATGTCGGCGGGACGCTATACCGCGATAGCGTCGTACTTAATGAGCCTGAGTACAACAGCCGGCTTGCGGAGTATAAATGGGAAATAAGCGTCAGCGAAGACGATAAATCGCTTGCCGAAAGCATGACGCTTCTGGTTCCTGAAAGCTTTGCGGACAGGGAGAGCCTCGAGTACCTGACAGCAATGTGGGAGGACGCGTTAAATGTAGGCATCGCCATAGAGGTTGTAAACGACTATGACTACTCGGACAGGGTTTCAAACGGCGATTTTGACTTTCTTCTCGCCGTAATTGACCCTAAAGGCTGTGACGCCGAGGACTATCTTTCAGGCTTTGCCTGTGAGGAGTTTGGAATCGCCGGAAACCGCTGTGCGGAGCTCTTGCAGAAGTCTGGCAAGTACAGCAGCCTTACAGCTGCGCTCGGAGATATTCGCGAGGCGGAGCTTGGTTTGATTGAGGATTATTTCTATATTCCGCTTTGGTATTGCCCTGAGATAGTTTATTACGCGGATGATAACGAGGGCTTTGAGTATGATTCGGTATCGGGAGCGGTTATTTTTGAGAAAGCTAAGCATTTTTGAGGCTTAGTATTACCTGGTGAGGAGGAGTATAATGTGAAGAGAGTTTTTTTAATTGTGCTTGACAGCGTGGGCGCAGGGGCTCTTCCTGACGCAGGGCTGTTCGGTGATGAAGGTGCAAATACCCTTAGAAGCTGTTACAATACCGGCAGGCTGAACATTCCCCACATGCTGAAGATGGGTATAGGCAACATCGACGGACTTTCTTTTATCGGCACGGAGCCTTCTCAGAACGCCGCGTGCGCCAAGCTTGCGGAAAAATCCATGGGCAAGGATACTACAACGGGTCATTGGGAGATAGCCGGTCTTATCTCAAAAAGTCCATTTCCGACCTATCCGAACGGTTTTCCCAAGGAGCTTATAGATGAGTTTACCTCAAGAACAGGCAGGGGAGTCCTCTGCAACAAGCCATATTCCGGCACAGAGGTGATAAAAGATTACGGCGTTGAGCATATAAAAACCGGAAAGCTTATTGTTTATACATCTGCAGACAGCGTATTTCAGATAGCTGCTCACACGGATGTGGTGCCTTTAAGCGAGCTTTACGACTGCTGCATGATCGCAAGGCGTATTTTAACCGGCAAGAATGCAGTTGGACGTGTAATAGCAAGACCATTTACGGGCAAACCCGGGGAGTTTGTGAGGACAGCCGATCGAAGGGATTTTTCACTTGAGCCGACCGGAGAGACGATGCTTGATGCGATAAAATCAGCGGGATTTGATGTAATATCTGTAGGAAAAATCTCTGATATTTTTGCCGGCAGAGGAATAACAAAAGCCGTTACCGCTCACGGAAATCCTGAGTGTATGGCGGCTACTGACAGACTTGCAGACGATGACTTTAACGGTCTTGCGTTTATCAACCTTGTTGATTATGACATGGTCTACGGTCACAGGAATAACGCCGTCGGATATGCGCAGGCGCTTAATGAATTTGACAGATGGCTTGGCGGATTCGTTCCCAAAATGCGGGATGAGGATTTGCTGATTATAACGGCAGACCATGGCTGTGACCCGGGAGACGTCAGCACTGACCATACAAGGGAGTATGTGCCGATGCTGGTATACGGCAGCGCGGTTGATCCTGTTAATCTCGGAGTAAGACAAAGCTTTTCGGATATAGCCGCGTCGGTGTGCGAATACCTGGGCGTGAGCTATACAACAGAGGGGATAAGCTTTCTTGAGAAAATAATTTCCCGGGAAAATTCTCCTTACAAACAGAATGAGGTTAAATCATGAATAAAAATTCGCTTGCAGAGCTTGCGATCAAGGCTATGAATAACGCATACTCGCCATACTCAGGAGTGAAGGTCGGAGCGGCGCTTTTGTGCGCGGACGGCAGCGTATACACCGGCTGCAACATAGAAAACGCGAGCTACTCAGCCACTAACTGTGCGGAAAGAACAGCTATATTCAAGGCTGTCAGCGAGGGAAAACGTGATTTTTCCGCAATAGCTATATGCGGCGGAAGGTCGATTCACGGAGAAGAATGCTTGCCTACGGCGGAGCAGTTTCCTCCCTGCGGAGTTTGCAGGCAGGTGATGAGAGAATTTTGCCGTGACGATTTTGAAATTATTCTTGTAACATCTGACAAGGTATATAGCTATACACTCTCTGAGCTTCTTCCTGTAAGCTTCGGACCGGACCATCTGACTGGCGATATATCAAAATGAGGAGAGGCGAGTCAAAATGAGAATGTACGACATCATCCTTAAAAAAAGAAAAGGGCAGGAGCTGAGTGCAGAGGAGATACGCTTTGTTATAAACGGATTTACAAAAGGCGAAATACCCGACTATCAAATGTCTGCACTGCTCATGGCTATCTGCTTTAATTCTATGAGCGATCTTGAAACAGCCGAAATGACTTATACCATGGCTGATTCCGGCGACAAGGTGGATTTGTCCGAATTCGGCAGCCTTAGCGTTGACAAGCATTCAACCGGCGGTGTGGGCGACAAGACTACGCTGATAATAACTCCGATAGTCGCCTCCTGCGGCGCGAAAATAGCAAAAATGTCAGGCAGAGGACTCGGTTACACGGGAGGAACTGTTGACAAGCTTGAAGCCATTACAGGCTACCGCACAAGCCTGAGCGAGGAGGAGTTTTTCTCCCAAGTGAGAACTGTCGGCGCGTCTGTGATAGGTCAGACCGGAAACCTCGCTCCTGCGGACAAAAAGATATATGCTCTTCGCGATGTGACCGCGACGGTGGATTCGATTCCGCTCATAGCATCGAGCATCATGTCAAAAAAGCTCGCTTCCGGAGCAAAGTCAATTGTTCTGGACGTCAAGGCTGGCAGCGGCGCGTTTATGTCCGACATTGATTCTGCGAAAGAGCTGGCATCAAGAATGGTTGCCATAGGCAGGCGTTGCGGCAGGAATATTTCGGCGCTTATAACAAATATGGATATTCCGCTCGGCACAAGCGTAGGAAACGCGCTTGAGGTTATAGAAGCTATAAAGGTTCTTAAGTGCGAGGAAAAGGGGGAGCTCAGGAAGCTTTGTCTTGAGCTTTCGGCAGCGATGTTGTCGATGAGTTTGGGAATAAGTCATGACGAGGCTTATTTGAGAGCGGAAAAAGCGCTTGACGGCGGCAGGGCATATGAGAAGCTCAAGGAGTGGATAGCCGCTCAGGGAGGAGATGTACGCATGCTTGACGACACGTCGCTTTTCCCAAGAGCAGCACATACTTTGCAGGTTATATCACCAAGCTCAGGTTATATTTGCAGAATGAATACCGCCGAGATCGGCAGGGCGTCGTCAATCCTCGGAGCCGGCAGAGTAAAAAAGGAAGACAAAATCGATCTCAGCGCAGGAATTGTAATAGCTGCTAAGACAGGTGACAGGGTTAGTAAGGGTGACGTTATAGCCACTCTTTATTCAAACACAGAGTCGTTCCTGCAAGAAGCGAGCAAGATTTACGTTGATGCGCTTGAATATTCCGAAGAATCCGTCCCAAATCAAAAAACCATAATATGTAAAGTTGATTAGCATTACGCATTTTTGGCATTTTTGAATCATTAGCTTAAATTACAGTCAAAAAAATTTTTTATACCTTCTCGACATAATTCGACATTTTTCGCAGGCAGTATGTGTCAAGCTATATACTGTTACAGATGTATGATATTGAAACGTGCAAAGCTTATGAACAATTTGGAGGGAAAAGTAATGACTGTAAGGTATGAACTGGTGGAGACTGCAATAAGTATGGAGGGATGCTGTGGGCAGGAAAATGTCTACGGCATTGCTGCATATGATGAAGATGGCAACCGTATTTTTACATGCGCCGATCTCAGCTTTGATAAGGAAAGAACGTGTGAGCTGGTAAGGCGGTGCAATTCGCTGAAGCTGTCGAGTGTACATATACGCGACGTGGTCGAGGATTTTGTTTGCGACTGCGACAAAGTCTGAATCTCTGGTCGGCTATGAACGCAGTTTATATGTTTTAAAATTTATAAAATACAAAATTTTAGATATTTCTATGTCGTTTATGTCGTTTTTTCAATGCCGTGTTACAAAATAGTGAAAAATGACGTAGTTAGGAGACTTGCGTTTGAAAGGTATGATAGAGAGATTATTGTACTGCCTTTGCCTCACGGCGGGCTGTGAGGCAAAATCGCCAAATGAGTAAAAACCAGTCCGTCATACTTTTTGCGACGGCGACAGATATTTTGTCTTTCTGTTTTGTACCCGATTGCGGCAGCGGTTACTCCGTGCTGAAAGTAAAACTCAGCTGCCGCTTGCTTAAATATCGTGTTATATGTAATTCTTATTCACAGCGAATAGTGTGGCTGATGCCTTTCGGTTTTGTTTGGATGACTCAACCTTAGAGCATTTGTCTCCTATTCGCTGCTCTTTTTTCATTATCTGTCACTCATCGTTGTAATACCTACAGAAAAAGCGAGCTAACTTTTCGAACTTTGTTGACATGCTTAAATTTATGTTGTATAATACAAACTGAATTAAATCAGCCTTATCAAGAGCGGCGGAGGAATCTGGTCCTATGAAGCCCGGCAACCTGTTTTCAAGGTGCCAAGTCCAGCGGTTTATCCGAAAGATGAGGGAGCTTATAGTTCTTTTTGTTGTTACTCTTTGCGCTCGGTTATTCGGGCGTTTTTTTGATACCACAAATTGTGAGAAAGGAAATAAAAATGAGAAGCTTATTTACATCAGAGTCTGTGACCGAGGGTCATCCTGATAAGATATGCGATCAGATATCAGACGCAGTCCTCGATGAGTGCCTGAGGCAGGATCCGCAGTCCAGAGTCGCGTGTGAGACCACCTGCACGACCGGATTGGTTTTGTGCCTCGGAGAAATCACCACAAAGGCGTCCTTGGATATATCCAAAATAGTGAGAGAGGTAGTGAGAGATATAGGTTATGACCGCGCCAAGTACGGCTTTGACTGTGACACCTGCTCTGTGCTGACATCGATACATCAGCAGTCTCCTGATATAGCCATGGGGGTAGACAATTCCCTTGAGGGCAGGGAGCAGAACGCATTTGATACAGGCGCAGGAGATCAGGGAATGATGTTCGGGTTTGCGTGCGATGAAACGCCTACCCTCATGCCTATGCCTATCTATTATGCGCACAAGCTTGTGATGAAGCTGTCAGAGCTGAGAAAGAGCGGAGCGCTTGATTATTTGAGACCTGACGGAAAGAGCCAGGTAACAGTTGAATATGAGGACGGAAAGCCTGTAAGGATTGATACTGTCGTAATATCCACGCAGCATGATTCAGCCGTCTCCCAGGAGCAGATAAGGCAGGATATAATTGAAAAATGCATCAAGGAGGTTATACCTGCGGAGTATCTCGATGACAAGACCATATATTACGTAAACCCAACCGGCAGGTTTGTAATAGGCGGTCCTCAGGGCGACTGCGGTCTTACCGGAAGAAAGATTATAGTAGATACCTACGGTGGATATTCCCGCCACGGCGGTGGAGCCTTCAGCGGAAAGGACCCGACCAAGGTTGACCGCTCGGCTGCGTATGCCGCGAGGTATGTGGCAAAAAATATTGTTGCCGCAGGTCTTGCGTCAAAGTGCGAGATTCAGCTCGCGTACGCTATCGGGGTAGCGCATCCTGTATCACTTTTAGTAGATACCTTCGGTACAGGAAAGGTACCTGATGAGGAGCTTGCGGGCGCGGTCAAAAAGGTGTTCGACCTTCGTCCCTCAGCAATAATCAACGCGCTTGACCTCAGAAGACCGATTTATCGTCAGGTCGCGGCTTACGGACATATGGGCAGAGAGGATTTGGATCTACCTTGGGAGAAGACAGACAAAACAAACGAGCTCAAAGGCGTGCTGAAGCTGTAGACATTACTTCCAACGAGGGATTTTCTTTGGGTGAGAAGATACTTATCGCGGTCATAACGGTGGTCTTTGTGTCGTCCGTGGTCGGGATAAACCTTCTGCTGTCATCTGATGCAGATTCACTTCCTGAGTTTGTAATCCCTGAGCGACCTGAGCTTGACCTGTCAATTATAAACAATGCGACGCAGGAGGAGTTCATGGAGGTAAAGGGGATAGGGGAAGTGCGCTCGCTGGATATAATAACCCTTCGGGAGTCGCTGGGAGGCTTTAAGGATATAAGGGAGCTAACCTACATAAACGGCATCTCAGATACCATACTTGAGGCGATAATAGAGCATTTTTACGGTGAAGAAATGCAAAGCGAAGAAACTACTGCTGATGCTGTACAAGCATCTGAAACCGGGATGGAAAATTAGCTATTATTTTTCGGAAATTTTTTAAAAAAGGCTTGACAAAAGGATATTGATAGTCTATAATAAGCATCGTTGCACGGACGGATCGTGTCAACGGGTTGCTGATATAGCTCAGTCGGTAGAGCGCATCCTTGGTAAGGATGAGGTCTCCGGTTCAAATCCGGATATCAGCTCCAAAGCCCTGAAAGCAGTTGCTTTCAGGGCTTTTCTTTGTTTTGAGGTTTCGAGCATGTCTGCCCGGAAGACTTATAATTAGTCACACTTTTCCTGCGCCTCTGATTTGACTTTTTAGAAGCTGTACTTTAATCGGGAAAATAACAAATAGCTTGGTGAAAGGAGAATGTATTTTTATTTATATGCAACTTTTTATGCGGAGCGAGTCTGGATTTTCGAAGAAATTTAATGCATTAACAAAACAGCGGAAAGCGAAATTATCGCTAAACCGCTGTTAGTTGATTGGTAAGTTATTTGTTTTTTCTTCTGCTGAAGATATTGCGGAGCCTGCTGCCTGTTCTGACAGCCACACTACCGGCTTCACCGCTTGCTTCCGGTGTTTCCGATGCAGAGCATCCATCTGCGCCAACAGATTCAGAATTTGAGGCGCGCTCATCTATTATCGCTTCAGGCGGCGAATTTGTAACTGTGCCAATATTTACTCCTGCCATTGAGTAATAGTCATCGTCAACAGGCATGTTCTTTTTTTTCAGGCGGTTGTTGAATACTGCATTGAGAATATCGAAAATGACCGCAAAGAGCGGTACGCCTATAATCATTCCCACGAAGCCGAACATACTGCTGCACACTAAAATGGAGAAGAGTACCCAGAAGGAGGGCAGACCAATCTTGTCTCCGAGAATTTTAGGACCTATTACGTTTCCGTCAAGCTGCTGCAATGCGATTACAAAAAGAATAAACCATATTACCTTTCTCGGCTCGGCGATGAGGACAAGTACAGCGGACGGTATTGCTCCTATAAATGGACCAAAAACAGGGATAATATTCGTTATTCCTATGATAAGAGAAATTATCATCACATACGGCATGCCAAAAATCAGCATGCATATCGCACAGATAATTCCTATTATAGTGGAGTCAATAATTTTGCCGTAGATAAAGTTGAGAAAAACATGATTTGTGTTTGATGTAAGAGAGAATATTTTGTGATATACCTTTTCGCTGAATATTGCGACGATCGCCTTTTTGGTCTGCGTCTGAAGGCTTTCTTTGCTGAACAGGAAGTATATCGCGAGGATAAAGCCGAAGAGGAAATTTTTTACCGAGTTCGCGAAGCTTAATAGGCTGGCTAAAAGGCTTGTAAGCTGCGGGACGAGGCTGGACACCAGCTGTCTAATAGATATTGTGATGTCGTTTAGCTCGTTGTTGATGATAGCCGCTATGCTCGGATTGCTCTCAAGCTGCCGTGTGATCCAGCTCTGGATATCCGGAATAATGTCGTTTACAAGTCCATCGTAAATACCGGGGATATTGGATATGATTTCAGGTATGATTGACAGTATTACCGCAGCTATGACAGCTATTATCACTATTGACGCAACTATAATGCCAAGAGCCCTTGAAAGTCTCGGGCGAGGCTTTTTCCTAAACACCCGTTTTTGAAGAAAGCCTTCGGTAGCGTGCATTATCGGATTCATGATAAACGCGATGACAGCTCCCCAGATAACAGGCTCAAAAATCCTAACTATGTTCGCCATCAGACCGCTTGCTCTGTCCCATTGGAATATGACGGCTATGATGAGTATCGTCAGCAGTGTAAATGCGAGGCAGTAGCGGAATATTTTATTGTACTTCTGATCCGAAAAAAGCCTCAAGAATATCTCTCCCATCAAAATACTTATGAATAAGTATACACCATACAGGGGATAAAAGTCCAGATATATAAGACAAATTTAATATAAAAATAAAAGTAGGATTTTCTATTTTATTTTTTTTAGAGTTATGGTATAATAACTCTAATCGACTATGACATCTGATATTTTGGAACGTAATTTTTTATTTCGCAGGCGTGACGCTGCGGTTATTAGGAGTATTTCCGGCAAACAGCGGACATATCAAATTGTGCATTTAGGCTTATATACACTTAAGCAACGGAGGGGCATCTGTGACAGACAAGGAATATAACCAGCTCAAAAAACGAGCGCTTTCAAAATATTTTGACAACCTCAACGACATGCAGCGTGACGCTGTGTTCACGGTGAACGGACCTGTGCTTATTCTTGCAGGAGCGGGAAGCGGAAAGACTACCGTTTTGGTCAACCGTGTTGCCAATATGGTCTATTTTGGCAACGCTTATTTCGACGATACCAGGTATGCGGGCGTCACCCCAGAGGATGAAAGATTTCTATCTGATTATGCTGACGGTCTTGTGGATGACAGCGAGAGGCTGAGAAGCATAGTGGCGTCAAACTGTGTCAACCCGTGGAACATACTTGCAATTACATTTACGAACAAGGCGGCGGGAGAGCTTAAGGCAAGGCTTGAAAGGATGTTAGGCGACAAGGCGAGCGGAATAGTCGCCGCGACCTTCCATTCGGCGTGCTCAAGGATTCTGCGCCGTGAGATAGAGCATCTTGGCTACAGCTCCAACTTCACTATCTATGACACCGACGACTCGGTAAGAGTGATAAAGGGGTGTTTAAACGAGCTCAACATTTCGGACAAAATGTTTCCGCCTAAAACTATTCTGAGCGAGATATCACATGCAAAGGAGGCGCAGGTAGGTCCCGAGGAGTATATGAAGCTTGCGGCATCGGATTATCGCAGGCAGACTGTCGCAAAGGTATACTCCGCGTACCAGTCGAGGCTCAGGGAGGCCAACGCTCTTGATTTTGACGACATCATACTTTTGACTGTTCAGCTTTTCACAGAGTTTCCCGACGTCCTCGAGCACTATAGAAATCTTTATAAGTACATACTTGTGGATGAGTATCAGGACACCAACATGGTGCAGTATAAGCTTGTTTCAATGCTCGCGGAGCCGAGGAGAAATATTTGTGTCGTAGGCGACGACGACCAGAGCATCTATCGCTTCAGGGGCGCCACTATTGAGAATATACTTTCATTTGAAAATCAGTATGAGAATGCTAAGGTCATACGTCTCGAGCAGAACTACCGCTCCACCCAGAACATACTCACCAGCGCCAACGAGGTCATAAAGAACAACAAGGGCAGAAAGGGTAAGAAGCTCTGGACTGATTCAGGCGACGGAGACAAGGTAACGGTATACAAGGCTTCTACCGAGCAGGGAGAGGCGAGGTTTGTCGCGGAGACAATACTAAGGTCGGTAAAGGCCGGCGGGAAATACTCTGACAACGCTGTTTTATACCGAATGAACGCTCAGTCGAACGCCATAGAGCGGGCTTTGGTTGCGGGAGGAATACCGTACAAGGTGTTCGGAGGCGTCAAGTTCTATGACCGAAAGGAAATAAAGGACATTATATCCTATCTTTCGGTAATAAATAACGAGAACGATATTTTAAGGCTCAAAAGAATTATAAACGAGCCTAAGAGGGGAATAGGTGCGGCGAGCGTAGACCTGTTGGAGCAGATATCCGCTAATCTTTCCGAGACTCCGCTTCAGGTAATGCGTGAGGCGGGGGATATACCGCTTTTGTCAAGGGCTTCGTCAAAGCTTACAGAGCTTGCCGCGGTGTTTGACGAGCTGCGCGAGCATTCCGCGCTGATACCCTTGCCGGAGCTGCTTGACGAGCTTCTCGAAAAAACCGGCTATATGACATATCTTAAGTCTCAGGGAGACGAGGGCGCAGGAAGACTTGAGAATGTAAACGAGCTTAAGTCCACCATGACAAATTACGAGCAGAACGCCGAAGAGCCGTCTCTTTCCGGCTTTTTGGAGGAAATAGCTCTTTATACCGATATCGATGACATGAACCCGGAGGATGACAGCGTAATACTTATGACCGTTCACGCGGCGAAGGGTCTCGAGTTTGACAACGTGTTCGTAGTAGGCGTGGAGGAGAACATTTTTCCGAGCTCGCGGAGCCTTGGAAGTGAGGCTGATATCGAGGAGGAGCGTAGGCTTGCATATGTCGCGATAACCAGGGCGAGAAAGAGGCTTTATATCTCCTGCTCTCGGCAGCGAATGCTGTTCGGATCGACCAGCTTCAATAAGCAGTCAAGATTTGTTGATGAGCTTCCCAAGTCTGCCATAACCGTAAAAAGCGAGCAGTCTGAGCAGACTGAGAGCAGCCGGTCTTATAATCCCCAGCCAAAAACTCAGAACTCCTTTGCCGCTCAGCTTGAGAAGATGAAGCACGGTACGTCTGCGTCAGGCTCGGGAGCGCTCAGCTTCAGCATTGGCGACAGGGTATCCCATAATGTCTTCGGGGAGGGAACTGTGCTCAACGCCACCAAGATGTCAAACGATGTGATGCTTGAGATATCCTTTGATAAGGTGGGTACGAAGAAGATCATGGCTGCCTTCGCCAGAATAAAAAAGATATAGCGGCTGCTTACCGGTATTTTTGTTTGCCGGCAGGCAAACGTCATATCATAGCAAGCCCTGTAATATATCATATAAGGGTATGTGGTACATAACACACAACAGTGAACTTAGGAGGACACATGGCTAACTACGATAAATTTATTCCCGCCAGCCTCACGCTTGACGACACTTACGCCATAAAGATTCTCATCTGCTACTTTATGAGGCAGATCGACCGACCGATAACTCACAATCAGCTTGCCGAAATCGCCACTGCTGACGGCAGCGTAAACTACTTTGTTTTTTCCGGCGTCTTGGCGGAGATGATCGACTCGGGCATGATTATTCCCAAGACGATAGATTCCGAGGAGTATTACACTTTGTCGGAGAATGCCTATGAGGGCGCGAACGACTTTAAGCGAATGGTGCCGAAGAGCTTCCGGGACAGGATTTTGACATCCGGGCTTAAGTTTTTTGCCAAGCTTAAAAACGACAACGATGTGAAGATAGATACCGTCAGAATGGATAGGGGATACTCGGTAAACTGCGTCTGCAAGGAGGGCGAGCTCACTCTTATGGAACTGAAGCTCTTTGCGCCGGACGAGGAGCAGGCTCAAATGCTTGCCGACAAAATCAGGGATAACCCCGCTGACTTTTACGCCAAGGTAATAGATTACGCGCTTGAAAACGAGGAATATGAGCCTCAGCCGGAGGAGGTCACCGACATATGAGCAGCTTCTTTGCCCTCACCTCGAGAATGAAGTATATCAACAGATGGGGCTTGATGAGAAATACCCGCGAGGAAAATATTGCGGAGCACTCGCTGGACACAGCCATAATAGCTCACCTTTTGTGTCAGATAAGAAATAAGCGGTGCGGCGGCAGCGTTGACCCGGATAGGGCGGCGGTGCTGGCTATATTCCACGATGTCCCCGAGATCATTACAGGGGATCTGCCTACGCCTGTCAAGTACTTTAACTCCGACATCAGCAGGGCATATAAAGAGGTGGAAAATGCCGCTGTAGATAAGCTTATAGAGGCAATACCCGAGGATTTAGCGGAGGAGTACGCCGGCATACTTCGCTGTAACGACGAGGAGCTTTTAAAAATTGTAAAGCTTGCCGATAAAATCTCAGCTCTTATCAAATGTGTAGAGGAACGCAATTCCGGAAATTCCGATTTTGCCGACGCAGAGAAGCAGACGCTTAAATCCATACAGGCGATGGGAATGCCGGAGGCTGAGATATTTATCAGCGACTTCCTGCCTTCATACGAGCTGACGCTCGATGAGCAGGCGTAGCTGTTTTGAAGTTGGTAAAAAATAAACACTGCGTTTTGGTGCATTTGGTCATTGAAATGATGGGGCGATTCGTGGTATAATAACCGAAATTGGTTATTGTACCGCGCATGTTTAGTTGCTGTTTTTTCGCCTAAAGGCGGAGAAACCTAAAAAAGACTGCGGATACCATAAGGCATCGCCTTATGGTATAATGTTATATGCTTGCCTGAACTTATATTCGAGGCATTGTTTATTGAATCGAGGGTTATCGTTGTTAAAAAAGCTGTTTATAAAGGATTACAAAAACGTGTCCGACCCAGGTGTAAGGATAAGGTATGGAGTAGTCGCCGGAGCGTTCGGAATAGCCACCAATGTTGTATTGTTTTTAATTAAGCTTTTGATAGGCTTGCTCGCCAACAGTATCACCATTATCGCGGACGCGATAAACAATCTTTCTGACGCCGGCTCGTCCATTTTTACAATGGTTGGCTTTAAGCTCTCGAACCGTCCTGCCGATAAGGATCACCCGTATGGTCATGCAAGATACGAGCAGATCACAGCGCTGCTGGTTGCTATACTTGTTTTGTGCATAGGAATACTGTTTGCTAAGAGCTCAGTGGACAAAATTATAAGTCCGCAGGAGCTCAATATCAGCCTTGCGACCTTTGTTATTCTGATAATCGCTGTAGCTCTCAAGCTTATTCAGATGCTTACATACCTTGACTTCGCGAAAGCTATCTCCTCGGAAGCGATAAAAGCCGCCGCTATGGACTCAAGGAACGACATCATAACTACCGTATCGGTGCTGGTGAGCATGGTGGTTATGCGAATATTTGAGATCAACATAGACGGCTGGGTTGGACTTGCGGTGTCTATTTTCGTGATTTTCTCTGCAATAGGGATGATACGAGAGTTAATAAGCGGACTTTTGGGAACGCCTCCTACGCAGGAGCAGGTGGACGGAATATATCACCTGTTTGACGGTCACGACGAGATAATAGGTCATCACGATCTGATAATACACAGCTACGGCGCGGGCGCGACCTTTGCGTCTCTTCACGCCGAGTTTGATTCCGCCGGAAACATAACCCACATTCACGATATTATTGACAATATTGAACGAGAGGCGAGATCAAAGCTTGGCATAGCGCTGACCATTCACATGGATCCGGTGGATGTGTCCAATCCCAGGAGACATAAGCTGTATGAGCTTGCCTTAGAAGCTGTGAAAAAGTATAATCCCGAGATCATGATACACGATTTCAGACTGGTTGAGGGACCTACGCATACAAATGTTCTATTTGACATTGTAGAGCCGTTCGGAGAAAGCTATGATATTGACAGGATAAAGGAAATTCTTTCCGAAGCTTTCTCAAAAGAAGAGGGAACCTACTACTTTGTTATAAACGTGGATAAGAAGATGGACTGATGAAAAAGAAAAAAATGAAAAGATCGAGCGTAGCTCTGATAGTGATTTTTGCCTCGCTTGTGCTTATAAATGTTGTAGCAAGGCTGAGCGTTTCGATATCAGACTTCTATGTTCAAAAAATATATCCTATTATATCCGCTCCGTTCATATTTCTGTCAGGACTTGTGAGCTTTTCCCTGGGCGAGGTAATGATAGCCGTGGGAGTTGTCGCGGTGCTGCTCGGCGTGCCTGCTCTAATAATCTTTTCGATTATAAAGCACAAAAACAAGCCTCTTGTAAAAAGGGTGTCCGGGATATACCTCAAGGTGGTCTTGTGGGCTGTGGCGTACATATTCGCGACAGAGACTCTCAACTGCTTTGTGATGTATCAGTGCTCGCCATTTTCATCGAGGTACTTTGAGCCGACGGAGCATACCGAGGAGTTGCTTCTTGATACTCTCGGAGCTGTCAGCGACAGGCTTGCGGAGCTTTACGACGGTTTTGAACGGGACTCGGACGGCTACATAGTGCTCGACGAGGATTACATAGAGGAATGCAAGGAGTCAATGAGGAAGATATCCTCCGACTATTCTCAGCTATCGGGATATTATCCAAATCCGAAGGAAATAAAAGCGTCATATTTTATGTCTCAGCAGGGAATAATCGGGCTGTACATACCGTTTGCGTTCGAGGCTACATATAATGCCGATACACAGCCCATCTCAAAGCCTGCCACAATTTGCCACGAGCTTGCGCACCTCAAGGGGATTATTCAGGAGGACGAGGCGAGCTTTGTAGCTTCCGTTGCCTGCTTCAATTCTGACAGCGTGGCGGTGAGGTACAGCGGCTACCTTGACGCATTTTATTATCTTTACTCAGACGCTGTCAAGCTTATAGGAACTGAGTATGAGGATATGCTCAGAGAAGCAATAGCGCCTGTTCCGGACGAGGTCTGGGATTATGACCTGTACTCTTTCAGGGCTAATTACTTTGAGGAGAACGCGGACAAGGAGATAATCCCAACTGAGACGGTGGAGGCGGTCTCTGACGCTCTGACAGAGGCAAACCTTCAGTTCAACGAGGTTGAAGAGGGAATAGAGATTTACTACCGGGTAACAGAGCTTTTGATGGACTACCGTGCATCAGGCGGGTACATTTGACCGCTGAATATAAAATAAGAGAAAAGGAGAAATAAAATGTTATTAAGAAGAGTATTCTCGGCAGCAACTGCCTGCGCCATACTTTGTGCAGGTTTTACGGCATGCTCAAGCCAGAAGTATCCGGAGGGTTCGGTCGAGTACGCCTATGATCCTGAGGCGCCGTCATTGTATGAGGAATTCGCTGACTACTTTGATGTGGGATCGGCGATAAATCCCTGGGATCTTACGGAGGGAACAAACGAGTACGAGATAATTACAAATCAGTTTAATATTTATACATATGAAAATGACTCCAAGCCGGATCATATGCACCCATCTGAGGATGTATATAATTTTGAGAACACCGACAAGCTGGTTGAGTTTGCCGAGCAAAACGGCAAGAAGGTCAGGGGACATACACTCATCTGGCACTCGCAGTGCCCCGACTGGTTCTTCTATGATGAGAACGGAAACGACGCCTCGGCGGATCTTCTGGTTGAAAGAATCAAGGAGCATGTAACCACAATAGTTTCCCATTACAAGGGAAAGATCGACACCTGGGATGTCGTAAATGAGGTTTTGGATGACGGCTACGGACTCAGGTTTTCCGATTGGCTTAGGCTGGTGGGAGACTATGACGGTGACGGGGACGATTACGACTTTATCGAGATAGCGTTCAGAGCCGCAAGAGAGGCTGATCCTGACGCAAGGCTGATTATAAACGACTACTCGCTTGAGTCAAACACCAACAAGGCTATAACCATGTACAACATGGTCAAGGCTATGCTTGAGGAGGGAGTTCCGGTAGATGGCATAGGTCTTCAGATGCATGTCGGATACGACACCGATGTGCAGCTTGTCCGGGACAACATGGAAATTCTCGCAGGCCTTAAGGAAATCAACCCTGATTTTGTCCTTGAGGTAACAGAGCTTGATATGAACTGTTATACTTGGGGAAACGAGGATATAGAGGTTGACTTGACTGATGAGTTTGTGGAGCAGTTTGACAACACCTACAAGGAGCTCTTTAACATCTTCCTTGACTATGCCGAGGAGGGTATACTCAAGACAGTAGTGTTCTGGGGCTACAATGACGGGGCTAGCTGGCTCAACGGAAGCCCTGCGGGAAGAGTAAACCACCCGCTGCTTATAGATCGCGATCTTAAGTTTAAGTCCGCATATTGGGCGGTCATCAACACTCCCAGCGAAAGGGAAGCGCAGTAATCCTTAGCTAATTCAAAAAGCCATCTTGCTTGATTTGAGCGAGATGGCTTTCTATTTGCATTTTTCAGAGATATGTCGTATAATTATGCTGTAATTAAATTTAACTTAGGAGGAGATAGTATGTCATTACTCGAGCCGGGCGTTAAAGCCCCGGATTTCAGCTTGCAGGATAAGAACGGCAACACAGTTACCATGTCTCAGTTTTTAGGGAAAAAGGTAGTCCTTTATTTCTATCCTAAGGACAACACTCCCGGCTGTACAAGACAGGCGCAGGCATATGAGGCGTCGCTGGATAGCTTTAAGGCTGTCAACGCTGAGGTAATAGGAATAAGCAAGGACAGCGTATCGTCCCATGTCAAATTTGCTGATAAGTATAACCTTGAGTTTACGCTTTTATCCGACCCGGAGCTGTCGGCTATTCAGGCGTACGGCGTATGGCAGGAAAAGAAGAACTATGGCAAGGTGAGCATGGGAGTTGTCCGCTCGACATTTATAATAGACGAGAAGGGTTTTATAGAAAAGGTCATGCCCAAGGTAAAGCCTGACACAAATGCTGAGGAGGTTTTAAGCTACCTTTCCGGAAACAAGCAATAAGAGTGTAATCCAACTACTCGCATAATAAAAAAAGAGACTGCTCTATATAGAATGGGCAGTCCCTTTTACTTTTGATAGATTTGCTGAGTTATCGCGATATTGAGCAGTAACCTGCTTTACTGAGAATATCCCACGATTAACGTGTCAATCAACAACTATTGTGTCGTCTGGGTTCTCGGGGATAACTAATGCGAAAATAATGTACAGCAGCAGAGCCGGGATAAACGGAATAAACGCGAGCACTACCCAAATTATCCTGACTATAGTGGCGTCAATGTTGAAATACTCCGCAATTCCTCCGCATACTCCCGCAATTTTCTTGTTAAATCTCGACCGGTACAGCTTCTTTGTTGCCATAAAATCACCTATCCTTGAATGGTATATAAATACTGCGAATCATATACATATCCACAATACCTATCATATACGATTTCACGAAAAAATGCAACACCATAAAAACAAAAGCCGTGAGCCAGAATCCGAGCTCACGGCTTGATGTGTCAATCAGAAGAGTCCGGAGATAACTCCGTTTTCGTCTACATCTATTTTTTCTGCGACAGGTCTCTTGGGAAGCCCGGGCATAGTCATTATGTCTCCTGTAAGAACTACCACAAAGCCTGCTCCGGCAGAAACCTTGACCTTCTTGATGTTCACCTCGAAGTGCTCGGGTGCTCCTAACTTTGTCGGGTCGTCAGAGAACGAGTACTGAGTCTTTGCAATGCAGACAGGCATTCTGCCGAAGCCCAACTCGGTGAGCTTGTCTATCTCCTTGCGTGCACTCGACGAGATGATAATGCCGTCGCCGCCGTATACTCTTGTGACTACCGCCCTTATCTTGTCCTCAAGACTGTAGTCATCGGGGTAAGAGAACTTAAAGTCAGGTGTTTCCTCCTCACAGAGTCTTACTACCTCCTTTGCAAGCTCTTTTCCTCCTTCTCCGCCATTTGCCCATACGTCAGACATAATAGCCTTGACTCCGAGCTCGCTGCACTTTTTTATAACGAGAGCAATTTCGGCGTCGGTATCAGTGGGGAAGCGGTTGACCGCTACTACCGATGGAAGACCGTATACGTTCTTTATATTCGACACATGCCTTAAAAGATTTGGAAGTCCTTTCTCAAGAGCTTCAAGATTTTCATTGCCAAGCTCGGTTTTCGCGAGACCTCCGTGCATCTTGAGAGCCCTTACCGTAGCGACAATAACGACAGCAGATGGAGTAAGACCGGCCATCCTGCACTTGATATCCAAGAACTTTTCCGCTCCGAGGTCGGCTCCGAAGCCCGCCTCAGTGACTGCGTAGTCTCCCGTCTTAAGTGCCATGCGCGTGGCTAAGATAGAGTTGCAGCCATGGGCAATGTTGGCAAACGGACCTCCGTGAACAAACGCGGGAGTGTGCTCGAGGGTCTGCACAAGGTTCGGCTTGAGCGCGTCTTTAAGCAGAGCCGCCATTGCGCCTACCGCCTTGAGATCAGCCGCGGTAACGGGATTTCCGTCGTATGTATATCCGACTATCATGTTAGAAAGTCTTGCCTTGAGGTCTGCTATAGAGCTTGCAAGGCAGAATACAGCCATCATCTCAGTTGCGACGGTAATGTCAAAGCCATCCTCTCTCGGAACTCCGTTAGCCTGTCCTCCGAGACCGTCTATGACATTTCTCAGCTGCCTGTCGTTCATATCCACGCAGCGCCGCAGCGTGATCTTTTTCGGGTCTATCCTGAGCTCGTTGCCCTGCTGAATGTGGTTGTCAAGCATGGCGCAAAGAAGATTGTTAGCTGCTCCTATAGCGTGAAAATCTCCGGTAAAGTGAAGGTTTATGTCCTCCATTGGCACTACCTGAGCGTATCCTCCGCCGGCAGCGCCTCCCTTTACGCCGAATACAGGTCCTAATGAGGGCTCTCTTAGGGCTACGACCGAGTTCTTACCGATTTTTCTCAAACCGTCGGCAAGTCCTATGGTAGTCGTTGTTTTGCCCTCGCCTGCGGGGGTAGGGGTGATAGCGGTGACGAGTATCAGCTTTCCGTCCTGTCTTGTTGTTTCCTTAAGAAGAGAGTAGTCAACTTTAGCCTTGTACCTGCCGTACTGCTCAAGATACTTATCGTCAATTCCTGCCGCAGCCGCAATTTCTGTGATAGGCTTCAGCTTAACAGACTGTGCTATTTCAATGTCGGATTTGTAGCTTGCCATTATGTCCTCTGCCTTTCGTATATTTGTAGTGTTTTGGTTAACTCAATCCTGATAAATAGGGAAGCGGTCGCAAAGCTCGATTACTTCCTTAGTGATTCTGTCCTTGTTGCCCTCAAAGTCCTTGATGACATCGGAAATCCAGCCTGCGATAAGCTTCATTTCCTCTTCCTTGAAGCCTCTTGTGGTGACTGCGGGAGTGCCGACTCTTATACCGCTGGTTATGAACGGGCTCTCGGGGTCATTGGGGATTGCGTTCTTGTTGGCTGTGATGTGAACCTCGTCAAGTCTTCTTTCGAGCTCCTTGCCGGTAACTCCCGTGCCTCTGAGGTCAAGGAGCATGAGGTGGTTGTCGGTTCCGCCGGACACGAGGTTGATGCCCTTTGCCATAAGCTCCTTTGAGAGAACCTGAGCATTCTTTACTATCTGAGCCTGGTACTCCTTGAACTCAGGCTTTAGAGCCTCGCCGAAGGCAACCGCCTTAGCCGCAATGATGTGCATAAGAGGACCGCCCTGAGTGCCGGGGAAGATTGCCTTATCAATAGCCTTTGCAAGATTTTCATTGCAGAGTATAAGTCCGCCTCTGGGACCTCTGAGAGTCTTATGGGTAGTGGTTGTTACTACATCAGCGTAGGGTACAGGGCTTGGGTGAAGTCCCGCAGCGACAAGACCGGCGATATGAGCCATATCTACCATGAGGTAAGCTCCAACCTTGTCCGCTATCTCACGGAATCTCTTGAAGTCGATGATTCTCGGATAAGCGGAAGCGCCGGCAAGAATGAGCTTTGGCTTGTTCTCAACAGCAAGTCTTTCCACCTCGTCGTAGTCAATAGTTTGGGTATCGTCTGAAACTCCGTAGGGAACTATCTTAAAGTATTTTCCGGAGATGTTGACCGGAGAGCCGTGGGAGAGATGTCCGCCGTGAGCAAGGCTCATCGAAAGAACGGTGTCGCCGGGCTGTAAAAGCGCAAAGAATACGGCAAGGTTGGCGTTAGCTCCGCAGTGAGGCTGAACATTCGCGTGCTCTGCGCCGAACAGCTTGCAGGCGCGCTCCTGAGCCAGACGCTCCACCTCGTCTACATACATGCAGCCTCCGTAGTATCTCTTTGCGGGGTAGCCCTCAGCATATTTATTTGTGAGTATGCTTCCTGCGGCGAGGAGCACACCCTCCGAAACAATGTTTTCAGATGCGATGAGCTCGATGTTGTGGCGCTGTCTCTGGAGCTCGCGCTCACAGGAGGCGGCTACCTCCGGGTCAAAGTTTTTAAGATTTTCAAAAAACATGACAATCTCTCCTTTATCTACTAAAATTATTTATTGCCTATTGATTTTTCAACGGAAAGCCGTACAAGCAGCGCCATAGCTGCGGCTCCAACGGCGTTGCCCAAAACAACCGCTGTTATGAATATAAGATAATGGGGGGTAAGCATATTTGCAAGCGCAAAATAGAACATGTCTGCTATAGAGTGCTCGTACCCACTAAGGATAAAGACCGGTATGCCAAATATAATGCCTATTGGGTTGTTGCCGCTTTTAAATATTTTTACTGCGATGTACATCAGCACTCCGCATATAGCGCCGAGAACGAGCGTCTGCATAAACCCGTTTTCCAGCCTTGAAGCGCACGCGGAAGCGGCTGCTTGTCTCAGAGCGGGCTTTGCAAAGGATATGAGATACCCGAGCGCTGTAGCCCCTATAAAGTTGCCTAAAAGTCCTAAAGGAAGCTGCCACAGCATACTCTTTTTGAATTCTTCGGCGACAAATCCAATTTTGCCGGTGAACAGATATAGCCCAAGGTAGCATATGCTTATCAGCGCGACTGAAAACAGAACCGCTCCGACATACTTATTGTCACAGCTTAGGTATACCGCTCCGCCTATTCCGACAAGTGCGCCGGAGGCGATGCCGCTTACTATTGTTTTCCACTTAGACACACACAGCCCCCTAAAAATCAAATAGTAAAAAAGGGCAGACCACTCAAAATTACAGAGTAGTACTGCCCAGACGGTCGGCATTTTATCGTTTCCGCTTCCACTGTGTTTAACCACATACCGTCAGTAACGGAAATCACACCAAGAGTATACCATGTCCTGCGCCTACTGTCAACAGTTTATTCCGTATATGGTGGTGTACAGAAGATAGAATTTTATCCTGCAATCAACTTAGAATGTATCTACCTTGATGAGGTTGGTGTTGCCGGAGACTCCGTTTGTTATTCCTCCGGTGACCACCATCTTGTCTCCGCTCTTGAGCTTGAAGACGTCTCTTGCCATTCTCTTGGCGGTGTAGAAGAGAACATCGGTAGAGTCAAAGGTGTCGCAGACATAGGGAGAAACTCCCCACGAGAGTGAAAGCTTGCGGCAAGTCTTTTCGTCAGTCGTAAGACCGAGTATATCTACGGGTGAGCGGAATCTCGATACCATTCTCGCGGTCATTCCTGAGAGGGAGCATACGGCGATTACCTTGGCGTTTACATCTATCGCCATTCCACATGTGGCGTGAGATATTGCGTCTACGGTGTTCTTGATTTGGAACTCCGAGGTTCTGAATAGCTTAGTGTAGTCTATGCTTTGCTCAGTGGTCTCGCAAATCTTTGCCATTGTCTTGACGGCCAGAACAGGGTACTTGCCGGCGGCTGTTTCTCCGGAGAGCATTACTGCGCTTGTTCCGTCGTACACAGCGTTAGCTACGTCGGAGGTCTCCGCTCTTGTCGGGCGGGGATTGTGGATCATAGACTCAAGCATTTCGGTGGCGGTTATAACTCTTTTTCCCAAGAGCCTGCATTTGGTGATAAGCGTCTTCTGGATAGCGGGAAGCTTCTCAAACGGTATCTCAACACCCATGTCGCCCCTGCCTATCATAATTCCCTCGCAAGCTTCAGATATATCTTCAATGTTGTCCACGCCTGCTTGATTTTCTATTTTAGCTATTATGTCGATATCCGAGCCGCCGTTTTCCCTAAGGAAATTCTTTATATCAAGGACATCCTGCTTGCATGAAACAAACGAGCAGGCAACAAAGTCAACATCGTTTTCTATTCCGAAGAGAAGGTCGGATTTATCCTGCTCACTCAGATACTTCTGCTTGAGGAGCTTGGTGGGGAAGCTCATTGATTTGTTGTTTGAGAGCTCTCCGCCTTCCTTTACGGTAGTATATACTCTTATTCCGTCGACAGATGTAACTTCAAATGAGAGAAGCCCGTTGTTGAGAAGTATTATATCGCCCTTTTCAAGCTCATGAGCAAGCTCCTTGTAGTTAACGGATACCTGCTTTTCGTTTCCTGTCACATCTTCGGTCGTGAAGATAAACTCGTCGCCAGGCTTAAGATTGACGCTGCCGTTTTCAAAGGCTCTTATCCTGTACTCGGGTCCTTTGGTATCAAGCATAATGGCTACCGGAAGACCGAGTTCGGTTCTTACCTTCTTGATGGTATTGATCTTTTGAAGGTGGTCTTCGTGCGTACCATGAGAGAAGTTGAGTCTTGCTACATTCATTCCGGCAAGCATAAGCTGCCTCATGGTTTCTTCGTCCTGACAAGCCGGACCTATTGTGCATATTATTTTTGTTTTTCTCATTTGCAATTTCCTTTCTGTGGTCTGTTAGTCGACGGCAATTTTGAATACCGCCGGGCAATTTCCGAGACTTACGCTCTTAGGAAGAGAGATTTTAAGACCTTGTTCGTCTCTTGACCAATTAAGCTCGCAGTCATTTCCGAGCAGCGTGATATTTTTAATGATTCCGTGGAAGTTCGGCTTGGAGGCTGTGTCTCCGACGGCAAACGACTTGACGGTAAACTCTCGGCATTCGCTCGGATTAAGGCATATCGCGTAAATTGCTCCGCCATTGACGGTAAACCTGATATCCTCCGATGTATATGGCTTTTCGCCGTAGTCCTTGAACTGTCCCTCTTCGATTTCGGTCGGTCCCTCTGCGGACACCCTCCAGAGTTTGCAGCCGTAAATGGCTTCACCGTTAACTTTGAGCCAGCTTCCTATTTCGCGAAGAATCTTGGCGTCCTCGTCAGGAATTGTTCCGTCAGATCTCGGACCTATGTTGAGAAGAAGCCTGCCGTTTTTAGAGACTATGTCGCACATGTCCCTGATTATCTGTGTAGAGGATTTGTAGGTGTTGTTTTCTGTGTAGCCCCATGAATTATTTGCGACAGCGGTGTCAGTCTGCCATATATACGACTTGGCGTCGGCAAACTGTCCGCGTTCGATGTCAACTACTGCCGTACCGAACTCAAAGGCGTCGTGCTTGTAGTTTATTACCACGCCTTCGCCCCACTCCTCGGCTCGGTTGTAGTAATAGGCGGCGAATTTTTTAAGGTACGGCTTGACAGCGCTGTGATGGATCCACCAGTCGAAGTAAACCAGCCTCGGACGGTATCTGTCTACTATCTCGCAGCACCGCATAAGCCAGTCCTCAAGGTATTCCTGGGTCGGCTCGGGCTTTGAGAAAATGTCCTGATGTCCGCGCTCAGGCATTGACGGCCAATAGAAATCGCCTCGCTTAAGAGGTTCTTTTATGTCTGATGGAAACTCCTTGCCGTGACCCATGAAGAACCAGTGCTCAACTCTGTGGCTGGAGGCACAGGTCACAAGACCAAGGCGGTTAAATTCAAGTGAAAGCTCTCCCAAAACATCTCTGTGAGGACCCATTTCGTATGCGTTCCAGTGTGAAAGCTCGCTCTTATACATCTGGAAGCCGTCATGGTGCTCTGCCACAGGAACTACATACTGCGCTCCCGCTTCTTTGAAAAGCCTTGCCCATTCGGCAGGATCAAATTTTTCCGCCTTGAACATGGGAATAAAATCCTTGTAGCCGAACTTCTCATGGTTCCCATAGGTCTCGACATGGTGCTTAAATTCATCAGAGCCCTGAATGTACATGTTTCTTGGATACCATTCGTTGGCATAAGCGGGGACAGAGTACACGCCCCAGTGTATAAAGATTCCGAACTTTGCGTCACGATACCATTGCGGAACCTCGTATTGCTGCAAGGACTCCCAGCTGTCCTTGTATTTTCCGTTTTTGATTACTTCATCAATATGTTCCAAGTATTTTTCCGTTTTAACACAAGCCTTTCATTGTAAAATTAAAGCAACAAGTGCTACAAGGACATTATAACAGGTGAATTCAAAAAAAGCAATCAAAAAAACGGTACGAGATACGAACTCGGTAAAGGAGCTATAGCACAAGGCACGTGGCAAGCACACAGGTAAACTGGTTGACTCAGGGCTGTATATCTTTATACATCTGGTCATATCCCAAGCGGCTATAGCCATGACGCGAATACAGAGCCCAAGCTCCTTCGTTTTCCGGTTCGGTCTCGAGGCGGTACCTTTTTGCCGGTATTTCCGATTCAACAAATCTAAGAAACTGCCCGCCTATTCCGCGCCCTCTGAAGCCGTCGCGGACATAGAGCTCTTCTATCCAGACGGTGAGTCCGCCCACTTCATGTGTAAACATCTTGTTTAGCAGTCCGTAGCCGACTATATCAGAGCCTGATTCAAAGATATAGCAGACAAGATATTCATCTGAGCGCATAAGCTCGTCAAAGGCGTTTTCGTGAAAATTTGGGTCTATATCTGAAAGCACCGCCTCAGAGGAATAGAACTCCTTTGACATTTTTATGAACTCTTCGCGGTCATTTGGCGATATTCTGCGAAATGTCGTTTTAAACATTCAGATATCCTTTCAGCAGCTTTATGGAGTTATATACTCCGTCGCGGTGGCTGCGCTCATATCCGTGGCTGGCGTATACTCCTGCTCCGATAAGTCCATGGCGTACGTCCGCTCCCGAGCGAAGCGTAGCTTCGACATCGGAGCCGTAGTGAGGGTATACATCGACCGCGTAGTCGGCGTTTTCCTTTTTAGCGGCGTTGATAAGCTCGGTAACTACCTGATAGCTGTACGGCCCTCCCGAGTCCTTCGCGCATATAGATACCTTTCTTTCGGTGCACTCCAGTCCGTCTCCTACACAGCCCATGTCAACGCTTATCGCTTCTGTGACTCCCCGAGGAATTGACGCCGAGCCTCCGTGACCGACCTCTTCATATACCGTAACATGAAGGTATACTTTTCTTGAAAGCTTTGCAGAGCTGTCGCTTATGTATTTCGCCAGACCAAGAAGTATTCCTACAGAGAGCTTATCGTCAAGAAATCTTGATTTTATGTATCCGGAGCGTGTAACCTTTGTCCTCGGCTCAAAGCAGACAATGTCTCCGACGCAGATTCCCAAATTTGTCACATCTTCCTTTGAACTGACGTCCTCGTCTATCACTACCTCGGTGGTGTCGAAGCTTCGGCTTGTGGAGGAGTAGCTTCCGTTGACATGTATGCTGGCGTTGCAAAGCTGGAGCGTGCCGTCATATACCTTTCCGTCCCGGGTGTATATCCTGACGTCCTCGGTTTCTCCGTTATCAGCGCACATTCCTCCGAGCGGTGTTATTTTAAGCCTGCCGTTCGGCTTGATCTGGGAAACCATTCCGCCAAGGGTATCAGTATGCGCTTCAAGAAGAACGGCGTTATCCGCATCCTCTCCGCCGAGCTCTACCAGCACTCCGCCCTTGTTTGTTATCTCGGCATTGAACCCAAGGCTTGTAAATTCGTCCTTTACCCACTTTGCCGCTTTGTCAGTAAAGCCGGTGGGGCTGTCTATTCCCAACAGCTCGCACGTTTTAGATACAGCATAATCCGCGTACTTTATTTCAAGTTCATTCATTTACTGTAATCCTCCAAAATTTAGTTGTGCGTAAACAAATTTATTTTAGCACTTTTTGATTCAAATAGCAACAAAAACTTCCCGGCTCAAAAAAATAAGTAAAGCCGGGGATAAATCTGATCCTTATTTATTTTCTTTGTCATTTGCGACCGGCGGGATTTCAGCACGCGAGGCGTCTTCTATGCCGACTGCGAACTGACCGTCGGACATGTTTTTATGAAGCCTCTCGTATACCGCTTCCTTGAAAATGGTGTAAATGACGGCTGTCAGCGGTATAAAGAATATTATTCCCACCAGACCCAAAAGTTTGCCTCCGACCAGAGCCGCAATCAGCGTCCAAAGCGCCGACAGTCCCACGGAGTTTCCTACAACATGTGGGTAAATAAACTGGCTTTCAACAAACTGTACTACGGTGTAAACTATGACAAAAAGTATCACCTGGTTCGGGTTGACGATAAGAGTAAAGAAAGCTCCTATCAGCAAGGAGGCAAACGCCCCAATATAGGGGACGAAAGCGAATACCGCCGTCAGGACGGCTGTAAGGACTGCGTAGGGGAGTCTGAATATCGTGAGAGCGATGAATATGAGCAAACCGAGTATTATCGCTTCGACGCATTGACCTGAAAGAAATTTTGCGTATATGCTCTTGCTGAGCGTTGCGACATGTATTACTTTCTCGGAATATCCGGGCTTAAGGTACGCGTTCATCAAAAGTATTGCCTGTCTGCCGAGCACTTTCTTGGCAAGCAGCAGGTATACCGCTATAACGGAGGCAAAAATCGCGGTCACGACGCTTGATATGGTGCTGGTCGCGGCGCCGATCACGGTATCTATAACGCTGCCGCTTCCTGATATTATGTTGTCAAGGACTGTCTGGAAATCGGAAGTACTGAACCAATCGGCGATTCCGCTTATGTCTATGTTGTATTGTTCAAGAAAATCTACCCATGTGGGCCATTTTTCCTGTATCAGAACGTAAACGCTTTTTACAGAAAATGCGATCTCTGGTCCGGTGATAGTTGCTATCAGAGTCAGCACCGCGATTATTGCGATTATTACTGAGAAGGTGCAAAACTTTGTGACAAGACTCTCGCTCGGACGGTGTTTTTTATTTTTAAAGAACTTGTTTACAAGCTTTTCAAAGCCGTTTATCGGTACGTTAAGTACAAACGCCACTATCATCCCGATGTATACGGGGGCGGTCACAGTCAGAATGTTGCCCGCAAATCTGAGAACCTCGTTCAGATTCATCAGACCGACAAAAAGGATGACCCCAAATGCTATCATTATGAGGTAACGCTTAAGGACTTTGCTCATATATATCCTCCGTTTAACGGTTAAGTTTTTTGCTGTGAAAACAACTGCTCTCTGACAGACTTTACGCGTCTTCTATCTCAATTTTACATTCCGAATCGCTGTCATCGTCGGAGTCACCGGACTTTCCTCTTTTTTTGAGGTCTCCCACTGCGGAAATGCCGTCAATGACAGCCTCGATTATAAGCACGGCTCCGACAAACGCCCACATAACCGATACCGAGACGAATGGGTTAATCAAAATTATTATAGCCAAAATTATTGACGTGCCCGCGCCGAGTGCGGGTACCGCCCAGTCCTTCTGCCTCATCCTTATTGAGTCTACAACCCATTGAAGCTTGACAAGCCCGCTGATAAGAATTGCAACTCCGTAGATCACCGCTACGACAGGGAAAATATCCTCGAACCAGTCAGGCTTTATGATGCAGAACACTCCTGCGCACAGGAGCACGAGCCCTTTTGTAAGCTCGGAGGACATAGCTCCCATCTCAGGAGACATTCTGAAATATCCCATCACGCAAAGAACGCCTATTACCGTGAGTACAATCCCCATAACCGTCACAATACCCGATGTGAATGTGTGAGGATTGATAAAGATGAGTATTCCTACAATCAGCTCAAATATGCAGTAGATAAGCGATTTAAAGGATCGAAAGAATTTTTTCATTTGCATTTTCCTTTCACAACTGCCGAGGTGAGAATAACTGTTGAATTAGCCGTCTGAGTAAGCCAGTAGCTGATATAATATCCGGCAATGCAGACCGGTATCGCCGCAAATATGTCGATAACAGAGTGCTGCTTTAGAAAAACGGTAGAAACACAGATGATTGCGGTAGTAATGCCGAACGCCATTTTCCATCCGAAAGTCGAGAATCTCTTTGTATCGAACGCACACAGCATTACAGCCACGGAGCCGATTACGTGAAGCGACGGACAAATGTTTGTGTTTGTGTCATATGCGTAAAAGTCAGCCATGAACCTTGTAAGAAGATTGTCCCTTGCGAATACGTCAGGCCTTAAATGCTGAATGGTAGGGAAGATAAAGTATATGACCAGCGTTATGGTATATGTAAATATGATGAACCGCATCATTTTTTTGAAGCTGCTTACTTCACAGAAAAATGTGTATGCAAGCATTCCGGCGATATATACAAACCAGAAAATGTACGGTATCACAAACAGTTCGATGAACGGGATGACGTCGTCAAGAGCACAGTGCATTTCAAAATACCGCGCAGGCTTGTACACGCTTTCGACATAGTTAAACAGCAGTCCGAATATAGGCCAATATACAAGCAGCCAGACATGCCTTAGCTCGTTAAACAGCATTGCCGGCCGAAAGTTTTTAAGTGATATCGAATTTTTCATTTAAATAAAATGTCTCCTTGTTACATAGAATAGGGCTTCGCGGCAAAAAAGTAACCTTAGCCGCTTAAACGAGTATACTGTTTTCTCATTATATACTAAAACCTGCATATATGCAAGTGCAGAAAAGCTTATAATATTATTAAGTTTCAAAGAAAAATTTGCATATATCGCAATATTGCGCGCTTATTTCTGTTTTTGTGGCAATATTGACTATTGACAAATACCGCTACGGGGTATATTATATTACCCACAGGGGGTATATAACCTGGATAAAAACACGCCGCCGCTTTGACGGCATGAAGGGAGAATATCATGGCTGAGCAAATTTGCTGCGTAAAAAAGACGATGAGATCAGATGAGGAAAAGCGCCGTCTGATAAACCGTCTTCGAAGGATCGAGGGTCAGATAGGCGGTATTATCAGGATGGTGGAGTCTGACACCTACTGCAACGATATTTTGGTGCAGTCAGCCGCTGTGAATGCCGCTTTGAACGCATTCAGCAGGGAGCTGCTGATCTCACATATGCACACCTGCGTTGCGCGCGATATCAGGGAGGGCAGGGATGAGGTCATAGACGAGCTCGCATTGACGCTCAAAAAACTGATGAAGTAGATAAATACTAATTGCTATTGGA
Organism: Candidatus Faeciplasma pullistercoris; assembly: GCA_018715525.1. GTDB lineage: Bacteria > Bacillota > Clostridia > Oscillospirales > Ruminococcaceae > Faeciplasma > Faeciplasma pullistercoris. The sequence continues at coordinate 221,835 of DVLL01000021.1, read as the reverse complement.
GACGATCAATTTGGATAAATATAATGTAACCGGAATGAGCTGCGCTGCGTGCAGCGCAAGAGTTGAAAAGGAGGTCTCAAAGCTCCCCGGAGTCACCTCATGCACCGTCAGCCTATTGACAAACTCGATGAATGTCGAGGGAACGGAGACTCCGCAAAGCGTAATATCGGCTGTCAGAAATGCGGGATACGGAGCTTCTTTGGTGGGAGATGCTCCAGTTGCTTCATCAAAGCGCGAAGATCCGCTTGCCGACACAGAGACGCCGAAGCTGGTAAGGCGGCTTTGGTCTTCTGTGGTATTTTTGCTTCTCTTGATGTACATTTCAATGGGCAGCATGATGTTCGGACTGCCTTTGCCTTTTGGACTGGAAGATAATTTTATTGCCGGGGGAATATTGCAGATGCTTCTTGCCGGCGTGGTTATGGTAATAAATCAGAAATTCTTTATAAACGGCTTCAGAAGCGTTTGGCACCGATCACCGAATATGGATACGCTCGTCGCGTTAGGCTCGTCTGTTTCTTTTTTGTGGAGCGTATATGCATTGCTCGCTTATTCATATGCACAAGTCGCCGGGGATACGGCGTCGATGCACACATATATGCACGAGCTTTACTTTGAGTCCGCAGCCATGATACCAACGCTTATAACCGTTGGAAAAATGCTCGAGGCGAGATCCAAGGGAAGAACGACCGACGCCATTCGCAGCCTTATGAAGCTTGCGCCGGAGGAGGCTACGCTGATAGTTGACAGCAGCGAGGTCACGGTACCGGTAGAACAGGTCAAGAAGGGCGACGTATTCATAGTCAGAGCAGGAGAGAAGATTCCTGTTGACGGTGTTGTAATAAGCGGAAGCGGAGCTGTAAATGAATCGGCATTGACAGGTGAAAGCATACCGGTGGACAAGGCCGAGGGAGATAGAGTCTGTGCCGCCACTATAAACCAGTCCGGTTTTATGCGCTGTGAGGCGACAAGTGTGGGCGATGATACAACTTTGTCAAAAATAATCAAGACTGTGGGAGAGGCAGCGGCGTCAAAAGCTCCTATTGCGAAGATAGCTGACAAGGTATCAGGCGTATTCGTCCCGGCTGTAATCGCGATAGCTTTAGTTACCATAGCGGTATGGCTGGTGCTTGGCGAAGATATCGGATTTGCTTTAGCTAGGGGTATTTCAGTTCTTGTAATAAGCTGTCCCTGCGCTTTGGGACTTGCTACCCCTGTTGCCGTAATGGTAGGAAGCGGAGTAGGCGCTAAAAACGGCATACTGTTCAAGACTGCCGAGTCGCTTGAGCACGCGGCAAAGCTGGAGACTGTAGCGCTTGACAAGACAGGAACCATTACAAAGGGAGAGCCTGTGGTAACAGACATAATCCCGGCGGCCGGGGTGAGCGAGACGGAGCTAATGTCAAACGCTGCCTCGCTTGAGTTTAAGAGCGAGCATCCTTTGGCAGCAGCAATAGTGAAAAAGGGCGAGGAGCTTGGACTGAAGCTTGCCGAAACCTCAGACTTTGAGACAATGACCGGCAGCGGAGTCCGGGCGATCATTTCAGGTGCTGAGTATATTTGCGGAAGCGTCGGCTTTGTAAGCGGAATTGCAAAAATCCCGGAGGATATGCTTGTAAAGGCAACAGCTTTGTCAGACGCTGGCAAGACTCCTCTTGTAATGCTGAGAGATTCTAAGCCCTACGGTATACTCGGGCTTGCAGACACGGTCAAGGATGACAGCCGGCAGGCGGTATCAGAGCTAAAGAAAATTGGCGTCAGAGTGGTAATGATAACGGGTGACAATGAAAGAACCGCTAAGGCTATAGGCGCACAGGTGGGAGTTGATGAGGTAATCGCCGGAGTGCTGCCGCAGGAGAAGGAGAGAGTAGTAGCTTCACTGATGCAGTCCGGAAGAGTGGCGATGGTCGGCGATGGAATAAACGACGCTCCGGCTCTGACAAGAGCCGATATCGGCATAGCAATAGGAGCAGGCTCGGATATAGCGGTAGACGCTGCGGATGTGGTTTTGATGAAGAGCAGCCTCATGGATGTTTCCGCAGCCATAAAGCTGAGCAGATTGACATTAAGGAACATCCACGAAAATCTTTTCTGGGCGTTTATCTACAACATAATTGGCATACCTATCGCGGCGGGAGTCTTTGTCGGATTAGGTTTGACGCTCAATCCGATGATAGGAGCGGCGGCGATGAGCCTTTCGAGCGTGTGCGTGGTTTCAAACGCGCTGAGGCTGAATCTTGCTAAAATCTACGGCGACAGGAAAAATAGTAGTGTCAAGTCAAACGGCTTGCCACTGCTGCCCGACGATGAAAACACGCTTACGCTCAAAATAAAGGGCATGATGTGCGAGCATTGTGAGGCGAGGATAAAAAAAGCGGTTATGGATTTTCCACAGGTCACTGATGCGGATGTGAGCTACAAGTCAGGAATAGCCGTACTCAGGTTAAGCGAGCCTTTAGACAAATCAGCTCTCAGGGAAAGAATAGAGAAGGAGGGTTACAAGGTAAAGGGCAAGTTTTGATATTCAGAATGAAAATGCTTGATTATTTCTTATTATTTTGTATATGGACTTGTAATTATGTTGTAGCGTTGGTATAATGCGCATATAGAATTGAAAGGGGAGACCGGAGTGAATAAGCTTAAAAAATCAATTTGCGGAATCCTCGCGGCAGCAACGCTTGCGGGTTGTTCCGGTCCCGAACTGGAAGGAGGAGCAGCGATGCTTCAAAAGAACATTTCTATTAGCGATTACGCAATTTCAGACGTGAGCATGACCGATGCTTACTGTACAAACGCTTTCAAGAAGGAGATCGAGTATCTTCTGTCTTTGGATCCTGATAGGCTTCTGTCCAATTTCAGAAAGAACCGCGGTCTTGACACTAACGGCGTTGAGCCATACAACGGCTGGGAGAACTCTCTCATCGGCGGTCACACCATGGGTCACTATCTGACTGCTTTGGCTCAGGCAGCAACTAACGATGCGGTTTCATCCTCGGACAGAGACAAGCTCTATGAGAGGCTGACGCTTATTATAGATGGGCTCGTAGAGTGCCAGCACTCCGACGGCTTCCTCTGGGGCTCAAATGTGCTGGATCTGACAAATATTGACGCTCAGTTTGACAATGTCGAGCGCGGCAAGGCGGATCTCTTTACAGAGTCTTGGGTTCCGTGGTACACTATGCACAAGATTTTCGAGGGACTCATTTCCTCTTATGAGCTCACAGGCTACGAGCCCGCGCTTGATATAGCCAAGAAGCTCGGCGATTGGGTGTATAACCGCGTGACCGGCTGGAGCGAGGAGACCCGCAGGACTGTTTTAAGCATAGAATACGGCGGAATGAATGACGCCTTGTACGACCTATACCGTCTTACAGGTGACGATAAGTATGCAGTTGCCGCTCATGCCTTTGATGAGGATTCCCTGTTTGAACTTATCAGGACAGACGGCGCGAATGTCCTCAACAACAGGCATGCCAATACAACCATCCCCAAGGTGATAGGCGCTCTCAACCGCTACATTGTTCTTGATGGCAAGACAGTCAATGGTGAGAAGGTGGATGCTTCCGAGTACCTTGAGACAGCGGAGATATTCTGGCAGATGGTAATAGATCACCATACATACGCCACCGGCGGAAACAGCGAGTGGGAGCATTTCGGCGAGGACGATGTTCTGAACCGTGAGCGCACTAACTGCAACTGTGAGACCTGCAACGTGTACAACATGCTCAAGCTTACCAAGAACCTGTTCATGGTGACAGGAGATGTTAAATACGCCGATTATTACGAGAACGCTTTTATCAACCACATTCTTGCTTCTCAAAATCCCGAGACAGGTATGACTACCTACTTCCAGGCAATGTCAACCGGTTACTTCAGAACCTTCAGCACTCCTGTCGACAGCTTCTGGTGCTGCACAGGCACAGGCATGGAGAACTTTACAAAGCTCGGCGACGGAATGTATTTCTACGACGACGACAGTCTGTATGTAAACATGTATTTCAGCTCAGAGCTGGACGCTGAGAACCTTGGTCTTAAGCTAACCCAGGAGAGCAATATCCCGCTTACTGACAAGGCTACCCTTAAGCTCAAGCTGAGTGAGAGCAAGGAGTTTTCGCTCATGCTGAGAATTCCGTCGTGGGCGAAGTCGGATGTAACCGTCAGCGTTAACGGAGAGGCGGTACAGTATGAGAACGCAGAGGGATACGCTAAGATTACCCGTGAGTGGAAGAACGGTGACACAGTTGAGATTACCATTCCGCTTGGACTTACAGCAGAAAATCTCCCTGACGGCATCAACACCGTTTGCTTCAAGTACGGTCCCGTGCTTCTTGCCGCAAAGCTTAATGATGAGAATATGACGACAACCTACACAGGAATGAGCGTAATCATTCCTGAGACGACCATCATTTCGGACGACACCCTCACACTCAAGGATGGAATCACCCCGACTGCCGTAAAGCAAAACCCCGGAGAGTACTTCACGGACAACGGAAACCTCTCATTCACATTTACAGCAAATGATCAGGAGCTTGAGTTTGTTCCTTACTACAGCCTGTACAACACAAGATACGGAATCTACTGGAAGCTTGCTGAGGCTGAATAATCCATAAAGCCAAGTGATGCGACAACGGCGTGACGGCATATTACATGTGCCGCCATGCCGTTTTTGGCTATTTTTGATTATTAAGAAAATTTAATCTGTTTTGTAATTGTATATTCATAATTCTTCTGGTAAACTGTTAAGTAAGGATATAAAAGTATGAGAAGGGGAATTCAGTCGAATGTATAACATTTTACTTTGCGACGATGAAAGGGACATTGTTTCAGCGCTTAAAATATATCTTACAAATCCGGAATACAGCTTTTTTGAGGCGTATAACGGCGAGGAGGCTCTTAAGATCCTTCGTGAGGAAAAGGTAGACCTTGTTTTAATGGATATAATGATGCCGGAGCTTGACGGAATAAACGCTCTGTCCAAAATAAGAGAATTTTCTAATGTGCCCGTAATATTCCTGACTGCAAAGTCGGAATATACCGACAAGGTGTTGGGACTTAACCTCGGCGCGGACGATTATGTAACTAAGCCGTTTAATCCGGTCGAGCTTATAGCAAGGGTCAAGTCTCAGCTAAGAAGGTACACGCTTTTGGGGAGCGCGCCGAAGAGCATAGATTCGATAAGGATCGACGGCATCGAGCTTTTATGCGAATCAAAGAAGGTAACAGTTGACGGCGAGCCTGTACAGCTTACGCCGAAAGAATACGAGATATTGAAGTTCCTTATGATGAATCCCGGCATATGTTTTTCGCCGTCTGAGATATACAGAAAGGTATGGGGCGATGTCCCGATAGGCGTTGACAACGCGATAGCTGTGCACATAAGGCATATTCGTGAGAAAATAGAGATTGACCCTGCATCGCCTAGATACCTGAAAGTGGCGTGGGGCAGGGGATATAAGTTTGAAAAATCCGTTTCAGAATAAATATACGGGAAGGCGGAGCTTTTATGAACGGGATAAAAGGAAAGCTTTGGATTAAGCTCACTGCAATATGTGTAGCTATGCTGTCGGCGGCGATTTTGGCTATCAGTTCGGTAGCCGTAGCCATAATGCTTGAAAACGACGTTTTTTTTGACGGAGGGCAACGCCTATCAGAAGATGTATGGCAGACAAGTATAAGCAATAAGCTTAATGATGTAGTGCTTGGTATAGAGTCCTGTGAGCCGTTGGGAGATATCGAAGCTTTGGAAAATGCCGAGGCGGAGCTTTTATATTATCTCGATAGTGAAAAAGTAAAAGCTCCGGTTACGGACGTGACTCTGGAGGAAAAATATGACTGGCAGTCTGAATACAATGAGTCAGACGCTACGCTTTCCGCGTACGATGAAAGCTCCTCGCCTGTGACCGCAGATGAAATAAAACAGCTTATCAGCATGCTTGACATGCGTTACAATAAAAACGCATCAAACCTATCAATAGAGATATATAATTCGGACGGAGAACTGATTTACAATAACTTCACCCTTGAGGACGTAAGACTTGAACTTGACAGGGACATAGCTGTAAGTAAATTAGGCAGCAAGCAGAACCTGACTATGGAGTTTTACAATGCTGAGGATTTGAACAATTATGTGAACGAGTATCTTTCTTCGGCAAGAATAGATACTATGGATGTGACCGAGTATGACAATTTATTTGTTCTGTATGTAGAGTACTATCCTGTGTATCAGGACAGCCTGACGGTACATGTTTCAGTCCCTACAGTTTTAGAGACACATGACGATATATATGTCCGTGTGGCTAAGATGGAGTCTTTCGTTGCGAACAGAAACCTGTTTGTCGTTGCGCTTGTGATTTCCGCAATTATATTTGCTGTGTGCTTTATTTTCTTAATATCATCGGCCGGCTACAATGAACGCGACAATGGTATTCACCTCAGCTTCTTTGACAAGATACCGCTGGAGCTGGTGCTTTGTGCCGCAGCGGCTATTATAGTTGTATGTGTCATGTTCGCGTCAGATTTTATATATTATAGTTCTATATCCGACTTGTGGATATCGGTTGTCATATTCATGGCGGTTGTTGCGCTTTGCGCAGGGGCTGTCATAGTTATACTGATGACTATAGCCGCAAGGTGTAAGGGCGGGAAGCTCTTCCAATATACAATTATTATCGGCGGCATAATTCTTTTATATAAATTTCTTAGACTGCTCTTCAGAAACTTCAGGTATACAAAAAAAGCTGCTGTCGTTTACGGTCTTCTGCTTTTATATGACCTGCTAAATATAGTAGCTGTAATAAACGGTTCCGTTGATTATGGCATCAGTATGTTCTTTTTAGGAAGAATTGCCGTAGGAATAGGCTTTATAGTTTATGTTGCAGCTTTCGGTAAGATAAAGGACGGCTGCAAAAGAATATCAGGCGGAGACGCCGATGCGACAATAGATACAGAACGTATGCCGGCAGAGCTCAAGAACCTTGCCTGCGACATAAACAGCATAGGAAACGGCATACACCTTGCCGTAGACGAAAAGATGAAATCCGAAAGGCTCAAGACCGAGCTTATAACGAATGTTTCGCACGATCTTAAGACTCCTCTCACCTCGATAGTAAATTATGTTGACATACTCTCAAAAGAGGATATAAAGCCTGACACAGCTAAGGAATACGTAGACGTCCTGGTAAGGCAGTCGCAGAGAATGAAAAAGCTTATAGATGACCTTGTAGAGGCGTCAAAGGCTTCTTCAGGTGCAATACAGGTAAATTTTGAGCGGTCAGATATGACGCTATTGGTCACACAGGCTGTTACGGAATATGAGGAAAAGCTCGCCAGGGCAAGGCTCACGCCGGTTATTGATGTACCGGATAAGCCCGTTCCTGTCATGATAGACGGAAGGCTGATGTGGAGAGTGCTTGACAATCTGATCGGCAACATATGCAAGTATGCTCAGCCGGAAACAAGAGTTTATATATCTGAAATAGAAACAGACAAAACTGTAACGGTAGTGTTCAAAAATATCTCAAAGTATGCTTTGAACATATCAAGCGAAGAGCTGATGGAGAGGTTCGTAAGAGGCGACTCCTCGCGTTCTACAGAGGGTAGTGGCTTGGGATTGTCCATAGCAAGGGGTCTTTGCAACCTGCAAAATGTTAAATTTGGAATAAGCATTGATGGAGACCTGTTTAAGGCAGAGCTTTCGCTAAACAAACTTCCGGAAGATCCTGATCAGCCTGATATGACGCACAACACTGAGCCTGAATATTCAGAACACGTTGAACCTCAGTCCGGACATACGGTTCAGGATACGCAGTACGCAGAAGATAAAGCTCGCTGTGCAGCAGGTTCACAATCGCAGGCCGAAACAACATCGCGCAACGAACAAAAACCTGATTTAAATAGTATATAGATATCTGCCATTTTACGAACATATAACAAACCGCTGTCCGCAGAACTGATTATCAGTCTGCGGACAGCGGTTTTCCATATTGCATATTGAATTATTCGCAGCTATCTATTGTTCCCATTCCTAATACCGCAGCGGATTCGCCGCAGCCGTCGTATATCACCGCGGCCTGTCCCGATGATACAGCAGGGTATGGCTCGTCAAGAACGACTGTCATTTTGCAGTCATTAAATTCAAGCACGCATCTAAGAAGAGCTCCGGTAGAGCGCAGCTTGCAGTAATATTTGTTGTCTGGTTTGCATGAAAAAGAGCCTGGGAAAACTTCAAATGAGCTGCTTAGATTTATCTTTGTCGCTGTTCGCTTTTCAAAAGAAAGTACGACCTCATTGCTGCCTGAGTCGATGCGGCTTACATATGCCGGTCTGCCAAGGGCAATTCCGAGGCCTTTTCTTTGACCCACAGTATAGTGGAGTATGCCGTTATGCCTGCCAAGTATGACGCCGTCCTCCGTGACACAGTTTCCGTAAGGGGAACGGGAATAGTTTTGTTCAATGAACCTTGCGTAGTCATTGTTCGGTATAAAACAGTTTTCTACGCTGTCAGGCGCATCATGACACTTTAAGCCAAGCTTTAGCGCCATATCTCTTACATAGCTTTTTTCCATGCCGGAAAGGGGACATATAAGCCTTGAAAGAACGTCCTGCCCAAGCCCCGCAAGCATATACGACTGGTCGCGCTTGTCTGAGCTTGCCCTATGTATCAGGTGCGCGTTGTGACTTTCAGAGTATACTATCTTGGCGTAATGCCCGGTGGCAATGTATGAGTAGCCGTTGTCAAGAGCGGTCTGTAAAAGATATTTAAACTTAATTTTGGGGTTGCACCTGACGCATGGGCTGGGCGTTCTGCCTCTTAGATATTCTTTTGCAAAGTAGTCGATTATCTCAGATTTAAACTCCCGTCTCAAATCAAGTTCAAATAGAGGAATGTCAAGAGCCTTTGCAGCGTCGCGAGCGGCATGAATAGTTTTTTCGTGCTCGTCTGACATCATCATAACTACTGCGCCAACATCGTAGCCGTCCCTTTTTAAAAGTTCAGCGGAGACGGAACTGTCCACGCCTCCGCTGAGAGCGAGCAATGCCCGATTCATTAGTCTAATTTGCACGCTTGGCAATCTGTGCTGAACTCGCCGACAATTGGTGTAGGATCAACTCCGTTGCGTCTGTAGTAGTCGGCTATAGCTGCCTTCATAGCCTGTTCGGCAAGTACGGAGCAGTGAAGCTTAGCCGCCGGAAGTCCGTCGAGAGCCTCTATTACAGCCTTGTTTGTAAGCTTGAGAGCCTCGTCAATCGGCTTGCCTTTTATAAGCTCGGTAGCCATAGAGCTTGTTGCGACAGCGGCGCCGCAGCCGAATGTTTTGAACTTTACATCGGTGATTATGCCGTTGTCTATTTTAAGATACATCTTCATGATGTCGCCGCACTTGGCGTTGCCGACTTCGCCTACGCCGTCGGCGTCGGGAATTTCACCGACATTTCTCGGATTCGCAAAGTGATCCATTACCTTTTCAGAGTAAATCATTTATATCAATCCTTTCGTTTAAACTTAAGTACGAGTGCAATTTTTTAACCGCCTGAAATATCCGATTACGGCTCTATGCCTTCGTCTTGACATATTCTTTCCCAAAGGGGACTCATTGCCCTGAGCTTTTTAACTACCTCGGGGACTTTTTCTATGATGTAGTCTATGTCCTCATCTGTAGTCTCCTCATTTATTGTGAGCCTGAGCGAGCCGTGCGCTGTCTCGTGCGGCAAGCCGATTGCCAAAAGAACGTGCGAGGGGTCTAACGAGCCGGACGTGCATGCGGAACCGGAGGATGCGCATATTCCCAAAAGGTCGAGCGACAGAAGAAGGCTTTCTCCCTCTACGCCCCTGAACGAAATGTTTACGTTTCCGCAAAGCCTTTGCTTGGGGTCGCCATTGAGGCGGGATTCCTTTATCTTTAAAAGCTCGGTTATGAGCCTGTCACGCATCTTTTCGACTTTTGCCGCGCGCTCTGGAATGTTTTTGCATATGTCTGTTATCGCAACGCCCAAAGCCATGATTGAAGGCATATTTTCAGTGCCGGCTCTCTTGGTTCTTTCCTGCGCTCCGCCATGTATAAGGTTGGGAAGATTTACGCCTGTCCTCATGTACATTGCTCCTACGCCCTTTGGAGCGTGTATCTTATGCCCGGAGAGAGAAAGAAGGTCTATATGCATCTTTGCAACGTCGATAGGGACATTGCCTATAGCTTGTACAGCGTCTGTGTGGAACAAGACGTGCTTTTCCTGGCATATCTCGCCTATTTTTTCTATAGGTTGAATAGTTCCTATTTCGTTGTTCGCAAACATTATAGTGACAAGGCAGGTGTCGTCGCGTATAGCCTTTCTTACGTCCTCCGGATCAACAAGACCCATCGGGCTTACGGGCAGGTATGTCACCTCAAAGCCGTGTTTTTCAAGATACTGGCAGGTGTGAAGAACCGCGTGATGCTCAAACACCGAGGTGATTATATGCTTTTTTCCCTTGGCTGCTCCAACCTCGGCGGCGGATTTTATAGCCCAGTTGTCAGATTCGGAGCCTCCAGAGGTAAAGTATATTTCGCTCGGCTTTGCGCCTATGGCGTCTGCGACCTGTTGTCTTGCCTTGACCAGCGCACGCGCAGCATTCATTCCGAGTGAGTATATGCTCGAAGCATTTCCGTAACATTCGCGGAAATACGGCATGGCCGCCGCGAGAGCGGCTTCAGAGACCCTTGTAGTTGCAGAGTTGTCTGCGTATACAAAGCGTTTCTCCATATATATCAACTTCCTTTCTGATCTCATATAAGAATACATCTTATAGTATTCCACGAATCATTGTAGTACGAAATATTACGGTTGTCAAGCTTTTCAGAGAAGTTAGTTACCTATTGCTAACTATATTTTCGGACTGCTGTTTTGCAAGAGCCTTGTAGGCTGACACGGCAAGCTCGTCGCACCGTTCGTTTTCGGGATGACCAGCATGTCCTTTCACCCAGTTGAAATTGACATCATGAATCTTTAAAAGCTCAAGAAGCTCCTGCCACAGATCCGCGTTCATGGCAGGCTTTTTGTCGGACTTTATCCACCCGTTTTTCTGCCATGATCTTGCCCAGCCCTTTATTATTGCGTCAGACACATATTTTGAATCCGTAGTGAGCACTACTTGGCACGGCTCTTTTAAAGCTTTAAGTGCATATATCACGGCGCAAAGTTCCATGCGGTTGTTTGTTGTCATAGGCTCTGCACCGCTCATTTCCTTTTTAAACTCATTATACATGAGTATTGCCGCCCAGCCTCCCGCTCCCGGGTTGCCTGAGCATGCTCCATCGGTGTAGATGTAAACAGTTTTCATGATATAGTGTGTCCGCCTTTTTATATTTTTGTTCTTTGATTTATGAGATTCTTAGAGATGGACGGCTGGTTGCTGTCGATAAAATCCGCTCTTAATGTCACGCTGTCGCGTGGCTCAAAGTGCAAAGAGGAGCATATCTGATGGTTTTTATTGCCTAAAATTATAGCCGTAGGACCGTCTGCCCCGCCTATTATTCCTATTGACACGTCGTTTTTGGCTTCCGGCAAATACGATGCGCCGGCATCATGCTTTATCCACTTTTTAGGGCTGTCGCTTTGGCATATGTCGTGTATTCTCACGCTTTCCGTATTGATTTCTGGGAAGATGGTATAGTCGATGCTGATATAGTTTTCCGGAATATCATATTCGTTGTTCATAAGCGCCGAGTTGCCGAGCTGTTGCTTATTAAACTCATTTACGGTCAGAGTGTGTATTACGCCGGTAAGCGGGTTTTCAATTTCGAAGCTTTGACCGGCTTTGTTTACGCAAAACTCCTTGCCTCGTATAGTCTTAGGACGCACAGAAATTTCGATTTCAAGGCTTGAAAGAACCCTTGGCTTTGTTTTGGTAGCCCAATTAAAGTATAATCTTTGGATGTTTAAAGCCTTTGAGGAGTCAAGACAGTAGTGCTTTATGACTCTTTCGCAGTCGCTGTCTGATTCCATTTCCGGTATCCATATTATTCCGCTCATGCCTTTTGGTTTTGCACTTTTGCCGTTTACAGTCAGCTTTGCTCTTACATCCGTAATAACGGGGTTTTCCGATTGAATAAGATCAAATTTGTCATCCGGCAGATTTTTGGCGCCTTCTATTTCACTTCTGTACCTGTTGTAAAAATCATTAAATATACTCATCTCGGTCTGGGATATCATGTCTATGACGATTCCCTCGGGGCATACATACACAGACGGTATCAGCCATCGCCTGCCGTCAAGCTCAAAGCTTTCGCCGATCTGGATTTCCTTTCCTGCATGTGTACGGCTCTTTCCGGAATGAGGCAATGAGCAGAATCCGCCTTTAAAGTATACCTCCCACTCTTGCGGTTCCTGTGCGCTTGGGTTCATGTCTATGTCATAGTAGTCGTCTGTAAATCTGATTTTGGAATAATCAAAACCGTTTTGAAGATCATGGACATATTTTTGAGGTTCGAGCATTGGAAGTATGTTAAGTTTGTTCTTAATTTGTGCAATTTGAACGTCTATTTCGGGGTCAGAAATATCCTTTAATCTGTCTGCAAAAGCCTGAGCTGATATCACACCGGCGTCCTCGACTAAGGCTTCGTCGCGGCATGCTGCCAAAAGTGAAAGAAAATCCGAAAAGCATTCAGCAACAGGCTTTACATATTCATTTGGCTCATTCATCGGCATTACGACAAATACCGTTTCACCGAAGCCCCTTACAAAGCAGTAGTGTACTCCGTCAACGCCTGTCCTTCCTATTATACTTGCGCCCTTGGGAGTGCAGAAATATGGATAAAAGCCGTCGCCGTCAGTTACAGGCATAATTCCGAACGCTGTCAGGCTTATGCCGCTTTTAAGAAATTTTTGATAGGTCGTCATAAATCGTATCCTCCATGGTTGTATGTATTATACATCCACCCGCAAACAGTGTCAACTTGTGCATCCGATGCTTAGTAACTGAGAGAAAGATTGACAAATTTATAAAAAAATATTATAATATGTATGCCGCAAAATTCTACTTCAAGGATTGAAAGAAATGAGAGATTATAAAAATATATTAAAGCAAGAGATAGATGAAAATAAATATACCGCCGGAGCGAATATTCTTGTTATTCAAGACAGCAGGGAAGTGCTGTACGAGGAGTACGGCTTCCGTGATGTCAAAGGCGGCGCAAAGTACTCAAGAGACACGATAATGAGGCTTTATTCTATGAGTAAGCCTGTTACCGCCGCCGCTGTGATGATACTTGTTGACAGGGGGCTTCTTGACCTTTCGGCGTGCCTTTATTGGATGATGCCCGTATTTGCTCCCGCTTATATCTGCCGGGACGGAAAAAGGGTGAAGTCGGGCTCTGAAATAACGGTTAAGGATTTAATGAACATGACCTCAGGCTTGCCGTATCCCGGTGACGCCGGCGCTTCTATGCAGGTGAGCGAGGTGTTTTCGGAGCTTAGCCAAAGGCTTTACTCCGATAACCCGATGACGACAGCGGAGTTTTCTAAAAGGATAGGCGGGTGCGATCTGTGCTTTGAGCCCGGTGAAAGGTTTATGTACGGCTCTTCTGCGGATATTTTGGGGGCGCTTGTGGAGGAGATCTCAGGAATACGCTTCGGCGAGTTTCTTAGAAAAGAGATATTTGAGCCGCTTGAAATGGAGGACACCGGCTTCTGGGTGCCGCCGGAGAAGAGAAACAGGCTCGCTAAGATTTACTCCACCGATTACTCAAAATTTGAGCTTGTCGAGGCTCCTGCAAAAGCCACTCATCTCGGAATAAACTACGCCATGGACTTCCCGCCGGCATTTGAATCGGGCGGAGCGGGACTGGTGTCTACGCTTGACGACTATGCGAAGTTCGCGCTCATGCTTATTGGCGGCGGTGAGTATAACGGCAGAAGAATACTTTCCGAGCGTGCCGCAAGGTATATGACCTCTCCCGGTCTTTTGCCGTGGCAGCGTGAGGATTTGAACAGGAGCTGGAGAAGCCTGTGCGGCTACAGCTATGGAAACCTGATGCGTCACTGTGTAGACCCCGGGCAGGCACACATGCTGACCGAATACGGCGAGTACGGCTGGGACGGCTGGCTCGGCTGTTACTTCGGGAATTTCCCCAAGAGCCGTCTTACAGTGCTTATAGGAATGCAGCGTACGGACAGCGGAACCTCCTTCCTTACAAGAAAGCTTATAAACGCCGTCATGTCCGATTTCGGCGTATAAAAAATCTGCCGTATTGACAAAAGCGGCAGGGAATAATATAATAAATGTAGAAAATATAATGTTTTACAAAATTATTTGGAAATAGATAGCAGTAGCCATCTCTTGTGTGATGTCTTACAACTTTATTATCCCGGATTAGGTTGACTGTTTCTATGCTGTATCCTGATGAGCTGTTTATTATGTTCTGCAAAGTCGTTTGTTTTGTAGTTTTGCTCAAGGCTGTCCCAAATTATCTATTTGTAGGTTAAAACATATAAATCTATCGTTACCCTGAAACCACAAAAAGATATGAAAGGAGTTCAAAATGAAAAAGCCTGTAACCTATATTCTGATAGTAGTAGTCTGTATTACATCTGTAACTATGCTCATTTCAAGAGATTTTAATAGAAGCGAAACAAACACTTTTGCAATTCAACCAGTAATATCAGATGGATATGATGAGATATTTGGCGATGAAAATGAAACTTCGGGGTCATATGGCGCGGATGACACAGCAAGCGTAACATATGATTTGGCAGTCGACGATAATGACCCTATTAAAGGTTATATAACAGCCCAGATTGATCTATTGATAAACGGCAAGTCATGTTCTGCTTCGGTTTCCGGCGAAGCAGAAGCTATGGAACTCACTAATGATAAGTACTGGGAGGGCTGTCTTCGCGGGGACTTGTATGTTGAAGGTGATGTTTATGATGATATATACGTTTACTTCAGCAAGCTTGACAGCAGGGATGATATACAAATGAGTCTGTCAGTCTCGACGGAGCATGGTTCAACATCATTTACATTTGGCAACTTGCTGTTGGATGAACAGGAATATTCTGAAATAGATTCACATAGGAATTATGGCAATAGCCTGACTGATTATGACGCTACAGAAGCGGCTGAACCATAATAGCAAGTATATAAGCAACTGCTACAGCTACGGAAATCTTACGCGGCACTGCGTTGACTCAGGGCAGGCTCACATGCTGACTGAATGCGGCGAGTACGGCTGGGACGGCTGGCTCGGCTGTTACTTCGGAAACTTTCCCAAAAGCCGCCTCACGGTGCTTATAGGTACACAGAGAACAGACAGCGGAACATCTTCGCTCACAAGAAAGCTTGTTAACGCCGTTATGTCCGACTTCGGCGTATAAGATATGCACAGCGTATTGACAAAGGCGGCAGCACATGATATAATCTGCACGTAATAAATCTGCCACCGGGTAGAAACGTGTGTATTAAGCACTCGGAGCACATCGTTAGGTCTTAGAAGATGTGCTTGCGGGTGTTTGTTTTTTTGACCTTAAAAGGAGTTAGAGTAGTATGAATCCGATTAAATCGGTAAAAAACCTTTCTTTATTTGAGCGGTGCCTGTGGGCTTTTTCTGTCGTCACAATAGTGCTGTCCGGAATATTCGGCAAAAGCGAACCTATGCAGATAGCTGCGTCGGTTGTCGGTGTAACGGCGCTGATATTCGTTTCAAAGGGAGACGTGTTCGGTCAGGTGCTGACGATAGTGTTTTCCGTCATGTACGGAGTGATTTCGTTTGCGTTTGCATATTACGGCGAGATGCTGACCTATCTGTGCATGACCGCACCGATAGCAGTGTCGGCGGTTGTGACATGGCTGCGCCACCCGTTTGAAAAGGGAAAGCAGGAGGTTGAGGTAAACACATTAAAGTCGTGGGAACGCGTGGCTGTTGCGTTTGCAACTGTCATAATCACAGTGGCGTTTTACTTTATTCTGTCATACTTCAACACGGCGAACATCATACCAAGCACAATCTCGGTCGCCACAAGCTTTTTGGCGTCTTATCACACCTTCCGCAGGAGCAGGTTCTATGCGTTCTGGTACGCAGCAAACGACGTTGTTCTTATAGTTCTTTGGGTTCTCGCTTCAATCGAGGACATTAAGTACCTCCCGATGGTGATCTGCTTCACGATGTTCCTTGTAAACGACGGCTACGGCTTTGTATACTGGTCAAAGATGCTCAAGCGGCAGTCGCAGGCATCGCATGTGTCGCATGTGTCGAAATAAATTTATTTCACGGCGAAACCTCTTTAAATATTTGTCGGAATATAGAGTGAAAGCACAATGTGAGCTGTGCTGTGTTCAGTAATATTCAATATGAAAAGGGGCAGAGAAAAATATGCAGGATGAATTGATAGTCAATATGTACTGGCAAAGGGATGAAAACGCAGTCACGCAGAGCGAGATAAAGTATGGAAAGTATCTTCGCAAAATAGCCAACAACATCCTATATGACTTTAGGGACGCAGAGGAAAGCGTAAACGAGACATATCTCAAAGCTTGGAACTCCATGCCGCCGAGCAAGCCGAGCGTGCTCTCTGTATACCTTGGCAGGCTGACAAGGCAATTTTCCATTGACATCTACCGCACAAAAAACCGGGACAAAAGGGGCGGCACTCAGTACATCGACTCCCTTGACGAGCTAAGCGAGTGCGTCTCGGGAGAGGAATCGGTGGAGGCTCAGGTTGAACTGAGCGAACTTACCGGAGCGCTGGAGGAATACTTGAGGTCGATTCCGGAGGAACAAAGGGTAATTTTTGTCGGCAGGTATTATTTCTGTGACTCGCTCAGGGATATTACGAGGTACTACGGATTCAGCGAATCAAAGATTAAAAGCATACTGTATAGGGTAAGGACGGGACTTAAGTTACATTTGGAGAAGGAAGGGCTTATATGAAAAAGGAAAGACTTAGCGACGCCATCGGTCAGCTTGACGATGAGATAATCGAGGAGACCGCTCAGGTCAGAGACAAAGCCGGAAGCAAAAGGCACAGACCATTGGCGTGGGCTTCGGTTGCCGCCGCGTGCGCGGTTTTAGCGCTGGCTGTGGGCTTGAAGGTATTGCCGTCGATGTTTGAATCGGATAACGATGAGCTTCCTTACGCGACCTCGGTAACGGTCACATCCGATGAGGAAGAGCCGGAGATAACTACAGCTACCGACGAAAATGATGAGCCCGAGGTGACAACCTCTTCCGATGAGGAGGACGAGCCGGAGGAGCTTCCAGACCTGCCGCTTATCACACCGGAGCTTGAAGTTGGAATGGGATTTGAAGGGCATGACGTCGAGGACATCTCGGAGCTGTATAACGGCAACCCGTGGACACCGGAATTTGAGCTTGACACCCTGCCGGTGTACAATAATCCGATAGTGTATGAGGGAGAGTGGCACCTGCCTGTCGGAGCGGATTACGAAGAGATGGAAAATATGCTTCTTCGGACGGCACAGGCTCTCGGAATAGACACCGATAACGTCACTGTTTCCGACAACGGTTACAGCGAGGAGCAGACACTTGAGATTAGGGCGATGTATGAAAAAGTTTCAGGAGAAGTTCCCCCGGACGAGTACTTTTACCCGACGATGCTTTATATAGAGACCGAGGAATACAGAATTTCGGTCGACCAGCGCCTGAATATCGACATCGATTTTACAAAGCCCTTTGTTCTGCCTGACGGATATAATTTCGGCACAAGCGCTACCGATGAAGAGAATACCGAAGCGGTACTGTACCTCGCCGAAAAGTATTCCGGGCTGTTTGAGCTTATGGGCATTGAAGATCCGCTTGTCGATACAAAGGGCGGAAGCGCCGGATACTCCGGCGGTATTGCCTGCTTTGACGCGGGCGAGACCGAGATAGAGTCGGTGCTAAATTACAACTTCAATTATATTGTCTTATATGATAACTCAATCACCCCCGAAAGCGATCTTTACATCATAAGGCTTAATAACTTTGATTACCGCGGAAAATTGGGTGACTACCCGATAATCTCGTCCGACGAGGCGCTCGAGCTTCTGGGTGAGGGAAAATATATCACCTCGGTTGCTCGGTACGATTTTCCCGGAACGGAGTATGTGGGCAGGGTAGAGCTTATCTATCGTGTAACCGACCTTGAGGAGTACTATATTCCGTATTACAGGTTCTATGTCGAGATACCCGAGGGCGCGAAGGACGGCAAGAAGCTTTACGGCGCGTATTATGTTCCGGCGGTAAGGCAGGAATACATCTCGGATATGACCGTCTGGGACGGACACTTCAACAACTGACGGCAGTATCCGCTCATACCGCTTTGGTTCAGCTCAATATTGTCGCGCAAAAAAAACCGGTCTTTCCAGTTTGCGGAAAGACCGGCTTTGCTTTTAGTTAAACCATATCAGGCTTTTAAGACGGATCAAAGACGGCATTACGCCTGCTCTTCTTCCGGACTAATCACTTCTTCCTCTGGCTCATGTTCTTTTCTTTCTCTGTTGAGCTTTCTCATCTCTGACGCAAGACGCTTTGCTTCCTTTTCCATTCTTCTTGCGCTTCTTTCAGCGTAAATCATCCTGTACTCGGCAGGGGAGACATTCTCCTGCTTTTTGAACACCGCGCAGAAGTAGCTGCAATCGTTGTAGCCGACTCGCTTTGATATCTCGTTAATCGAGCAGTCGGTGTCCAAAAGGAGCTTCTTTGCCTCAAAGATTCTCTTTTTAGTCAGATGCTCAAAGGGACGCATGTTCATGCATTCTTTGAATATGCGGCAAATGTACTGCGGCGAAAGACCTACTATTTTCGCAAGCTGGGTCAAAGATATTTCATCGGAATAGTTCTTATCGATGTAATCTATGATAGTCTTAAGCTGCTCGGTGCGGTGATTCTCCCTCGAAGAAGCCGGACAGGATATGAGCTTGTTGAGTTCAACGAGGAATGAATACAGATACGCCGAGTTTGCGTAGCCTGAATAGATGCTCTGAGAATGGATTGTCTTAAGCATCTTCTCCCAAAGCTTTTCAAGTGTGCTTATTTCGCCCACTCTGAACACCACAGGTTTTGAGAAGTCAAGCTTCTCCATTATCTCGCTGATGCATGAGCCCGAGAAGGTTACCCAATGAGTCTCCCAGTTGCTCCCGTCCTTGGCGTGGTACTCATGCGGATAAAATGCCGGCAGGAAGAAGCCTGATCCCTTAGCGATCCTGTATACCTCGCCGTCTACGGTCAGTGTACCTTCTCCGCTCGCTGTGTAGGTAACCTGATGGTAAACATGACCGGAGGGTCGGATACAGTGCCACTCGGGGTCGGTAGAACCGACTCCTGTCAAATATACCGGGAGCTTAACTTCGTCTCCTAAAAGTGCAAAATAAAATTCCTGCATATATCAGTCGCCTCCGTATAATGAATTTTTTAATAGATATAAATTATATCAAATTAAATTGTTCAATTTATATATAAATACATCCTATAGCTATAATATCATGTGCATTTGTGTATGTCAATTACTTTTTTATTAAGCGAAAAATTTTATAAAAAGTTTTTTGATATGAGATTATATGAAAAACGTAAAAATGGTTGAAGCTGTATTTATTCCTGCATTTCGAGCCAAAGATCCATGCTGTCGTTGAGCTCGGATTTTTTGCTTTCCAGAGCGGTGCACGCCTGCGACATTTTCACATAATCGGAAGCAGTCTCAGGGCTACAGATAAGGCTTTCAAGCTCACTTATCTCATTTTCAAGCGAGGCTATTTTATCCTCGAGCGCTTTTATCTCCTGCTTTCTTTTTACATCCTGAGCCCTCTGGCTTTTGTTACGGTACAGCTTTTTTTCTTTAGGCTGAGGCTCGGTAACGGCTGATTTCAGAGCTTCCTCCGTCTCAAGCTGCTTTTGCACAAGATAGTCGTCGTAGTTGCCCTTGTACTCTTTAGCAGCTCCGTCGGAAATTTCTACTATCCTAGTGGCTATCTTGTTGAGCAGGTATCTGTCATGCGATACAAAGATGATAGTGCCGGTATACTCAGAGAGAGCGTCCTCCAGAACCTCCTTGGTAGGAATGTCGAGGTGGTTGGTCGGCTCGTCAAGTATCAGGACGTTGCCACGCCTGAGCATCATCAGTGCGAAGCTCAGCTTCGTTTTTTCTCCTCCGCTTATCACTCCGACGCGCTTAAACACGCTTTCGCCGGAAAGCAATACGCTTCCAAGCAGGCTTCTGACCTGTAAATCGGTCATACGCGGGTATCTTCTGTGAACCTCTTCAATCACGGTGCTGTTTATATCAAGCTGCTCGTTTTTCTGATCAAAATAGGCTATTCTCACATTCTGAGCCCAGTTGATTTTTCCTTTGGAGTGAGGATTGATGCCCTGAATGGTTTTAAGAATGGTAGATTTTCCCGCTCCGTTTGAGCCTATGATTCCGACTCTGTCGCCTCTGCGCACATTCAGCGAAAAGCTGTCAAGCAGCACTCGCTTTCCGTTGTCTACCGAGATGTCAATGCCGTCAGCCTCAAATACCTCTTTTGGCGGTTCGATGTCGTATTCAAGGCGTATTTTTGCGGCTTTATGGTATGTTACAGGCTTTTGCTGCGCGTTTTCTTCTATCCTGTCAAGCATATGCTGCTTTGACTTTGCCGCCTTTGCGCTCGTGGCGCTCGCGCGGTTTTTGTCTATAAAGTACTGAAGCTCCTTTATCTTGGCTTGCTCCGCTTCGTACAGCTTTTGCTGCCGCTCCACCTCGGCTTTTTTTAGCTTGAGAAAAGCCGAATAGTTGCCGGTGTAGGATTTAAGCTGCCTGTTTTCTATCTCGCATATCCTTTTGCATACCTTGTCAAGGAAGTATCGGTTGTGGGAAACGGTAAGAATTGCTCCCTTGTATTCCAGAAGATAATCCTCAAGCCATTGCATTGTCTCAAGGTCGAGATGATTGGTGGGCTCGTCGAGGATAAGCAAGGACGGCTCCTCAAGAAGGAGCTTAGCTAAAGCGAGCCTTGTTCTTTCGCCTCCGGAGAGAGAGTTTACGGAGCGCTCAAGGTCAAATCCGCGAAAGCCCATTCCGTTTAAGATGGTCTTGATTTTTACATCTATGATATATCCATCGTTGTTTTCATAGTGTGACAAAAGCTTAGAGTATTCCGATTCCGCCTCCTCGAGCTCATTGCCCGAAAGGGAAGAAAGCTGTGACTGAAGCTGGGTTATCCTTTCAAATTCGCTGTCAAGCGCCGCGAAAGGCTTTCTCATTTCTTCCGCTATCGAGCATTCTGCGGATAAACCTACGCCCTGCTCGAGATAACCGATTCTAACTCCGCTTCCGAAGCTGAGGCTGCCTTTTCCGTCAGGCGAGGTGTCATATCCTGCCTTTTGTGTTATTATCGAGAGAAGGGTAGTCTTTCCGCATCCGTTGGCGCCGACCAGCCCGACCCTTTCGCCCTCGTTTATAACAAGGCATATGTCCTCAAGAATAGGACTGCCGTTGTAGTATTTATAGATATTGTCCAGAGCGCAAAGCATGGTCATATCTCCTCGCGTATTATTTTCACCCGATCATTTTAGCATAAATTGTGCGCCATGGCAATACAAAAAGCGCAGTCCGGATTTTTCTCCGAGCGGCGCTCTTGTACAAGTCAAATTATATTCAATTATTTCCTATCCCCAGAGCTCGTTTAAGTATTCACACCTGTCAGAAACCCAGTTGATGATAGCCTTGGCGCGACCCGTGCGCCTGCTCTCGCTGAGGTTGAAGTCGGCCGAATAGGTGTCTACGGTGTTTCTGACGTCTTCAAGAGCCTCAATTATATAGGGGTAACGCTCCGTCCATTTTTCCTTTACAAGCTGCTGGAACCAATCTGCGGAGTAGAGAAGTATCAGCCATGGGTTAGAACGGTCGCCGTAGTTTTCGACAAAATAGCTGTCCTTGAACTTCGCGGCGTACAGGCCTCCGTCTGAGTCTGAGCTATAGTCAGCATACGACCAGCTGAAGTCCCACGGGCATACGCACGTCAGGGTCTTGTATAGTGAAATGCTGCCGAAATCGACCGCAAAGTAGAAGCTTCCGCCTCCGACATCCTGGTTATTCGTGATTTCATGCGTCAAATACATATCCACGAAGGAATCTATGTTGAGCACCTGGCTTACGCAGTCGTAGGCGCTTTCAAATTCGTCCTGAGCAAGCGTCAGCGTCATATCATCGTTCAGACGGTAAAACTCCCCGTACTTTATAGCACGCATCGGTATTTCGTATGCCACCTCGAAATATCTTTCTATAAATTTGAGCTGCTCGTCTGAATATATATCGTTTTTGACGGTGTAATAATAGCTTATTGGGGTTCGAGTGGTGCCGTACACGTCGGTTATGCTTTCCTTGTTGTAGTTGAGCATGAACCTCCACTCCTCATCGTAGGAGTAGTTGTCCAGCTCGACGAGATAGCCTATGTCGGTGCCCGTGTAGCCCTCGTCGCATTCGTTGATGGCGACCCTGTTCGGGTTTTCCTGGCTCTGCTCGCAAAGAAGATACAGTCCCATGAATTTTTCGTTCAGATACAGCTCCACGAAGCGGGAATCAGAGGAAAAGTAATCCCCGTTATTTATCGCTTTTGCAAGCTTAAAGGCGAGGTGGTCGCGCACACCGGCTTCGTAGGTTCTAAGGAGTACCCAAGACTTGCACTTAGCGCTGTCGTTCAGACCGAGCACAGACTGCTTTTTGGTAAACTTTATACGGTACGGAGCGCCGTTTTCCCTTATCTGATCCTCATCGCCATAGAACGCGCTGGCGTTTCCTCTTACCCTTATGCCGGCTGATGTCGCGTCCATGACATATTCGTCTTCACAGTTGAATATCTCGACTAAACAGTTGACGTAGTTTTCCTTGGACAGCACTTCCTGCTCGTTCTCAGTGGAAATATGGATTATCGGAAGCTCGTATTTGGAGGATATCTCGTTGTAGAACTGCTGTCTTTCGGAACGGGACAGTCCGAACATGCTGTATAGCTCGTCCGGGTCCTCGGTATCAAATACGAGATCGGAGGTATAGTCGTCTATGATCTCGCCGTTTTCGTTTGTCTCATATGTCGATTCGGAAATGGGATGCGAGCTTACAGGAGGATTTGTGTTTACTCCGCCGTCCGTGCCCGGAACGGCGGTTGATTCCGGCTCGGGATCGGTATCCGGCGAAGCGGTCGACGGCTTCGTTTCATCCGCGTGCGTCACTGTAAAGGCAGGGACATTGTCCGTGGCGTCAGTAAGCGCAGCAGTGGACGGCTGCGTGCCGGAGCCTGACGGGGGTGTAGTTACCTGTGAATCGTCAGAAATATTGATTTGCGAGCAGGAACTCAGACAGGATATTGAAAGCGCAGCTGCGATAAGCGCGCAGATAATTCTGGTACGGGCGTTTTTTGCCTGCATTTTAAAAAAGCACTCCTTTTAAGATTAAACTAACACGAAATATATGGTTCCCTGTCATTATATCATGACAGAGTATCCTTTTCAAGCGACGAATAGTTAATATTATATTACAATTTCGGACTACAGGTTGATTGACAAATCGGGGCAAAGCATTATAATGGTAGTGGTCATTTGAGAATCGGGGGATGAGTTAAGATGAGGATTGCGGTTATTACCGGAGCGTCGAGCGGACTCGGGGTTGAGTTTTTGATGGAGACCGTCAAGCAGTTTCCCGAGCTGGACGAGATCTGGCTCATTGCAAGAAGAATGGATAGGCTTGAAAAGCTTTCCTCCATGTATAGTCACCCCAAATGCGTGCCTTTGCCGATGGATTTATCCTCAGAGGAGTCCTATCAGGAGCTTGAGAGGCTGCTCAACGAGAAAAGCGCTGAAGTCAGGCTGCTTATAAATAACGCCGGCTTTGGAAAGCTCGGAAATCTCGTTGACTCTGAGCTTCATTCCCAGATGTCTATGGTTGACTTAAACTGTCGTGGATTGACCGCAATGACATGCGTCTGCCTCAAGCATATGTCGAGGGGAGCGTGTATAGTCAATACCTGCTCGATAGCGTCGTTTGCCCCCAACCCAAGGCTGACGGTGTATTCTGCCACAAAGGCGTATGTTCTTAGCTTCACCAAATCTCTCAGAGAGGAGCTTAAGCCCTTGGGCATAGGCTGCACTTGCGTTTGCCCTGGTCCGATGAAAACGGAGTTTCTTGAAGTTGCGCTTATCACGCCGGGCTCGTCGAGCACATTTGACACCCTGCCTTACTGCGATCCGGCGATAGTAGCGAAAAAGACATTGATAGCTGCCAGAAAGGGCAGATGCGTATATACAAATAAGTTTTTCTATAAGCTTTACAGAGTTATCGCCAAGGTTGTGCCTCACAGCTTAGTGATGAAAATCTCAAAAGCTTGAACGGAGCCTTGGCATGAGAAGCTTTGTAATAGGAAAAAACGATGCCGGTCAGCGGCTGGATAAGTTCATAACAAAGGCGGTTCCGAAGCTTCCCAAAAGCCTGATGTATAAGTATATACGGCTCAAAAGGATAAAGCTGAACGGAAAGAGATGCGAGATATCAGACAGGCTGAGCGAGGGAGATACTGTCGAGCTGTATGTCAACGACGAGTTCTTCTCTGAGCGCTCAGACGATGACTTTATGTCGGTCAGCCCGAGCGTCAATATAGTTTATGAGGACGAGAACCTGCTTCTTGTAAATAAGCCCTGCGGACTGGTCGTCCACGAGGACGATGAAAACACCGTTGATACCCTGATAAACAGGATAAAGAAATACCTGTATCAAAAAGGTGAGTATGACCCCATGAGTGAGTCGAGCTTTGCGCCGTCTCTGTGCAACCGGCTTGACAGGAACACGCAGGGAATAGTAATCTGCGCCAAGAATGCCGAGAGCCTAAGAATACTTAACTACGCGGTCAAGCAGAGGCTCATAGAGAAAAGATATCTTTGCGTGACGCTTTCTGAGCCTAAGCCAAAGGAAGCTGTGATAAAGGCGTATTTAGTCAAAAACGAGGCGGAAAACAGGGTATATGTATATGACAGGGAGGTTGCCGGCTCAAAGAACATCATCACAGGCTACAGGGTGATTGCAGAGTCTAAAGGGCTGTGCCTATGCGAAATTGAGCTTGTAACCGGGCGCACTCACCAGATAAGGGCGCATATGGCTCATATCGGATGCCCTCTTCTTGGGGACGGAAAGTACGGCAGAAACGAGGATAACCGGCGCTACGGAGTAAAAACTCAGGCGCTGTGCGCGTACAGCCTCAGGTTTTCGGGAAAAGACGAGCTTGGGTCTTTATCCTACCTTGACGGCAGGCAGTTCAGGCTTGATCCAAGCGATATATGGTTCGTCAGAAAGTATTTTGAAAAATAAAACGCATAATAAAGTACAATAAAAAGGAGAAAACAAAATGAACTACACTTACACAACTAAGGGCACATGCTCAAGACTGATAAATATCAGCGTAGACAACGGAGTAATAGAGGATGTTTCATTTGTAGGAGGCTGCAACGGCAATCTTCAGGGAATATCCCGCCTTGTAAAGGGCATGAAGGTTGATGAGGCCATATCCAGGCTGGAGGGCATAAAGTGCGGCGCCAAGAGCACATCCTGCCCGGATCAGCTTGCCCAGGCGCTCAAGTCTATACGCTGATAATAATGCAGAGACTGTGCAGAAGCATTTGACGGGCGTTAATTGCTTCTGCGCTTTTTTATTTTTGCTTAGAATCCTGTTGACGACCGGCGCGCGGGGTGCTATCATTGGATAAAAACATTTGTTCGTTGGTCGAAATACCATGAATTTGCGGAGGTCCTATGAATCAATTCGAGCTGAAAAGTAAGTTCAAGCCGACGGGCGACCAGCCTCAGGCTATCGAAAGGCTTGTGCAAGGCATAAAAAATGGGCTTAAGAGGCAGACGCTGATGGGCGTGACCGGTTCAGGCAAGACCTTTACCATGGCAAACGTGATAGAGAAGGTAAACCGTCCTACGTTAGTCCTTGAGCCGAATAAAACGCTTGCCGCCCAGATATGCTCGGAGCTGCGAGAGTTTTTTCCTGACAGCGCGGTGGAATTTTTTGTTTCCTATTACGACTACTACCAGCCGGAGGCATACATCCCCTCAACCGACGTCTATATAGAAAAGGATTCCTCCGTAAACGAGGAAATAGACCGTTTAAGGCATTCGGCGACCGCCGCGCTCAGCGAGAGGCGGGATGTGGTCATTGTGGCTAGCGTTTCGTGTATATATTCTCTCGGAGACCCGGAGGAGTACCGCAGCATGATAGTGTCGGTGCGCAAGGGCATGGAAAAGTCTAGGGACGAGCTTGTAAGCGAGCTCGTGTCCATACAGTATGAGAGAAACGACATAGATTTTCAAAGAGACAGGTTCAGAGTCAGGGGGGACGTCGTGGAGGTGTTCCCGGCGAGCCACAATGAGACGGCGATAAGAATAGAATTTTTCGGAGATGAAATAGATAGAATAACCGAGATAAATGTAGTTACAGGTGAGGTCATCCGCTCGCTCGTGCACGCGGCAATTTTCCCCGCCTCTCACTATATCACGGGAAAGGACAGGCTTCATGCCGCCATAGAGGATATAGAGCAGGAAATGCGGGAAAGGGTGGAGTATTTCAAGGCAAATGATAAGCTTATAGAAGCTCAGAGAATCGAGCAGCGCGTCAATTACGACATGGAAATGCTCCAGGAGGTAGGCTTTTGCAGCGGAGTTGAGAACTACTCAAGGGTGCTGGCAAGGCGCGAGCCGGGCGCTGTGCCGTTTACTTTGCTTGACTTCTTCCCGGACGACTTTTTGTTGATAGTGGACGAGTCGCATGTTGCCCTGCCGCAGGTCAGGGGAATGTACGCGGGGGACAGGGCGAGAAAGCAAATACTTGTTGATTACGGCTTCAGGCTTCCGTCAGCCCTTGATAACCGGCCTCTTACCTTCGATGAGTTTTACTCGAGGGTGAATCAGGCGGTATTTGTCTCCGCTACGCCCGGTGATTTCGAGAAAAAGGAGTCGGAGGCGATAGTAGAGCAGATAATAAGGCCGACCGGACTTCTTGACCCTCTGATAGAGGTCAAGCCTACTCAGGGTCAGATAGACGACCTTGTCATGGAGATAAACTCTCGAACCGAGAAAAAAGAAAGAGTGCTTGTCACCACTTTGACAGTCAAGATGGCAGAGGATCTCACGTCATATCTTCAGGGTCTCGGAATAAGGGTGAGGTATATGCACCACTCGATAGATACAATGGAGAGAATGGAGATAATCAGAGACCTGCGGCTCGGTGAATTTGACGTTTTGGTGGGAATAAACCTTTTGAGAGAGGGACTTGACATACCGGAGGTGTCTCTGGTCGCAATTCTCGACGCAGATAAGGAGGGCTTCCTCAGAAGCGAGAGCTCTCTTATCCAGACTATCGGAAGAGCCGCCAGGAACGCAAACGGAAAGGTCATAATGTATGCGGACAGCGTAACCGGCTCGATGGAGCGCGCCATTACCGAAACAGAGCGCAGGCGAGAGATACAGATGAGGTATAACGCCGACCACGGCATAACTCCAAAGACGATAATAAAGGGCGTGAGGGACGTAATAGAGATATCCTCAGACAAGGATAAGGATGCCAGAAAGCCCGCCAGGCAGTACACTAAGCGTGAGAAGCTTGAACTTATAGAGAAGATGACCAAGCAGATGAAAGAGGCTGCAAGGCAGCTAAACTTCGAGCAGGCGGCGTACCTCAGGGATAAAATAGCAAGCCTCAGAAAGGACAGTTGAGTTAGGAATGAACAATGAAATAGTTATTAAGGGCGCAAGGGAGCATAATCTGAAAAATGTCAGTCTTACGCTCCCTCGCGATAAGCTTATAGTTTTTACGGGACTGTCCGGTTCCGGAAAATCCTCTTTGGCGTTTGACACTATTTTTGCCGACGGTCAGAGAAGGTATATAGAGAGCCTTTCCTCATACGCAAGGATGTTCTTGGGTCAGATGGACAAGCCGGACGTCGATAGCATAGACGGATTATCTCCCGCTATTTCCATAGACCAGAAGACAACATCGAACAATCCGCGCTCGACAGTCGGAACTGTAACCGAGATATTCGACTATCTCAGACTTCTGTACGCGAGGATAGGAATACCGCATTGCCCTGTTTGCGGCAGAGAGATAAAGCGTCAGTCTGTCGACCAGATAGTAGACAGAATAATGGAGCTTCCCGAGGGTACAAAAATCCAGCTTCTTGCGCCTATTGTCAGAGGCAGAAAGGGAGAGTACGCCAAGGAATTCGAGCAGGCGAGAAAGTCCGGCTATGTAAGAGTCAGGGTGGACGGAATAGTATACGACTTGTCCGAGAAGATCACGCTTGATAAGAACAAGAAGCATACTATAGAGATAATTGTGGACAGGCTTGTGATAAAGCCTGAGATAAGGTCGAGGCTTACCGACAGCATAGAGACTGTACTGTCCCTGTCCGGAGGACTTGTGGGAGTAGATGTAACAGGCGGCGAGGAGCTTCTTTTTTCCCAGAATTACGCCTGCCCTGAGCATGGGATATCAATAGAAGAGCTGTCTCCGAGAATGTTTTCATTCAATAATCCATACGGAGCATGTCCTGACTGCACGGGCTTGGGAGTATTTTTGCAGGTGGATGAGAAAAAGGTGATACCTAATCCCGAGCTGTCGATAAGGCAGGGCGGAATAAGGGCGGACGGCTGGAATACTCTGGACGATGGCTCTTTCACCATGATTTACTACAACGCTCTTTCCAAGAAGTGTGGTATTTCTCTTGACACTCCGATAAAGGATCTTCCACGCGACGCTCTGGACATATTCCTGCACGGCACGCAGGGTCAGAAGCTAGAGTTTAAGCGTCCCGACGAGTTTGGGGGCGGATATTGGATAACTCCTTTCGAGGGAGTGATAAACAATCTTGAGCGCAGGTACCGTTCCTCTGACAGCGACGCGGTAAAGTCCAAGATAGAGGAATATATGAGCGAGGTCAAGTGCCATACCTGCCACGGAGACAGGCTCAAAAAGGAGGTGCTCGGAGTAACGGTCGGCGGTCTCAATATCTCGAGATTCACCGATATGTCGATAAGCGAGGCATATGAATTTGTAAACAAGCTTCAGCTCACCGAGAGGGAGCAGCTTATAGCCGCCCAGATACTCAAGGAGATAAAGTCAAGACTCGGCTTTTTGATAAATGTAGGTCTTGACTATCTCACGCTTTCACGCTCAAGCTCCACGCTTTCCGGCGGAGAGAGCCAGCGCATAAGGCTTGCAACGCAGATAGGCTCTTCGCTCATGGGCGTGCTGTATATTCTTGATGAGCCGAGCATCGGTCTGCACCAGCGTGACAACGATAAGCTCATAGCCTCACTCAAGGGGCTTCGGGACCTTGGAAATACGCTGATAGTGGTAGAGCACGATGAGGACACAATGTTCGCAGCCGATTATATTGTAGATGTGGGACCTGGAGCGGGCGTTCACGGCGGAGAGATAGTCTGTGCCGGAAGCGTGGAGGATATCATGGCGTGTCCAAGGTCGATTACCGGCGCTTACCTCAGCGGAAGAAAGAAAATAGAGATCCCCAAGACTCGCAGACCCGGCAACGGCAGCTTTTTGACTGTTACAGGAGCAAGGGAGAACAATCTCAAGGGAATAGATGTAAAAATTCCACTCGGAACATTTACCTGTGTCACAGGAGTTTCGGGAAGCGGCAAGAGCTCACTGGTAAATGAGATAATCTACAAGGAGCTTGCCTCAAGGCTGAACCGTGCGAGAATAGTTCCGGGGCAGTTCAAAAAAATGACCGGCTATGAAAATCTCGACAAGGTAATAAATATCGATCAGTCCCCGATAGGAAGAACGCCGCGCTCAAACCCCGCCACCTATACGGGAGTCTTTAACGATATCAGGGAGCTTTTCGCTATGACGCCTGACGCGAAGAAGCGAGGATATAACCAGGGCAGGTTCTCCTTCAATATGAGGGGAGGACGCTGCGAGGCTTGCGAGGGTGACGGTATAATCAAGATCGAGATGCATTTTTTGCCTGATGTGTATGTTCCCTGCGAGGTTTGCCACGGCGCAAGGTATAACCGTGAGACTCTCGAGGTAAGGTACAAGGATAAAAACATTGCGGATGTACTGGACATGACCATCGAGGAGGCGTGCGATTTCTTCTCGAATATGCCTAAGATATACCGCAAAATCAAGACCCTTAAGGATGTAGGTCTTGGATATCTCAAGCTCGGACAGCCGTCTACGACGCTTTCCGGAGGCGAGGCGCAGAGAGTAAAGCTTGCGACAGAGCTTTCAAAGCGCGCTACCGGCAGGACAATATATGTCCTCGACGAGCCGACGACCGGACTTCACGCCGATGATGTAAACAGGCTCATACAGATGCTTGAGATGCTCTGCGAGAACGGAAATACGGTCTTGGTAATAGAGCATAATCTTGATGTGATTAAGTGCGCAGACCATATCATCGACTTAGGACCCGAGGGCGGCGTCAGAGGAGGAACTGTGGTCGCTACCGGAACTCCTGAGGAGGTTGCCGCCAACCCGAACTCGTTTACCGGCATGTACCTTAAAAAGGTGCTTGACAGGAAGTAAAAAATGCTTCAGAGCTTCCGCCTTGCCATTCACGGCAGGGCGGATTTTGTTGATTTATTTTTAAATAAACTATTAAAAAGACTTTACGATGATATAAAAACATGGTATAATTTCCATGCCATGGTACTCATTTTTGAACTGAATATGAAAAAGGAGAGACGTTATATGAGCGTGGTTTATACAAATTTTCTCATAGATTGTATTGAACGGGATTTAAATAAAAATTCTTTTTTTCAATGTACGACACAGCTTTCGGAAGTATGAAAACCAAGAGCCTGATGTACGACATGGTCGAATTTTCAAGGTCTATAAGAGAATTGCATTCTCTTGCTTACTCTCTGCCAAGAGTTGCAAAAAGATGGCACCCGGAAGAATTAGAGGATATTGTATATAATCATTTGATCCATCACTTCTATACAATGATTTCTGGACGGATTATAAGGAGTATGTCGTTTCGTTATCGGGAAATTGGCGCTTTGAATTAACAGTTGATAGTGATACGGGCCGCTGCATCAAGGCACAGGTCGGTCTGTTATCAGGTCTGAACGTGAAACGTGTCGATCTTATCCTGCCTGAATCTGAGCGAAGAGAACTTTACTTTGTGGCGGATGAAATAATGCAGCCCGGGTCAGGGTGCTATTATCTTTCGTTTTCTGATGAAGTGTGTTACGACGAAAACAATAAATGCTTAAGTTATCCCAGCAGCCTATACAGACTGCAGGAAAATTTTAACGTAATAAGAATGCCACCGTCTTTAAAATTTATCTGATTCATCTATAGTATTTTGGAATGGCGCTGCTATAGGTGAATTTAGTTTACCAAAGATATGCTATAATAAAGAGGACGGATTTTCCGTTCTCCTTTTTTAATCTTTACTATTCTTTAGTCGAATCTTTGCTATAATGTGCTTATTAAGCTGAGAGGTACAGTTATGAAAACGAAAAAAGTCTTAAAAGATATAATGATTTCGCTTTTGCTTTTAGGAACTGCGACTGCACTAAGCGCGCAATTTCAAAAATGGGATGTGCCCGAGCATACTGCTACGATATTTGTTTTTGCAGTATTTTTAATATCGCTTTTAACAGACGGATGTTTCTACGGCGTGGCAGCTTCTGTAATTGGAATGTTTGCTATCAATTTTATCTTTACATATCCGTACTTTGCATTTGATTTTATTAGTCCCGTCAATTTAATATCTGCAGTCATCATGGTGACAGTTGCCATCATTACCGGACTGTTGGTTACGAAGATCAAGCAGCATGAGGCGACAAAAGCGGAAAGTGAACGCGAGCGTATGCGGGCGAATCTCCTGAGGGCAGTATCACATGATTTACGTACGCCGTTGACGACCATCTACAGCGCCAGTACAATGCTGAAAGAGAACAAGTCAGCTTTGACCGAGGAACAGCGCGATCAAATGCTGGGAAGTATTCAGGAGGATACTCAATGGCTGGTGAGGATGGTGGAAAACCTGCTGTCTGTCACTCGTATAGATAACAGTACCATGAAGATCAATAAAGTTCCAACCATATTGGATGAACTGATTGACTCGGTTGTTACCAAGTTTTCCGCTCAGCACCCTGCGCAAAAAATCATTCTGTCTATTCCGGATGAGATTGTAGTTATTAAAATGGATACTATCCTCATTGAACAGGTTATTCGCAATTTGCTGGAAAACGCCGTGTTCCATGCAAAGGGAATGACGGAGCTATCTCTGCGAGTGTACACAGTAGGCAATCAGGCAATTTTTGAAGTGGCGGACAATGGCTGCGGAATTGAAGAAGGGAAGCTAAAACACATTTTTACAGGCTGCTATGAATGGCAAAAGGATACCGGTCAGGGAAAGAAGCGCTTTGCGGGGATTGGTCTATCAGTGTGTGCCACTATTATCAAGGCGCATGGAGGCAGGATAACAGCAGAAAATCGCAAAACCGGCGGAGCATTATTCCGATTTACTCTGGAAAAGGAGGACAATACCGATGATGAATAATAAATATAAAATTCTGCTTATTGAAGATGATAGTAATATTCGCAATATTATGATACCCATGTTGGAAACGGCGGATTATCAGGTGATATGCGCTGATGGCTGTGGTATGGGAAAGACTCTGTACCAGTCTCATCAGCCTGATGTGGTGATATTGGACCTTGGGCTTCCGGATATGGATGGGATGAATTTTTTGAGCTTTGTCCGGCATGATTCTTTGACGCCGATTATTGTGCTGTCTGCTCGAACTGATGATGTGGACAAGGTTAGCGCCTTAGATGCGGGAGCTAACGATTATGTGACAAAGCCCTTTAGCTCGGCTGAATTGCTTGCTCGCATCCGCATGACGCTGCGAAACTACCAGCACCGCAGTAACAGCGGCAAATTTCCGGGCGGCGTGTTTCGCTTGCAGGAGTTAAGTATTGTTTACGACGCGAGACAGGTTTTTATTGCGGGTCGTGAGATCAAATTGTCTCAGACGGAGTACAACATCATAGCGCTGCTGTCCGAGAATTGCGGAAAAATGATGACATATGCGGCTATTATCAAGGGCATATGGGGATACCCAGACGAGGGAAGCGTCAAAAAGCTGCAGGTAAATATGGCAAATATCCGCAAGAAATTCGGGGTAAAGCCGGGAGAACAATGGTATATTACCAACGAATTGGGGGTTGGTTATCGAATGAACGGGGTGAATGAGGAATGAAAGAATTATTTCGCAAACAATCCCCGGCGAGACTCATTGCGTTGGGCTTTGCATTTGTGATATTGCTTGGCTCTGTCCTGTTGATCCTGCCATGCAGCGTACAAGATGGCAAAAAGCTTAGCTACATAGACTCATTATATACCTCAACAAGCGCGGTTTGCGTCACTGGCTTGATAGCTGTGGATGCAGGGGATACGTTTACCCCTTTGGGACAGTTCTTCTTAGCTGCGCTGATCCAGGTGGGCGGCTTAGGCGTTACGTCCGTGGGCGCCGGTATAATTATGGCTATGGGAAAACGCGTAAATTTAAAAGGGCTAAATTTAATTCGTGAGGGGTCTAATCTTAATTCTGTCCGAGGGGCAATACGCTTTGTAAAAAGTGTTTTATTGACGACTCTGATTATCGAACTGATTGGCGCAGTACTGAGTTTTCTGGTTTTTGTGCAGGATTATCCTTTGCTGAAGGCTTTGGGAATAAGCCTGTTCCACTCGGTAGCGGCATTTAACAATTCGGGATTTGATATTTTAGGGAACCTGCAAAATCTGATCCCATATCGTGACAACGTGGCGTTGAATATCATCACCTGCGGCCTGATTTTCTTTGGGGGCATCGGCTTTTTGGTCATTCAGGAAATGCGGATATACAAGCTGCGTTGGAAAAAATATTCTATGCATGCAAAAGTGGTTTTGACTGTCAGTGCTGTGCTTATTCTCGTTGGTACGGTACTTTTGAAGCTGACAGAGGAGATTACTTGGATGGGTGCGTTTTTCCATAGCGTATCCGCCAGAACTGCTGGTTTTTCTACATATCCGCTTGGAACATTCTCCGATTCCGGACTTCTGATATTGATCGTGTTAATGTTTATCGGCGCGTCTCCGGGTTCTACCGGCGGCGGAATTAAAACCAGCTCATTCTTTGTGCTGATTCAGGGTATCAAGTCTGCCGCTACCAATAAGTCTGAAAAGGCGTTTCGCTACGCTGTTCCAAGAGATGCGTTTCGCAAAGCTTCTGTAATTACTTTGCTTGCAATAGTTGTAATAATCATCGGCACCTGGCTCATGATGCTGTTGGAGCCGGAAATCAGGTTGATGGACGCACTTTTTGAAATAACCAGTGCTTTCGGTACTGTAGGACTGTCTACAGGGATTACCACCGAACTTGGTGTTGGCAGCAAACTGGTGTCTATTTTTGTTATGTATATTGGCAGGCTGGGGCCGTTGACAATCGCCTCGCTATGGTATTTTAGCCGCGGCGAACTTGTCAGATTCCCGGAAGGTAATATAGCGATTGGTTAATAAGGAGCATGATTATGTTTGGAAAAGCACAGGGTAAGAAAACATTGTACGGGATTGTCGGTATCGGTCGCTTTGGTAGGGCCTTGGCGGAGGAACTGGCAGAATCCGGTTCGGAATTGATTGTAATGGACTGGAACGAGGATAAGGTTCGCGAGATGCGTGAGTTTACTGAAAACGCCTATGTTGTGAAGAGCCTGAATAAAAAATCCTTGCAGGAAACCGGAATTCAAAACTGCGATGTGGCAGTAGTCTGCATCGGTGAGCAGATAGACACCTCAATTCTTACGGTATTAAACTTAGTTGCTCTTGGGGTCCCAAAGGTAATTGCCAAAGCCACAAGCGCAGAGCATGGCATTATTCTTGAAAAGTTAGGCGCGGAGGTCGTATACCCGGAGCGGGATATGGCAGTACGTCTTGCAAGCCGTCTGGAAACTGCCCGTGAGCTTGACATTATCCAGCTAAGTGAGAAGATCAATATATCAAAGATGCAGGCGCCGGAACAGATTATTGACAAAACAGTTGTTGCTGTAAATTTGCGCTCTAAGTTCGGACTCAATATCATTGCCATAGAAAACAACGGCACGGTGCTTGAGTCAATTCACCCAAATTATATTTTCCAAAAAGGGGATATTTTGTTCCTTGTCGGAAGTAAGGACGGTTTGCTTGAAATGAACCAGTGGGCTGCAACACAAAAGGTATAAGAAATATAAGAGATTTTCCATTACCATGTCGTAATAAGGTGTACTTTTGCTGAACATTAGCCAAGCATGCGTTACAATACATGTTGTCGAGCTTGGTTCAAGGTAAAAAGAGCGGCAGAAAACTTGCTCGTGTGGTTTATGCTGCTGTACTTTTAAGTATTATCCGTGTGTATACGCGGGTTTTTGGCAATAAACTCAAATTGTCGCAGCAGCATCGCCGCGTATGCTGTATAGCCGGCTAATAGGGGTACATACAAGGAGATTATTCATGAGTCTAACCGAATTTATAAGTCAAATGATTGGCAATCCAATGCTGCTGGTGTCCACTATCCTGACATTGGGAGTTATACTGGTCAATGGCTGGACGGATGCGCCAAACGCTATTGCCACCTGTGTTTCCACCAGAGCTATAGAGGTGCGAAAGGCTATCATTATGGCGGCAATTTTCAATTTTCTCGGCGTTCTTGTAATGACAACCATTAACAGCTCTGTCGCTTTTACGATCTACAACATGGTAGATTTCGGCTACGATTCTCGCCTTGCCCTGGTTGCTTTGTGCGCTGCCATGGCTGCTATTGTAATTTGGGCAACGGCGGCATGGTATTTTGGTATTCCCACCAGTGAAAGCCATGCCTTGATTGCCGGTATATCAGGCGCGGCGGTTGCCATTCAGAACAGTTTTTCCGGTATTAACTGGGCAGAATGGATCAAAGTCATTTATGGTATTTTCCTGTCAATGATTTTAGGCTTTGTGCTTGGACTTGTGTCATCTAAACTGACGGTATTATGTTTCCACAACAAAAATCGGCTGAAATCAGAGCGATTCTTTTCCGGGGCGCAGGTTGCAGGCGGTGCAGCCATGGCTTTTATGCACGGAGCGCAGGACGGTCAGAAGTTCATAGCGATTGCATTGTTGGGAGCCGCCTTTGCCGGAGGACATGCGGAAGCGTCCAGCTTTGTAGTGCCCGTGTGGCTCATGGTGCTATGCTCGGCGGTAATGGGACTTGGCACCTCTATTGGCGGATACCGTATCATTAAATCTGTAGGTATGGATATGGTGAAGCTAAAGCCATATCAGGGCTTTGCGGCAGATTTTTCCGCGACCGTTTGCCTGCTGGTGTCCAGCCTGACAGGCATTCCAGTCAGTACAACGCATACCAAAACTACCGCTATAATGGGCGTAGGAGCAGCGCGGCGCATCAGCAATGTTAACTGGAGAGTAGTCAGGGAGCTAGTGCTGACCTGGGTATTCACGTTCCCAGGCTGTGGACTGCTGGGCTTTGGAATGGCAAAACTTTTTTTACTGATTTTTGCATAAGGAGTAAATATGATGGCTAAAAAAAATAACGACTATTTTGAACTGATACATAAGCAAACAGCTTACTGTGTGGAAGCATCCAATCTGTTGAAGGAAATTATGTTAAAATTCAATACCGACAATGTCGGTGTTTATCGCACCCAGATTCATGAAATTGAACATCAGGCGGACGATATGCATCATGATATTCTGAAAAAGCTTTCTACTGAGTTCATCACACCGATCGATCAAGAGGATATTCTCCGTCTTGTGCAGATCATAGATGATATTACCGATGCTTTGGACGAGGTGGTTCTGGATGTATATATGTACCACATCGCACAAATCCCAGAAAAAGCGGCTGAGCTTTCCCGCACCGTCAATCTCTGTGTGAAAGCGCTTTACGAAGCTGCAGCAGAGCTTAAAAATTTCAAGAAGCCTGAAAAGCTCCGTCAGCTTCTTGTAAAGGTCAATGACATTGAAATCAAGGCCGACTTCATCTATACCGACGCAATTTATGCTCTATTTAGCTCTGATGCCGACGGAAAGGCCTTGCTCGGCGCAAAGGCTGTGTATGAGGGACTGGAAAACTGCTGCGACCTGTGTGAGCGTGCGGCGGATGTGATAGAACAGGTAATTATCAAGAATACGTAACCGAAAATACTCATGACGATTGTTGCCGCTTCAGCTTATGTCTGAAACACATTAGACTAAGCGGCGGTATTATATCTGCGGGCGAAGTATGACGTCCGGCGTGATTTCAAGTACTTTTTAGAAAGAGGTATATATTTTGGGTAGTTCTATTGGGACTTTGTTGTTGATTCAGGTTGTTTTGATTGCCTTGAACGCGATTTTTGCCAGTGCTGAATTGGCGGTGCTATCGATTAACGAAACAAAACTTGAAAGGTTAGCTCTGCAAGGAAATAAAAGGGCAAAGCGTCTGTGTAAGCTGACAAGGGAGCCTGCCAAGTTTCTTTCCACCATTCAAATTGCCATCACGCTGTCCGGATTTTTGGGCAGCGCGTTTGCCGCAGATGGCTTTTCGGACCCACTTGTGGATTGGATGATCAGTCTTGGCGTCTCCATCCCGAGAGCAACCCTTGATACGATTGCGGTAGTTTTAATCACGCTGATACTTTCTTACTTC
Organism: Candidatus Faeciplasma pullistercoris; assembly: GCA_018715525.1. GTDB lineage: Bacteria > Bacillota > Clostridia > Oscillospirales > Ruminococcaceae > Faeciplasma > Faeciplasma pullistercoris. Next base: position 184,164 of record DVLL01000021.1, on the reverse strand, counting down.
ACTCTTATTTTCGGTGAGCTGGTTCCTAAGCGAATCGCCATGAAAAAATCTGAATCATTGGCATTAGCAATTTCCGGTATTGTTAGTGCTATCTCTGTTCTGTTTAAGCCGGTAGTCTGGCTGCTATCCGTTTCTACAAATGCAATTCTTCGTTTATGCGGCATGGATCCTAATGTGGATGATGAAGAGGTCAGCGAAGAGGAAATACGTATGCTGGTCGAAACCGGCGGCGAAAAGGGTGCCATCGACAAGGATGAGCAAAGCTTTATTGAAAATGTGTTTAAGTTTGACGATTTAACCGCAGGGGAGATATTGACTCACCGCACTGACGTTGCGATTCTTTGGATGGAGGATTCCGATGATACATGGGCACAGACTATTCATGCTAGCCGTTTCACACGCTATCCGATTTGCGAAGGTTCTTCTGATAAGGTAATCGGAGTGCTTAATGCAAAAGATTATTTCCGCCTTGAAAACCGCAGTCGCCAAAATGTAATGGCTGCTGCGGTAGAGCCTACATACTTTGTTCCCAAGACCATGAAAGCGGACGTGCTGTTTCGCAATATGAAAAAATCACGGAATTTTCTTGCGGTGGTTTTGGATGAATACGGCGGTATGATGGGTATTATCACGTTAAGTGATCTGATTGAGGAACTGGTGGGACAGCTGCGGGAAGATGACGGTGGTGAAAATGAGGAAGTGCCGCGAATAGAACAACTGGATGACCATACATGGCGGGTCTTTGGAAACGTAGAGCTGTCTGATCTGGAACATGCACTTGACATTGAGCTTGAGGTTGAGAATGTAAATACCTTTTCCGGATTAATATTCTATCTGCTAAATGGCATACCGGACGACGGTGATCATGATATAGAGCTGAATGAGCGCGGCTTGATTATTCGCATCAAAAAGATTCAGGAACACCAGGTTGTTCTGTCTGAAATTGTTCGCATAGAAGACAGCAGCAAATCTGCTAAATTAGCAAAGGAATAATATGGATAAGCTAAAATAGTAGCTTGACGTAAACGCCGCGTGAATGGAACATCGGCCGGCGCATGAGCTTTAGTGCTGTGTAGTGATATTTATATTTTTATGCGTGTTTTTTCCTAATGATGAGTTCTGGAGGCTGGCTGTGAGGACGGCGTGAGACGTCAGCAAAAAGAACTAATGGTTCCGTCATACTTTTTGCGCCTGCGATAGATATTTTGCCTTGTTGTTTTGTACTCGGTTGCGGCAGCGGTTACTCCGTGCCTAAAGTAACACTCAGCTGCCGCTTGCTTAAATACCATGTTATATGTAATCTTATTCACAGCGAATAGCGTGGCTGATGCCTTTCGGTTTTGTTTGGACAACTCAACCTTAGCGCATTGGTCGCCTATTCGCTGCTCTTTTTTCATTATCAGTCACTCATCGTTGTAATACCTACAATAAACGGTCGTAAATATTGCAAAATAGTATTGCAAAGCAAAAGAAAATTTGCTAAAATAAAATGAATATTTTATAAGCAAATTTCGGAAAGGTCGGGTCATAATGAGTGCTGAATTAAGCTCGAAAGAGAGAATGGAAGAGACTCCTTCCGGCGGCAATTCTAAAAATAGCGGCAACTCTAAAAAGAACTTCATAGATGAGTCGATAGACTGGATAAAATCTATTGTTGTAACATTCATAATAGTAGTTCTTGTTTTTACCTTTGTCGCAAGAACGGCGATAGTAAACGGAAGCTCAATGGTGCCTACTCTTACAAACGGGGATTTTCTGGTGCTGTGGAGCCTGTTCTACACTCCTAAGCAGGGAGATATAATTTCCGCCAACTGCGATGGGCTTGACGAGGTTATAGTAAAAAGAGTAATAGCAGTCGGAGGCCAGACGGTAGACATAGATTTTTCTACCGGCGAGGTGTTTGTTGACGGAGAGCTTCTTGACGAGCCGTATATAAACAATCTCACTCTCAATGACGAAGGAGCGTTTGACTACCCGATAACAGTTGAAGAGGGCTATTACTTCTGCATGGGCGATAATCGTCAGGGTTCAAAGGACTCAAGACATCCGGATGTGGGGCTTATATCAAGGGATGATATTCTTGGTAAGGTCGTCTTGAGGCTTTTTCCGAATACCAAGTTCTTTTGAGTGATTATTACAGGATGATTTTCCTGTTTGATATTCCATACAATCAAAGGGTGAGCTAAAATTAACGAAAAGCTTTCAATACAGTGGTTTCCAGGCCATATGGCTAAGACAAGGCGAATAATGACCGAAAGTCTCGGGCTTGTCGATGCTGTAATAGAGGTTACAGACTCAAGGATACCGTATTCGAGCAGAAATCCGGAGATGGATAGACTTGTCGGCAGAAAGCCCAGACTGGTGCTGCTGAATAAATGTGACACAGCCGACGACGCTTTGACAGCGAGGTGGCTGGAGTATTACAAAAACGCAGGAGTAAACGCGATAGCTACCGACTGCAAGAGTGGAAAGAATGTTCAAAGGATAGTGCCTGTCATAAAGGATATGCTTCAGGAAACTATCGATAGGTGGGCAAGCAGGGGAATGACCGGCAAGGCCATAAGGCTTATGATTGTCGGAATACCGAATGTGGGCAAGTCCTCGCTGATAAACCGGCTTGCCGGCTCTAAAAGAGCTAAGGTTGAAGACCGCCCGGGAGTTACAAAGGGAAAGCAGTGGGTAGCAGTTTCCTCTGATATCGAGCTTTTGGATATGCCGGGGGTACTGTGGCCAAAGTTTTCGGATAAGGATGTCGGATTGTGCCTCGCTTTTACCGGTGCTATAAAGGATGATATAATGGATATGGAGGCTCTTGCCTGCGAGTTTATCGCTAGGATGCGCGCAGTTAATCCCGAAGCGCTTGCGGTGAGGTACTCTATAGCCTTATCTGACGAAATGGATGACTATGACGTACTGTGCGCGATAGGAAAAAAACGTGGATTTCTTGTATCAGGCGGCGAGATTAACACCGAAAGAGCTGCAAACATACTTCTTGATGAGTTTCGCTCCGGTAAGCTCGGAAAAATAACGCTTGAGACTCCGGAGGATAAGCATGACGCTGTATGAGTTTGACGCTGAAGCGAGAAAAAGGTATCCGGTGATATGCGGGGTCGATGAGGCGGGCAGAGGACCTCTTGCCGGAGATGTGTACGCCGCTGCGGTCATATTTGACCCGGATACGGTAATAGACGGCATTGACGACTCAAAAAAGCTCTCCGCAAAAAGAAGAGAAAATCTATATGATATAATCGTTTCAAAGGCGAGAGCGTATTGCGTAGCAAGCGCGTCGGTAGAAGAGATTGAGAAATTGAATATTCTCGGAGCGGCGATGCTGGCGATGAAGAGGGCGGTAGACGGTCTTAAAGTCCCGGCCGACGCTGCTTTGGTAGACGGCAACAGGAAGCCGGAGCTAAGCTGCGAGGTGTGCACGGTTGTAAAGGGAGACGGATTGTCGCAGTCAATAGCTGCTGCGTCCATTCTTGCTAAGGTCTCAAGGGACAGATACATGCGTGAGCTTGATAAGCTGTACCCTGAGTACTGCTTTTCCAAGCACAACGGTTATCCGACAAAGCTTCACTACGAGCTGATAAAAAAATACGGCATAAGCCCTGTCCACAGGAAGAGCTTTCTTAAAAATCTTGATGAAAAGTGACATGAATTCTAATTTAAGCTCAAGGCAGATAGGCGACATAGGCGAAGACTTCACATGCGAATTTTTGCAAAGAAAGGGCTGCGTAATACTTGCGAGGAATTTTTCCATAAGAGGCGGCGAAATCGATATTGTAGCCAAGAAGGGCAGCGTTATCCACTTTGTAGAGGTCAAGACGCGCAAGCCTGATCCTTTGACAGACGGACAATTTGCTATAACCAAGTCTAAAATATCAAGGCTTGTAAGAACCGCTCAGGCGTATATCGAAAGGCATGAAATAACATTGTCATGCGTATTCGATGTGGCGATCGTTGAAGTCAGCGGCAAAGAGGTCACCGATTTTAAGTATTTCCAGCGGGCGTTTACTGCATGAAATATAAACAAAATACTATAGCGTAGTAGAGGAGATAACACTATGTATTATCAGAGTACGAGAAATAAAAGCCTTAGGGTAAGTTCAGCTCAGGCGATAGCTCAGGGCATATCTGAGGACGGCGGACTTTTCGTTCCATGCGAAATACCGTCATTATCGCTTGATGAGATAAAGTCCCTTTGCGATAAGAGCTACAATGAAAGAGCCGCCGCAATTTTCGCAAAATACCTTACCGATTTCACTGAGGCTGAGATAAATTACTGCGTAAACGGAGCGTACAGCCTTAAGAACTTTGACACTGAAAGCATAACCGAGATAGCTCACCTTTTTGACGGGAGATATATGCTCGAGCTCTGGCATGGCACAACCTGTGCGTTTAAGGATATGGCTCTTAAGATACTGCCTTATCTTTTAACTGTATCTGTCAAAAAGCTCGGCATTGACAAAAAGGTAGTAATTTTGGTGGCAACCTCGGGAGATACCGGAAAAGCGGCTTTAGAGGGCTTTAAGGATGTAGAGGGCACTCAGATACTTGTATTTTACCCGGTAGACGGAGTCAGCAAAATGCAGAAGCTCCAGATGACCACTCAGGAAGGCAAAAACGTCGCCGTATGCGCTATCAAGGGAAACTTTGACGACGCGCAGACCGGCGTCAAGAGAATATTTACCGACCACAGCGTAGCAAAGAAGCTCGAGCAAAATAACATGATGTTCTCGAGCGCAAACTCTATCAACTGGGGCAGGCTCGCCCCTCAGATAATCTACTATGTATCCGCGTATACAGACCTTGTATCGGCGGGAGAAATCGAGCTCGGAGAGAAAATAAATATCTGCGTTCCTACGGGAAACTTCGGCAACATCTTGGCCGCTTACTATGCAAAAATGATGGGCGTTCCGATAAACAAGCTTGTTTGCGCGTCTAACTCAAACAATGTGCTCACGGATTTTATCAAAACCGGAGTATACGACCGCAACAGAAAGTTCTACACAACAATGTCTCCGTCCATGGATATCCTTATATCATCAAACCTTGAAAGGCTTCTTTACATTCTTTCCGGCTGCGATGACGAGTACATCAAAAAGATTTACTCTGAGCTTGGAAGCACCGGCAGGTTTGAGGTCACTCCTGAAATTAAGGAAAAGCTTTCCGAGACATTTGCCGGCGGCTTCTCAACCGAGGAGGAGACAAAGGAGGCTATCAAAGAGTGCTATGAGAAGTATTCCTACACGATGGATACTCACACGGCAGTCGCTTTCCATGTTTATGACAGCTACGCCAAGAGCACGGGCGACAGCTCTGAAGCAGTGATCGCTTCAACTGCGAGCCCGTATAAGTTCTCGGCGTCTGTGCTTGACGCCATCGGCAAGCTTCCCGATAACTGTGATGAGTTTGAGCTTACCGAGGTTTTAAGACAGGTGAGCGGAATGCCTGTCCCCGAGTCTCTTTCATCGCTCAAGACCAAGCCTGTAAGATTTAAAGACGTCATCTCCAAGGAGGAGATGGAAAGCGCCGTCTACGGCTTTTTGGGGATAAAATAAGCTTAAAGGGCTTACGGCTTTATGCCGTAAGCCCCCATGAGACTTAGCAATTTCTTGCCTTGAAGGTCTTGCATTCTGTCTGTGCCGGGCAATTAGGACTTGAGCAGCCACAGCTGCAAACGTCTATGCTTCCCGCAACACATTCCTCAGAATCCCTGTTGTATATGCAGTTTGATACTCCGCACTTTACGCCGTAGATCTTATCCTGTTCCATAAATTAGGCTCCTTTCAGCAAATACAAAATCTAAGCAAGCCTTGCTTGCGGTTTTATTATCTTACAAATTGTCAGTTTTATTCTTAGGAAGGGTGAAGGGCTTGTGTCATTATTTGTTATAGGCGACCTGCATCTTTCGCTTTCATGTGATAAACCGATGGATATCTTTGGAGGCTGGACCAATTATGTCTCGCGGCTTAAGGAAAACTGGCAGACGCTTGTCGGTGCTTCGGATACTGTCGTCATTCCCGGAGATATATCATGGGCTATGGGCTTAGACAACGCCCTTGAGGATTTTAGGTTCATCCATGAGCTTAACGGCAAAAAAATCATACTAAAAGGCAACCACGACTACTGGTGGACGACAAAGTCCAAGGCGGATAAATTTTTTGCGGAAAACGGTTTTGACAGCCTGAGCGTGCTCAATAATAACTGCTACAGCTATGGGGACATAGGCATTTGCGGTACGAGGGGCTGGATAAACGACGGAAGCGAGCCCTCTGACGCAAAGGTCATTAGGCGTGAGGCAATGAGGCTTGAAAGATCTATTCAGTCAGCGCTTGACGGTGGACTCTATCCCATCGTGTTTTTACACTATCCGCCGCTTTACGGAGAATCCGTGAACGAGGATATCATGGAAGTGCTTATGAAATACTCAATCAAGCTTTGCTTTTACGGTCATTTGCACGGCCCATCCTGCCGTTTAGCTGTCAATGGAATCAGGTATGGCATAGACTTCAGGCTTGTGTCAAGTGATTATCTACAGTTTAGCCCGCTTGATATTACCACTATTGTGCAAAGTGCCAAAAAATAGTTTTTATATAGAAAATATATTTTTTTGTGCTATAATTATATACTGCGTGTTATTATCTTTATTATACAGGAGGACATCTAAATGTTAAAATCAAAAAACCAGGTAGAGACAAATAAATACGAATTGGAGATAGAGGTTTCGGCTGAGGCTTTCGAGGATGCCATACAGAAGGCTTATCTTAAGAATAAGTCAAAGATAACCGTTCCCGGCTTCAGACCCGGAAAGGCTCCAAGGAAGGTGATAGAGAAGGAGTACGGCGAGTCTGTATTCTTTGAGGATGCAGTAAACGATGTTTACGGTCCCGCTATTGAGGAGGCTGTCAAGGAGGCTGAGCTGACTTTGGTGACCGCTCCAGATGTCGAGGTTACCGATGTTTCCAAGGAGAACGGAGTAAAATTCAAGGCGACCTGCACCACCAAGCCAGTAATCGATATCAAGGATTATAAGGGTATAAAGGTAACAAAGAATGTCAATGCTGTTACAGACGAGGATGTCGAGCATGAGATAGGTCACATGCTCGAAAGAAATTCAAGAACAATTAACGTTGACGACAGAGCTTGCCAGAACGGCGACGATGTAGTAATCGACTTTGAGGGCTTCAAGGATGGAGTGGCGTTTGACGGCGGAAAGGCTGAGAAGTTTACCCTTAAGCTTGGCAGCGGACAGTTTATACCAGGATTTGAGGATCAGGTTGTCGGACATAATGTGGGAGATGAGTTTGACATCAATGTAACCTTCCCTGAGGATTATCAGGCCAAGGAGCTTGCAGGAGCACCTGTAGTTTTCAAGATCAAGCTTCATGAGATTAAGACTACAGAGTTGCCCACACTCGACGACGATTTTGTCAAGGATACATCAGATTTCAATACTGTCGACGAGCTCAGAGCAGACGTAAGAAAGAAGCTCGAGGAAACCGCTGAGAAGAATGCTCAGTCAGAGGTTGAGTCCAAGATTATGGATGAGGTTATCTCCAAGGTTGAGGGAGAAATCCCTGAGGTGATGTATGATAACAAGGTCAATGAGATGATCGACGACCTCTCTGCGCGCCTTTCTCAGCAGGGCATCAAGCTCGACATGTACCTGAAGTTCACCGGTCTCACCATGGATTCTCTTAAGACTACGTACAAAGAGCAGGCAGAGAAGCAGGTTAAGCTCAGACTTGCTCTTGAAAAGATCGTAGAGCTTGAAAACATTCAGGCATCTGACGAGGAAGTTGAAAAGGAGTACGCATCCATCGGCGAGCACTACAATATGCCTGTCGAGACTGTCAAGCAGTATATCAGCGTTGATGGAATCAAGCAGGATGTATGCGTAGGCAAGGCGGTTGACCTTGTCAAGGCTGAGGCAGTAATTGACTAATTCTAAAATTATACCGGCGAGTATTCTGTGAAGGAGGAATAAATATGGCACTTGTACCGAATGTAATTGAACAGACAAGTCATGGTGAGAGGTTTTATGATATCTTCTCGAGGCTTCTCAATGACAGGATCATTGTACTTTCAGACGAAGTAAACGACGCTACCGCAAGTATAGTTGTAGCTCAGCTTCTCTTCCTTGAAAGCCAGGATTCCGAAAAGGACATTTACCTATATATAAACAGCCCCGGGGGGTCAATTTCAGCCGGCATGGCGATATATGACACCATGCAGTATGTGAAGTGCGATGTTTCGACAATATGCGTAGGAATGGCTGCGTCAATGGGAGCCGTGCTTTTGGCAGGAGGGGCGAAGGGAAAGAGAATTGCTCTTCCCCACAGCGAAATAATGATCCACCAGCCTCTCATAGGCGGCGGACTGTCCGGTCAGTGCACGGATATTAAAATTCACTCCGACCACATGGTAAAAACACGCGAGAAGCTCAATAAGATTCTCGCCGCCGACACCGGAAGATCTATCGAGGAAATCGAGAGAGATACCGAAAGAGACAACTTTATGACAGCCGAGGAAGCCGTGGCTTACGGTCTTATCGACAAGGTCATAACAAGACAGTAATACGTTTATGGTTGCCGGGCATCCTGTCTGAGGAAGCTTGGCAACACTTTCTACAGGCAAGGAGGCATACAAATTGGCTGGAAACGATAGCGGCAGAAGCGAAGCCGGCGTCAAGAGGTGCAACTTTTGCGGAAAGCCGGAAAATCGAACAAAAAGCCTGTTTTCTGCGGGAGACGTACACATCTGCGACGAGTGCGTAGTCTTCTGCTACGATATTCTTGAGGAAAGACATCTGCTGGACAACAAGCCGTCAGGCGCAAAGGGCTCTGAGATAAAGCTGACTAAGCCGGCGGAGATTAAAAAAGCCCTCGACCAGTATGTAATAGGACAGGACGAGGCTAAGCTTGCGCTGTCGGTTGCCGTGTACAACCACTACAAGAGGGTACTCAGCAATTCGAACACGGATGATGTGGAAATTCAGAAATCTAATGTTTTGCTTTTGGGTCCAACCGGAGTAGGCAAGACGCTGCTCGCTCAGACTCTTGCTAAGACATTAAATGTTCCGTTTGCTATTGCGGACGCTACGACGCTTACCGAAGCAGGGTATGTAGGAGACGACGTCGAAAATGTGCTTCTGAGACTCATTCAAGCGGCAGACTATGATATTGAGGCGGCGGAGCACGGAATCATTTATATAGATGAGATAGACAAGATTGCCCGCAAGTCGGAAAACGTCTCGATAACAAGGGACGTTAGCGGCGAGGGCGTTCAGCAGGCGCTGTTGAAGATTGTAGAGGGAACGGTATCAAATGTCCCGCCTCAGGGTGGAAGGAAGCATCCGAATCAGGAGTTTATACAGATAGATACAAAGAATATTCTGTTTATCTGCGGCGGAGCGTTTGAGGGCTTGGAGAATATCATAAGGAGAAGAACTGACACCTCTCAGATAGGCTTCGGCGGAAACCTGAAGAATCAGAACGATGAGTCGAGGGAGGTTCTAAAGGAAGTTATACCTCAGGATGTCGTGAAGTTCGGAATCATCCCAGAGCTAATCGGCAGACTTCCGGTTATAACCGTTTTATCTCCGCTTGACGAGAATGCGCTTATTTCTATACTCACAGAGCCTAAGAACTCGCTTGAAAAGCAATATAAAAAGCTATTTGAGCTTGACGGCATAAAGCTTGAGATAACCGATGAGGCTAAAGCTGAAATCGCCAAGAAGGCAATAGCGCAGAAAACAGGTGCAAGAGGTCTGCGCTCGATTATTGAGGGACTTCTCCTTAAGCCTATGTTTAACGCGCCGTCCGATAATACTATTGAAAAGATAGTAGTAACTCCAGAATGCGTGCGAGACGGTGTCGAGCCGCAGATAGTAAGGAAAGCAGGATAACTTCGGAAAGTTGTCTTTTAATGAATGTTGTAATAATTCGAAAATCATATAATCAAAATAATAGCCTCACAAGGGCTATTATTTTTTTAAAATTTAGAATAATCGGGGGTCATGCTGCGAATATTACAGATTGAAGCCATAGGCATATAATCAGCCAAGGCTTAAAAATTTCTCTTTTATGAGGAGGTAAGATGAAATGATGCGTACATTTTCCAAAATGAGGACATTTTTCATTCTAATGCTTACCGTATTGCTGATTGCTGTTGCAAGTCTGACAGCTTTTGCAGCAGGAAACGGCTCTGACGGCAGCTCAACTGCTGGAAACGCCACTGCTGGTGTTGGTGCAGGTGCAGGGACGGGTACAAATTCAGACATGAACAATTCCGGAACTAACTCAACCGGAAATAACACGACCGGTACCGGCTCTGCAAACCAAAATACCAATGCGTCCGGAAACTCTGCTACAAGCGGAAACGGTAGTTCAAGCGCAGGCATGAACGCACGCTCAGCAGCGGATAATTCATCTCAGAACCCGAGAACATCGGTGGTATTGGGACTTACGCCTATTGTTATGGCGGCTGTAGCTGCTGTTGCAGCAAAGAAGAGATAAACAAAATATCTTAAAAGCTCCCTTTGTCTTTTAAAATAGGCAAGGGAGCTTTTAATGGTTGCTTTATGGATTTTTTTGATATATAATATCATTGAATTAACAGAAAGGGGCTGGTGAAGATGTCTAATCCGTTGGCCGACAGGATTCGTCCGAAAACACTTGACGATGTTGTCGGCCAGTCACACATCTTGGGGCAGGGAAAACCTCTCAGAAGAATTATTGACAGCGGAAAAATTCCAAACATGATATTTTACGGTCCTTCAGGAATAGGTAAGACTACTGTTGCCAGAATTATCGCGGATAATTCAAAGCTGCATATGTACAAGCTCAACGGAACCTCCGCCTCTGTCCAGGATATAAAGGACATTATCTTGGACGCACAGTCTATTTTGGGGTACAACGGAATACTTCTTTATTTAGATGAGATACAGTATCTCAATAAAAAGCAGCAGCAGTCTCTTTTGGAGTACATTGAAGACGGCAGAATAACGCTGATATCGTCTACCACCGAGAATCCTTATTTTTATGTATATAACGCAATCATCAGCCGTTCAACGGTGTTTGAATTTTTGCCTGTATCGCCAAAAGAGGTGTGCCCTGCGGTAAAGCGGGCGTTTCAGATATGCGCTGACGAGCTTGGAATGAAGCTCAAACTTGAGAGCGGAGTAATAGATTATATAGCTCACGGCTGCGGAGGGGATGTAAGAAAGTCTATCAACACGGTTGAGCTCTGCATCCTATCTGCCGACCGATCCGAAGACACCCTTATCGTTAACCTTGACAATGTAAAGCTGCTGACACAGCGAAGCAACATGCGTTACGACCGAGACGGAGACGAGCATTATAATATACTGTCTGCTCTGCAAAAGTCTATACGCGGCTCTGACGAAAACGCCGCTCTTCACTACGCAGCGAGGCTAATGGAGGCGGGGGATATAATATCCTTGTCAAGGCGGCTGCTGGTGATTGCAGCCGAGGACATAGGCTTGGCATATCCTCAGGCTATACCTATCGTAAAGGCATGTGTGGACAGCGCAATGCAGTTAGGTCTTCCGGAAGCGAGGATACCGCTTGCGGATGCTGTAATTCTACTTGCAACGGCACCGAAGTCAAACAGCGGAATAGTTGCTATAGACAACGCCATGGAGGACATAAGAAAAGGAGACGCCGGAGAAATCCCCGCATATCTGCAGGACGGTCACTACGGAGGAGCAGGCAAGCTCGGTAAAGCAATAGGCTACAAATATCCTCATTCTTATCCTGATTCATGGGTAGAGCAGCAATATCTGCCCGATAATCTCAAGGACAGAAAGTATTATACATATGGTGATAACAAGCTTGAACTTGCCGCAAAGGATTATTGGGAGCACATAAAGAACAAGAAAAGATAAGTAAACGAGCTTGGGCGGTTCCAAGCTCGTATGCTTTGACTAAAAATTAGTTTCAATTACCCTTTTGCAGCATTCTGGAGAGTATTTCCAGCTCTTTATTACGCCGTCCGTGATAAAATATTTGTTTTTAATCTTGTATCCTGTGTCGCCGCTGTCCACAATAATCAGCTTTACCTTCATCTTTTCAGGTATTATTGACTTAATGTAAACGCTCACGCTTTGCCCCTGAACGACCTTTTCGTTAGGCTCGGCGAGACCTGCAAGGTTCGGTGTCAGCTCAATGAAAATTCCGTAGCTTTCAATGCTTCGTACGATTCCTCTGACGGTTTCTCCTGATGTGAACATATCGGCGTTTTCCTGCCATGTGCCCAAAAGTTCCTTGTGGCCGACATAGAATTTCTCTCCGTCGTATCCCTTATATATCACCTTTATCCTGTCATCAACCGAAAATCTGTCTGATGGTGAAGATATCCTCGATACCGATATCTCGTCTATGGAAATCATTGACGGAATGCCGCAGCCGATATCCACAAAGCACCCGAACTGCTCTATATGACTAACCTTCGCGTCGATCACCTCTCCGCGCTGAAGCTTTGACAGGTACTCCTGCACGCATATCTGTTGTGCGTCCCGCCTTGAAAGAAGCGCAACAGTTTCGCCTTCATCCTCCTTAATTTCCTTTACTGTAAAGCAAACGGACTTGCCGACTCTTGAAATAATAGCTATATCTTTTGTTTTGCCCTCTTTTATGCCGATACATGCCTCTTCTCGCGGAATAATTCCTTTTGCGCTCGGCAGATTTATCACAAGATCATGACCGGAGGTGCACATATCCGCCTTTGCTTCAAGTATTATCCCGTTTTCCATGGCATATGAAAGAGAACGCAGGTCGCTTATGTACTTTTGATTCTCCTGCGTATTTATAGTTGAGCCTTCCGGCAAAAATCTGTTCATTTGTGGTACCGTCCTTTCCGAAATAGGTTGCGCTGGTTTATATTATGCTTATTTTATTACTGATATTACCATATGCAGAAGAGCCTAATAATAAAAACGGTGTTGCCAACAGAAGTTTCATGTGATATAATAACATATGTGCGTGATTACAGCAAAAATGAGAATAGGTAAAGGGGCGGCAGAGTATGGGTATGGATATATGCAGGGGAGATGTTCTCGTAATGAAGAAAAACCATCCCTGCGGCTGCAACAGAATGCGTGTGTTGCGCTCCGGAATGGATTTCAAGCTTAGGTGCGAGGGCTGCGGCAGGGAATTTATGATTCCACGCTCAAAGGCAGAAAAGAATGTCAAAAGCGTTGACACGGCAGAAAGAGAAACTATCAAAGTGATAAAGGATGATATGAATGTTTGAAAAGCTGGACGCGCTGACGGACAGATACAGCGAAATAAATGAGCGGCTGATGCAGCCGGAGACTGTAAACAATAACCCGCTCTACATTGAGCTGATGAAGGAATATAACCAGCTTACGCCTTTAATAGAGACATATAAAAAATACAAATCTGCCATAGCCGAGATGAACGAGGCGGAGGAGCTAATGCACTCGGAGTCGGATCATGACATGAGAGAGATGGCCCAGGAGCAGTACCTTGAAGCTAAGGACGCGATATCAAGGTATACAGAAGAGCTTAAAATAATGCTTTTACCCAAAGATCCTAATGACTCGCGAAATGTAATCATTGAGATAAGGGCAGGAGCGGGCGGAGAGGAAGCCGCGCTTTTTGCCAACTCTCTGCTAAGAATGTACACGATGTACGCTGAATCTAAGCGCTGGAAGATTGAGATCCTCAACGCCAACCGCACAGAGCTTGGCGGAGTGAAGGAGGTAGAGGTCTCGGTCGAGGGAGAGGGCGCGTACTCAAGATTTAAGTATGAGAGCGGAGTCCACAGGGTTCAAAGAGTCCCGGAGACAGAGTCTCAGGGCAGAATCCAGACGTCTACCGCGACCGTGGCTGTGCTCCCGGAAGCGGAGAGCGTGGAGCTCAATATCGATGAAAAGGAGCTCAAGATTGATGTTTTCAGGGCTTCTGGCGCAGGAGGACAGCATATAAACAAGACGGAATCTGCGGTCAGAATAACCCATCTTCCTACGGGTCTTGTTGTGGAGTGTCAGGATGAGAGAAGCCAGCAGAAGAATAAGGAGAGAGCGATGAAGGTGCTTTGCTCAAGGCTTCTTGAGATGAAGCAGCGAGAGCACGACGAGGCTATCGCGGGAGAAAGGCGCTCCCAGATAGGGACAGGCGACCGCTCAGAGAGAATAAGGACCTACAATTTCCCTGACGGCAGAGTCACAGATCATCGCATAGGCTTAACACTTTATAAGCTTGAGAGCATATTGAACGGCTCTTTGGACGAAATTATAGACGCCCTTGCAACGGCTGATCAGGCCGCAAAGCTTGCCAAGCAGGAGGGCACGGTATAAGATGAATACAGTTTTGCTCGGCACAACCGACCCGGAGCTTGAAGAAGCCGCAAGGCTGCTTAAATCGGGAGAGGTAGTCGGAATACCTACCGAAACGGTATACGGGCTCGCGGCAAACGCCTTTAATGCGGAGGCGGTGAAGAAGATATTTGCTGCCAAGGGCAGACCTTGTGACAATCCGCTGATTGTGCATATTTCGAGCATGGATATGATTGGTGATATTGCGTCGCAGGTGCCCGAAGCTGCCATAAAATGCGCAAAAAGGTTTTGGCCTGGACCGTTGACCATGATAATGCCTAAGTCGGACAAAATCCCGCTTGTCACCAGCGGAGGACTGGACACGGTTGGCATAAGATTTCCGTCAAATCCTGTGGCGAGGAGGATTATTGAGCTATGCGGATTCCCGCTTGCAGCCCCATCGGCAAATCTTTCGGGGAGCCCCAGTCCTACCAATGCCTCGCGCGTTATGGAGGACATGAACGGCAGAATTGCTGCGATAGTAGACGGCGGTGAGTCGGATGTCGGAGTGGAATCGACGGTTATTTCGTTTGAGGGAAACGCCATAAGGCTTTTAAGACCGGGAAAGATATCTGTAGAGCTTTTAAGAACCGTATGCGATGAGGTTTTAGTCGATCGGGGAGTTACAGACAAGCTTGCTGAGGGAGTTATAGTTCGTTCACCCGGAATGAAGTACAAGCACTATGCGCCAAAGGCAAATGTTGTTCTTGTTGATTCTGATTTGGATAGCTATAAAGAATATGTTGCTTCAAATGCTGTACAGGGAGATTACTGCCTCCTGTTCGATGAGTCCGAGAAGATACCTGGCGTGCCGTATCTTACATACGGCTTAAGCTCCGAGGCTCAGGCGCACTGCCTTTTTGAGAGGCTTCGTCAGTTTGACGAGCTTGGAGCAAAGACAGTTTATACAAGATGTCCCTCGCAAAATGGGGTCGGATTAGCGGTTTATAACAGGATATTGCGCTCGGCAGGATTCAATCTTGTCAGGCTGAAATGACGGAGGAGATTGATGAGTCTGTCAGATAAAATATGTGTAGTCGGCTTGACAGGTCAAAGCGGCGCGGGCAAGTCCTCTGTGAGCAGGATATTTCAAAAAAACGGTTTTCCGATAATTGACGCTGATGAAATATCGCGCAGCGTTGCTCAAACAAATGAATTTTTGCGAGAGGTAAGAGAGCTCTTTCCGGACTGCGTGGACGAGCTCGGCTTAGACCGAAAAAAGCTTGCCGCTATCGTATTTAACAGCCCTGACAAGCTAAAAAGCTACACAGATATAATATATCCCTACATAACAAAGAATGTATTGACGACACTGACAGGCTTTGCGGACGACGGAGCAAATATCGTTGTTTTAGACGCTCCTACACTATTTGAAAGCGGGTTAAACGACATTTGCTCGGTAATTGTGAGCGTTGTAGCGCCGATGGATATTAAAATAAGACGGATTCTCGAAAGAGACGGCATACCTGTTGAGGCTGTCACTTCAAGGCTATCTGCTCAAAAGTCGGAGGAATACTTTACGTTAAAGTCTGACTACGTCATCTGCAATGACGCTGATTTGGGCAGTCTTGAGGCTAAAACCGCAGAGGTCATATCAAAGATCAGGGAGAGACATAATGGTTAAAAAAGCGGTATCGGCGTTATTTTCAGCTATAGCAGTTTTAATAATTGCGGCAGTCGTTCTTGCGGTCCTTTACCGCTGGTATGAAAAAATAAGCTACAGGACGGAGTATTCAGAGCTTGTCGAGACATACTCGCAGGAATACGGCATTGATAAAAATTTTGTGTATGCGGTAATCAGGACGGAGTCGAACTTTGATCCAAATGCGGTGTCGGACGCCGGGGCGATAGGTCTTATGCAGATGATTGAGGACTCCTTTGACTGGGTCTCAGAAAAGCTCGGAGAAACAGAGCTTGAGTTTGAGGATTTGTTTCAGCCTGAGCACAGTATAAGGTTTGGCTGCTATCTTCTTTCGTTTTTATATCAAAGATACGGAAATTATGAACTGACCGCTGCCGCTTATCACTCAGGAATGGGTGAGGTAGACGGATGGCTTGCATCAGGAGCTGTAAACAGAGCTTCACCGGATATTACATCTTTTTCAGGCAGCAACACCCGAAATTATGTTTATAAAGTAATGAAGGCGTTTGAAAAATACAATAAAATAGAGTCAAATGAAAGGAACTAACATCATGTCAGAAGAAAAGTCACAAGCGAAGCTTCTTCAGGAGAGGCTGTTTTCAAAGAAAAAGAACGGTATGCTCAGGCTATCTGCCGATGAGGTAAAGTCGGTTGACAGCTTCTGCGAGAACTATAAGAGGTTTCTCGATCAGTCTAAGACCGAAAGGGAAGCCGCTAAAGTCTCTATCGAGCTTGCAAAGGCGAAGGGATTTACGGAATTTGATCCTGACAAGACATATTCTGCGGGCGACAAGGTATATTACAACAACCGTGACAAGAGCGTTATTCTCTGCGTATTCGGAACAGAACCGCTTGAGAAGGGCGTAAAGATCTCTGCCGCTCACATTGACTGCCCGAGGCTCGACCTTAAGCAGAACCCCGTTTATGAGTCGAACGAGCTTTGTCTTCTCAAGACGCACTACTATGGCGGAATTAAAAAGTATCAGTGGCCCACTATTCCTCTGGCGCTTCACGGTGTTATTTTCAGGGCGGACGGCAGCCGCGTCAATGTCTGCATAGGCGAGGATGAGTCTGATCCTGTATTTATGGTAACAGATCTTTTGCCTCACCTTGCTCAGGAACAGTCAAAGAGAACACTTTCCGAGGGCATCAAGGGTGAAGAGCTCAACGTTTTGATAGGCTCTCGTCCTTTCAATACCGATGAGGTATCCGAGCAGGTCAAGCTCAATGTTCTCTCTATTCTCTTTGACAAATACGGAATAGTGGAGGACGACTTCGTTTCTGCTGAGCTTGAGGTTGTTCCGGCGTTCAAGGCTAAGGACGTAGGTTTGGATCGCGGACTGGTGGGAGGCTACGGTCAGGACGACAGGGTTTGCGCATATACAGCTCTTGAGGCGATACTTCAGTGCGATAAGCCTAAAACTACCTGCATAACCGTTCTCACCGATAAGGAGGAGATAGGCAGCGTAGGCAACACCGGTCTTCAGAGCGCATATCTCAAGCATTTCATTTTCTTCCTCGCTGAAAAGGCAGGAACGACATGCCCCATGGTTTTAAATAACTCAACATGCCTCTCGGCAGATGTCAGCGTAGCGTTTGATCCTACATTCCCGGAGGTATGCGAGCCTAAGAACGCATCCTACTGCAATTATGGAGTAACGGTATGCAAGTATACCGGCGCAAGGGGAAAGTCAGGCTGCAACGATGCAAATGCTGAGTTCCTGTCATATGTAAGAAACATCTTTAACGCCAACAGCGTAATTTGGCAGACCGGTGAACTTGGAAGAGTTGACCTCGGAGGCGGAGGAACTGTTGCCGCTTACATCGCGGATCTTGGAGTAGACGTAGTGGATGTAGGTGTACCAGTTCTTTGCATGCACTCTCCGTATGAAATCACCGCAAAGCTTGATATATACATGGCATTCAAGGCCTTCTACACATTCTTTAACAACTAATTGCTATTACAAACTAACAAATCATGACTCTGTCACCCGTCGGACAAGCCGACGGGTGGCTTTGTTTTTTAAGGCTTATTATAATCAAATGTCGGGAAGCCTGTTGCATGAAAGCTTTGCAGCTCTTTAAAAACATGTCAAAATCTTTTGAAGTTCCTCTTGACGAAAGGTGTAGTAACTTATGGCAATAAAGTTTTGCATCCTTTTGGGATGCAAAATCTTTTGAAGTTACCCTTAATCCCTTGGATTAAGGGTAACTTCTTCGACACAAAACTCCTGCCATCCGCTGTAAAATGAATTCCGGTGATATAAATGACCGTGTACCTCGATACTCTCGTACTTATAAACACATATGTGAGCTGGCTTGTCCTGAGCCTTAGCTCTAAGCTAATTCACCAGAGCATACCCGGAAAGCGACTTGCGCTGAGTGCTCTTGCAGGCGGGTTGTCATCTCTTTTGATACTCATTCCCGCCGGGACTGTTTGGCAAACCATTTTGCTGTATGCGTTAAAGTGTATTTCCATGCTGATTGTCTTGCTGACCGCGTTTTATAAAAATGGAATGTCAAAAAGGCGTATTTTTTATGCCGTTGCATCATTCTTCGGAGTAAATCTTTTATTCAGCGGGGGAGTATACCTTTTCCAGTCGATGCTCGGCACAAAGGTGGTATACATAAAGGGCATGAGCTACTACTTCGACATATCGCTGACAAAGCTCATTTTTATGACCGCGGCAGTGTATATAGTGCTTTCGCTGATATCCCATATATCCGCCCAAAGGCTGGACAAAGCTCACTCTTACATAGTGCATATAGCGATATCAGGAAAAAGCTACAGCCTTGAGGGGGTTGCAGATACCGGCAATACCGTAAGAGATATTTTCAGCGGAAAGGATGTTGTCATCTGCACAGGAATAACCTCTTGTGAAAGCTTTGGAAGACGAATGATACCGGTGCCGTTTAGCACCGTTAACGGCGAAGGAGTGCTTTATGCGGTGAGCCCAGACAAAATTTTCATTGAAGACGAGCACGGGTCAAAAACAGATGTCAGCGCGCTGATTGCTTTTACTGACGGGCAGTTAAGACGAGCAGTCTTTAATCCAAAAATATTGATGTAAAAGGGTGAGTAAAATGAAGTTCATAATGTCATTGTGGAAAAAGCTTCTGTCGCTTATCAGGGGCAGAGCAAGCCTCGACTATATAAACGGCTCTGATTCTCTGCCGCCGCCGCTAAAGCCTGACGAGGAACAAAAGGTTTTTTCAATGATGTCAGTTGATCCAAAGCGAGCAAGGGAAAAGCTTATTACTCACAATCTCAGACTTGTTGTATACATTTCAAAGAAGTTCGAGTCTACGGGAATAGGCATTGAGGATCTTGTTTCGATAGGCACAATAGGTCTAATAAAGGCTGTTAACACCTACAATCCAAATAAAAACATCAAGCTTGCCACCTACGCTTCAAGGTGCATAGAAAACGAGATACTCATGTATTTGCGCAAAACAACGCAGCAAAGAAACGAGATTTCAATAGACGAGCCGCTAAATATAGATTGGGACGGCAATGAGCTTCTTTTGTCCGACGTCATAGGCACCGACCCTGACGAAGTCAGCAGGAATATCGAGAGTGAGACAGAAAAGCTTCTTCTTATCCGGGCAGTAAATTCGCTCAAGGGAAGAGAAAAGCAGATTATGCAGATGCGCTTCGGACTTATCACAGGTAAGGAGATGACACAAAAGGAGGTTGCGGATGTTGTAGGAATATCTCAGTCATATATATCAAGGCTTGAAAAAAGAATACTTAAAGAACTGAAAAAGGAACTTGAAGCGATATGCTGATTTTTCCAAAAAGTACATGAGCCTATGGTGAATACATGCAATATCTTCGGCAATAATTTAGTTAAATTATTTGTTCGGAGAGTGCAGTTTGCCATGCAGTTCAATAAGGTTGAAATAAGCGGTGTAAACACATCAAAGCTCAAGGTGTTAAGCGAGGAGAAAAAGACGGAGCTCCTCAAAAAGATAAAAGCGGGGGACAAGTCGGCGAGAGAGGAGCTTATTCAGGGAAATTTAAGACTCGTATTGAGCGTAATACAGAAGTTTATGTCCAGAGGCACCCCTCCCGACGATCTTTTTCAGGTCGGGGTTGTGGGGCTTATCAAGGCGATAGACAACTTCGACGTATCGCTGGACGTAAAGTTTTCAACATATGCTGTTCCGATGATCTCGGGAGAGCTGAGAAGGTATTTAAGGGACAATAACTCGATAAGAGTGTCTCGTTCAATGAGAGATCTTGCGTATAAGGCAATGCAGGCAAGAGAAAAGCTGATGAATCAAAACAGCAATGAACCGTCTGCAAAGGAAATTTCCAAGGAAATAGGCGCACCCCAGTCAGATGTAGTGTTCGCCCTCGAGTCGATAAGCGAGCCTGTTTCGATATATGAGCCGGTGTATTCAAACACAGGGGATACGCTATACATGCTCGATCAGCTCGGCGATTCCTCAAGCGATGAGGGCTGGATAGACGAGCTGCTGCTCAGGGACGCAATAAAGACGCTGTCAGAGCGTGAGAAAAACATACTGTATCTAAGGTTTTATCAGGGCAAAAC
Source organism: Candidatus Faeciplasma pullistercoris (assembly GCA_018715525.1). Taxonomy (GTDB): domain Bacteria; phylum Bacillota; class Clostridia; order Oscillospirales; family Ruminococcaceae; genus Faeciplasma; species Faeciplasma pullistercoris. Next base: position 163,598 of record DVLL01000021.1, on the reverse strand, counting down.
TCAGGTTGAGGTAGCGAGCGAGATAGGAATATCTCAGGCTCAGGTATCAAGGCTCGAAAAAAACGCGTTGTCGAGAATCAAATCAAGCGTTTGAGCTTGACAAAAAATATGAGGCGTGTTATCATTGGGTATCGACTGTGAAGAGAAGAAGTAGTCGGTCTAAAGCCTCAGAGAGCCCTTGGCTGGTGAAAAAGGGCGGCATATGTCCGGCGAAATACATCTTGGAGTCCGTGCCCTGAAAGGCGTAGAGCTGCTTATTAGGGGTGTGCGGTTTTTGGCATCCGTTATCCTGCCGAGAGGCCGTGAGGCGTTTTGTCCTGCGGTAAATTGAGGTGGTACCACGGTTTATGATCGTCCTCTGACCCGTATCGGGTCGGAGGATTTTTTAATAGTACCAAAAAGAAAGGAAAGAATAAAATGCAGATTTATGAGGAACTTAAGGCAAGAGGTCTTATCGCCCAGGTTACCGATGAAAATGAGATAAGGGAGCTTATCAATAACGGAAAGGCAACCTTTTATATAGGCTTTGATCCTACCGCCGACTCTCTTCATGTCGGTCACTTCATGGCTTTATGCCTTATGAAGAGACTTCAGATGGCGGGAAACCGCCCTGTAGTGCTTATTGGCGGAGGAACCGGCTACATAGGCGACCCATCCGGCAGGACAGATATGCGTTCTATGATGACCCCTGAAACCATACAGCACAACTGCGAAAGCTTTAAAAAGCAGATGGAGAGGTTCATAGAGTTCGGCGAAGGAAAGGCGATAATGGTCAATAACGCTGATTGGCTGCTTAATCTCAACTATATCGACCTTCTGCGCGAAGTTGGCGCGTGCTTCTCAGTAAATAACATGCTCAGAGCCGAGTGCTACAAGCAGAGAATGGAGAAGGGACTTTCCTTCCTTGAGTTTAACTACATGATAATGCAGTCCTACGACTTCTACTATCTCTACCAGCATTACGGCTGCAACATGCAGTTCGGAGGAGACGATCAGTGGTCAAATATGCTTGGCGGCACAGAGCTTATAAGAAGAAAGCTCGGCAAGGACGCATATGCGATGACTATCACGCTTCTTCTCAATTCCGAGGGCAAGAAAATGGGCAAGACCCAGAAGGGCGCGGTATGGCTTGACCCGAACAAGACGTCTCCTTATGAGTTCTTCCAATACTGGAGAAATGTCGGCGACGCGGATGTTCTTAAGTGCATCAGAATGCTTACCTTCCTTCCTCTTGAGGAGATAGACAAGATGGAGTCGTGGCAGGGAAGCGAGCTCAACCGCGCCAAGGAGATACTCGCGTATGAGCTCACAAAGCTTGTACACGGCGAGGAGGAGGCTACTAAGGCTTTGGAGGCTGCAAGGGCTGTTTTCGGAGGCAGCGGCAATGACGAAAACATGCCTACATGTGAATTTGACTGCGATGCTGTGCCGATACTCGACGCTATGGTTTGCGCAAAGCTCGCTCCATCTAAGGCGGAGGCAAAAAGGCTTATTCAGCAGGGAGGCGTTACTCTTAACGACGAGAAGGTAACGGATATAAATACCGTTGTAAATCTTTGCCCCTGCGCTGTACTCAAAAAAGGCAAGAAGCAGATTATCAAGCTTGCTAAGAAGTAATTACTGCTGATACAGGACATAAAAATTCCCACGGAAAATACAATTCCGTGGGAATTTTTTTGGATTCAGCCGGGTCATCAGCAGGTTCAGTCAAATATTCCTTGCCTCATCTTTATCTGCCTAATATCCTCTCCTAAGAACCTTAGCGTTCTGAACGCTCCTATCAGTCTGGAGACTATTCTTTGGTCGTATTTGTCTGATAGCTGAGAAATGTCGAGATTTGATGACACAATAGTAGGCTTTGACATATTGCACCTTGAGTTTATAAGGTTATATATGACGGAGGAGTTAAACGATGAACTGAACTCGCAGCCGAGGTCGTCCAGTATTACAAGATCAGCGCTTAAAAGAAGTTCAAGAGTATCTCCCTCCGCCCTGCCGAAATGCTCGCGCTCTATGTTTCTAAGGTAGTTCTGTATTGAATCAAACGCCACCGTGAATCCCTTTTTAATCAGCTCGCTCGCAATGCAGGAGGACAAAAAGGTTTTTCCGAGTCCGGTTCCTCCGAGCATAAATATTCCGGGTGAGCTCGGCGTGAAGTTTTTTGAGTAGTCGATGCAGAACTTGAGGTTTTCCTCCATTCTCTCGCGGCACTTCACCTGCTTGCCATTATAGCTGACTGTCTCCGGGTAGTAGCCAAGGTTAAACTCGCAGAAACTGTGAAGCTTGATTTTGCATTGCTCGTTAAGCTCTTCAATGGTGTACTTAGTCAGCAGGCTTGTCACGCACTCGCATCTGTTTCCAAGACAAACTCCGGTGTCGAAGCATTTGGGGCAGGAGTATTTTATCATCAGGAAGTCCTGAGGAAAACCAAAGGAGGTAAGAAGCTTTGACAGCTTTTCCTGAGCGGCAAGGTTTTCCCGCCTTATGGCGTCTACCTTTTCAATGGTGTTGCCTTCCTTTGAAAATACAGCCTCCGCCAGCCTTTTGGCGGTATTGGTTATGCCGCAGTATACCGAGTATATCTCAGGGTAGCCTTTTTCTATCAGGCTCACATTGGCAGCCTGCTCTGCCATAGCGCTCTGTCTGCGGCGCTCAAGCTCAGAATATGCGGATTGTATTGCTTTGGTGGTGTATTTCACTGATTTTCTCCTTCACCGGTTATTCCGAGAGTGTATTTATCAAAATCGTCTAAATCATAGGATGTGTTGTTCTGAGAAGAGGTTTGTGCCGGCTTTACATCAGACTTAACTGCGTCAGGTGTAAATATCTTCTTTTCAGCCCAGGTTTTTAGAATTTTATCTATGTACTCAAAGGAAAGCTTGTTTGTAGCGTCCACGCAGCGTTCTCTCGCAAGCGAAATCATCTCTATTTCAAAGCCCATATCCTGCCACGATTTAATATATCCAGTCTGACGCTGTGTAAGCTTGGTCTCAAGACCGAGAGCCCGCATAACAGTGCTTTCAAAGCTGCGAAGCTCCTTCTGACGCTTGAATTCCGCATCGATGTCCAAAAACTCCGTTATATCCCTGTCGCAAAGATCTCTTGCTACAGATTCTATGTACCGAGCCGACGTTTTGCCCAGCTCAGTACAGTGCTCAAGTATCAGAATTATTGATTGGTCGGAAAAACCAAAATAGTCTCGCAGAGATAAGAGCATCTCATGATCTGCATGCTTGAGTATTCTTCCAAGCGTTGTTTCAGCTTCGGTGAAAAGGCACTTCATGTCGCTGTCCCGCTCGAGCATCATCGCAATGTCCTTTGAAGAATATGAAGCGTGCATGATGAGCTTTGGCTGCCCCTTTTTTGCGGTATCAGGAGCATTGACCGGCGTCTGCGGGACAGGGGAGGGCGACGTCTCGTCGTCGCACAGCACTCCGAGCTGCCTCCAAAACAGGATTGCATCATCTATTTCGCTGCGGCTTATTCCGAGCTCTTTTGCTGCCTTTTCAGGGTCAAAATAGCCTGATTCATCATTAAGAAGATATAGTATAAGCTTGAGCGAGGAGGCGTCAGCAAGCTTTATATACTCATAAACAGCACATGGAAAGGAAAAATATCTTTTCCAGTTCCCGCCGTTAAGTCTAAGCATAATATTCCTCCCATCAAAAGCTCAAACATAATTTAAATATTTTAAGTATGTACAAAGAAATTATATCATGGTTTCACTTTTTTTTCAACAAAAATTGCAAATAAAAATGCTCCCGCGAAAAAACACGGGAGCATATTTTAGCTTCAGATTGTGTCTGAAAACCTACCGATTTAATCAGTAGTTTTCCTTTCTTACCTCAAAGAAGCTCTGAGCGTGAGCGCAAACGGGACAAACGCCGGGAGCCTTCTTGCCGATTACAAGGTGTCCGCAGTTGCGGCACTCCCACATGGTCTCCTCACTCTTCTCAAATACCTTCTGCATCTCAACATTGCTCAAAAGCGCGCGATATCTCTCCTCGTGAGCCTTCTCGATAGCAGCAACGGCCTTAAACTGGTAAGCGATAGCGGTAAAGCCCTCTTCCTCAGCTACCTTTGCAAACTCTGCGTACATATCGGTCCACTCGTAGTTCTCACCGGCAGCGGCTGCTGCAAGGTTCTCAGCTGTGGTCTTAAGCTCTCCGAGGTGCTTGAACCAAAGCTTAGCGTGCTCCTTCTCGTTATCTGCTGTCTTCTGGAAGATCTCTGCTATTTGCTCATAGCCTTCCTTCTTAGCAACAGAAGCAAAGTAGGTGTATTTGTTCCTTGCCTGTGACTCACCGGCAAATGCGGTTAAAAGATTCTGTTCGGTTCTTGATCCCTTGAGTTCCATAATTTTTAATCTCCTTTTGTTCTTAGATTATGTTACGATGCGTTAGCATCAATAATCACCTGTTTTTTTATCACCCTGCGCCGCGGCTGCCTTGCAGCTCTGACAAATGTAGTGGGCGTTCAGATCATATGACAGCACCTCTGTGCCAAGTGTCTTTTCAATAGCCTGGCGAACATCATCAAGAGGGAAGTCGGTAACGCTTCCGCAGCGCTCGCATATCAGATGCCCATGCGGGAGCACCGATTTGTCGTAGCAATCAGAAAAGCCCTTTATGCTTATCTGCCTTATCTCTCTGCTCTCGCAGAGCTTACCTAAGTTGCGGTATACCGTTCCAAGAGCGATCTTAGGCATCCTTTCCTTTGCGATGAGGTAAATCTCTTCAGCGGTAAGGTGCTTTTTTGACAAGTAGATAATTTCCCTTATGAGTAATCTTTGCTGTGTCATATTTCTCCTTTTTGGGATTAGGAATAATTCCTAATAAATTATATCTTGTTTATGCAAGCTTGTCAAGTAAAATCTGTTACAGTATGTCGGCAAAGTGTAATTTCCTTAAAAGAACTGTTCAAAAATCATTACTGTTACTTGACATAGAATGATTATGATTTTATAATTCAAAGTGATAAATTAAAGAAGGGATTCCTCAGATGAAAAAAATAGGGAACATACTCCATCATATCTTTATAGACGGACTTTCAGCCATGGCGCTCGGACTGTTCTCCACCCTGATTATTGGAACTATTATAGAACAGATAGGCAATTTGCTTTCCGACTCCACCATAGGCAGCTACATACTGTTTATTGCCGGCTTTGCAAAAGCATTGACAGGAGCGGGTATAGCTGTGGCTGTTGCCTCGGCGTACGGTTCTCCTGCGCTTGTGACGGCGTCGTCGGCTATTTGCGGTCTAGTGGGAGCTTTTGCCGGCAAAATATCTATATCGGATTTTAGTGTGGGCAGCCTCACGCTTGTGGGGCCGGGAGAGCCTCTCGGCGCGTTTGTAGCAGCGTTTGTCGGAATAGAGCTAGGAAGACTCGTAAGCTCAAAAACAAAGCTTGACATCATAGTTACCCCTGTGGTGACGATAGCCTCCGGCTGCGCGGTTGGAATACTTCTAAGCCCTCCGATAGCGCAGTTTATGAAGTGGGTCGGCAGCCTTATCAACTATGGAGTGGAGTCTCAGCCGTTCGCCATGGGAATAATAGTTTCTGTGCTCATGGGAATTGCGCTGACGCTGCCCATAAGCTCGGCTGCGATAGGAGTTTCGCTTGGGCTGTCGGGAATAGCCGCAGGCGCCGCGGTGGTCGGATGCTCGGCTCAGATGGTTGGCTTTGCCGTTATGAGCTTCCGTGAGAACGGCTGGAACGGAATTGTCTCGCAGGGAATAGGAACTTCGATGCTCCAGATGTCCAACATCATAAAAAATCCTCTTATCTGGCTGCCTCCGATAATTTCAAGCGCAATACTCGGCCCTATTTCTACCTGCGTTTTCGGGATGGTCAACAACGCTACCGGCTCCGGAATGGGTACATCCGGTCTCGTAGGACAGATAATGGGTTATCAGACGATGACAGCGTCCGGAGTTGCTCCTTGGATAGCGCTTTTAGAAATGCTTCTTATGCACTTTGTTGCCCCCGGAGTTCTGAGCCTGATTTTATGCGAGGGCATGAGAAAGCTCAAGCTCATTAAATCAGGAGACCTTAAACTCAGCTACTAATTTCGATTATCGACTCATATATCATTAAAAGCACTTGTAATATGGCTTGTTTTGTGCTATACTAAAGCAGTTTTAGTTAGTTTTTCGGTTATGTGCGTGCTGGAGGTATATTTGTGAGAAGAATTGCGCCTGCGATATTGGTTTTTATGATGACGCTATTGTTTTCGTCATGCGGCATTGTCAGCGCGGACGCTTCTTCCGAACCTCAAAGCCCTATTGCTATTGAAACCTACTCCACGCAGCCATCTGATACTTACAGCCGGTCTGATACGGAGTCGTACTACTATGTCACATCTCCTACAAGCGTGACGACCTTGCCTTCGGTAACAAGTGTTCCGGCTTCGTCTGAGCCTGCTACAGTCGTATGCGACCAAGTAACGCAAGGTGATGAGTATACGATAACCGATTACGAGACTGTTATGTACGCAAACGCCTCTGTAAATGTAAGAGCCTTGCCGGATGCCAGCAGCGACAGGATAACTCATCTTGATGAAGGAGAAAAGGTCCTGATAACCGGTATAGTCTCAAACGGCTGGTATAGGATCAGCCTTGACGGCAAAGAGTGCTTTGTCAACGGCAGGTATCTGTCTGACTTCTACGATGAAGCTCTTGACCAAGAACAGCAAACGGCGACAAAGCCGGTTGTGACAACGACCGAGCATACAACTACCACGACAGAAATAACAACTCAGAAAATCACTACAGAGGACGAAGAGGAAATCGTCATAGAGGACGAGATTCAGCTTCCTACGTCTCAGAATAAATACACCGCCATAAACTATGAAAACCAGAAAGCGGTTTGGTTTGCATATCTGGATATAGACAATATGCTTGCAAACGCTACCGAGCAAAGCTTTCGCAGCGCGGTAAGCTCAGCGTTTACTGATGTGTTCATGATGGGCTGCAATACTGTTTATGTACATGTGAGAGCTTTCGGAGACTCTTACTACTATTCCAGCTATTATCCCTTCGCCGCGTCATATTCGGGTACTTTGGGAATAGCTCCGCCATTTGATCCGCTTGAGATAATGATAGAGGAGGCGCACCGGCTGGGTCTATCTTTCCACGCATGGATAAATCCTATGAGAACAACCACCGAAAAGCGCTTTGGTGAAATGGACGACAGCTATATTCTCAAGCAATGGTATAATTCAGACACTACTAACGGCAGCTATCTTGTATATGACTCTGAGGGCAGGTACTATTGGCTCAGCCCCGCGTATACGGCCGTAAGACAGCTTATTTGCAACGGAATTGCCGAGCTGGTGTCAAGATACGATATCGACGCTATCCATATAGACGACTACTTCTATCCGACTACCGACCCGGAGTTTGACGAAAGCGCGTTTAAGGCTTCAGGCTGCACAGATCTTTCTCAGTGGCGCTTAGATACCGTCAGCCTTCTTGTAAGGGAGATGTACTCTACTGTAAAAAGCTGTAACAGTACGGTATTGTTTGGAGTCTCCCCGCAGGGAAATATCAAAAATAACCTCAGCAAGCTTTATGCTGATGTGAGCAAATGGTGTCAGGAACCCGGATATCTTGACTATGTAGTGCCGCAGATTTACTACGGTTATTCCGGCTCATTGCCCTTTGACCAGGCTGCTCGCGAATGGAGCGAGCTTGTTACCAATCCTGATGTGCAGCTTATATGCGGCTTGGCTGCCTATAAGATAGGAACTACATCAGAATGGAGCGATGGCGATATGCTCGCAAGGCAGGCGGAGTATGCCTACAGCCTCGGCAACTATGACGGAATTGCGTTCTACCGATACAGTTCGGTTTCGCTTCGCGGCTCGGACGCTTCGTCCAAACTTGAAGACGAACTCATCAATGTTATGCCGGTGATGGCAAAATTCTGATATGTAAGCATGCTCATGCAAGTTAAATACAAAGGCGTAATCTATATGAAGAAATTTATCTGCATACTTTTAGTGTTCATTACTGCTGTTTCGGTTCTGATTCAGCCTGGTTTAATGGGAATAGAGCTTCACGCGGAGGATAATACCTCTTCGGAAAATCTACCCTCGGTTACTACAGGAGTGCCTGAGGGCAGCTACAGCTACGCCTTTCCGGATAACATGAAGGCGACTGTCATTACTATCGGTTATGACTTTTTCAAGGACATTAACCAGGCGGCTGATGTCACTCAGGCGGAAATCGATGAGATTTTTGCCGACCTTGAAAGCTACGGCCTTAACTCTGTTATAATCAACACAAGCTATAACGGCGTTATTTACTATGAGGTCGATACCAAGATTTATCAGAACGGTTCTCCGCTTGATATGGTAATAGAAGCCGCGAGGAGCCGTAATTTCTATGTCTACATATCATACAACCTCAACGACGCTATAAACTCAAAAAACATTGAGGAGCTGAATTCAAAGATCGACTATCTGTCCCTGTGCGCGCACAAGCTGACGAACAAGTACATGATAGACGGTATAATCCTTGACGGCTACTATGCCTCGAAGGATGAGCAAAGCTACTCTGATTACATAAACAACGGCTCGGGAATAGGCTTTGAAAGCTGGCTCAGGGACAACAGCAGCTATGTTTTTAAGCTGGTAAGCAGCGCCATCCACTCCACAAATAATACCATAGCCGTCGGCATAGCGATAAATAACGCCTGGCTGAATGAATCCACCGACGAGCTCGGCTCTGACACAGAGGACGATTTCGAGGCTTTGGCGAACGGCTACTCGGATACCAAGGCATACATAGAAAACGGCTACGCAGACTTTATGGTCGTCACCTGCTACGGAGGACTTGAGTCTGTTGAACTTAACTTTATAAGCATAGTTTCATGGTGGGACAAGCTTGCTTCTCAGGTCGGTATACCGATGTTTATAAGCCATGCCAACGAGAGAATAAGCAATTCTGATTCTTCGTGGGCGGCAGACCAGATATTAAAGCAGCTTGAGGAATGCAGAAATTACTCATCATACCGCGGAAGCGTTTTCCGTTCCTATGAATCCCTCAAGGAAAATACGGGAACGAGTACAGACGCGTTAAAAAAATATTTTGACGGTCTGATTGACACTAACTCGCTCTATACTGAGCTTTCCATGGTACTGCCCAAGCAGTATAACTACACCACCTACGAGCCGACTGTAAAGTTCCAGGGCTCGTTCGACTCCAACTTCGACATATACTTCAACGGTGAAAAGATAGAGCTCAACGAAGCCGGCAACTTCTACTTTGAAGAGGATCTCGATGTCGGTCTTAACACGTTTACCTTCAAGAACAAGGCAAAGACTGTTACATACAAGATCACAAGGAGGGTCAAGGTGCTCCAGTCCTGTGAGCCTGAAGAGGGAACGGAGCTGAGAGTAGAGGGAACTACAAGAATTTCAGTTAATGTGATAGCGTATTCGGGCTCTGAGGTGACAGCAACGCTAAACGGAGAGACGATTTCTCTAACCGAGGGTGAAACAGCGCCTGATGAGCTTGATTCAAACACAAACTACGCCATGTTCTCCGGCTACTTCGTGGCTCCGGAGGGGATAGTCGGTGAGGAGCAGGATCTCGGAAATATCGTCATAAACGGCAACTATATGGACATCTGCTATGAAACAATGAACAGTGCCCGCGTAATAATAAACGCTGTATCTCCCCAGGCTGAAAGAGCGCAGCTCATTGTAGTCAAGGAGGATAACACACAGACATATGACTATTATACGACGGATAATGTCGCTACGCCGGACTGCGTAAGGCTTCCTGCCGGAACTATTGATGTTCTTGTGAACGAGGTTACCTATAACGTGTCATACGAGGGCGTAAGCCAGTCGGTAAAATATTACCTCACAGGCTCGGGATTGAGAATCAGAGCAGCCGACTGCGAGCTTATCGACGGATATACAATAGTTGACAATACGGCAGTTCTCACCGGTTCTTATGTCAGCAATACGGATACCATTCTTACCTTCAGCCTTGGCTACCAGACTCCGTTTGACATTTCCTTCTCGCCGGAGCCATATTCAGGTTCAGGTGGAGACTCATACTCGGTGAGCAATTTTGATCCCGACTATCTGTGCATAACCTTCGACTATCTTTCAAATGCCAACGGAATGACGCAGTTTACATCAGATTCGCTGTTCAGCAGTGGAGAATGGAGATATGTTGACGTAGACGGAGAGCAGAAGCTGCAGCTTAGGCTAAGACTTCGCAAATCCGGAATATTCGCTGGATACTCGGCAAGCTATGACGGCACGGGCAATCTTACGATAAGATTTAACGGCTACCGTTCGAGCATTTACGGCGCAGTAATAGTAATTGATCCCGGTCACGGCTATAACAAGAGTGCCAGTGTGTTTGACCCCGGTGCGGTAGCTCACGTTCTTGAGCAGAGTATAAATATCGCGATTGCCGAAAAGCTGACGCAAACGCTTCAGGCAGCCGGAGCAACCGTTTATATGCTTCCGACCGACACCACCTACATAAATCTTTATGACAGATCGAGCTATGCTGCCCAGTATGATCCGGATATGTTCATATCCGTTCACTGCAACAGCGTAGCCAAGGGCGAAGGCATAAGAGGCGTTGAGGCGTATTACTTTACACCATTTTCTCAGCCGCTTGCCGCGCTTGTATCCAAGAGTATGGCGGATTATTACGAGGAATATGTATACGGCGACGGTGTCAACAGAAACCGCGGCGCAAAGTACAATTATTTTGCGGTTACGCTTGAACAGCAGTTTCCTTCGATACTAATAGAGTCAGGCTTTATCACAGACTATGAGGAGGCAATGGCTTTGAACGACCCAAGCGTACAGCAAGGTCTTGCAAATGCGATCACAGAGGCTGTTATTGAATACTTTGCCGAAAGTCGGTGAAGCTTATCATAAAAAAATATTTAGGAGGAATACCGTGTATAAAATCTTAAAAAAGCGCGAGCTAAACTCCCAGGTCACTCTAATGGAGCTTGACGCGCCGCTCATAGCAAAGAAAGCGCAGGCCGGGCAGTTTATCATTTTCAGAACTGACGAAATGGGCGAGAGAGTTCCTTTGACCATCGCAGATTATGATAGAGATAAGGGAACCATCACTATTATCTTTCAGAAGGTCGGCAAATCCACCATGCAGCTTGGACTTATGGAAGAGGGGGACAGCATTCTTGATGTTGTTGGACCATTGGGCGTGCCCACTCACTTTGGTGAGGGTATCAAGCGTGCCGCTGTCATAGGCGGAGGAGTAGGCTGCGCGATTGCGTATCCTCAGGCGAAGGCTCTTCACAATATGGGCGTAGACGTAGATGTGATCGCCGGCTTCAGAAGCAAGGACATAGTCATTCTTGAGGATGAAATGCGCGCAGTCGCTTCAAATCTTTACATCACCACCGACGACGGAACCTACGGAACAAAGGGCTTTGTCACAAACAAGCTTCAGGAGCTTATTGACGGTGGAGCAAACTATGATGTAGTCATCGCGATAGGTCCGGTGCCTATGATGAAGTTTGTCTGTGCTGTGACAAAGCCTTATAACATAAAGACTATTGTTTCCCTCAATCCTATCATGATAGACGGAACCGGAATGTGCGGCGGCTGCCGCGTTACTGTCGGCGGAAAGGTAAAGTACGCATGCGTGGATGGCCCTGACTTTGATGGTTTTGAAGTAGACTTTGACGAGCTGATGAGAAGAAATTCTGCCTATAGAGATGACGAGGCTGAGTCCAAAAATCACATTTGCAGATTGACAGGAGGCGTCAGACATGCCTAATATGCAGAATACCAAGACTCCGATTAAGGAGCAGGATCCAAAGGTAAGAGCAAGAAACTTCAAGGAGGTCTGCGAGGGCTATACCGCGGAGGAGGCAATAAACGAAGCAAACAGATGCCTTAACTGCAAAAACATGCCCTGCGTCAGCGGCTGTCCGGTAGGAGTACACATTCCTGAGTTTATATCTAAGGTCAAGGAAGGCGACTTTGAGGGAGCCTACAAGGTTATAACACTTACAAACGGACTTCCCGCCGTTTGCGGAAGAGTATGCCCGCAGGAAAATCAGTGCGAGGGCAAGTGCGTAAGAGGAATCAAGGGTGAGCCTGTTGGAATAGGCAGACTTGAGCGCTTCTGCGCGGATTATATGGTCGACAAGACAGCTGATGTGCAAAAGCCCCAGTCGAACGGGATAAAGGTAGCAGTCATCGGCTCAGGTCCGTCCGGACTTACATGCGCTGCCGACCTTGCGAAGCTGGGCTATGAGGTAACTATATTTGAGGCGTTCCACACGGCGGGCGGAGTTTTGATGTACGGTATACCTGAGTTCAGACTGCCCAAGGCTACTGTTCAGCGTGAGATAAATAACCTAAAAAAGCTCGGCGTTGAGATTAAGACCGACATGGTGATAGGAAAGACACTCTCGGTAGACGAGATAATGGGAATGGGCTATAAGGCTGTCTTTATCGGAACGGGAGCAGGTCTTCCCAACTTCATGGGCATACCCGGCGAAGGTCTTGTTGGAGTATTCTCGGCTAATGAGTACCTTACAAGAATAAACCTAATGAAGGCTTATATGGCGGATTACGACACTCCTGTAAAGAAGTTTAACTCTATAGCAGTAGTCGGAGGCGGAAACGTCGCTATGGATGCCGCAAGATGCGCTATGAGACTTGGAGCGGAGCATGTATATGTCATCTACCGCCGTTCTGAGGCTGAGATGCCTGCAAGGCGTGAGGAAGTCCACCACGCTAAGGAGGAGGGCATTGAGTTTGTATACCTTACTAACCCTACCGAGATAATCGGAGACGAGAATGGTCATGTCAGCGGAATAAAGTGCATTAAGATGGCGCTTGGTGAGGCTGGAGCTGACGGCAGACGCTCTGTGACCGCTATTCCGGACTCGGAGTATGTGATCCCGATCGACGCCTGCATCATGTCGATAGGCACTTCTCCTAATCCACTTATTCGCTCAACTACACCGGGACTTGACACCAATCGCAAGGGCTGCCTTATTGTAAACGAGGATATGCTTACTACCAAGGAGGGCGTATATGCCGGCGGAGACGCTGTAACCGGCGCTGCTACAGTAATTTTGGCGATGGGAGCAGGAAAAACTGCGGCGAAAGCTATTGATGAATATATAAAATCGCTTTAATGGTTGAAAAAGGGATTTGTTTGTGATATAATGTCATCGCTGTTTTATCTTAATATCAGATAAGGCTGAAATAACTACTGGAAAATATAACTCGGAGGAATTTTAATGTTTTCATTTGTTACGATTATGACCGATAATGTAGCAGCACAGGCAGGCAGCCCAGGATTGCTGTCTATCGGTATGCTTTTGTTAATGCTTGTCGCGTTCTACTTTATCCTTATAAGACCTCAGCGCAAGAAGGAGAAGAAGGACGCTGAGATGAGAAAGAACATACAGGTAGGAGATGAGATTGTAACCGCCGGCGGAATCGTAGGCATAGTTTGCAAGCTTGAGGAGGAGACTCTTGTCATTGAGACAGGCGGAGACAGAAGCAAGCTAAGAATCAAGCGCTGGGCGGTTTCTCAGAATATTGATGCTGAGAAGGAGTCTGCCGCCGCTGCCGCCGCTGCCAAGAGCGCTAAGGCTGAAAAGGCTTCAAAAACCAAGAAGAGCGACGAAAAGGCAGTCGGCATCGAGAAAGACTGATAAATTTATTCTAATACTTATTCCCCCTGAATACTGTTTACAAAGCGGTATTCAGGGGGATTTTTTATGAGTACAGATGTAAAAATGAAATACGGGCTTAGGACTGGACTGGCAATATTTATTGGAGCTACAACAATAAGCTCGCTTTTAATTTCGATAGCGATGTGCATAGCCGACCTTCCATCGGGAGTGGTAAACGCAATGGGCGCGGCAAGCCTTGCCACTGCTTGTTTTTTAGGAGGCTATTCGTCATCAAGAATATGCAGACATCACGGACTTATTCAGGGCTTAATCTGCGGCGGAGTACCTGCGGCAGTTATATTTACGGTCAGCGTGATATATAACGGGTATTTTACCGATTTTTGCTTAGTAAAGGTTATTGCCTGTGTATTGTTTGGCGCTGCCGGAGGAATAAAGGGAGTCAACACAAGGCTGACTAATGTCAAGGGTTTAAGATAACATGGCAAAGGGGTATATTCCTTTTAAACGCGGCATAGTATTGGACAGGCAACAACCATAGGAAGGTGAAAAAAATGGGCGACAATAGCGCTGTAAGGTATGCTTTTGAGCTGCTGAGGGGAGAAATAATGTCTGCTGTATCCTTAATCTCTGCTGACGAGCTCGAAAAAATCAACGAAATACGACTAAGATCAGGCAGACTTCTGAGTATTTCTATGGGCGGCGATGATTTGTTTTTAAGCAGAGATGGGAGACTTACGCACAGCGGCGCCAATGCGCTCAGGTGCAGTCAGGACGACATTGACTTTGCCTTTAAGACTGCTTTTTCCTACTCCCTGCACAGCTACTCTAAAGAGCTTGCCATGGGATATGTGACTACAAAGGGAGGCAACAGAGTTGGATTTTCCGGAACGGCTGTATTACATGACACGCATGGCGTAGAAGTTGAGTCTGTAAAGTACATATCCTCGGTAAACATAAGAATCGCGAGACAGGTAAGTGGCTTTGCGCAAAGGCTTTACTCAGAATGCTTTTTTGACAGGCTGTCAAGCGTGCTTATAATAGGTCCTCCGGCGTCCGGAAAGACAACTCTCCTTAGAGATTTGTGCAGGCTTGTAGGAGGCAGGTCAAAAGTTTCGCTTATAGACACTCAAAATGAGCTATCTGCAACCTATCGGGATGTTCCGCAAAACGATGTAGGGGAGCTTACTGATATCTTCACAGGCTATCCAAAACGAGCGGGAATAGAGTCAGCTGTAAGAGTGATGTCGCCTAAAGCAGTAATAGTTGATGAAATTGGAACAGCGGATGATCTCGCGGCGCTCGAAATGGCTCTTCATTCGGGCGTAAAGCTGATAACCGCAGTCCATGGATGCAGTCTTGAGGACGTAATGAATAAAAACTGCATAAAGGAGCTCATGTCAGAACATGCGTTTGATTATGCGGCGGAGCTCACAGGGAATTACGGCTACAGGGTGAGAAAAATTGCTTAAGGCTGTGCTGTGCATTGCAGTTATTGTCTCTTCAGCATTAATATCGGGCGAACAGCTGCGCTGCATTAGAAGGAAAAACGAAATATCTCGGGAGCTTGCGGACGTCATAGACAAAATGGAAGCTATGCTCAGGTTTCAGTCAGCAGATGTTTATCAGCTATGCTCATCCTGCTTTTGTGACTGCCACAGCTTTGACTCAAGCGGATTTACAGCCATATCAGATAATTTTTCGCGAATGTGGGAAAAAGAATGCGGCAGGAATCTAAGTCAGGCGGACAAGCGAGTTTTCAGTCTTTTTGAGGGAATATCCGAGTATTTAGGGGCATTTGACCTTGAAACCCAGATAAGCAGGCTGGAGTATGCAAAAAATGAAATACGATATATATATGCAAATTCGCAGGCTGAGCTTTTAAAAAAACAAAAGCTATATTACAGCGTTGGTATATTTTTCGGAGTACTTGTCTGCATGATAATAATATGAGGTATAAAATATGGATGTCGATTTGATTTTCAAGATAGCCGGCATAGGAATAATCGTGGCAGTCTTGAGTCAGCTCCTTAAACGCTCGGAAAGGGACGAGCAGGCGCTGATGATAACAATTGCCGGTCTTGTGATAGTTCTTTTAATGCTTGTCGGTGAAATTTCAAAGCTGTTTGATACCATCAAAAGCAGCTTTGGTTTTTAATGGATATACCTGCAATAGCTATAGTCTGCATTGCGGCTGCGGTTATAGCTAAAGTCATTCAACCCTCGAGCAGGGATCTCGCTGCGCTGCTCTCTATAAGCGCTGTAGTGGTTGTGTTTCTGTCCATATCTTCACAGATATACGAGATGGTGTACGCCATTCAAAGAACCGCAGACGACTCAGGAATCGACAGCGGATATATCACAATAGCGCTCAAAGCGCTTGGCATCTGCTACATCTGTGAGCTTGCAGGCTCAAGCTGCCGCGACTGCGGTGAGACAGCATTAGCGTCTGTGGTTGATATTTCTGGTCGCATTGCTATAGCCATAATCTGCCTGCCGCTTATTGAAAGCTTCATAAATGTAGTAAAAAGCATACTGGAGATGTAAATGGAAAGGATTGTAAAAGCATTGCTCGCTATTTTCGCGGCAGCCTCTCTGAGCGTTACTCTGTGTGCAGCAGATTATGAGGACGAGCTTTCTGACGGGCTGTCAGGTCTTGATATAAGCGGCGCGTCGGAATTTCTTTATGAAAACGGAGTAGACCCGTCTGAGCCGGAGAGCGTATCCAATATAACTGCGGACTCAATATTAAAATACTTTTGGAGCATTTTTCAAAGCTCTGTGTCAGGACCTGCAAGGCTTATTCTCACAGCTCTCGCCGTATCTATGATAAGCCAGATAGCGTGCTCCTTGTCATTTAACTCGAGATTTGGCAAGGAGGTATTTGTTATTATATGCTTTCTTGCAATATCAGGCCAGATACTCGGCTCTGTTTCGGATATGCTTTCTTCCCTTGGCACGCAGCAGGCTTTTATTGCTTCGTACATACCGATTTTCGCTGTAATAACTGCCGCCTCAGGAAACATAGCAGGCGCAGCGACCTATAACGCGCTCGTTTTGTATGCCGCAGAAGGAGTTACCCTTATATCTACTCTTGTACTTCGCCCAATGCTGTGCTGCATGCTTGTAATAGCCTGTGCTCAGTCTATTAACCCGTCTCTTCCTGATATTACCGGAACGATGAGAAGAATTTTTATCGGTTTGATAGGAGTACTTATGACGGTTTTTGTCGGAGTAATAGGTCTTCAAACAGTGATAGGCAGAACCGGTACAGGACTTGTGCTTAGAGCGGGAAGGTATCTGGTTTCCAGCTTTGTGCCGATTATAGGAATGTCGTTGTCTGAGTCGTATAAAAACGTGATGCTCAGCATAAGCGCTATTCGTTCGGCGGTAGGCGCGCTTGGCATAGTTGTGATAATAGTTGTTCTTTCTGTTCCTATAGTCACAATGCTTGCCTACAGAATCTCACTTAGGATAGCGGAAATTCTTTGCGGGCTTACCGGTTCAGACATGCTTGCTTCCCTGATGAGAGGATTAGCGGACGTATACTCGCTTTGCGTGACGCTTCTTTTGACTTATCTGTTGATGTTCGTTATATCTACCGGCGTGATAATACTGATTGGCAGCGAGGCTTATCTATGAGCACAATTATGAATATTTCAGCGGCCATATGCGTTCTGTCGCTTTTGCATACTATTATTGCCCTGCTTTCTCCGGAGCGATTTCGCAGGCAGCTCGGTATAGTTATGTCGATAATATCAGCTTTGGTCATAGGAAGCATGGTTCTCGGGGCGGATATATCGTTTGACGATATAGAGCTTCCTGATACAGGTACTTTTGAACAAAGCTATGAGAAAGCGAACGAGCTTGTCGTACAGGAGCTTGAGGATAGGCTGAGTGAATTTGTATCCAAGCTAATGAACGAGCAGGGCATCCCGGCTGAAAAAATCTCGGTCAAGACGACTATTGACGAAAGCAGGAGCATATCTATTAGTGAAGTGAGCATGACCGTCAACGGAAGCAAAGAGGTTTACGGCGAAAAAATCACGGATATCATAAAAAGCGAGATAGGAAAAGTCAAGCTGACGCTTGAGTACTCGGAGGAAGAGAATGGAGAATAAAAATCTATGGGAGCTTATAAAGGAAAGATTTAAGCTCTCCTCAAAAACCGGAGTTTATCTTATTATTGCATCTGCCGCCGTGATACTTCTCATCATGCTCAGTTCCTTCAGCTCAGGCGTGGATGGGTCCTCAGACAACGTAATGTCGCAGCAGGAGATATCTATGATAGATCGTGAGTATGAGGAGAGAATAAAAACGGAGCTTGAGGAGGTAATATCAAAAATAAAAGGAGTGGGAGATGTCACTGTAATGGTAACTACCAGCGGCTCAACAAGAATGGTATACGCCAAGGACGTTCAAAAGGATGAGCTTGAACAGAGAACCGAAAACGTCATTGTAGGGAACAAGGAGGCTCTTGTTGAAAGCGTGAGCTATCCTCAGATAGAGGGCGTACTGGTTGTCTGCTCGGGAGGGGAAAGCGCGGAGGTGAAGGAAAAGGTTATAAACGCGGTTTCAACCGTGTTAAATATATCGTCAAACAGAGTTTATGTAACAAATTCAGTTAAGGAGAGGTAAACATGACAAGCTTTAAGGGATTCAAGAGGATCAACGGTTTCAATAATAAACTCGGAGGTAAGCTCAGCTTTAAATTCGGTAAAAAGCAAATTATTTTGAGCTGCTTGACTTTGCTGCTCGCTATAGCGGTTTACGCCAACTATGAGATGTCAAAAACAGAGCTCAAGCCGACGGAAGTATTAAGCGGAATTGATATGAGCCAGGCATACGGCGAGGTTCAATACGTAAACGGCACAGAGATAGTGGACTACTCCTCAGAGGACTACTTTGCTCAGGCAAGGCTTAATAAGCTCACCTCAAGAGACGAGGCCGTTGAGACGCTGAAGATGGTTTTGGGCGGAGGAGATATAACAAGCGAGGAAATTGCGAGCTACACAGAGGACGCAATGACGCTCTCCTCACTTATTGAGAGTGAAACAGTCATAGAGGACCTGATTAAAGCGTCAGGATTTGAGGACTGCGTGGTATACATCGATGGAGATAATGCCAGCATTGTTGTAAAGACCAACGGCTTGACAACAGCGCAGGCAGCCCAGATCAAGGATATCCTTCTTTCAGAGGTTACTATTCCGAATGAAAATATCAGAATTTTTGAGGTAAAGTAGTTGTCTGAAAAGACTTTTTGTGATATACTGTATGCGTATAATTATAAACAGTTGCGAGTACAGTTTCCCGGTTGATTTTAACTTCGGGAGCAAAAAGCAGATAAGGAGGGCAACAAAAATATGGAGGTTTCAGCTAAGGTCAAGAGGGGAACGCTTCGAGTATCTGAGAATGTAATAATATCCATATCCAAAAATGCTGCCATGGAGGTAAACGGAGTTGCCGCAATTTCCGTCAAACCCTTCAGCCTGAAGAAGTTCTTTTCGAGTAAGGTTGATAACAGCGACGTAAGCGTTGCAATGCTCGACGGTGTTGCGAAGATTTCAATGTCGATTATAGTATACAACGGTTACAACGTAGTGTCAGTCTGCGAGCAGATTCAGCAGAGGGTCAAAGCGGCAGTTCAGTCGATGACCGGCGTTACCGTCTCAAAAGTAAATGTCTCGGTTGTAAATGTAAACTTTGCAGAGCCGGAAGATAAGTAGTATTATAATGCCCATAGCCAAGCCTGTATAAATCGGGCTTGGCTGTTTGCGCGTATTCTCATGTATAAATATCTAATCATAGGTGGTTTGACAAATGGAAGTTAAAAAGGTCGTTAAGCGCGATATATTGGAGTCTGAATTTATTTTTATATTTGAAAAAGAATTCAGAGAGGAGCCTGTGACAGAGCTGCTGGAGCTCTCTTTGGACAACGAAGCGGTTACGGTCAACGACGAAGTGAGAAATACGGTTGAGGGAGTGTTCGCCCATCTTAATGAGCTGGACGGCGTCATTTCAGGTCTGAGCAAGAAGAGAGCCATAGACAGAATACCAAAAATCAACCTCGCCGCGCTAAGGCTTGCCATATATAAAATAATGGGTAAACCTGACAAGGACTACTGTGCAATTATCATAAAAGAAGTGGTTGACCTTGTTCACAAATATGCTCAGGACTCCGACGTATCCTTTGTAAACGGCGTGTTGGGCGCGTATTCAAGGAGTCTGAAAGAGACGGAAAAATGAAGCTCTATTTGGGATTAGACACCAGCAACTATACTACCTCAGCCGCCGCATATGACTTTGAAAGCAATACCGTCAGGCAGTCAAAGCTGCTGCTGCCTGTAAAAGAAGGTGAGGCGGGGTTAAGACAGTCAGACGCTGTATTTCACCATGTAAGGCAGCTCCCGCAGGTGGTTGCCGGGCTTGAAATAAAGAGTGGGGAGAAGTTTTCCGCAATAGGCGTTTCGGCAAAACCGAGGAACATTGAAGGCTCATATATGCCATGCTTTTTGGCGGGAGTGGCTGCCGCGAGCAGCGCAGCTTCTGTTGCGGGAATCCCAATGTTTGAAACATCCCATCAGGTAGGACACATACTTGCCGCTCTGTATTCCTGCGGTAAGCTTGGGCTTGCCAGACCCGGAGGTAGTTTTTTGGCTTTTCATATAAGTGGGGGAACAACCGACTGCCTTTTGGTAAAGGGCAGCAGCAAAGACATTCTTTGTGCAGAGCGTATTTCAACCTCGCTTGATATTCATGCCGGTCAGCTTGTCGACAGAGTTGGCTTGATGTTAGGGCTGCGCTTTCCTTGCGGCGTAGAGCTTGAAAAGCTTGCTATGCAGTCTTACGCTGACTTTAGGTTTAAGCCAAAGCTCAAGGAAGGCTCTTGCTGTCTCTCAGGTATAGAAAATAAGTGCATGGACATGCTCCGCTCGGGTGAAAAGCCGTGTGACATTGCCATGTATGCTCTAAAATACATTGAAGCGGTTATTAATTCCATGACCGAGTACGCCTTAAGCAAGCTCGGAGATATGCCTGTGATTTATGCAGGCGGAGTGATGTCGAACATGATAATAAGAAAGCGGATCTCAGAAAGCTATGAAGCGTATTTTGCAGAGCCGTGTTATTCCTGTGACAATGCCGCAGGAGTTGCAATTTACGCCGCGATGAAGGACGGTTGTCTTTTGTGAACTCAATTTTATCAGTTTCCGCTATCAATACTTATATATCCTTCAAGCTAAAAAATGACAGCAAGCTTAAGGGCATAGCTGTCAGCGGAGAAATTTCAGATTTGTCAATAAGCCATGTTTCCGGGCATTTATATTTCACGCTCACCGATGGTAAGAGCTCGCTAATGGCCGTTATGTTCGCCGGCTCCGCCTCAAGGCTAAAGTTTAGACCTGAGTCCGGGCTCGGAGTTGTTGCGTTCGGAAACATTGAGGTATACGAGAAAAACGGCGTGTATCAGCTTATATGCACTCAGCTGATACCGTCAGGTCAGGGCGCGGAATATGTGCGCTTGATGCAGCTTAGGCAGGAGCTAAGCGATCTTGGTGTGTTCAGTTCGCCAAAAAAAGCCATTCCTAAGTACCCTAAAAAAATCGCGGTAGTTACTTCACCAGTCGGAGCAGCTATAAGAGACGTTATAAGCGTCTCAAAAAGACGATATCCGCTTGTCGAGATTGATTTGTTCCCGGCTTTGGTTCAGGGAACTGAAGCTCCCGCGAGCATATCGGCTGCGCTTAAGAAAGCTGACCTTTCAGGTGCTGATGTAATTATACTGACAAGGGGAGGCGGCTCGAGCGAGGATTTATCCTGCTTCAACACAAAAGAGGTTGTCATGGCTGTATATAGCTGTACAACTCCTGTGGTATCAGCCGTTGGGCATGAGATAGATTATTCTTTTTGCGACCTTGCCGCTGATTTAAGGGCTCCTACGCCTTCCGGCGCAGCAGAGCTTTGCACTCCGGACATCAATGAGATGATTACTGAGATAAACTACATGAGAAAATCTCTCAAAAGTATTGTTATGAAAAAAACAGCATTTGCGATTTCCGAAGTGAGAAGCGCTGCCACGCTTATATCAGCTTATTCTCCTAAGAAGCATGTCGACAGTCTTGTAAGTCAAACAAATTTCTACAGGGCAAGTCTTGAGTCTACAATGAAAAAAAGACTTGACCAGCTTACCGCAAGCGTATCAGGGTACAAGATGATGCTTAGCAGCATTGATCCGATGAAGGTGCTTTCAAGGGGATACGCAATAGTATCAAAAGGCGGAAGTGTAGTCACATCCGTTTCGGAGCTTCGTTCGGGTGACGTTGTGCAAATCACCCTTAAGGACGGCAGCGCAACCGCTGAGATAGCAGACCAAAGTGAGGACAGGTAATTATATATGAATCTTGAAGAATCCATGAACAGGCTTAAGGAAATATGCTCTCGGCTCACTCGGGAGAATTTGTCTCTCGATGAAACTGTCAAGCTCTATAAGGAGGGCATGGCGCTCTCAGATAGCTGCCTTAAGATGATATCTGATATCAGAACTGAGCTGGGCGTTGATTCCGACGAGAAGGACGGACAGCATGAATAAAATAACCCAAACATGGCTTGGCGCATACATAGATTCGGTAAACAAGGTCTTATCCGAGTGTGAATACCTTAGATATACCGATTGTTACAGAGATAAGGTGATAGAGGCTGAGAAATATTCTGTATCAGCCGGTGGAAAAAGGATAAGACCGGTGCTGTGCATGGCCTTTTACGACCTTTTCGGCGGCAGGGAGGATATCAGCGAAATTGCATCATGTCTTGAACTAATGCACACCTTCTCGCTTATACACGATGACATGCCGGAGATGGACAACGACAGCCTAAGGCGCGGTAAGCCTTCTACTCACGCTGCTTACGGAGCGGATGTTGCGCTGCTCGCAGGAGACGGGCTCAGCATACTTCCGTTCCAAATAATAAGTGAAAACGCGCTTGCCGGAAAGATCGATTTGAAAACCGCTGCCAAGCTGACCCAGGTTTTGTCTGAAGCCGCAGGACACAGAGGAATGATAATGGGTCAGATGATGGATATATATTCTGAGGGAAGAGCGAATGAGGTTAGCGTAGAGTTCCTTACCGAAATGTCACGGCTCAAAACAGGCTGCCTTTTAAGAGCATCCTGCCTGTTCGGTTCAATTTTAGCCGGGGCAGATGACTCTCGGCTTGATAACGCCGCAGAATACGCAGACAATCTTGGCCTTGCTTTTCAGATTGTGGACGACGTACTCGATGTTACCGGTGATGAAAAGCTGCTCGGAAAACCTACCGGCAGCGACCTTGAAAGGAATAAGCCGACATTTGCGGATATATTGGGAATAGACAAGGCAAAAAAGCTTGCTGCGAGCTATACTAGGCGGGCAATAAGCGCAATCAGTCTCTACCAAGGCTCTGAGTTTTTAAGCGAGCTTGCATTAGGTCTTGTCGATAGAAAAATTTGAGCAGAAAAGGTGTAATGCTGTTGAATGATAGACTTTTAAGCTCTCTAAAGCTCCCTGAGGATATAAAAAAGCTCAGTATCAACGAGGAGAAGGAGCTATGTAAAGAAATCAGAGAAAAAATCATAAGTACTGTGTCAAAAAACGGGGGGCATCTTGCATCTAATCTCGGAACGGTCGAGCTGACGGTGGCTATACATCAAGTCTTTGAATCTCCAAAGGACAAAATAATATTTGATGTAGGTCACCAGAGCTATTCACACAAGCTTCTTACGGGTAGGCTGTCAAGCTTTAGAACACTGCGCCGAAAAGACGGATTAAGCGGCTTTCAGAAACCGAGCGAATCTGAGCATGACCCATTAATAACCGGTCACAGCTCAACATCTATTTCTTCTGCCGTCGGAATAGCGCAGGCGATGAAGCTTAGCGGAGATCACCATCACACCGTAGTGGTTATAGGAGACGGCTCTCTGACCGGAGGCTTAGCCTATGAAGGGCTTAATAACGCCGGAAAATCAAAAGTAAATCTTGTCATAGTGGTGAACTATAACGAGATGTCTATCTCAAGGAATATCGGAGGAATCGCAGAGTATCTCTCTAAGCTCAGGATAAAGAAATCATACAGGGATGCCAAGCATGCGACAAAAAAAATACTGGAAAAAATTCCTCTTATAGGCACAGGAATAGTCAACACTATAAGCCTCTCAAAAGACGCTATTAAGGAGAAGCTTTTGCACAGCACCCTATTTGAGGATCTTGGCTTTGAGTTTATAGGTCCGGTAGACGGGCATGATATAGACGAGCTTCAAACCGCTCTTTCGGCTGCAAAGTCGCTTAACGCTCCCGTGATAGTTCAGGTGAATACTGTAAAGGGAAAAGGCTATCCTCCGGCTGAGAACAACCCGGGAAACTTTCACAGCGTTTCATCGTTCGATATTAAGACCGGAAAAACGCCTGAGCATAGTTATAACTTTACCGACGCCATGGGGCTTGCTCTTGTCAAGGAAGCTGAATCAGACAGCAGAATATGCGGTATTACAGCCGCAATGAAATACGCCACAGGCATGAATTATTTTTCAAAGGCATACCCGGAGCGATTTTTC
Organism: Candidatus Faeciplasma pullistercoris; assembly: GCA_018715525.1. GTDB lineage: Bacteria > Bacillota > Clostridia > Oscillospirales > Ruminococcaceae > Faeciplasma > Faeciplasma pullistercoris. The sequence goes on along the minus strand of DVLL01000021.1, from coordinate 139,350 downwards.
GACGTGGGAATAGCAGAGCAGCACGCCGTGGCCTTTGCGGCAGGGCTGTCAAGAATGGGAATGATTCCCGTGTTCGCGGTATATTCATCCTTCCTGCAAAGAAGCTATGACCAGCTTATCCACGACATTGCGATAGCAAGACTGCATTTGGTTATAATAGAATTCAACTCCGGTATAGTCGGAGAGGATGGCGAAACCCATCAGGGGCTCTTTGACCTGCCTTTCCTTTCGACAATCCCGGGAACGGTAATTTACTCACCATCCTGCTATTCTGAAGCGGAAATCTGTCTGCATATGGCAATACACGAGGACAGCGGTCTTACGGTGATCAGATGTCCGAAGGGAATGGAAAATATCTCAGATGGCATAAGCGTGCAGCCAGGCTATCTGCTTTATGAAAAAAATCAAAACAAGCGCTCTGACAAGCTTATCATAGCCTACGGCAGAGAAGCCGGGATCGCCAAAAGAGTATACGACAAGCATGATACAGACTTTCTCAGGCTTCTGAAAATACGACCAATAGACGCAGAGATTTCAAATATAATCAACAGCTACAAGCAGCCGTATATCTTTGAGGAATGCAGCTACGACGGATCTCTAAGTCAGCAGCTAAGCGTATTTTGCCCCAACCTAAAAGTATGTGCGATAGAAGGGTTTGTTCAGCAAATGAAAATCGACGAAGCAATAGAGCTTTACGGGCTTTCCGAGAATAAAATTACAGAGAAAATGGGCTTATGCCCTAGAATCAGCAACTGCCATGATAAGACTTGACTCTGAGCTTGTTATGAGGCGGCTTGCACCGGGACGGGAGCGCGCAAAGGAGTATATAAAATCGGGAAAGGTCTCGGTAAACGGCGTTGTTCAGTTAAAGTCTTCCTTTTTGGTTTCCTCAGACGATGAAATAACGTGCACAGCGGAAGAAAAATATGTCGGCAGGGGAGGCTTGAAGCTGGAAAAGGCGATGAAATTCTTTGATTTATCACTAAGCGACGCTGTGTGCGTAGATTTGGGGGCGTCCACCGGCGGCTTTACAGACTGCATGCTCCAAAACGGTGCTAAAAAGGTGTATTCAATTGACGTGGGTCACGGACAGCTTGCAAAAAAGCTTATTGACGACAGCCGAGTGGTGAATATCGAGGGCGTAAATGTAAAGGATGTGACCCCGGATACAATAGGCGGCGTCACCCCTGACTTTGTATGCGCGGATCTGTCGTTTATATCAGTCAGATATGCCGCGCACGCTGCGTACAGGCTTTTGGGAGCAGGCGGCAGGGCGGTTATGCTGATAAAGCCTCAGTTCGAAGCGGGACGGCACAATATTTCCAAGGGCGGAATAGTCAAGGACAAGGAAGTACACAAAAGCGTGCTCAGCGATACGGTAAATTATATTTCAGGTATAGGATTTAGCGTAAGATCAATTACCTTTTCTCCGATAAGGGGAGGAGACGGCAATATAGAATACCTTGCCCTTGTGGTAAAAGAGTCTGTGAGCTCGGCGGTGCTTGATTATCGGCAGATTGTCTCCGATGCTTTTGGTTCAGTTAAATCAGACAAAGAGAAGAGCGTAAAATTATGACAATTTTTATCTATCCAAATCCTGAAAAACCGCATTCAATGGAGAGTACCAAGCACGCAGTCGAGCTTCTGCGCGACAAGGGCTGTAAAATACTTGTGAGCGACGACGCAAAGGCACTCAAGCTCGACGGAGTCTCATTTGTGACTGATGTAAGCGAGGGAGTGAAAACTGCCGACATAATAGTCACTATCGGCGGAGACGGGACTATTTTGCACATGGCTCCGCTTGCAGCGGCTTTTAAAAAAATGCTCCTCGGCGTTAATTGCGGAAGACTCGGCTTTATGGCTTCTCTTGAAATGGAAGAGCTGCCGAGTATAGTAAACCTCGTTTCCGGCGACTATAAAACGGAAAGCAGAATGATGCTTGACTGCGTCATAGAGCGAAAAGACGGCAGCCGGGAAAAAGTCAGCGCGCTGAATGATATTGTAATTACGCACGGATTGAACTATAATATAAACGATTACACTGTTATAGCTGACGGCGTGACAGTATCTTCGCTTAGGGCTGACGGACTGATTTTCTCAACACCGACCGGCGCGTCGGCCTATTCCTTGTCAGCCGGAGGTCCTTTGATCGAACCATCTATGGACTGTATAGAATTTACCCAGATTTGTCCGCACTCATTGTTTGCAAGATCTATGATTTTTGCACCTGACAAGCTTCTGGAGATTAGATGCAAGGCCGAGGGCGTCATAGGACTCAGCTCAGACGGTAATGATGCGATTCCGGTGTCATCTCATGATAGGATTTATATTAAAAAGTCAGCTCTGAGGCTTGACCTCATAGATATAAACGGAAACAATTACTTTAAATCCATAAGCTCAAAACTTATGCAGCCCGCTAAGCAAATATAAGCCGTTTTACGGTAAAAGTAATAATTGGAGGAAGCATGAAAAACGACAGAAAAAAAGCGATTTTGGATATCGTCTCAAGGTATGAGGTCGACACTCAGGAGACGCTTCAGGCACTTCTTATGGACAGAGGCTTCAATGTTACACAAGCCACGGTTTCAAGAGATATTAAAGAGCTTTCGCTTCTTAAGACAATGGGGGAAAACGGCAATTATAAATATTCTCTTCCTCCTAAATTAGGAGATAACTTTGTCAAAATTTCGTTTTATTCGTTTTTCTCGGATGCCGTTTTATCTGTGGACAGAGCTATGAATACGGTTGTCATCAAGTGCAGCACTGGAATGGCTAACGCAGTATGCTCAAAGCTTGATTCGGTGGAATATTCCGGCGTTGTCGGCACGCTTGCAGGAGACGACACGATATTTGTTCTCATGAGAACCGAGGAAGACGCCATAAAGCTGCTTGAAGAGCTGCAAAATATACTGTAAATTTAATCAATGTTTATTTCGGGCAAAGGAAGTGAAAAAGATTGCTGACCGAGCTTTACATAGAAAACCTTGCTGTTATAGAAAGAACAACCATATCTCTTTGCGATAGCTTAAATATCTTCACCGGTGAAACCGGCGCGGGTAAATCGATACTTATAGGCGGAATAAATGCTGTTCTTGGGCAGAGGGTATACAAGGACATAATCAGAACCGGAAAGGACAGAGCGTTAGTAATAGCAGTCTTTACCGATATTCCCAAAAACACGCTTGACAAGCTTGGTGAGCTTGGGCTCGGCTGTGAGGACGGTCAGCTCGTAATTTCGCGAGAGATAAGCATAGACGGAAAAAGCTTGGCTAAGATAAATCAGAGACCAGTAAATCTTTCAACCCTTCGTGAGATAGGTGATCTTCTTGTAAACATACACGGTCAGCATGACAGCCAGGTTCTTCTTGACCCCGGCAAGCACCTAAACATTTTGGACGGATACGCCTCATCGGACGAGCTTATATCCGACTACCTCAGCTCGTTTAAGGAGCTTCAGGCAGTCGCTAAGGAGATAAGCATGGAAAAAAACAAGGCTCAGCAAAAAGAGGAACGGCAGGCGTATCTAAGCAGAGTCATTGAGGATATAGGAAGTTTGAATATAACCTCTCCGGATGAGGAAGAGCAGATAGAGGAACGTTTTAGGCTCGCTGAAAATTCCGTAGCCCTCTCAGATGCAATAAGCTCAGCTTTATATTGCATATCTGGGAAGGACGAAGAAGATGGCGCCGGCGGGCTGATAGCAAGGGCATACAGCGAACTTAAACTCAACGAAGAATATCTCAAAGAATTAAAGCCTCTTTCAGAAAGGCTCAGCAGCGCGGGGATAGAGATAGGAGACATAGCAAATGAGCTGTCAAGGCTTCTTTCATCAATAGACATTGACGAATCGGAATTCGAGTCGCTGAGCAATCGAAGAAATAAGCTTGCCTCAGTCAAGCGAAGATACGGTCCGACACTTTCAGACGCTATCCGGCTTTATGAAAGCTGCTTGGAGGAATACTCTCAGTTAGAAAGCTCTGAGGAGCTGCTTCAAGCGCTGAGAGATAAAAAGAACAAGCTGCTTCTGGAAACTACCAAAAAGGCGGAAGCTCTCTCAAAGCACCGCATTGATGCGGCAAAGAGGTTCTGTGACGAGGTTTGCAGCGAACTGTCTTTCCTGAATATGCCTGATGTTAAAATACAAGTTGACATACAAAAGGGAAAGCTGACGCAAAACGGTATGGACAATGTCGAGTTTTTGATATCCGCCAATAAAGGAGAAGCTCCGAAGCCGCTAGCAAAGATAGCGTCAGGAGGCGAGCTCTCAAGGATAATGCTTGCATTAAAATCAGTTCTTGCCGACAGAGATAAAATACCGACTCTGATTTTTGACGAAATTGACTCGGGAGTCAGCGGAAGAGCCGCCCAAAAGATAGGCATAAAATTAAAAGAGCTGTCACACAAGCATCAGATCATCTGTGTTACTCACCTGCCGCAGATAGCAATCACAGCGGACAATCATCTGCTGATAGAAAAAACTTCCCGTGACGGCAGGACTGCAACCGAAATACGCCGGCTGAGCTTTGATGAGCGAGTGTACGAGATCGCAAGAATACTTGGCGGTGATAATATAACTCCAACTGTGCTTAAAGATGCAGAGGAACAACTAAAATCGGTTATGAACTCAAATATGAAAGGTGAATGAACTTATGGTAATTTGTTTTTTGGCTAACGGTTTTGAAGAAGTAGAAGCTTTGACTCCTGTTGATTGCCTCAGAAGATGTGAGAAGGAGGTTCTTACCGTCGGAATAGGCGGAGTGATTGTAAAGAGCTCACATGGAGTTCCGGTTATAGCCGACATTGAGGACAATGAGCTTAAGATGAGCCCTGAGATCGAAATGATAATACTTCCAGGAGGAATGCCTGGGACTCTCAATCTTGAAAAAAACAAGACTGTTAGCGAGGCTGTGGACTACTGTGCTGAGCATGACATTCCTATAGCCGCGATATGCGCCGCACCCTCGATTTTAGGTCACAAGGGTCTTCTTAAGGGAAAAAAGGCTGTTTGCTATCCGGGATTTGAGAACGAGCTTGAAGGCGCTGTGGTCACAGACGATGCCGTTGTGGTCGACGGAAATATAATTACAGGCTGCGGAATGGGTGCGGCTGTTGAGTTTTCTGCCGCTATAATAGAAAAGCTGTTTTCTCAGGACAGAGCGCAAAGGCTTCTTAAGACGCTTAACGTCAAAAGGTAAGCAGATAAAAATAAATTTTTCACCCCACACCGAGGAAGTGCGATATGACAGATAGCAACAAAAAAGACAACTACGAGGAGCTTCTTGAAGAGATTCTCGCAGAAGCAAAAAGCGATTCTCAGCACGCTCAGTCTGAAAGCGACGACAAAGGCAGTGACTTGCCGTCCGATTTTCACTCTGAGGACGAGGGCGCAATGGAGGGCAAAACAGTTAGAGTCCCTGCTGATGTTAGCTCGAATGAATACTTGAGCAAAAATCAGAGCGAAAATCGGCTTCAAAAAAGCTTTGATAGCCGCCAAACAAACGGATACGCCCGTCCGAGAAAGAAAAGGCGCACAAAGGCAAACTATTCCGCATATATGGGAATTATTCTCGCAACGCTCGTTATCTGCGTTTCAGTGGTGCTTTCGCTGTTTATAATTGTAATAGGCAGAGATGTTCTTGGAATCGAGAGTCAGAGCAGCAGCTTTACCATTAAAATCCCTGAAGGTTCTACCAGCTCGGATATTGCTGATCAGCTTTACAACGAGGGAGTAATATACTACAAAAATGTATTCTTGGCGATAGCCCGCTTCAAGGGAGCAGACGGAAACATGTACCCGGGCGATCTTGACGTCGCATATAACATGAGCTATGCCGATATCATAGATAGCCTTATGGTAATGAGAGATGCCAAGGAGACTGTTACGGTTACTTTCCCGGAAGGAATAACTTTGCTTGATGCCGCTCAGATACTTGAGCAAAACGGCGTTTGCGACGCAGACGACTTCATTTATACCTTTAACTCGTCTGTATTTGGATTTGAGTTCGAGAAATATGTCTCCTCATCCAGCCTTAAGCTCTATAAAAATGAGGGCTATCTCTTCCCTGATACCTATGAGTTCTATGTCGGAGATTCCGCGTACAACGTTGTGAAGAAGATAAAAACCAGAACAGATGAAATCCTTAACTCTGAAGCAATCGACCGTGCTGCCGAAATCGGTATGAACATTGACGAAGTCGTGGTCTTAGCGTCTATAGTACAACGTGAAGCGTCGAATGTAGATGACATGAGAAATATAGCATCTGTATTTCTTAACAGGCTGGCAGACCCTGAGGGCTTCCCGAATTTGCAGTCAGATACGACCTACTCATATATTGAAAATGTCATTAAAAATGTGCTTTCCGTTGAATATCAGGAGATGTACGACGCATATGACAGCTATACCTGCGTTGGGCTTCCGGTAGGAGCTATATGCAACCCGGGATTAGATGCAATAAACGCCGTGCTGTATCCAAACGATACCGATTACTACTACTTCTGCTCAGACCTTAGCACAGGCGAAACATACTATGCCATGACATACGATGAGCATTTGGACAACTGTGAAAGAGCCGGACTGGTATAGGAGAGTGATATTTTGAGCGAATATTCTAACCTTGAACTTTTGGCTCCGGCAGGCGACTTTGAAAGGCTCCAGGCTGCGCTTCTCTTCGGAGCAGACGCTGTATACCTCGGCGCAAAAAGCTTTGGAATGAGAGCGTCGCCGTCAAACTTTACGTTTGAGGAGCTTGAGAAAGCATGCAAATATGCGCACAGCCTCGGCAAAAAAATACATCTGACCTGCAATACTCTTCCTAAAAACGACGAGGTAGACGGCTTTGAAGACTTTATAAAGCAGGTATATTCCTGCGGAATCGACGCCGCAATTGTCAACGACATAGGCCTGTTCAGTCTGATAAAAAAGTACGTACCCGATTTGGAACTGCATGTCTCCACTCAGGCGGGTGTTGTTAACTATGCGACTGCAAACGCATTCTACAACATGGGCGCAAAGAGAGTAGTTCTTGCAAGAGAGCTGAGTATAGATGACATTTCTGAAATTCGCGCAAAGACTCCCAAAGAGCTGGATATTGAGTGCTTTGTGCACGGAGCTATGTGCGTTTCATTCTCCGGCAGATGCCTTCTGTCACAGTATCTTATAAACAGGGACGCCAACAGAGGAGAATGTGCGCAGCCATGCAGGTGGAAATACTACTTGATGGAGGAAAAGCGCCCCGGCGAATACTATCCGATATCAGAGGATGAAAAAGGCTCGTATATCCTTAACGCCAAGGATATGTGCATGATCGAGCATATAGATAAGCTGGCTGAGGCGGGAGTGAAAAGCTTTAAAATCGAGGGCAGAGCGAAATCTGCTTACTATGTATCAGTAGTGACAAACGCCTACCGCCATGCCATTGACATCTTTAAGAAAAACCCGAAGCGTTACGAGCTTCCACAATGGATTAAAGATGAGGTGTACAAGGTATCACATAGGGAGTACTGCAACGGCTTTTACTTCGGCAATCCAAAAGAATCTCAGTATTATGAGACCAGCGGGTATGTTCGCAACTATGATGTTGTAGCGGTAGTGGACGACTGCAAGGACGGATATTTGTACTGCACGCAGCGCAATCGCTTTTTCAGAGGCGATGAGCTTGAGATACTTTCACCAGACCGTGAACCTGTTAGATATATCGCCGATGAAATAATCAACGAAGCGGGAGAAAGCGTAGATGTGGCAAACATTGCGACTATGAAGCTCTGCCTACCGTGCCGTGAGGTCTTTCAGAAGGGAACTATCATAAGAAAAAAACTCAACTAACCTGTTTTATATATTAAAAGGCTTGCGTTTTTGTGCGTGAGCCTTTTAGTTTATTTTGCGGACGAACACCACTTATTGCCCCCTGCCATATTATATAAAAAACAGAAGCAAAGGAGATTTTATATGGCAGAAACATATTTTTTAGGATACTCCACCCCTGACGGATTTTTGACTCACATAACTGACGACATAGGCTCAAGAAAGTATAAAACATTCATACTAAAGGGCGGTCCGGGAACAGGAAAATCCTCGCTCATGAAGAGAGTTGTAAAAGAGCTATCTGAAGTTGAGACGCCTGAGCTTTACTATTGCTCCTCTGATCCTGATTCGCTTGATGCCGTTCTATTTAGAGGTCTCGGCATTATAGTTGTTGACGGCACATCACCGCATGTTATAGAACCGAAGTACCCAGGAGTAAGCGAAATACTTATTAACCTCGGAAGCTGCTGGGACTCAAACAAGCTCAACGACGCCAAAGAAAAAATCATCGCAGCTACTATCAAAAACAAGAAATATCACGCGGTGGTAAGAAGATACCTAAGAGCTATAATTTCAATAAATGAGGACGTCCTGACAGTAGGAGAAACCTGCCTGAATAAGGAAAAGCTTGATGCATACTGCGACAGGCTGTCCTCAAGGCTGTTTCCTAAGAAAAAATGTTCTCCGACCGCCGTCAGCTTCAGACAGATAACATCCTTGACACCAAAGGGCGTACTTACCAACAAAACAAACTTTGATGGCATGAATGTGTTCATAGTTAATGATGAGTACTATGCGGTAAGAGCAAGGCTGTTAGATAAGCTTGCCAACGCTGCCTGCTCAAACGGATACGAGGTCATAGTAAGCTCAGACATGTTTTTGCAGGGCAATATTTATCAGCATGTTGTTATTCCCGAACTCAAAATAGCAATAATATCCGGAAACTGTGATAATTTATTCGATATGCCGTACCATACAGCTAAAATCAACGCCATGCGCTTTTATGACATATCAAAGCTCAAGGATAAGAAAAAGAGGGCTGAGTTTGACAGGGGAGTAGCGGAAAAATTGATAGGCGAAGCTATAACAGCGCTAAAAAATGCAAAAAATGTGCATGATGAGCTTGAAAGCTGGTATATTAACGCAATGAATTTTGACAAAGTGTCTGCCATTACAGATAAACTAATAGAAGATATTAGGCACGCAGCAATGTAAAGAAAATATCTTTACACATATTTACACATAAAAGTAATCACCCCCTTGGATAAATCATCCAAGGGGGTGATTACTCTATTGCTTTGCCTTTTTATTTGATCTTGGAGCATGGGAGAGGTCTGAGTCAGGTAAGTCCGTATTATTATCGTCTAATTTAGGACTTTTTAAAGTACTTCTAACGTTCCTCACGTTTGCAAGAGGAGAGCGCTCTGCGGCTTCCATCTTGTCCTTGTTAGATAAATGCGTATAAATCTCTGTTGTTCCGAGGTTAACATGCCCAAGTATGTCCTTTAGCACCAAAATATCGACATTTCCGTATTCATACATAAGTGTCGCAGCAGTATGCCGTAGCTTGTGAACCGATATGCCGAGATTTCCGAGCCCGGCAATTTTGAGTTGTTCCTCGACGATTTTCTGAATCCTGCGCGTTGACATCCTGGAATATTGACCAGCATAATGGCTAAGAAATATTGCTTTAACATTTTTACCGGCGTCAGGTCTTATTTTAAGATACTCAGTCAGTGCTGAGACACAAGCGTCATTAAGATAAACAATCCGTTCCTTTTGACCCTTGCCAAAGAGCCGGAGCGACCTTTCGCTCTTACTGAAATCTGAAATATTTAGTCCGGCAAGCTCACTTAGTCTCATCCCGCAATTGAGAAACAGAGTAATTATACAGTAATCTCTGACCTGATGCTTGCTGTCAATGCTTTCAAGCAGCTTTGTGCTCTGATCAAGCTCAAGATATTTCGGAAGAGTTTTTTTCATTTTCGGATGCTCAAGCTTCTCGAGAGGATTATCAGCAAGAATACAAGACTTATAGTGCATATAGTCAAAGAACTTTCTTAAAGACGATGTTTTTCGAGCACGTGAAGCTTCCTTATTTTTCCTAACATCGCTTAAATAGTTCATGTATGCGTATGCGTCGTTAAGTGTAAACTCCTGTATATAGGAAAAAGGAACATCTGCTATTTTAATAGAGTCAAAATCAGTCTCGTCAGCTATGTGATGCTTAATTTTGAGATAGCGAAGAAAAACCCTGAGATCTATGTAATATGCTTCCTGTGTGCGTTCTGTGTGATTTTTAATAGTACGCACATAGGATAGGTATTCTGATAAATACTGTGGGCAATCGTTTTGATATTCTTGACGCATCTATGAAACTTCCTCCAAAATCATGCCGGAATTATGCTGCGTGTATAAATTTGTATATGACTATATATAAAACTATACACAAGGTAATTATATATAATCTTCATACTTGGCGCAAGAGTCTAAACATACATATACGACAGAGACTGTAGAAATACATAAATTAAGGTTTTCTTGTTCCCTAATATTCGCTAAATTTTTATTTAGCGAATATTTATCTATCTCCCTGTGGGGAGCAGAATAACCACTCCCCCTGATAAATGTGGTTGAATTTAGAACATCCACAGCAGTCTACTTCAGTTCAACTATCGTAACTCCGTCTTCTCCCTCGCCGTATAAGCCTTTTCTTGACGACAACACCGACGGATGCTTTTTAAGATGATTGCGAACTGCTGTCTTCAAAGCGCCTGTGCCTTTGCCATGTATTATTGTAACGACCTTATTGCCGCTTAAAACCGCTCTGTCAATAAACGCATCAAGCTCATAAATCCCTTCATCCACTGTATATCCTCTGATATCAAGCTCTAACTCAGGTCTTCTTGTTGCTCTGCTCTCGATGCCCTTGGTACTGATGTTTCCACTCGGGCTCTTCTTGGAAATTTTCTGGTTATTAAATGTGACGTCCTTTTCGGCAAGCCTTATCTTAGAAACATGCACCTTTGTCTTCATTATCCCGACCTGAACCATGCAGTTTCCTGCCGGATCAGGTGGTGAAATCAATATTCCTGACTTATTTCCGTCCTTGATGAGAACATCGTCGCCTTTTTTGAGCGGTCTCGGCAAAACATATGTTTCTTCCTCGTATTCTCCAAGCTTTGACGCCTCTCCGTAAAGATTGTTGATGCTTGAGCGGTATTTTTGCTTTTGCTCTGAGACAAGCTTTGAGAATTCCTCCTTGTCTTTTGCTTTTTTTAGTTCTTCCAGCTCATCCATCAGCCTTTGGGAGTTCGCGCTTACCCGATCGATAATTTCTCTCGCTTGACGTCTTGCCCCGTCAAGTTCCTTATCCTTTTGCTCCAAGAGCTTATTCCTCTCGGTTACAAGCTGTTCCCTGAGCTGTTCGGCTTCCGCCTTGTATTTTTTTGCAAGAACCGTATTCTCCTCAAGTTCTTTTCTCGCTTTATCAAGTCGGCTGATGACGTCCTCAAATCTCTGAGACTCCTCGCTCATCAGGCTTTCCGCTCTCTTGATTATTGCATCGTCCAGTCCAAGCCTTTTTGATATCGCAAAGGCGTTTGACTTTCCGGGTGAACCAATTATAAGTCGGTAGGTGGGCTGCAACGTTTTAATATCAAACTCGCAGGAGGCATTCTCCACTCCGTCCATTTCCAAGGCGTACATTTTGAGCTCCTGGTAATGCGTAGTCGTAACAAGCTTGGCGCCGGTGGACTTAATTCTTTCAATTATCGCGACCGCAAGAGCAGCGCCCTCCACAGGATCAGTTCCCGAACCAAGCTCGTCAATGAGAACAAGTGAGTTATAGTTTACCGTATCAAGGATGCTGACTATGTTTGTCATATGCGAGGAGAAGGTCGAAAGGCTTTCCTCTATAGACTGCTTGTCGCCTATGTCTACAAGAATATCATTAAATACGGTAATTTTGCAGCCGTCTGATGCGGGAATTAAAAGTCCGCACATAGTCATAAGAGTCAAAAGTCCGACAGTCTTGAGTATGACAGTCTTACCGCCGGTGTTAGGGCCTGTTATGACAAGCGCATCGTAGCCGTTTCCTATTGCAAAGTCTATCGGTACTACTTTTTCTCTGTCAATAAGCGGATGTCTTGCTTTTTTAAGTATAATCTCTCCATCGTCAGAGACATTTGGCATGCTCGCTGCCATATCCGCTCCGAGATTGGACTTCGCAAAATACAGATCAAGCTCTATACATGTTTGATAGTCTGATATCAGCTGATCACCAAACTCAGCGCAGTCGGAGGATAGCTCTCTTATAATGCGCTGAATTTCCTCCTGCTCCTTGCCCTTGAGTATTCTTATCTCATTATTTGCCTCAACTACCACCATAGGCTCGATAAAATAGGTTTGCCCGCTGGCAGATGTGTCGTGTACAAGTCCGGGAACACTGTTCTTATGCTCAGATTTGACTGGAAGGACATATCTGCCGTCTCTGATGGTTACAAGGCTGTCCCTTAAATAGCTCTGAGTATCGGAGGATTTAACCATCCTGTCAAGGGTGTCCCTTATTTTTGAGCCAGCCTGAAGGATTTTCCTGCGAATTAAAGAAAGCTCAGGACTTGCGTTATCAGAAAGCTCGTCCTCACTAACAACAGCGTTTACTATCTTGCTGTTTAGCCACTTGTTGTCAAACAGGCACTCAAAGAGGTAGTCAAGCTTGAACTCATCCTCAGAAAACTGCCTTCGCCACGCCTTGAGCATCTCTACCTGAGAAAGAAGCCTCGAAACATCCAGCAAATCGCGTAAAGACAGTTCCGCACCGTTTTGAGCTCTCTTAGCAATGGCCGAAACATCAGGAAAATTGATGAACGACGGAGAGCCGAACCTTGCACTGACATTAAATGCGTCAAAGGTCTTTTCGAGCTCCCGCCTCACAACATCAATGTCTGTAACCGGCTCAATCTGCAATGCCGCTTTAGCTGATGCGTCGTTTACACAGCGATGTGAAAGCATCTCAAGTATTTTATGTAATTCAAGTGTTTTGTATTGTTCTTTCATATCCTATTACCGTTCATAAATAATAAAAGAGATTTGTAAAAATCAAGGGTCTGAAACCTCTTTCCAAGCTGTATTTGGACATACCTCTCTGTTATGTTAGAAAATGCAGGCAGATAAGTGTCAGGCACCTTGAAGCTGAATATCTTTGACATATCGGAAAGCGCGACGTACCTAAAAGCGTGGAGCAATGGCATGTTTATGACCTCGCAGACGCTCAGATCCCTTTTGCCGCAGCAATCCTCGCAGTATATCCTTCCCTCCGAGAGATCAAACTGCATCTGCGGAGCTTCATATCTGTAGCATTTGCAGCAGCCAATCAGGTTCGGGGTAAGACCTATTTCAGTCATAAGCCTGAGCTCAAACACGGATTTGAGCATTGTCTCGTTCCTTTTGCCCTCGGAAAGAAAATGCAGGCTGTTCAAAATAAGCCTCAACGCTTCGTAGTTCACCTGATTCTTAGGACAGGTATACAAAAGCAGTTCGCTGAAGTAGCTTGCCAGCGCAAATTTATTTATGTCAAGTCTGATGTCGTAAAAATTTCTTATAGGCTCGGAGCTGTTAAGGATATAGTAGTGTTTACCATCGGCAAGACAGTATTTTGCATAGCAAAAGCACTGTGACACCGAGGCGTTCTTGGCATTCGCCTTTTTAACACCCTTTGCGCAGACCTCCAAAAGCCCATGAGTATCCGAAAGAATACTAAGGATTTTGTCGTTGTCACCGCAGGCACGCTCTCTTAAAACAAGCCCCTTTACAGTCAGCATCTACTTATCTCCGAATATCAGTCGTTTGCAAGACCGAAGTTTTTGATTAGCCCTTCCCTATTCCTCCAGCCCTCCTTGACCTTTACCCAGAGCTGAAGATTGGTCTTAATCATAAAGAAGCGCTCAATATCCTCTCTGGCGAGCCTGCCGACCTGTTTAAGCATAGCTCCGCCCTTACCTATCACTATTCCTTTGTGGGACTCCTTCTCGCAGTATATCACCGCTCCGACGTCCATTATGCCCTCGCCGTCCTTAGTATCCCGCTCGCTGAGCGTTTCAATATCGACGGCTATTCCGTGTGGAACTTCAGCAGACAAAAGTTCCAGCAGCTTTTCGCGGATTATCTCGGATATTATTACCCTTTCAGGCTGATCTGTGAACTTGTCGTCCGGGAAGAAGTGAGGTCCCTCCGTGGTGTATTTAGATAAAACGTCAAGTATGATGTCCAGCCCGTCGCTGTTCATCGCGCTTATCGGTATTACCTCGGCAAAGTCATACATCGAAGCATACTCCTTGATGACAGGTATCAGCAGCTCCTTGTCATCAAAGAGGTCGATCTTGTTTACAACAAGTATCACCGGAGCTTTAGACGCTTTAAGCGACCTTAGCAGCTCACGCTCAGCATCTCCCGGCTTTTTCTGAGAATCGACAACCAGCAGAGCAGCGTCTATGGAGCTTACCGAGCTATTGATAGCGTTTATCATATGCTCTGACAGCTTGTCCCTCGATTTATGCATGCCCGGGGTATCAATAAAGACATACTGAATCTCGCCTTTTGTGAGAACACCTGTAATCTTTGTTCTCGTGGTCTGAGGCTTTGAGCTTACAGCGGCGATCTTTTCGCCTATGAGCGCGTTGAGAAGCGAGGATTTCCCTGCGTTCGGTCTTCCTACTATCGTTATAAAGGCATTTTTAGTCATAGCTCAAATTCCTGCTCTATCTTAGAAATAATGACCTTCTGAAGCTGTCTCATCTGGGCAGTTTGCTCGCTGTCCTCGTCCGGGTGGTCGTAGCCGAGAAGATGAAGCATTGAGTGAACAACCAGAAACGCTATCTCACGCTCGGTGGAGTGACCTAATTCATTTGCCTGCTCGGCAGCGCGCTCGGTAGAAATTATGATGTCTCCTAACTCATAGCAGCCGCTGTCGGGGTTGAGGTCAAACTCCCTGTTGTCGGCAAGCGGGAAGGACAAAACGTCGGTGGCTGAGTCGATATTTCTAAAATCCCTGTTTATCTCGCGGATTCTTTCGTTATCGACAAAGCTTACGCTTATCTCGCAGTTATGGTCAAAATCAGCCTGATAAAGGCTCTCGCGGCAGCAGCTTCTCAAAACCTTTTTCAAATCTGTGGTTATTTTGAAAAAATCCTGCTCGTCATTAAAGGAAACTCTAAGCTTTTTCATACCTTTTGTGCATCCTTTCGCTGTTATATACCTCATAAGCCTTGACTATATCCTGCACCAGCTTGTGGCGGACGACATCCTTTTCGGTAAAGTAGTTTATTCCTATGTCTTTGATGTTTTTGAGAACCTTTATTGCCTCAATGAGTCCCGATTTTCTCGGGTCGGGAAGATCTATCTGGGTAACATCTCCCGTAATAACCATCTTACTGTTAAAGCCGAGCCTTGTTAAAAACATTTTCATTTGCTCGGGAGAAGTGTTTTGTGCCTCGTCGAGAATCACAAAAGCATCGTCAAGCGTTCTTCCGCGCATATACGCCAGCGGAGCCACCTCGATGCTTCCCCTCTCCTGGTATTTTGCAAACGACTCTGCCCCAAGCATCTCAAACAGCGCGTCGTAAAGAGGACGCAGATAAGGGTCTACCTTTGTTTGCAGGTCGCCCGGCAAAAACCCAAGCTTCTCTCCTGCCTCAACAGCAGGTCGAGTAAGAATAATCTTGCTGATATCATGAGACCTAAACGCCCTGACAGCCATCGACACAGCCAAAAATGTCTTTCCGGTTCCGGCAGGACCTACTCCGAAGGATATAGTATTGTCAGATATAGACTCTATATATTTTTTCTGACCCAGGGTCTTTGGCTTGATGATTTTGCCTGACGATGTCACACAAATTCCACCGTCGGAAAGGTTTGCTATTTCGTCTGTGTTCGACTCCCCTGCCATGGACAGAACATACCTCACCTGCTGCAAGGTTATCTCATCGCCGTTCTCAGACATTTTGAGTAAAGCGTTTATACACGAATACGCCTTGTCAACGTCGGCAGGGTTTGTGCCTGTTATCTTTATGTCAGACCCTCTGGTTATGACATTGACGCCAAGCTCCTCCTGAATAAGCTTAATGTTCTCGTCATAGCTTCCGAAAAGGTTCAAAACATGATTAAGGTTAGTTACAACTATTGATTTTTCCGTCATTTAATCGTCCTTTCAGCCTATAGGCTGTATAGTTTGATTGAGTAAAAATCTGTATAGAAATTATACCAGATCGCTTTAGATAATTCAATACTTTTGCGTGCTTAATACGTCTACTTGATAAATATCTCGCTGTCTTGACAGATATCCCCTCTTAAAGTGTAGTCTGCCGTCAATCTGACTATTCCGTCTATTTGCTCCACATTGACATTTTTTGAAACTATCTCTTGAGAAGAAAGAAGGTATTCCTCATACCCTTTTAAGCGCTCGTAAAGAACATTCTCAGCCTCCTGAACAGTATAAGTTTTGATTTTTGAGATTTGCTCTGTATATTCGACTGTTTTTACGGAGATAGGAAGTGTGATGCCAAAAAATTTAACAGGCTCGATTCTTTCCGCACTCACATAGCTTTCGCCGGTATCCGGATTACGGGAAATCGGTATATCAAGCTCGAAGAATTGAAGGTACTTCATGTAATGAACTGCGCCGTCAGAGATGTCGACATCATATAGTCCCTGCTCAATTGTTATCGTTTGATTATACTCTGCGATTATATTGGCTATAGAATGGCGGTAGTACGCCATTCCGTTAGAATTTTCGACTATTCCGCTTACCAGCAAATCCCCTTTCTTAACGGCAGAACCGATAAGTGAAGTGAACTCTCCTACCAACACATCAGCTTTTACAATTACGCCGTCTCGCGACGCAACGATATTGCATGGTATTCGTCTCTCCTCTGACTCTACTCCTATGGTAGGCATGCTGACATTTATAGTTATAACAGAACCGCTGTGACCTATAGAAACCCAAGCTATGTCATCTGAGAGCTCAAATAATCTGGCTTCAAGCTTCAAAAAATTCATAGACGGTATGTACGCTCCTGCCTTGATTCCTTCCTGTGCAGCAAGCTCTCTGATTTTTTTCTCAGCCTCTTCACTGTTTGCTCCTACAACTCTTACCCTAAGAGCAATATTTGACAGAAAGAGTATTCCCAGTATGCAAAGACCTATGCCAATTACAATTCCGACACGCTTGTGATATCTGATTATGTACGGGTAAACGCCATTTCTGGCAATTACCTCTACCGAATAGCCTCTGCGTTCACAGATAGATATAACTTCCCTTTCCTTTACAATGGGTACGACTGCGTATACCGTCTCATTTTCCATGTAAAGTTCAATTACTCTACAGCATTTTGAGATGCTGTCCATTATTAGGTTGGTATCAAATCCATCAATTTTGAGCTTTACGCAACCAAACACATCATGTATAGTCATATTACTTTACGCCTCTTCCGCTCAGCTCCACAGAGGATATTTTGCCTCTTACCACCACCGAGTTGTTGACATAGTTCTCTATTCTGAGCCTTTCGCCCCAGACGATTATTTCGTTTGAGGCAGCTCTTACCCTCACCATTATTTCGTTACATTCATAAACATCAGATACATTCTCTAAAAGTACCTCATTGATACCTGATACCGTTACATACGATTCTGTAAAGCTATATCTTCTAATTTTTTTTGCGAGATAATCCTTGACCGACTTCATTTTATCACTCTCACTTCCTTGTCTATTATACTGCAGCAAAAAGCAGCATAGAATTGTACAAATAAAATAAGGATGATGATAAAATGAAATGTTTTAAAATCCTAAAAAACGCAGCGCTTGCAGTGGTGATAATCATATTTGCTGTTTTATCTTTGATATACATTGATAATGTAAAGGCAGCAATACTGTCATCTCTTAAATCATGTGTCTATACTATTATGCCTTCTCTGTTTGTGATGTGCGTTTTATCCGGGTGGATAACCATGAGTGGAGCGTTTGAGAGAATATTCCGAAGATTGGGCTTAGATTCCGCCGCGCTCACGGCGTTTTTTCTCGGAAACATAGGAGGCTACCCTATTGGGGCAAAGACAATAAGCGGGCTTATTTCAAGCGGACGGCTCACACGCTGTGAGGCTGAGAATGTCATTTGCTTTTCATATGCCTCAGGTCCTGCCTTCTGTCTCGGGATAGTCAGTTCTGCCGTTTTTAACAGCAAAATGCTCGGGTTTATTTCTTTTTTATCTGTATTCCTGTCTAACCTTACGCTTTATTTGATTTACGCCGCAAGACACCGATGTAAATCTAAAGAGATTTGCATTCAGGAACGCAGCTTGTCTTTTATTATGACTGAAAGCGTTCAATCCTCAGCTACAGCTATGACTACTATTTGCTCATCTATTCTTTTTTTTGCAGCCGTTATAGCTATACTCTGTTCAGCTTTTCCTATTTTGCTACAACTGTCATGGCTTCCGCCTATTCTTGAAATATCAAATATAGTTAACTATGAGTACAGCGGCGCGTTTTCATATGCGGCTGCGTCTGCTTTACTTTCTTTTGGCGGAATATGCGTACATTTTCAGGTCAGCAGTCTTACAGGGAACTGCTTCAGCCTAAAGAAATTTTACCTGACACGCCCTTTGCAGATTGGACTTACAGCGCTTTACTCATTTATAATATACAAACTGTTTTTAGCCTATCTGCCGGCTTCAATACTGCCCAAACATATTCTTGTGACCCAATCTGACAGTCTTCTGCCCTTTATATGCATAGTGGCTATGCTTGTTATATCAATGACATACCGCAGAAAAAATAAAAAATCCACCCAGCAAAAGCTGGATGGATTTAATCGAGTCAACTAATATTACTGAAGAAGCTTAAGTACGATCTCCTTCATTATTCCCGGGTTTGCCTTACCCTTTGAAGCCTTCATGCACTGACCCACAAGATATCCCAAGGCATTGGTCTTACCGTTCTTGTAGTCGGTTACCGACTTTTCATTCTCAGAAATGACTTTTTTAGCGAGGCTTTCAAGCTCGTTAGTGTCTGACACCTGTGCCAAGGACTTTTCCTCAATAACCTTGTCTATATCGGCGTCAGACTGCATGACAGCGTCAAATACTATCTTTCCGGATGCAGTAGAGATCTTTCCGCTCGAAATATAATCCGCGATCTTTACAAGCTTCTCAGGAGTGAGAGGAGTTTCAAAAAGATTTATTCCATCGTTCATGAGCTTGGATATCTCTCCCAATATCCAGTTGGAGATAATCTTAGGAGACTTGCAGCCTATAGCCATGCAATCATCAAAAAGCTTTGACTTCTCAGGAACATCTACTATCATCGACGCATCAGAGTAGCTAAGACCGCAGTCCTTGATGTAGCGCATTATTTTAGCGTTGGGAAGCTCGGGAAGAGTATCTTTCAGGTACTGAACCTTCTCCTGAGGAACCACTATTGTAAGCAGGTCCGGCTCAGGGAAATACCTGTAATCCTGTGCGTCTTCCTTAGAGCGGAGCGTCTCGCTCTCGCCTTTTGCATCATTCCAGCGCCTTGTCTCCTGTTCAACCTTTCCGCCGGCTTCGATAACATCTATCTGACGGTTTGCCTCATAGTCGATGCCTCTTACAACAGCGGAGAAGCTGTTGACATTCTTCATCTCGCATCTTGTGCCGAAAGGCTCTCCGGGCTTGTGAACAGACACATTGACATCGCACCTTATAGAGCCCTCCTGCATTTTGCAGTCGGAAATATCTATATACTTGAGAATTGAGCGAATAGTTTCAAGGTATGCCTTAGCCTCGTCAGAGCTGCGCATATCAGGCTTAGATACTATTTCAATAAGCGGAACGCCGCAGCGGTTAAAGTCAACCAGCGAGCCGTCAAACTTATCGGAATGAAGAAGCTTTCCGGCGTCCTCCTCTATGTGTATTCTCTCTATGCCGACTCTCTTTACATCATTTCCCATGACAACATCTAAATAGCCGTCATGGCAGAGCGGTATGTCAGACTGAGAAATCTGATATGACTTCGGCAGGTCTGGATAAAAATAATTCTTTCTGTCCTGCTTGCTTATGCGGTTTATGCCGCAGTTTAGCGCGTGTCCCATCTTGATTGCGTACTCTACTACCTTTTCGTTGAGCGTGGGAAGCGTTCCAGGCATACCCATGCAGATTGGGCAGACTTGTGTATTTACCTCAAGACCAAACGAATTTTTACAGCTGCAATATATTTTTGTGGCTGTATTGAGCTCAGCGTGCACCTCCAAGCCTATAACAACCTCATATCCTCTTATCATGTCGTCTCACCTGCCTATCTTAAAGCTTGCAGGACTTAAACTCGCCGAAGCACTGTTCATGCGCAAGCGCTGTGTTAAGTATAGTCTGCTCGTCAAATCTTCTGCCTATAATCTGTAGTCCGTAAGGAAGTCCGACATCAGAATATCCGCACGGTATGCTGACTGCCGGAAGTCCGGCGATGTTCACTGTAACGGTGCAGATATCCGCTGAATACATCGCAATCGGGTCGTCTATTTTATCTCCGAACCTGAACGCCTCAAAAGGAGACGTAGGCGTAATGATGACATCTACATCATTGTACGCAGAATCAAACTCAGCGCTTATTCTTTGCTGCATCAGCTTTGCTTTCTTATAATAAGCGTCAAAGTATCCTGAGCTGAGAACAAAGGTTCCCAATATTATTCTGCGCTTGACTTCTCTGCCAAAGCCCTCGCTTCTCGTTCTCTCATACATATCCATGAGGCTTTGCGGATTTTCGCAGCGATAGCCGTACTTCACTCCGTCAAATCTCGCGAGATTTGACGAAGCCTCCGCGCATGCGATGATGTAGTAGGCGGAAAGTGCGTTACCGGTAGATGGGAGGGAGATTTCTTTTACAATAGCGCCCTGCCTCTCAAGCTCGTTTACTGAACGCATTACAGCTTCTTTGACCTCAGCCTTGATTCCTTCGCCAAAGTATTCCTTTGGTATTCCTATCTTAAGTCCGCTTATATTTGAATTAAGATTTTCGTATAAGGAGGCATAGCTGCGGTTTGCGGATGTAGCGTCCATTTTATCGTATCCCTGAATGACATCCTGAAGCAAAGCCACATCCTTGACACACCTTCCAAAAGATCCTATCTGGTCAAGTGAGGAAGCGAAAGCTACAAGGCCGTACCTTGAAACGCTTCCGTATGTAGGCTTCAAGCCGACCACTCCGCACAATGACGCTGGCTGCCTTATCGAGCCTCCGGTATCCGAACCAAGCGCTACGACTGCTTCACAGGCAGACACTGCTGCGGCAGAACCGCCGGACGAGCCTCCGGGAACGCAGGAGACATTAAACGGGTTTTTGGTCTTTTTAAAGTAGGAATTCTCTGTAGACGAGCCCATTGCAAACTCATCCATATTCAACTTGCCGGTTATCACCGCGCCGTTTTCCTTTAGCTTTTCGACAACAGTAGCGTTGAACACGGGCACATAGTTTTCAAGCATCTTCGATGCACAGGTTGTCCTTATGCCCTTTGTGGAGATGTTGTCCTTAACTCCCACAGGTATGCCGGCAAGCGCAGGAAGCTTCTCTTTGCCGGCACGAAGCTTGTCAATTTCAATGGCTCTGGCTATAGCGTTGTCCCTGTCAAGTGTAAGGTAAGCATCCACCTTCGGCTCGACTTCTTCTATTCTTTCATACTGAGATTTGACGAGCTCCTCGGAGGATATCTCACCCCTGCCAAGCATTTGACTCAGCTCGTAAGCCTTATATTCATACAGCTTCAATTAACTTCACCCCTCAATCAACAACCTTTGGAACTACTACGCAGCCTGCAACTACTTTTGGAGCGTTAGAGAGCATTACATCTCGAGAAAGCTTGTCGTCTGCGAGCTTGTCCTCACGCAGCTCCATAGCGTTGTTAGGATCAACAATGAGAGAATCCTCTATATCCGGCATGGAATTTACCATACCGATAATATCTCTCATTTCCGACTCATACCTCGGAAGCTCGCTGTCGTCTATTTTAAGCCTGGCAAGCTTCGCGATATGCTTGATATCAATACTGATGTTGTCCATATATCTTTTCCTTTCCTCAAAGAAGTATTTCCATTAGCTCGCGCTCGCTTATCACCTTAACACCGAGCTCCTGCGCTTTAACCAGCTTCGAACCGGCATCCTCTCCGGCAAGGAGATAGTCAGTCTTCTTAGACACGGATGATTTTACCACTCCCCCGTGAGACTCGATAAGCGCCTTTGCCTCGTCTCTTGAGTAGCTTGGGAGCGTTCCTGTTATCACAAAGCTGAGTCCCGTCAGGCGGTCAGAGCTGCGAGAGCTGTCATAGTCGGTGTTTACTCCGTACTGCTTCAAAAGAGATATAGTCTCAAGCATGTGAGGCTCAGACAAAGCGTTGTGCACCGTCTCAGCCGTCAGCCTCCCAAACCCGTCGATAGCCTCTATATCATCTACGCTCGCAGAAATAATGTTATCTATGCTTCCGAAACGCTCACACAGCAGCTTACAGGACGCAGAGCCTACATTTCTTATGCCGAGCCCGCACAGGAGTCTGTCTAATGAGTTAGACTTTGATTTTTCAATAGAAGCCACCAGCTTTGCAGCTGATTTTTCCTTGAAGCCGTCAAGCGTCAGCACATCGTCAACCGTAAGCTTATATATATCAGGTATCACCCTCACAAGACCCTTATCGCAAAGAGCTTCCGCTACCGCCGGTCCGAATCCGTCTATGTTCATGGCAGGCTTTGACGCAAAATAAATTATTGAGCGCAGAAGCTGAGCAGGGCACTCGATATTCGGACACCTGAGTACGCTTTCTCCCACTTCTCTTACAGCCTTTGCTCCGCATATAGGGCATTTATCAGGCAGCTTAAAGCTTTCGCTGCATCCGTCCGACTTTTTAGATACCCCAAGCACCTCCGGAATTATGTCGCCGGCTTTTCTGACGATTATCTCATCTCCTATGGAGATATTCCTCTCATCAATAAAGTCCTGATTATGCAGGGTCGCTCTCGAGACGCTCGTACCGGCCAAAATTATAGGCTCAAATACCGCCACAGGAGTTATCGCGCCTGTTCTTCCGACATTGACCTCGATGTCTATGAGCTTTGTCTTTTTTTCCTCAGGTGGAAACTTGTATGCAACCGCCCACTTAGGAACCTTTGAGGTGTAGCCTATTTGCTCTCTCATTGCCAAGCTGTCAAGCTTTACAACTACTCCGTCAATGTCATACGGAAGATCATGCCTGCGGTTTCCTATGTCGCTTATTATTCTCACAATCTCGTCATAGCTTTTTACAAGCCGATACTCGGGTATAACCTTGAATCCAAGCTCCTTGAGCATATCCAGAGATTGCTTGTGGGAGCTTATTTTAGCGCCCTCAATTTGCTGTACATTGAAAACAAATATATCGAGACGTCTTTTCGCGGCTATTTGGGGATCCTTTTGCCTTAATGATCCTGCGGCAGCATTCCGTGGATTCTTGAAGGGCTGCTCGGAGTTGAGCTCCATCTCCTTTGTGAGGCTATAAAAAACAGACCTTGGCATATAGACCTCTCCTCTTACTTCAAGAAGCCTCGGAGCGTTGTCAAGCCGCAAGGGTATACTCGGAATAGTCTTGAGATTGGCTGTCACATCCTCACCGACAAATCCATCACCCCTGGTTGAACCAATGACAAGTTCTCCGTCATGATACTCAAGAGATACGGATAAGCCGTCGATTTTAGGTTCGACGGTAAACTCAGCGTCAGGTACCTCCGACTTTATCCTGTTCACAAACTCCTCAACCTGGTTAAAATCAAAAACGTCCTGAAGACTTCCCATCTGAACCTTGTGATTAACCTTTGCAAAGCCGGAAACCGGGGCTCCGCCTACTCTCTGTGTCGGAGAATATGCGGTAACAAGCTCCGGAAACTCGCTTTCAAGCTCTTTAAGCTCGCGCATCAGCGCGTCATACTCATAGTCTTCGATTTCCGGGTTATCTTCTATATAGTATTTTTTATTGTGATATTCTATCAGCTCGGTAAGCTGGCTGATTCTTTTGGAAGCTGAGGCTTTATCCAAAAAACCACCGCCTTTTTATTATCTATGAAATATCGACATACCCTGAGGGAATGCTGCCGACAATTATTGTCTGTGCTATTACAAAATCCTGAGTGTAACTAAAGCTTTCCTTTTTTGGCGGAAGATACAGCTCAGAATTAACCGTTATCCTTACAATTATCTCGTTTTTTACCGTGTTTATTCCCACCGACTCAAACGAAGATATCACTTCTATTTCAGGAACAGACGCCTGAGATATCCTTACCTTTACAGCAGGACCTCTCCCGCTGAGGTTCAAATCGCCGAAAAGGCTGCCGATAGGGATTTTTACCTTGGCCGAACGGAGCTTTTCCAGCTCATTCAATAGTGTTGCATCGAGTGCGATCTTAAGCCTGTTTATCATCGCTGAATCATACTCCACTGCAGAAACAAAACCGTCTCCCGAATAACTAAGGCTGACAATGTCGGAATAACTAAAGCTATCCTTTGACAAAGTGGACTCTACCGTAGTATTTACAGCCTCTGAAATCGCCCTTGAGCCATAAAGCTTTGCCATTTCCATTATAACAGGCTTTAAAGAATTGTTCACCACTACAATCACGGCTATAATCAAAATAACCGCGATGACAGCGATAATCTTATTTTGCAAAGAACCTTTCCTTGCCGATCCTACAAAACGCTTTCTGAAATTACTTGTACGCAAAATATTCCCTCCCGGCTCTATATAAGCACACCGTTTCACAAACAGCATATGCTTAATAGAGCCGAAAAGTGAATATTATAGCCATTATTTAATTATTTGTTCTTAAGAGCTTCCTTGACAGTCTTTACGACATTCTCGGAGCAAAGTCCGAACTCCTTGAGGAGCTGAGTGGCAGGTCCGGAGTAACCAAATACATCGTTTACGCCGATCTTAACGACCTTTACAGGGCAATTAGCCGAAACTACATCGCATACCGCAGAGCCAAGTCCGCCAATAACGCTGTGCTCCTCAGCGGTTACGATAAGTCCGGTCTCCTTAGCAGCCTTGATGATGATTTCCTCATCAATAGGCTTAATGGTGTGTATGTTGATGACTCTTGCGCTGATACCCTCAGCCTTAAGAGCCTCGGCAGCAACCATTGACTCGTAAACCATAAGACCGGTAGCGATAATTGTTACGTCTGATCCGTCAACAAGCTCAATGCCCTTGCCAAGCTCAAACTTGTAGGTCTCCTTGTTGTTGAATACTGGAGTAGCAAGCCTACCGAACCGCATATAAACAGGTCCGTTGAAATTAATAGCAGCCTCAACCGCGGCTCTTGCCTCTACATCGTCAGCTGGGTTGATAATAGTCATTCCGGGAATAGTGCGCATAAGAGCTATATCCTCGTTGCACTGGTGGGTAGCTCCGTCCTCACCTACAGAAATTCCCGCGTGGGTAGCGCCGATCTTTACATTGAGATGAGGGTAGCCGATAGAGTTTCTCACAATCTCAAAAGCTCTTCCGGCAGCAAACATAGCGAAGGAGGATGCAAACGGTATCTTTCCCGTTGTAGCAAGTCCTGCCGCTACACCCATCATATTAGCTTCCGCAATACCACAGTCAATGTGTCTGTCAGGAAACTTCTTCTTGAATACGCCGGTCTTGGTTGCGGCTGCAAGGTCCGCGTCCAAAACATAAAGGTTTTCGTATTTGTCTCCGAGCTCAGCCAGAGCCTCGCCGTAGCTCTCTCTGGTTGCCTTTTTAATCATGTCTGCCATTATATTAACCCTCCAATTCTGCAAGCTGAGCCTTAAGCTCTGTCATAGCGGCTTCGTACTGCTCTGCGTTAGGAGCAGTTCCATGCCAGGATACCTGATTCTCCATGAAGGATACACCCTTGCCCTTCACGCTGGTCATTACGATAGCTACAGGCTGGTTTACAACAGTCTCTGCTTCGTTGAACGCCTTCTCAATACTATCGAAGTCGTGAGCGTCCATTTCTATTACATGCCATCCGAATGCAGCAAACTTGTCTGTAATCGGATAAGGAGAGCATACATCGCTGATCTTTCCGTCTATCTGAAGACCGTTGTTGTCGATTATTGCAGTCAGGTTGTCAAGCTTTCTGTGAGCGGCGAACATAGAAGCCTCCCAAACCTGACCCTCCTCGAGCTCGCCGTCACCGAGAATAGCATAAACCTTGTAGGTATCGCCGGTGAGCTTAGCCGAAAGAGCCATGCCGCAGGCAGCGGAAATTCCCTGTCCCAATGAGCCGGTGGTCATGTCCACACCCGGAATGTGCTTCATATCGGGATGACCCTGAAGCATTGATCCAATGTGTCTAAGACCCTTGAGCTCGTCAAGGCTGAAGAAGCCCCTGTGAGCAAGAACGGAGTAAAGTGCGGGAGCGGTATGTCCCTTTGAAAGAACAAGCCTGTCTCTCTCGGGAAGCTTGGGGTTATCGGGATAGATGTTCATCTTTGCAAAGTATAGATAAGTGAGAACATCAGCAATTGAAAGAGATCCGCCGGGGTGTCCGCTCTTGGCGTTGTAAACCCCTTCAATGATTCCCATTCTTACCTTACAAGCAGTGATTTTAAGCTGCTTTTTAAGTAATTCATCCATAATGTTACCTCCATAAAATTAAATTTTGGACAATGCTGCGAGTGCCTCCGCTATAGCGCCTTCATCACAGGTGGAGCTCAAAACAAAGTCCGAAACTGCTTTGACCTCCGGCTGCGAATCCGCCGGGCAGAAGCTTATATCAGATGCTTTCAGCATCTCAATATCGTTGTCGTAGTCTCCTACAGAGACTATCTTTTTTCCGCTTATTCCGAGAATCTTCAGCATTTCACTGAGCGCCTCGCCCTTTGAAACGCTCTCGGGCAGTATCTCAAGAAAATACGGACAGGAGCGTACAAACCTCACTCCACTTTCGGAAAATTTCTTTTCCTTCACATACTCCATCAGCTCGTCTATTACCTCAACGGAATCGGCAAGCAGGAGCTTGCACCAAGGCTCGGTGACTTCGTCCGCAGAATCCTTCTTTATGTAGCTGACCTGAAGTATCTCATGGTGCCATTTTTCAGCCTCGTTCAGATTTAGATAATACTGAGCTTGAAATGTAAATATCTCCGGAGCTATACCGGGATATTTTGTAAAAATGTCGTTAAGAATGTCCCGCGCCTCATCAGGAAGATACTTAGCGTATATTATCTTATCCGATGTCTGGTCGTAAACTATGCAGCCGTTATAAAGTATAAGCGGAAGATCCGGCTTAAGAGTTTCGAGATAGCGAGCAGTCGTCTGGATCGGTCTTCCTGTCGCTAAACCGAAGATTCCTCCCTGAGCCTGATATTCTCTTATCATTCTGAGGTTTTCCTCTGAAACCGACTTATCCGCGCTTAAAAGCGTGCCGTCCATATCGGTTACAAATATCGTGTCCTTATAATTCATATCCTTCTAAAGCTCTCAAGCAATTTTTTGAAGTACTCAGGAAGCTCACTTGTAAATTCCAGGTACTCGTTTGTTATCGGATGGATGAAGCCTAACTTCTTTGCGTGAAGGCATTGACCTATACAGCCCTTGTACGGTTTGCCGTATACATCGTCTCCAAGTATCGGATGACCTATATATGCGGAATGAACTCTTATTTGGTGAGTCCTCCCTGTTTCAAGCTTAAACCGCACATACGAATAGCTGCCAAGCTCTTCAAGAACCTTATAATGTGTTACCGCGTGCTTAGAATTGCTGGCTGTAACGCACATTTTCTTTCTGTCTCGAGGGTCTCTGCCTATCGGAGCGTCTATAGTACCGGTAGCTTCACGGAATTTACCCACACATATCGCTTCATATTCGCGTGTAAAGCTATGTTCCTTTATCTGCTCGGCAAGCCCAATGTGAGCCTTGTCAGTCTTCGCCACAACAAGCAGCCCACTGGTATTTTTATCTATCCTGTGCACGATTCCGGGGCGTATAACTCCGTTTATACCAGAAAGACATCCCTTGCACCTGAACAAGAGGGCGTTGACCAATGTGCCGTCGTAATTTCCGGCGGCCGGGTGCACAACCATGCCCTGAGGCTTGTTCACCACAAGGAGCCAATCGTCTTCGTATATTACCTCGACCGGTATGTCCTGGGGGAGGACATCTAAGCCAACCGGGTCGGGTATCTCTATCGTTACAGCATCGCCGCGGCAAAGCTTACAGCTTTTGCTGACATTTTTCCCGTTGACGCTGACGCTCCCCTGCTCGATGAGCTTTGCTACCGCCGAGCGCGTCAAATCAACTTCTGGCTGTTCAGTCAGCCATTTGTCAAGCCTTGCGCCTGCGTCCTCAGCCTCAGCCGAAAGCTCAAACCTCTGCATCTGTCTCGTTACCGGGCTGCGCAGCTGAATTTTCTTCAGCACCGCCAGCCTGCGGAACATGCGCCTCTGTCGCAGCAGTTTGTGAAAGCTTCTTTCTTTTGTGATCCTTTATCTCTAATACAAGATAAATCAGGCACAGACCAATTCCACCGACAACTATGCATATATCCGCAAAGTTGAATACAGGGAACTCCGGAAGAAAGTCAAGCAAAATATAGTCGATTACGCCGCTGAAATCCGGATCAATCAAAATTCTCGCTCTGTCGATAAGATTTCCTATTCCTCCTGCAAGTATTACCGCGAGTGCGAGCGTTTCAAGCTTATTCATGCTTTTTCTCTTTACGATCATGTAGACGAGTATCGCAAGCATGACGACAGAGGTAAAAATGACAAGAAGAATAGTCTGCCCTCCCAGGATGCTCCATGCAGCTCCGTCATTTCTTATGTGTGTCAGACTGAAGACGTCAAAATCTCCTATCGAAAGAGTGTAATATGTCCTGACTGCTCCTCTGCACTCATCAAAATTCAAAACAACAAGATATTTTATAAGCTGATCTGCGCTGATCAACACGCATGCGAGAGCGAGTGAAAATATCAGCAAAAATATTTCCTCCTTTAGACCCGTTAACAGCAAAGCTCGATTGCCGCTTTTTTTACGGCAACCGAAAGCTAAGGCTATGATTTATTCTGCGCAGTCGCAGTTTCCGACCGTGTTCGCGCAGCGCTCGCAAAGCGTCGGGTGCTCATGATTTGCTCCGACTGTGTCTGAGTAGATCCAGCAGCGCTCGCACTTCTTACCTGACGCCTTTCTGACTGTAAAGCCAAGCCCGGTGGTCTCGCCGGTAAACTCAGCGTCACCGCTTCTTTCAATGTCAACCTTTGATACGATAAACACAACAGGCAGGATATCCTTGATTGCGCTAAGCTTATCAAAGTCATCGCCAGCGTAAATAACGAGGTCAGCCTCGAGAGACGAGCCTATCACCTTGTCAGCTCTCTTAAGCTCAAGAGCCTTCTTGGCGTCAATTCTTATGTTATAAATGTAGTTCCATTTCTCTACAAACTCGTCAGAGTAGCTTAAGCCGGACTTCTTAGGCATATCGTTTAAGAAGACGCTCTCGGGGTTCTCATCCTTTGAGTGATTCATGTACGCCCAGATCTCATCCGCAGTAAACGAGAGTATGGGAGCAACAAGCCTTGCAATAGCGGAAAGAATCCTGTACATAGCCGTCTGAGCAGAGCGCCTTGCAACGCTGTCGGCAGGCTCACAGTAAAGTCTGTCCTTGATGATGTCAAGGTAGAAGTTGGACATATCCACAACGCAGAAGTTATGAATAGCGTGGAATACGATGTGGAAATCGAAGGCATTATACGCCTCATTTACCTTGTCGATGAGGTTGTCAAGCTTCATTATCGCCCATCTGTCAAGCTCGGGCATCTGCTCATAAGGAACAGCATCGGTATCTACGTTAAAGCCGCCCTGGTTTGAAAGGTTGCCCAGAATAAACCTTGCTGTGTTTCTTATCTTTTTGTATGCCTCGGAAAGCTGAGACAAAATCGCCTTGGATATTCTGATATCAGAATGGTAGTCGCTTGAAGCCACCCAAAGTCTGAGGATATCCGCACCGTTCTTGTCGTAAATCTCCTTTGGCTCGATTCCGTTGCCAAGCGACTTGTGCATGGTCTTGCCCTCGCCGTCAACTACCCAGCCGTGTGTGCAGACAGCCTTATACGGAGCTCTGCCATTTATTACAACCGATGTCAGAAGCGATGACTGGAACCAGCCTCTGTACTGGTCTGCTCCCTCAAGATAGAGATCTGCGGGAGAAGAAAGACCCTCTATCTGATCCAGAACGGCGGTGTGAGTAACTCCTGAATCAAACCACACATCCATGATGTCGGTTTCCTTGTCAAACTCGCCGCATCCGCACTCGCACTTTACATCTGCCGGTATAAACTCGCTCGGGTCATACTTCCACCATGCGTCAGAGCCTTCCTTTCTGAATAGGTCTGATATAGCCTTGATGGTCGTATCGTTCACTACAGGCTTGTGGCACTTCTTGCAATAAATTATCGGGATAGGCACTCCCCATGTGCGCTGACGGGAAATGCACCAGTCGGAACGGTCTCTGACCATTCCCTTGATTCTGTCCTCTCCCCAGCCGGGAATCCACTCAACGTCTTCTATCGCCTTGATCGTCTCATCCTTGTAGTCTTCAACCGAGCAGAACCACTGCTCAGTAGCTCTAAACAGTATCGGGGACTTGCATCTCCAGCAGTGAGGATACTGGTGAACGATCTTAGAGGAAGCAAACATAGCGCCTGTCTTAACAAGATGCTCGCCTATGACCTTATTCGCCTGATCTGTTGTAAGACCCGCGAACATACCGGCCTCAGAGGTTAAAACACCCTTGCCGTCAACAGCTACTACGATTCCCACCTCGTCGTACTTCTTCGCTACCTCAAAGTCATCAACGCCGTAGCCGGGGGCTGTATGGACGCAGCCGGTACCGCTGTCAAGAGTAACATGGTCGCCTACAATTACGAGAGAGGTTCTGTCCATGAATGGATGCTGTGCCTTGCAGTACTCAAGCTCCTTTCCGGTAAACGAACCGACAGTCTCATACTCCGAAATACCCGCGGCAGCCATGGTGGGCTCTATCAGCTCCTTAGCCATAATATAGTTCTCACCGTTAGCCTTAACTACGGTATACTCATAGTCAGGTCCCAGGCATATCGCAAGGTTGCCTGGAAGGGTCCATGTGGTAGTAGTCCAGATCACAAAATAAGTATTCTCAAGGCTAAGACCCAGCGATGTAATAATGCCATTGTCCTCTACTACCCTAAACTTTACATATATTGAATTGCAGGGGTCGTCCCGATACTCTATTTCAGCCTCCGCAAGCGCTGTCTGGCACTCCGGGCACCAGTAAACCGGCTTTAAGCCCTTGTAGATATAGCCCTTCTTGGCCATCTCCCCAAAGACCTCTATCTGCCTTGCCTCAAACTCAGGCTTAAGCGTAAGATAAGGATTATCAAAATCGCCGAGTACTCCAAGACGCTTGAACTGCTGCCTCTGACTGTCTACATAAGACAAAGCAAACTCGCGGCAATGCTTTCTAAGCTCCAGAGGAGGAATTGCTCCGTTTTCGACACCGATCGCCTTCATAGCCTTGAGCTCAATAGGAAGACCGTGCGTGTCCCAGCCCGGAACATAGTTAGAGCAGTAGCCGCTCATATTCTTATGCTTTACAATGATGTCCTTAAGAACCTTGTTGAGCGCAGTACCAAGGTGGATATCCCCATTGGCATACGGAGGTCCGTCATGCAGAATATATGAGGGCTTGCCGCTGTTCTTCTTGAGTATCTTCTTGTAGAGCTCGTTTTTGTCCCACTCCGCAATCATTGCGGGCTCCTTTGTGGGAAGATTTCCCCTCATGGGGTACTCTGTCTCAGGCAGATTCAGAGTCTTGTTGTAGTCCATAATTATTCCCCTTGTGCTGATGAATTTATTTCTTATTTAAGTTATGTCCGAACTTGAGCTCGGTAGTTGAAAAGTCCTGCTTCTTATATCCGCCCTCAGGGAAGCCGAAAGAGGGAATCTGCCGTGACTTGTCCGTACCTGGCTTTTTCGCTGCGGTAGCCGGAGTCTGCGTCGAAGCGGGCCTGGGTTCGGCAGGCTTTGGATCTGCCGGCTTAGGCTCAGGCTGAACAGTCCTTACCTGACCGGATACAATCTTCTTTATCTCCTCGTCAGATAGCTCAGGCAGAGAAGACGTGATCTTAATCTGCTCCTCAAGCACCATAAGTATCTTTTTCTTAAAGTCGGTTATTTCTACCTTGAGCTTATTGAGCTTATCTGTCTGAAGCTCAGTCTGAGTCTTCGAAGCAGCCACAACAGCGTTCAGCTTGTCGTTTTCCTCCTTGATGGCAACGGCTATCTTTTCAACCTCAGCTCTCTTGAGAGCGTCGCAATCGTTAGTTATCTCGGCAAGGAGCGTATCTCTTCTGACCTGCGCGTCACCGACAATCTTAGCTGCTTCTTCCTTGGCAGCGGCGATTATCCTGTTGCCCTCTTTCTGAGCCACAAGCAGCGCGTCCCTTATGGCGTCCTCATCATTGCGGTATTCGTTTATCCTCTCAACAAGCTTTACAATCTTGGCTTCGTTTTCTTCCTTTTCTTTAATGGCGTTAGCAAGCGTTACAGCGATTTCCTTGAGATATTCGTCTACCTCCTCCGGCTTGTAGCCGAAAGTGCCCTTTTCAAACCTCTTGGAAACTATGTCTTTAGGGTTCATGCGCATCCTCCTTAGATTTATTTGTACTTTTGTATGGTAATAAAGATTCTTTCTTTTTTTGACATGCCGCCGACCTCTTCAAGACGAAATTTTCCCATTCCTCTTACCGAAAAGACGTCGCCCTCGTCCACCTTTTCATTCGGCTCAAACGTCGTGACATGGTTTAGCACTGCTCCATTCGACCTTATCAGCTCCTGAGTTTTTTCCCGAGACAGCTTTACGGCAGCGGACAAAACAGAGTCTAAGCGGAGCGACTTTACCGTCGCATCTATTTTCTCGTGTTCCTGAACAGGAATGTCACCGGGACAAAAATCATAGCTGATTTTTACACCCGTCCGTCCTATTTTTACTATATCTTCGATCAGAGGCAGCACTGCATTCATGGCAAAAACCACGGTTCTGCTTTTTCCGACCAGAATATCACCTATCATTTCCCGCTTGATTTCAAGCGCCATCAAAGAGCCGAGAAAATCTCGATGAGAAGGCCTGTCCTCGCTGCGATAGTTAAATACCACAGGAGTAAACGGCAGCTTTTCGCCATAACCGTGAAATAAAATGACTCTTCTTTCGGCGTCAGGAAAACCTCCGTTACTTTCAAAGCCGGAGTAACCTTCCTTATTCAGACACGCCGAACAAATAAACTGCTGCCTTTCGTCAAGAAAATTACTGCTGCGAAAAAGCCCGGTGTTGTCCGCCTGCTTTGCAAGATCAATTATATGTCTTGTTAAAATCCTTTCTTCACTCGTCATTGAAGAAAGGATTTTAATTTCTGCGGCTAAACTCACAGGAAAAACTTCCCATTAAAAGCTAAAGCCGTTGTTTTCAAGCTCACTCATAAGGTCAACGCCGCTGAAGCCGACATTCTTAGGCATGATAACAAAGGTCTTCTGAGCGGTCATCTTAATTGTAGAGCCGTTGGCGTACGCAACGCCGTAAAGGAAGTCAAGTATCCTCTTGGCCTCGTCAGCCTTTACAAGCTCAAGGTTCAGAAGAACAGTCTTCTGGTTGTTTAGATCGTCGCCAATCGCCTGAACCTCAGAAAAATCCGTAGGTCTTGAAAGAACTATCTGAACAGTCGCAGTGGTGTTTATTTTGACCTCACGATTTCTTCTTTCCTCGGCAACATCGACATTTTCGGAGCTATCGTCTACAATAGGCTGATAATCCTCATCTTCCTCGCCCATAAAGATATTCTTGATAGATTCAATAATATTCATAGTGCCCCTCCGTGTAAATTATTTTACGCAATTTATAATTGCGACAACAGCAAATTACCCTCTAAAGAAACATATCCATCTAAATACGATTATTCATACTAATTATTATCTTATATTTGAGCGATAATGTCAAGATGAAAGGAGAAAAAACTGCGAAAATTAAGCGGTATTAAGTTCCTTTTTACTCAGAAGTAGTCTCAGCAGCTTCGGGCAAAGAAGTCTACTCACTCGTTGCAGCAGTGACCTCAGGCGCGTCTGAGGCGTCATATTCGACCGTTGGCACAGGGTCTAAAAGCACCCTGTCATAAAGCTCAAGGTAATCCGAGTCAAGTCCCTGCCTTGACAGAACAAAATCATTTCCCTCGTAAATTACGTCAAGCTTTTTGAACACCATTTTCTCGCCCTCAAGAATATACACTCCGCGCTGGTCGTTTACGAACCTGACGGCAGATCTCGGTGCTTTTATTCCGGTGTACTCGCCGAAAAGTAACTCAGCGTCCAGCACCCTCGATCCCGCTATATCCGCGTCCATTTCATCGCAGCTTACTATAATTATCGCTTCGTTGCCGTTTCCGGTAGGAGTGATGCTCTCGACATAGCCCTTATAGGTCTTTTCAAGAGAGGAAAACATCAAATCAAAGCTTTGATTGACGAAAAATCTGTCATCTGTGTTTATGATTCCGATAAGCTTCCAGGTATAGTCGCTGAACACCTTACCTATCACATCAGAGCTTATTACATTTTCCTTTATTGGATAGGAAATTATCTCCCGTATCTTATCGGTTGTAATACTGTCTATCTCATCTATGCTGATGTCAGACTCATAGCCGTCGACAACTGATGTAAAATATCCCGAGTCTGTGGCAGAGATATTCGCTATCGGGTTCACTAAGGCTCGCCGATATCCATCAAGCTCTGCGTTAAGCTCAGCGATCCTTTCAGAATAATCATCCTCAACATTTGATGAAACATTATATATGCACATCAGCTTCAAAAGCTCAAGTCTGTCCTCATCAAGTGCTGTAAGATCGCCGGATACAATTTCTGAAAGGACGGATTTATACATCTCGGATATTTGAGAGGAGATGAACTCAGGCTGAACATACTCTGTTGTTCCCCTGTTTTGGGCGCTTTCGAGGACGTCCAGCTCGTTTTCAAGCCTTTCGATCATATAGCGATAGTAGATCTGGTCATAACTTTTATAAATAGTCGCAATATTTGACTGCTTTGAAAGCCTGCTTCCGTCCTCTACGAGATAATTTATAATTCCGTCAGAGGCGTTCTGAGAGTATACGAGGCTTTCGTTTCTGACGATAACGCCGGTAAACGATATACTGCTCCTTGCGGTAAATTCGACTGCATCCTCCGTCTCGCTTTCACGGGAAAACAAAAGGTATATCTGAGATATGACTATTGCGAGAATACAGCCGAAAATCAGTATATATAACAGAGTATCCCTTATTCTTCTATACGTCACTGATTTTCCACCGCCTTTACTTTTACAATTCCCGAATCTCTGATTATCTGAGCCGCGGCTTCAGTAAGTCCCTGCACAGAGCCGATAAGGTCGGTATAGAGCCAGTTTATCCTTTCGTCACGCCTGAACCATGTAAGCTGCCGCTTGGCATATCTGCGCGTTGACATCTTAAGACTCTGTATACACTCCTCCAAAGAAGCTTCATTGTCGAAATAGCGCTTTAGCTCCTTGTAGCCTATCGCCTGATAGGCTGTCTTCAGCCTTGGGTTGCTTAAAACTGCCTTAGCCTCGTCCAAAAGCCCAGCCTCCATCATCCTGTCGACTCTTAGGTTGATCCTGTCATACAGCTTGCTTCTGTCATAGCATGTTATGCCTATCATGCAGGTGTCGTAGGGCGACTCATGCCTTGAATTACTCACGGCTTCACTCATGGTAATTCCGGAAACCCGGTACACCTCGATCGCCCTGATTATTCTGGTAATATTATTCGGATGAAGCCTTGATGCAGTCTCCGGGTCAAATGCGGAGAGCATTTCTAAAAGATATTCCCCGCCCTTTTCCTTAGCTAAATCGCTTAGTTCGCGTCTTAGTTCAGTCGAAGCGCAGGTATCGTCAAAGGATATATTATCCACAAGCGATGATATATAGAGCCCGGTTCCTCCGCACAAAAGAGGCGTTTTGCCGCTGTAATAAATTTTTTCTATGCAGTCCTTAGCTAAGCGGACATAATCGGCTACGGAAAAATCCTCGTCAGGCTCCAAGAAGTCAATCAGATGATGCTTTATATTCTGCTGCTCTTCAGGCGTCGGCTTGGCAGTGGCTATCTGCATCTGCTTATATATCTGCATAGAGTCGGCTGACACTATCTCGCAGTTAAATATCTTTGCGAGCGACACAGCTAAAGCAGTCTTGCCTGAAGCGGTAGGCCCGCAAACGACAATAAGTGGAATTTTACGCATGCTATACTATCCTTTTGAACATCTTTTCTATCTCACGCTTTGAAAGCTTTGTAAGAATAGGTCTTCCATGAGGACAGTATCTTAAGTCATCCTCGGTTATAATTTCTACAAGCTTTTCAAGCTCAGGAAGCCTTGTTTCGCTGTTCGCTTTTATCGCCGCCTTGCAGGCAATAGAATGATACAGCCCGTCAAAGAACTCAGTTGCTGACAGCTTTGCCGAATCCGACTCACCTCGAGCAAAGCATTCTGACAGCTTCCCAACAATCTCAATCGGGTCAATGTCTCCCGCTATCGTAGGTATGCCGTAGACCGAAATGTTCGGGGGATCATAAAGCCTGATACCTACCCCAAGTCTTCTGCAATCCTCAATATGTCCGGAAAGCGCGTCGTATATCTCGTACGGAACAGACGTATTTACCTCATTCATGAGAAGCTGCATATCAAGCTCGTCTGTATTCTTTTTAAGCTGCTCATAAATGTACCTCTCATGAGCGGCATGCTTGTCTATAAGAACTATATCAGAGCCAGACTCGGCGATTATGTAGGTTTTAAACACCTCACCTATCACCCTGATATCAGGGTCTGACGGCAGAGTTTCGTTTATAGCTGACTTTTGCGGTAATGCGTCGATATTTACCGCTTCCGGCTCGGCAGCTTTACCATTTTGCAAAATACTTTCTTTATCGGCGTCAAGTGAATCAGCGTTGCATACTGTGGAATCATTTTGAGGCTTTTCCGGTGAGACGCTGTCGCCGGCAGGGCTCTTCCTTGCTATCGACTTTGCGCTGATAAACTTAAAGCCGTCAAGAGTATCCGGCTTTGGCGAATCAGTCTTTTTACTCTGCGAGTCGTCCGACTTAACAACAGGCTTATAGTCGGACATTGCCGAAAGTATTCCCTCCTCAGCGGAAACAAATGTATAGCTGTCCTTTCCGGCTCCAAATGGATTAACGACAGGGTAACTACTTAGTGTCATCTGCTCGGCCGCTTCGTGAGAATCGTAATCCTTCACAGTCGAAAAGCTGTCAAAGCCACGCCTGTCTGTGGGAGACCTTAGCTCTATTTTGGCAGGAGAATCATAGACCGCCAGCGAGTTCTTCGCGGCAAAGTAGACAGCTGTGTAGACATCCTTTTCATCCTTGAACCTTACCTCAAGCTTGGTAGGATGAGTATTGACGTCCACAAAATCAGGGTCTACATCTAAATTTATCACGCAGCCCGGGAACTTCCCGATCATAATCAAGTCTTTGTAAGCCTCCTCAAGAGCGTGAATACAGGTCGCGCTGCGAACATACCTGTGATTTACGAAGAAATTTTGATAGCCTCTTGTTGCCTTTGAGGCAAGCGGTCTGGTGCAGTAGCCTGACACATGTATTCCGTTAAAGCTGTAATCCACCGGTATACAATTATCGTGGAACTCAGCACCAAGTATAGTGTAGATACATGAAAGGAGCTTGCCATCTCCGGGAGTTACAAAGTCGGTTCTATTCTCCCTTATAAATTTTATTGAAACCTCTGGATGAGACAACGCGAGCTTTGAAAGCGTTGCGGCGATAGCATTTGCCTCAGTCAGATCCTTTTTCATGAATTTCTGACGGGCAGGAATGTTATAAAATAAATCCCTTATGACAAAGGTAGTGCCGTCAGGGCAGCCTATTGTCTCTGACTTTATCTCCTCGCCCGCCTCTATCACATACAGATATCCAAGCTCCTCATCTCTCGGCTTAGTCATAACCTGTACCTTTGACACGGCGCTGACCGACGCAAGAGCTTCTCCCCTGAAGCCAAGTGTACCTATCCTGTCAAGATCTTCCTTGACAGCTATCTTGCTGGTGGCATGACGAACAAAGGCAAGCGGTACATCCTCCTTTGACATTCCGCAGCCGTTGTCAGTTATCCTTATGTAGAGCTTTCCGCCGTTCTTGATCTCCACCGTAATCTTAGTAGCTCCGGCGTCAATGGAGTTCTCCACCATCTCTTTGACAACTGACGCGGGGCGATCTACTACCTCTCCCGCGGCAATAAGCTCGTACACGCTCTTGTCCAAAACATGAATTTTATTATGATTGTGAACCCTGTCCATTTTCTCTCCGCTAAATATACTTGACTATGCCCTTGATAAATTCCCTGAGTTCGGTATCGGAAAGCTCGTCAATGTTTGTCTTGCGAAGCATATCAACAACATTACTGCTGTCTATCGCGCCAAAGGATATCTGCGCATCTTCCTCGCGCACCTCATGCTTTCCAAGCTCTGACTTTTCCTCAAGCTCTGAGAGTATCTCTTTCGCACGCCTAAGAATAGCTTCGGGCAGTCCGGCAAGCTTGGCCACCTCTATGCCGTAGGACTGATCCACTCCTCCTCTGACGATTTTTCTTAAGAATCTGATTCCGTCCGAGCCGCGGTTCACCGCGACACTGTAATTTTTTACGCCCTGACAGCTCGCCTCAAGCTCGGTGAGCTCATGGTAGTGAGTTGCGAAAAGTGTCTTGCAGCCGATTTTTTTAGAATTGGCGATATACTCAGCCACACTTCTCGCTATGCTTATGCCGTCAAAGGTAGAGGTTCCTCTGCCAACCTCGTCAAGGATCACAAGGCTGTTCTTGGTGGCGTTTTTCACTATGTCCGCGACCTCACTCATCTCAACCATGAAGGTCGACTGTCCGGCGGTTAGGTCGTCTGACGCTCCTACTCGCGTAAAAATCTGATCTACCACGGAAATTTTGGCGTAGTCGGCAGGGACAAACGAGCCTATCTGAGCCATAAGTGTGATAAGCGCGACCTGCCTCATAAAAGTTGATTTGCCGGACATATTAGGACCGGTCAAAACTATCATGCGGTTGTCTGTTAAGTCCAGATAGCTGTCGTTAGGGACAAACAGCCCGTCGTCAAGCATCAGCTCGACTACGGGGTGACGGCCGTTTTTGATGTTGATTATGCCGTCAATGGCGATTTCGGGTTTCGCGTAATTATTTGTGACGGCAACCTGCGCAAATGAAGAGAGGACATCTATGTGCGCGATCGCGACTGCGGTTTTTTGAACCTCGGACAGCTTTTGCGCAGCGTAGTCGCGTACCTCCGAGAATATTTCCGTCTCAAGCGCGATTATCTTGTCAGAGGCGCTTAAAATTGTATTTTCTGCATCCTTAAGCTCCTCGGTTATAAACCTCTCAGCGTTCGCGAGAGTCTGCTTTCTTATGTAATCATTCGGCACCATATCGTAAAACGACTTGGTGACCTCTATATAGTATCCGAATACACGGTTATAGCCTATCTTTAAGTTTTTAATGCCCGTTCTTTCCCGCTCGCGCGCCTCAATTCCGTCTAAAAGCTCTCTGCCGCCTCCTGCGATTTTGCGAAGTCGGTCAAGCTCATCGTTGAAACCGTCTCTGATAACTCCGCCGTCCTTGAGGTTCTGAGGAAGATTATCGGAAAGCGCGTTTTCTATGAGATTTGAGACGTCCTCGAGAGTTGATATCTCAGAATTAAGCGAAGACACAAGCTCAGAGTTTACCTGTGATAGAATATCCTTGATATCAGGAAGCCTTGACGCTGTACATGACAACGCTTTCAGATCGTGAGCGGAGGCTGTCTTATAGATGATCCTTGTCATCAGCCTCTCGAGGTCATATACGCCTTCAAGCTCTGAACGGAGCTTGCCCAATAGAGACACGTTGGAATACATAGCCTCAACGGCGTCAAGACGCCTTATGATCTTAAACGGGCTTGTGAGCGGCTGATCAAGGTACGATTTAAGCATTCTTTTGCCCATAGACGTCTTGGTTCTGTCAAGCACCCACAAGAGCGAGCCCTTTTTCTCACCATTGCGCAAAGTCTTGAATATTTCGAGGTTGTTTCTTGCGGTATACCCTAAGGACATTATCTTGTCCTCAGTATGAAGCTCGATAGAAATAAATCTCGCGACACCCGTGCGCTGGGTTTCCTCGATAAAGCTGAACAGAGCGGCGCAAACCTTTGCCTCAGGGTCATCCTGACCGAGCCCAAGCTTGGAAAAAGCGTCATTTGAAAACTGACGCATTACCTTTTCCTTATTCAGCGAGTAGTCAAACTCAATCTCTCCGACCACTCTGACAGAAGCAGAAAGCTTGTCTGAAATAAACTTTGAGACTCGTTCCAGCCTGGAAAACTTCGGCTGGCACAATACCTCTACGGGCGAGTACCTTGAAAGACGATTGATTATGTATGATTCAACATCCTTTTCCGAGGACTTATACAAATGCGCCTCGCCTGTTGACAGATCGGCAAAGCATATGGCGACCGTTCCAGCCTCAAGGTATATGCATCCAAGCCAGTTGTTGCGGCTTTCATCAAGCATGTTGCTCTCAATTAAGGTTCCGGGAGTAACTATTCTTATGACGTCCCTCTTCACTATTCCTTTAGCAGTCGCAGGATCCTCAAGCTGCTCACATATGACAACGCTGTATCCCTTGTCAAGCAGTTTTTTTATGTATATCTCGCTTGCGTGATACGGCACGCCGCACATCGGCGCCTTATCATCAAGCCCGCAGTCCTTTGAGGTCAGAGTGAGCTCAAGCTCCTTCGATACCAGTAAAGCATCGTCAAAGAACATCTCATAAAAGTCTCCCAGCCTGAAAAACAGTATGCTGTCCATGTGCTGCATTTTCAGATCATAATACTGTCTCATTCCCTTTGAAAGCCGGGATACGTCAACGTCTTTATAGGTCAAAGGCATCTAAAACTCACTCCGTATACTCAAATTATGGTTAAAAATTTTGCAGCTTGCCGCTTAATTATTAGTGGCATCCTCCGCAGGAAGCGCAGCTTCCGGTGCACTGGTGCTCAGCCTCACATGTCGCGGGATCAGCGCCGTTAGCCGACTGTGTAATGATGTTATTTATCTGGTCAAGCATTCTGTCCATCTCAACCTTTGCATCATTAAACTCGCTCATTGAGGGATTGGTCATAATCTGACCGTAAAGCTTTCTGATGCTTGCATTGAGCTCGTTGATCTTGTCGTTGTCCTTATCTTCCTTTTTGGACATTTCCTGATTGAGCTGCATCCTGCCGAGATTAAAGTCTCCGATAAGCTTCTGAAGCTCTACATCCTTGTCGTTTGCTTCCCTTGCTGCAAGGTACTTTGTATACCTTTCATCAGCCTGAATTGCCTTGCCGAGTTCTCTTGCAAGTGAAATTACATCCATGATTAAGTCTCCTTATATTTTTTAAATTTATGGGTGAATTGTATAAACAATTAAGAGTAGTATATCACATTTGCCTGTGAAAAACAAGCCATAAAACAATTTGGCATTTAAAAAGATGTGTACCGGCTGTCAGCGAGTTTGGATTGGCAAATAAAAATGACGTAAGTAAGAATAGAAAGTACTATAATTTCCCCCATCAGGTCTCTTAACCGAAAGTCTCCTGACTACATCCTTTTCCTATTTTTGCAATACATCATTGGCAAAGCTACAAACCTGCAAAATGAACGTCTTCGTCGCCATTGAAATCTATCCCCACCGCGGCGTTAAGATTTAATCAAGGTAGCAGACGGTCAAACCGCTGCTGCCTTGATTAAATTATGCTCTATTCTCACACAAAACAGAGTTTACACAGAATTTAGGATTGACCCATTCGCTCCTCTTTTTTCACCTTTTGTTACATATCTATTGTAATCCTACACCTTTGTTTATCGCTTCTTTTGCCGCGAAATTCATCGGCAGCCTCTTGTATTAAAATGACTTTCACATTTGCCAAAACTCAACATCGTTATAAACTAAATCCGCTTTTACCTCTTCCGGGAAGTTTTCAGCCGGATATCCCTGCGGAACGAGCGTTATATATCCCGATGTCTCCGTCTTCCCGTCAACTCCGTCTTTGTTTAGAGTGCAGCGGGAAAGGCGCAATGTTTTCTTTGACATATACTCCCTGTAATATTTCATGTCAAATCCGCCTCCGTTGTACCGCCGCTATGCGGCAGAAAGGAACCAATATGAATTTTATGAACAATAACCCCATCATCATCGGCATCGACCACGGCTACGGCAATATCAAGATCGCCCACTGTTGCTTCAAAACCGGCGTTGCTGTCTATGACAAAGAACCCACATTCAAAAGCAATCTGCTGATCTATGAGGGCAGGTATTATCTGATCGGAGAGGAACACAAGGAATTTATCTCCGACAAGATGACCGACAGCGATTATTATATTCTCACCCTTGCCGCCGTTGCCAGAGAGCTGAATATCCGCAGGCTGACCTCTGCCCGTGTCCATCTTGCCGCAGGACTTCCCTTGACCTGGGTATCCGAGCAGAAGGACAGCTTCAGGGCATATCTGCTTCAGAACGAAAGCGCTGACTTTACCTTCCGTGGCGTGGAATATCATGTGGAATTTGCAGGCGCAGACATCTTCCCGCAGGGCTTTTCTAAGGTATGACGATAAGTACAGCCATTTCACCATGACCGACAGCAAGCGGGATGTTTCCCGACATCTGGACGAGTATGCCAAGAACCAGAAAATCCGGCAAATCAAACGGGAACGGGAATATCAGCAGCGTCGGCAGAATCAACCCAAGCTTACGAAAAAGAAGAACCGAGATTGGGAGCGTTAAACAGCCAATTCGCCCCCTTATTTATAATTATAGGGCGTATCCGTGTGATTTTGCGGATGTGCCCTTTGCTATTTTTCAAAATTCTACAGGAGGAACTGATATGGAAATATACGGATATGTGCGTGTATCCAGCACAGACCAAAACGAAGAACGTCAGCTCATCGCTCTCAGGGAGAAAGGCGTTGACGATAAAAATGTCTATATGGACAAACAATCCGGCAAGGATTTTGACCGCCCACAGTACAAGAAGCTGCTGCGAAAAATGAAACAGGGCGATTTGCTCTATATCCTCAGCATTGACCGTTTGGGACGCAACTACGAGGAAATCCAAAGTCAATGGCGAGTGCTGACCAAAGAAAAAGGCATAGATATTTGCGTGATTGATATGCCGCTGTTAGACACCCGACAGGGAAAAGATTTGATGGGAACATTCATTGCCGACCTTGTTTTGCAGATACTTTCCTTTGTTGCACAGTCAGAGCGTGAGAATATCCGTAAGAGACAGGAACAGGGCATTGCCGCCGCAAAGGCCAAAGGCGTGAAGTTCGGCAGGCCTGAAAAGGAAGTGCTCGACAACTTTGCAAGGCTTGTTTCGGATTGGGAAAAGAAGAAAATCCCTCTGTCAGAAGTAATAAAGCAATGCAATATGAGCGAAGCGACCTTTTATCGCCGCCTGCGTGAACACCGCATAAAACGGAAATAACGAACAATGTCGCTGTCATTAGGTACAACCTTATGACAGCGACACAAACCCACTAATACGCTTGATATTGTACCACTAAAATCCTGAATTGTCAAGAGTTTGGCAAAAAAATTACAATTTACAATTTGAAATCGCTTTTTTTGTTTTCAGCAGGCTCCGCAGGTCGTCTATGTGGGGATTATCAAAAGGTGTACCTTTTGATAATCTACCCCCTCAGAACAGTTCGGGTGAGCAGATTTGAAACAAAGATAAAGCGAACTATCACAAGGTTAGACTTTATGACGGTTCGCATCGTAATTAAATAATAGCACAAACCACCGCAGATTTCAACGGTTTTTCAGCAAATCAATGGTTGTAGGCTGGAATTATCTTTGTTAAAAGACCATTTGGTGCGTTTCTCAAAAAGTCTACCTTTTGAGGAATGTTGACATCTCGCAGTAGTTTTCAGAGAGTTTTTCTCCGAAAAAATTTTACACAAAAAGTAGCGTTTGCAATTATAAACGCAGGGATTAGCGTTGGAGGCGTGTGAATTGGGCAGAGTATATGGCGATATTGATAAGAAAGCGGTGCTATTGAAAAGTACGGTAACTGT
Organism: Candidatus Faeciplasma pullistercoris; assembly: GCA_018715525.1. Lineage (GTDB taxonomy): Bacteria > Bacillota > Clostridia > Oscillospirales > Ruminococcaceae > Faeciplasma > Faeciplasma pullistercoris. Next base: position 95,325 of record DVLL01000021.1, on the reverse strand, counting down.
TGTCGCAAGGGTTGGCATTGAAAACTCCAGTACCCGTCTGATCGGCAAGGAAGCCGGTTTTCAGGATGCCTTTATCTATCGTTACTTCAATGACAAAGACCATCTGCTGTCACAGGCATACATCAGTGAGAACGATAAGCTGATGAACATTCTTGTGAAGGCGATAGACTACGAAAATCAAATGATTGATGAAAAGCCGCTGGAAGAACGCAGTGCTTATGTAATCAAAACAGCGTGGAAGTACCTGACCGAAAATCCCGACATCTGCAAGTTTCTTGTATACTACTATAACTCCCCCGGCTTTACAAAGTATGCAATGGACGATCATAAAAAATGGCTGGACGAGCTGAGTGATTTGCTCTATCCCACATTCCGGGACAGAGACGAAGCCGCAACGCTGCTGTATATGATATTCAATTCGGTTTACGGATTTGCAATGCAGGTTGCAAACGGCGAGCATCCCAACACGGAAGAAACGGCAGAGCGAGTTTTTCGCAATGTATATACTGCTATCTACGCCTGCTATGAAAGAACTCACCGGCAGGAGGAACCTGCTGAGCAATCATAAAATGAAACCCCAAGGAGTGAACGATATGAAAGAAAAAAGGAAATATTCCGGCTTCAGAAGTATGGCAGCCATCCTGTTGGCTTTTATATTGATGACATCGTTTGTTCCTACGGCTTTTGCAGCAGAAACTACAGAGAAATCCGCAATCAGCCTGAAGTCTGCGGATGACAGTACGCTGCTTCCCTTTGCCGTAGAGAATATGTTTCCCGGCGATTCCGTAACGAAAGATGTCACCGTAAATGTATCTCACAAAGGAGAAATTACTCTGCATTACCACGCAGACATTCATCCCGGTTATGAAATTCTTTCCGAGGTGCTGAAAATAAAAGTTGCTTTGCCGGATAAAGGGACGGTACTGTATGACGGTTTGATGTTGGAGATGCCGAGCTCCCTCACGCAAAACTTATCCGCATCGGAAAAAAGTCTGACTTACCGGCTTACCGTTTATCTGGATACCTCCGTTGGCTCGGTAAATGAAATCGATACGGATGGCAAGCGATATATGTACCAATCCCTGAAAGCGGATTTCCGCTGGTGGTTCTTAGAGGAAACATCTCCCGATAAGCCGACCGACCCCGACGATCCTACCGACCCCGACGATCCTGCCGACCCCGACGATCCTACCGACCCCGACGATCCTACCGACCCCGACAATCCTACCGAATATTTCTCCGCAGTCGTAAAGCTGACGGCAGAAAAAGTGCTGGACGGTAAGTTTGCCAGAGGAAACGACTTCACCTTTGAATTGAAAGATGCCGCAGGAAAACTCATCCAAAGTGTAAAGAACGATGACGGTCATGTGGAGTTCGATACCATGAGTTTCAACGCCGCAGGTACTTATACATATTTCTTAACTGAGAAAGCAGGAACCAAGGCGGGTGCGACCTACGACGACGCCGTGTATCAAATCACCGTTACGGTAACAAAGAGAGACAAAGCCTATCAAGCAACTGTAGCCTATGAGAAAAACGGCGAAGCCTACCATGCTGTTCCCCGGTTCCACAACTGGTCACCCAATGTTCCGGTGAATCCGAATCCGCCCGAACCGGACAATCCCAAAACCGGCGATGATTCCGGCAGTATGCTTTATTCGGTTTTAGCAGGTGTTTCTCTGCTTGCGCTGATTCTCCTGTTACTGACAAAACGCAAAAAGGAGGAGCAGCAAAATGGATAAGAAGAAAAGACTGACTGTGAGCGTGATTGTCCTTGCTGTCCTCTGCTGCTGTCTTGCCGTAACGAGTTTTGCCCTTGCTTACCAAGTAGCCAAACTGGAATACAACAGCTTTCAAACCGGCGGCATCGGAATTGATTTGAACGGCGGCAAGCCGGTCATCACCGCAGACGAATATCTTTTTGAGCCTGGTATGACCGTAGAAAAGCCGTTCTACATCAAAAACAACGGCACCTGGGCGGTGTACTACAAGCTGTATTTTTCCCAAATCAGCGGCGGATTGGGTGATGTGTTGGACGTCACCATATTGGATGAAGACGACAATATTTTGCTGACCGGAAAACTCTCCGAGCTGACGAAGGAAACTGTTCCTGCAATGGAAGCAACTTTGGAGAGCGGACAGCGGCAGGATTTGACCATCCGTTTCCATTTCCCCAAAGGAAGCGGAAATGCTGTGCAGGGAGAGGGGCTGACATTTGAACTGTCTGCCGTTGGGGTACAGACCAAGAACAACCCCGGAAAGGAGTTTGAATAATGCCAACCAAAACGAAAGGGCGATATGAAACGCAAGCATCGCCCAATAAACAGAAATCGAAGAAGGAACGCTCCACCGGAGCGAAGATTCTTTACATTCTGAAAAACATATTCGTCTGGCTGGTGGCGATTGCGGCGGTTGCAATGATGATATTCACCATCATTTCCGTCACAACCTTTGACCGAAATGAACGCAGCCTGTTCGGGTATCAGATGTTTATCGTTAGAACGGACTCGATGAAAGCCACGGATTTTGATTCCGGCGATTTAATTCTCACCAAGAGAGTTGACCCGGCGACTTTGCAGGAAGGAGACATCATCGCTTTCCGTTCCACGAACCCGGAAAACTTCGGTGAAGTCGTTACCCATAAAATTCGTTCGCTGACAACAACGCAGGACGGTGAACCTGCTTTTATCACTTACGGTACAACAACCAATACCGATGATACTACGCCGGTTACATACGAATACGTCCTCGGCAAATATGAAGGGTATCTGCCGAAGGTGGGAACTTTCTTCACTTTCTTAAAAACCACTCCCGGCTATATTTGCTGTATCCTGCTCCCCTTTATGCTGCTGATTATCATGCAGGGCGTGAACAGCATTCAGGTGTTCCGTCAGTATCAGCAGGAAAAGAAAGCGGAAATCCAAGTCGAGCGTGAGCAGCTTGCCGCAGAACGGGAGGAAACCCGCCGCATGATAGAGGAGCTTACCCAGATGCAGGCGCAGATGGTGCAAAACGCCTCATCGACGGCAATGCCATCGGACACTTATGGTGAAAACGGCAATTCAGCCGATTCACATACAGCAGACAGGCAACAGGGATTTTGTCTGCCTGACACAAACAATCAGGAGGAAAAATACGGTGAGTAAAACAAAAAAATCTCTTTTACTTAGTTGTCTGTCCATGCTGCTTTGCGTGACAATGTTGATTGGCTCGACATTCGCATGGTTTACGGACAACGCATCTACCGGCTTGAATTCCATTCAGGCAGGTATGCTGGACATCGACGTTCAGTACACTCAGGACGGCATGAGCTGGTCTTACCTGGATAATGCCACTAACCTCTTTGCAGATGCCCTGTGGGAGCCGGGCCACACCCGTGTGGTTGCTCTGAAGGTCACCAACAACGGCTCTCTGGCGCTTAAGTATCAGATGGGCATGAACATTGTCTCCGAGACTATGGGCACCAATGTCTACGGCGCCCCCTTCAAACTGTCCGACTATCTGGAAGTGTCTACGCTGGCACAGCAGGTCAACGACATCGGCAACATCACGCTGGGCCTTGCCTTCCAGGGTGAGAACGCTGTGGGTTATGAGTACACCAACAAGCTCAGCGAGGTGAAGCGTGAAAATCACCTCCTCCCCGGCGACAGCCACTATCTGTTTATCAAGGTCGATATGCCCGAAACCGTGGGCAACGAGGCCAATGCCAAGCCCGGCAATGCAGCTTCCATCCAGTTCGGCATCAACATCCTCGCAACCCAATTCGCTTATGAATCCGACAGCTTCGGCAGCAGCTACGATGCTGAAGCCGACTTCACCGATGTAGTGGTGGTTACGGAAGCTACCTACGAGGCTTTTGCAGAAGCAGTAGCTTCTGTTGAAGATGGCGGTACTGTTGTTCTGCCGGCAGGCGAATACACTATTCCCGCTAACGCTAAAGGCAAAACTCTTACCATTACCGGTACCAAGGACACAAAAATTAAATGCATAAAGGATGGCGAAGGCGATTACGGTCTTGATGGTGCAACTGTGACCTTCGAGGGTGTAACTCTTGACTTTGACGAACAGGACTACAATGGCTATGTCCGTGCCAAGGCTACCTATATCGACTGCACCATTTACGGCAGAATTACTTTGTACGGCGAATCCACCTTCACTAATTGCACCTTCAACAACATGGAAGGCTACAATGTGTGGACTTGGGGAAGCAATGCTACCTTTGAGAACTGCACCTTTAACTCCGGTGGTAAGTCCGTTCTGGTTTACGGCAGTGGTACCAGCACCGTGACAATTAACAACTGCACCTTTAATGACTATGGTAATTTTAACGGTAAGGCAGCTATCGAAACTGGTAGCGATTACGGTGAATCTTTCACCATCAATATCAATAATGTTACCGTTAACGGCTTTGATGTGAACCCGAACGGTATTTCCACTGGTTCTACCATTTGGGCTAACAAAAACTCTATGCCTACTGACAGACTTAACGTTGTAATTGACGGTGTAGATGTTTACTAAGTAGAGGGTTAGTAATTTAATCAACAAATTCTTTTTTAAGTCCGACCTATCTGTCCCTGCAGATAGGTCGGGAATCAAAGGTCATAAGCAAACCCTGTGCCTTTTGAATGCCGAAAGGCGTATGTAAAAGGATATTCTCCGATTACATTTCAGAAAAGGAGGCTCCTGATAGTGATATTTTATAAAGGAAAACATTTTCGGTCATCTGACCGAAAATATATGCAAAACGCAGTTCCCCTATTTTTAGGGATGCTGTTTTGTATGTCCTGCCTTGCCGGCGGGACTTGGGCATGGCTTTCTGCAAACCAAACTACACCCGTGCAGTTCATTCAATCGGCGCAATACTCGGTTGCTGTTGAGGTGAGCGATGCTTCTACAGAAACTCCGATTGAAGTAAATGAGGCGGAAAATGTGGCGTCATGTACGCTTACAACCAACACAAGTTATTCTGTCACACTTACTCCCTACGGAACGGCAACCAAAGGGTACTGCCTGATTACCGATGGAGATAAGGTATATACCACAGGACAGCTATGGGTCAATACAAAATTTGTGTTTACCTATAACAATGGCTTGGCTGATGAATTTGAAACAGCCGAGGAATATGACGAGCTGATTAACAACACAACCGGCAAAAAAATTGCAATCGCATGGTATTGGGGCGAATACCCAAATGCCCTGAGCCAGATGATCTTCTCTATGGGGGAACCGATTCTGCTTGAAAACGGTTCGGTAATCGGACAGCCTATTGCAGAGCGTCCCGAAGAAAAAGCCACCCTTTCCCTGCAGCTCACCAATATGACCGCTAACATGGAAAGCGGCGAACTTGCCGTTGGTACAGATTGTGTTATCACCTTTACCGCTGACGAAGGCTATACCCTGCCGGAAAGCATTATGGTTGAAGGTGTGGAAATCTATACCTATGTATATGGTGTATATAGCGTTTTAATCATTCCCGCCGACCAGGTGCAAGAGGGAACGAAGATTGTCGTAACTGCCGCAGGCATGGCTGATCCTACTGAATCTCCTACAACCGAACCCACAACAGAGCAGGAAACTCCACCTATGGAGGGAGACACTACACCGACTGAACCGGATACATCTCCTACCGAGGAAAACACGACGCCGACAGAGCCTACTGCGCCTGACGAGGGCAATACTGTCCCCACAGACCCACCTACAAATCCCATAGAGGAAGAAACCGCTTCGCCCGAATCAACAACAGCTCCTGTTGAGGATGACACCACTCCCGCAGAACCGCCTGCCGCCCTTTCCATGGATGGCATACCAACTACGGAATCAAGTGGAAGCACGGCACCTGCGGCAAGTACACCGGAGTCAACAGAAGGAGCCTCTCCGGACGAATCTATTGATATAGAAGAATAAGCGAAGCAATGTTGCCCCCGGCCTTGGCGTAGTTGTCCACGCCGGTCGGGGCAATTTTCTTTTTTGACAACTTTGCAAACGGAAGTGAACATTATGAGAAAGCAAAAACGTAGTCAAGAAAAAATTCGCATTATAATCGGCTTGCTTGCGTCCGCTGTATTTCTATTCTCCGGGTATAAGGTTTGTAATTACTTTTACGAAGCGAGGCAAAGCAGTACAGTAACGGATGAACTGATAGCAAAAGCGGTTGAAATCGTGCAGGATGTTCAGCCGGAAAACCATACGGAGGTTGACCGACGGCTCCTGGAACATGGCTGGAACGCTGTTTTTGGATTACCGATGCAAGGCAGACTTTTCGGACAGTCCCTCCATTGTCTACGGGCACAATATGAAGAATGACTCCATGTTCGGAATACTGCCAAATTACGCCGAGCAAAGCTATTTTGACGAGCACCCGACAATGTATCTTTTGACCCCGGTTCACATTTTGCCATGTTTCAAACAAACGTCACTGAAAGACGCTGACAAGCTCTTGGCACCGCCAAGGAAAAAATAAATACCCCTCGGCAAAGTCGAAGGGCATTTATCTTAAGTTATCAGACCAAACTGAAAATTAGTGCTTCTTAGCAAAAGCTACAGCAGCGCCTGCTACTACCATGGGGATAACAGCAAAAGCAACGCCGGTATCAGGGTTGGTATCCTCTTCCTTATCGTCAACGGGATCGGTAACTTCGATATCCTCGGTCTCCTCTTCTACATCACCGGACTCAGCAAAAGCTGCAACGGTAAGCATGGAAAGGGCAACAACCAGCGCCAAAAGCATAGCCATAAACTTCTTCATAATAATTAACCTCCTTGAATATAAATCAGCCAAAAGCCTTATGCTTATTATACATTAGCTAAGTTAATTTTACTATTGCCAAAGTGAACAATATTTTAGTAGCATTCTTAGCCAAAATAATCATTGTGCAAAAAAGCAAGAAATATTGCATTCAGAATGTGAAATTTATATTAAAAGACTATATGATTCCAAACATTCTTGGCTAGTGCAACCCGAATCAGTACTTTAAGCCCTTTAGTGACCAGTATTCCTTAAGATACTTATCAGTAATGCTGACCGGCTCCTTCTCCTCTTCCTGCTCAGACTCTTTGTCCTCTTTATCCTCTTCTTCCTCGCTCACAGCCTCCGGGTTTCTCGGCTCAATCTTCATCACCAGCGTAGTAAGAGTGTCAGACGGAACCTCTATCTCATATGTTTTAAGGCTGCCCATATTTACCATGTACTCGTTGAGTTCCTCTTCCTTATTGAAATCATCGGTATTCTTGGTTGAGCGGTAAATCTTGCCGGAACGAATCTTGTACTCGTCTCCAATATCAAGCTTAAGTGTTTCATCCATTTCGGAGGAGTTTGAAATTACAAGGACAAGCTCATCCTCATCGGGCGATATAAAACCTGTTACATTAGACTGTGAGGCGTTTAGAGACGTGTCAACTCTTGTGTAGCCGTTCTTAATGAACTTCGAGAAGTGCATCATGATATAGTGGTTGCCACGGCGTTTTACATAGTCGTTGGGATAGAATCCGCCTATTTCAATCAGGCAGTTTCCATCGTCAATAGGCCATACGCCGTTCCAATAAAGGTACGCGTTTACGTTCTCGTAATTGAGCTCATTTATAAGCACATCCGCATGACCGAAATAGTCGTTGTTATACCACTCCGTCTGCCACAGAGTGTAGTCCTCGCCGAATGCGTCGTAAACCTCAGAGAAGGACTTGGGCGTGTTCGGGCTGCCGTACAGATGGTGAGCTATCACCTCAAAAGAATCAGGATCTTCTTCAATGAGCGGCTCAAGGTAATCCTTCATCAGGCTTGCTGTATCAGCCATGACCTCCGCGCCAGTTATGCTCGGAGCGTCCTCTCCGAAAGCCTCCTGGAACGCCTCATAAACCGCAAGATGAGCCTTCCAGTAGGCGCAGTGATACTCGTTTTCGTCAGGACCAAAGTAGAAGCCTGCGTTAGATCTTGCATTTCCCTTCTCGTCTACATGAAGTCCCTGAAGCTCTGTCTCGTTTGATATTGAGAAATAATCGACGGGTATTCCGGCGTCAAGGAAATACTGAACAGACTGAACGCAGAACTGCGCCAGCTCGTCATACATGTACTCGCCGTTCTTATCCTTTGCGAGAGTGTAATATGTATGTCCCTGGTCGTCAAGCTCGGTAAACGCCACAAAGTCAAGCTTTCTGTCATACTCTCCCCAGCTTGTTACCATGACAATCGGGTTGATTCCTCTTTCGACAGCGGCGTCATAATACCTCTTGTAGCTGACATACTCGGTGCTCTCATAGTCTCCGTAGTAGCCTATTACGCACTGAAGGTCTCTGAATCGCAGAATGTTGAACTCACAATCCTCGAAAATCCAGTCGTAAACCTCTTCCTCATTGACGTTGTTCTTTAGCCAATCGCCGTACCAGGTATACGTAGCTCCCCAGCCGTCAATAGTCTGATACCTCTTATCAAGGTCTATGGCAATTCCGGGATCACCCTTTATTGTCCACTTAACTTCGATTTTATATACGGTATTTCCGTTTCCGTCTACTCCGAAGTTCATGACATTGTCAAGTCTGAGATAGCTGTTGTCATCTCCGTGTTTTGTAGATGTGTAGTTCTTAATAAAGTCCTCAGCCGAGAAAACAGCCACCTTTTTCCCGCCCGAGTTTTTTGTCGTATGATAAGAGTAGGTAGCCGGAGTATAGTTATCTCCGCCGTTTACCGGATAGCTCTGAAGCATGATCGAGATATTCGCATTTCCCGTGTATGTAATCTCAATCGTCGCACCCTCGTTTTGTATCGCCGACAAGAACGAGCTCATTTTAGCCGGCTCGGCGTATTGAATCACAAACGACGGATACCATCCATCAAGCTTCTGTTCCCCGCTGAACAAGGTGTAGCTCGCTGGCGTATCCGCAAATGATACCACGGTTATGCAGCTGATAAGCATAAGCAGCGAGAGCATTACCGATACAGCCTTGATAATCTTCTTCATAGTGTTCCTCCTATTGCATAGTATTACAATAATTATAACTAAACTGCTTTTGAGGAACAATGCATAATATGTACAAAAAATATATCCGTTGTTTGGGTGAATATACAAATATCCCCCTGAGCATAAATACTCAGGGGGAGGATAATCAGCAGCCCTTGTAGCCGTATGGGTTATTCTTCTGCCAGTTCCATGAGTCTCGGCACATCTCATCAATACCGTACTTAGCTTTCCAATGAAGCTCCTTCTCGGCAAGCGAAGGATCAGAATATGACTCGTCAACGTCTCCGGCTCTTCTCGGGCAGATGACATAAGGAAGCTCCTTACCGCATGCCTTATCATATGCCTTGAGAACATCGAGAACCGAATAGCCTTTTCCTGTTCCGAGATTATAAATCAGGACGCCGCCCTTTGCGTCCTTGATTTTATCCAACGCGCAAACATGACCGTCCGCGAGGTCGCATACATGGATATAATCCCTTACGCCTGTGCCGTCATGAGTCTTATAGTCGTTTCCAAACACATTTAGATGCTCTCTCCTGCCGACGGCGACCTGCGCGATATAGGGAACGAGGTTATTCGGTATGCCCTGAGGATCTTCACCGATAAGTCCAGAAGGATGGGCTCCTATAGGATTAAAGTATCTGAGAAGGACTACATTCCACGAATCATCAGCGGTATGAACATCGGTAAGTATCTGCTCAATCATGCTCTTTGACCAACCATATGGATTTGTGCAGACGCCCTTAGGGCAGCTCTCAGATATCGGAACCGACTCCGGGGTGCCGTAAACTGTGGCAGAAGAGCTGAATATTATGTTCTTTACATTATGAGCTCTCATAGATTCAAGGAGGGTAAGGGTTCCACCTACGTTGTTCTTGTAATACTCAATAGGCTTCTCCACAGACTCGCCTACCGCCTTTAAACCTGCAAAATGGATAAGTGTGGTTATGTCCGGATTTTCGTCAAAAATCCTGTCCATCGCGACTCTGTCGAGCATATCCGCATTATAGAATTTGACGCTCTTTCCGGTCAGCTTTTCTACTCTTTTCAAAGACTCCTCACTGGAGTTTGAAAGATTGTCAAATACAACGACCTCATATCCCTTTTCAAGGAGAGCTAACACTGTATGAGAGCCTATATATCCGGCTCCGCCTGAAACGAGTATTGACATATTAAATCATCCTCCGAAATAATAATATATTCAATGTCAGTGCGATATGACAAATGTGGTGACGCTCTCGGGAGTAAGCCTGAAGCTGAATGTGCTTTCCTCAAAAGCAATATTTCCTATCCTCTCAAGGCTTACGTCAGCATCGGTAGTATATGCTTCAATATAGCTTATTTCTTTGGTTCCGCTGAGGCTGAAGCTTTGGGCATAATCATTTGAGGTTCGGTTTACCGCCACAATCACGGTTTTGTCGTCCCCCTTGAATGCCGATACGCTTATTCCCTCGGCAGGTGTTTCCGTAGCTCCTATTCTTATATAGCCGGGACGGACAAACTTTGAAAAGTGAGCCATGCAGTAGCCGCGTTTGCTTATAGTGCCGTCCTCCTTCATCGGACCGTAGAACCTGCGGATATACCACCATACATAAGCCTGCATATTTCCCTCGGTCATAGCGTCGGAGATGTTTACGGCGACATCAAGAGCCTGCGGCCAAACATCCGCATCGGTAGAGCTGTCCGGCACATAAACCTCGGTCATCCAAAGCTCCTTACCGACTCCCTTTTCCTCAAACAACGGGTATGCCATGTCCCATTTCTGAGTGCCATAGAAATGTGTTGCAAATATATCTACCTTTTCAAGAGCCTCTTCCGAGTTAAGTATTTCGTTGTAGAAATCCTTTCTGTACTGGAAGGACTCAGGACTCATGATACGGCAATCGATGGCGTCAGAATAGTTTAAGATAAAATCCATTATTTCCTCTGTAGACCACCATGTCCAGCCATCGGCGTAATCAGGCTCGTTTTGTATAGAAATAGCGTAAAGCTCCACGCCGTTGTCACGCATATAGCTGACAAAGTCGTTCAGATGCTCAGCGTAATCAGCGTATTTGTCATGCCTAAGTCTCTTGGCATTTTCATTGCCGTTATGGTTGAATGTCTCGCACATATCAGCGGGAGGATCCCACGGAGAAGCGAAAACGAGCAGTCCCGCCTCTACTGCCGCCTGAGCGGTTTCAAGCTCCTTCTCCCAATTATTTCTGTCAGGGTCTACATGGATGCGCAAAATTGAGAACCCAAGCTCATCCTCACCGTTTCCAAAAGCAGTCTGTCGCTGCTCCTCGGTCAAATCGGCAATCCATACGGGATGGTTTATCCCACCGAAGCCCTGAATCGTCTGATATTCATCAGAAGCATCAACATTAACCTCCATGGGGGTAAGCACGCCTTCAAGATCCGGCGTGTACAGTTCGTCATTTGGTCGCTTTTCGCATGACGAGCACAAAAGTGCCGGCAGCAGCATCAATGCCGCAATGAGAACGCAAAAAAATCTTCTCAATACTGTCTACCTCCGTTTACTATGCTCTTTTCGGCATGACATTACATTGCCTCACGCAGATATTGTATAACCTTTTTATAATAATTTCAAGAGTAAAATACATTTATGCCTATAAAATATGCCCGCCGGACAAAACCGACAGGCATATTACAACTTATTTATACCGAATTAAATCCGAAAATGGAGTCTATTCCGCCGCAACAGTTACTCTCGCGTCAGACTGAGAAAGAATATCTCCGTCAGCGTCGACTACTGTAAGGATATATACGCCCTCCTCAACAGGAGCCTTTATCGTTGCCGAACCTCCATACGCCATAGACTGCGTCGGGTCGGTTTCATCAAAGGCTGATAGACCTGAAGGAGCAAGCCAGATTACCATGCCGCTCTCGGCGACACCTTCCGTAAGAGATATCTCACCCTCCGGGGCTACCGTCACATTGTCGGTAAGAAGCTGATTTGCAATCAGAACATCGGTGGTGAAGTTCAGGGTCTCCTCCTCTCCATCCTCAGATGTGCATATAAGCTCCCACTCGCCTATTTCGTCAATGGTGTAGCCGGATTCAATTTCCTCACCGTTAAGTGTAGCGGTAAAGCCGTCCTTGATCTCTATCTCAAGAGGCTTGAGCTTGCTTACCGTGTAATCAATTCCGTCGGAGAGGTTAACTCCGGAGGTGTTCTCGCCGGCGTAGACTGTAAACTCACCGGGTCCTGAAACAGTACCGTCTGCATAAACAATGTAGAGCTTATACTCGCCGGGATCGTCGGGTACAACTATCGTCTTCTCATTTCCCGCCGCCTTGGTCATATTGCTGCCCTCAACAAACTCGGTCGTTCCCTCAGGAGCAAGCCATACAACATCGTCGGCGTCAAGAAGTCCTCTTCTGTTGAGCTCCTTGCCGCAGGTTATAGATACATTTGCAGCGAGCTCATAGTAGTCATCAGGCATTACATCCTTCGATACCATGTGAACATACTCGTCCTCAAGTCCGGAGTAAAGAACAACATTATAGCCGTCTACCGGCCAGATATAATCAGCGTTTACATACTGCTCAAGAGTGCAGTTGGGAGCTGTGGTCTCCGAGCGATCGGTATTTGAGTAACCGTTGGTTACTATGCAGTCATGCTTTCTCATCCAGTCGTTAAGCTCGTAGACATTTCTTATAGTATTTGTCACAACATTATGGTCAAAGAGGATATACGCGCTGCCCTCGTCAGGGTGGAAGCCGTTTACCATTCTCGAGCCGTCCGCGCGGGTGGGAGTGCGGAAGCAGTTGATATAGTTATAGCTCATTTCCGTAGACTCGGACCAATCCTCATTACCCTGCTGACCGAGAGTATAAATTCCTCCTGCGTCCTGAAGGATGGAACAGATCTCTTCCACCCTGTTATAGTTTACATGGTTAAATCTTGAGGTTGTAGTCGGCTGACCGGGAAGCTCTGAGCCTTCTGTACCATCAAAATTACACCAGCCCCAGCCTATGCTCATACCACTGTAGGAGCACTTGTATACAAAGTTGTGCTCGACAGTGAGATTATAGGTGAAGAATGTGGTTATGGGAGAATTTCCGGGGAAGAAGTAGCAGTTCTCAAGAAGATAGTTGTTCTTAATGGTTATGTTCTTTGGAACAGCCTCAGTGCCGTAGGCAAATTTCTCCTTATCAGGACCAGCACTTGTCTCGCTTACCCTCTGCTCTTCCGTGTCGTTTTCATACATGTGTTGCAAGTGACCTACGGTAATTCCTCCGCCGCCTGTATGCGCGATATAATTGCCTATGATACTGCAATCGTAAACGTCGTTTTCAAGATGTATTCCGAGATAACCGGTAAGCTCGATTCCGCCGTCGATAAAATCGATATCATGAGCAGTGGTAACGTGGATTGCGGCGGGGGCGACATCAAACGCCCTGTAAAGATCCCTGTGCCAGTATATATCTGAGTACTTGGTATAAATCGTGCAGTTCTGGGTGGTGGCGTTACCATGCGAGCCCTCCAGCTCATAAAGATTCCAATCAGAATGAGCAAACGTCAGTCCCTCAAAGGTAATATACTGAGCGTACTTCTTGAGCGGCTCTGAACCGCTTATTTCAATGAGCTTCTCAAGTCTCGGAACGACGACCTCAGCCTTGGTTATATCCTCTCCCTCACGAGGAATGTAATAAAGCATACTTCCCGCTTGGTCAAAGTAGAACTGTCCCTCGCTCTCGAGCCATTCAAAGACATTTACAACGCTGTTTAAAGCGGTAGGATTGTAGTTAGTGTCCCAGCCGAGGTTCTGTGCGATCGCGGCATAGGGCATCTGGAAATTAACCCTTGTATCGCCCTCCTCGGTAAGCTGGAGAGATTCCGCGCATACCGTGGATGTGACCCATCTTGAGCTTGTCTCAAGCTCTATATTCTGAGGATTTCTCGTATCAGCGGAAAGACCAAATGTATCGTCAAATACATTTCCGGTTCTTATGGTAGTTTCTCCGCTGGATATCCATGCCCAGTCCGCCTGACCGGCAGTTATTGAATAGAAGCCTATCGCCTTCAGAGGAGTAGCAGACCTCTCTGTCATCGCAGCTCTTACGCCGTTTACATAAATGGCTCTGAGCTTATCATCGCGCTCCAAAGGCGCCTTATAAGCGACCAGACCGTCCTCTAGCCAGTCAACATCCTCGGCAACCTGCCATTCCCCGTCAAAAAGCGTTCCTCCGCTTATGATAGGCTCTGCACCCTCGGCGGCTCTGTATATGATCGTACACTTTTCGGTTCCGGAATCGTCCTCGTTGAAGACAAGCGTGTCCTCAAGCTCATAGAATCCGTCGGCTATCTCCACGATGATGTCGCCCTTATTTTTCTTAAGCTTTTGAACGTATTCCTTAGCCCGCTCTAAAGTACGGAAAGGAGCCTCCTTGCTTCCGTCCTTGCTGTCGTCGCTTCCGTCGGGAGATACATACACTGTGTATGCGACCTCATGAGGAGCGTTCGGGTCTGCCTCTTCACCGCAGCCGGAGAACGAGACAAGAACAGTCGACAAAATTAAGGCAGCAAGTACCAATGAAAGGATAGTTTTAATTCTTCTCATATAAACCTCTACTCTTTCTTCTTTTTTGATACATACGATTTGCCAATAATTACAGCGGATTAACCCGCTTTTCAGTTTATTTTAACATTACTATCACACATCTTCAATAGTAAATCACTAATATTCAATAATTATAATGGAATATATCAAAGCATTTTGTTATCATGAATAACAGCGGCAATTACAAAGATCGTAACTGTCGCTGTTTCTTTGAGAATTTAACGCTATGATGTTGGCTATGATTACGCCAAAGCAGCTTTTTCTACCTTCTTCATCTTGGTCGTCTGCCTTTGAGCCATTACAAGGTTATAGTATACTCCCTTATGCCTCATGAGCTCATCATGAGTCCCCATTTCCGCAAGTCTGCCCTTGTCCAAAACTATGAGCTGATCGGCATTTGAGAGAGTCGAGAGACGGTGGGCGATAGCTATGGTGGTCTTGCCCTTGCAGAGCTCGTTCAAGCCCTCCTGTATCTGCTTCTCTGTCTCAGTATCCAAAGAAGCGGTCGCCTCATCAAGAATGATTATCTTGGGATTATGCAAAACCGCTCTCGCAATAGCGATTCTTTGACGCTCGCCCCCTGAAAGAGTATAACCCTTGTTGCCGACGCGTGTGTTATATCCGTCGGGAAGCTTTGTTATAAATTCATGAGCGTGCGCTATCTTTGCCGCCTCGACTATCTCGTCAAAGGATGCGTCCGGCTTGGCGTAGGATATGTTGTCCAAAACGCTTCCTTCAAACAAATAGGTCTCCTGCAAAACCACACCCACCTGAGACCTTAGACTTTGCTGGGAAATCTTGCGTATATCCACGCCGTCTATTTTGATTTCTCCCTGAGTCACATCATAAAGTCTCAGAATCAGGTTTATCATAGTGGATTTTCCTACGCCTGAGTGTCCGACTATTCCTATCATCTTGCCTTTTTCAATGTTGCAGGTGATGTCCTTGAGCACAGGATTATATACCTTGTAGCCAAAGTAAACATGGTTAAAGCTTATATTTCCGTCAATATCAAGGTCAACGGAATCTTTAGCGTCACGCACATCGGTCTGCTCCTCGAGTATTTCAAATACCTTGGAAGCGCTTATCGATGCGTCCGCAAAGGTTCTGGGAAGCTGCATGAGCCATCTCATAGGAGTGTAGAGCATGGTCACATATGATGTAAACTGAGTGAGCTCGCCAACAGTCATACTTCCCCAGCCCGGAACAAGCCCGAGAACCATTCTTGCGCCAAAGAAGAGGACAAAGTAATTTCCGAAGGTTAAAAGAAAATCGGTCACAGGCCAAATCAGGTTCCAGACAACCTCAGCCTTTGACGCGGCTTTTGCCCATTTGGCCGACACCGCACTATACTTTGATATCTCCATTCGCTCGGTTCCGCATGACTTGACTACCCTTATTCCGTTAAGCGCATCGTGCAGAAGCTTTGAATAGGAATTAAGACAGCGCCACGAGCGGGAAAAGTGCATATGAATGACATTATATAGCCTCTTTACCATGAGCATTACAAACGGTATCGGGATTATGGCGAGTATAGCCAGCCTCCAATTCATTGCAAACACGATCACCATGACTATTATCAGCGAGAATATCCTAACTATCGCCTGCTTGCCGTTATCCGTTATAAAACTCTGGAGCTTGTTTGCATCGTTAGATACACGGGATATCAGCTCTCCGGCGGTTTTCTTGGATATGGACGTCATCGAAAGATCAAGCGTTTTATTAAAAACATCCTGTCTGAGGTCCTGACCGAGGTTCAAAGCAACGTAGTAGCTGCTCCTCATATTAAAGTAATTGAACACCACTGACGCTACTACGGTTCCGAGAAGTGCTAAACACAAAAGCCCAAATCCGCTCCAGTTTATCGCCGAGACATCCGCAGTTCCACCGTCAGCAGGCATGACATAGCCGTCTATCAGCAAACGGTTTATATACGGAGATACCACTCCAAGCAGCTCACCGAAAATCGTACACAATATGGCTACAGCGAACGCTTTTTTATACGGACCGATGCGCTTAATAAGCTTTGAGAAGGTCTTCAACTTTGAAGCGCAGTATGGGCATTCCGTATAGCCGTCCAAGGGCAGATGGCACTTAGGGCACTTTGGCTCATCTATCTCGCTTTTTTCCACAAGCATTCCGGTTGTAAGATAGTGATTGAGTATCTTACATAGCTCGGCATAGGCTATGAAATTGTCCTGCGTAAAGGCACAGATGCACTTTTGAGTTACATCATTCCTTCTGCCAACCATCATAGAGCATCCTACAAGCTGCTCGCAGGCGTACTCGTCGTAATCCTCAAAGGAGTATGTATCAGTCAGTTTGTTATCTACATAGACAAGTATTTTCTTGTCCTTGGTCACACAAAGATTGCCTCTCACCTTTTTAGCCCTGCCGTAAAGGTTAAACGGCAAAGCAAAGAGAAAGCTGTCAAGCTTTTCCCCTTCCGGCGCGGAAAGCAACAAATTCATATATTCATTATCTCCTTTCCACTAATACAAGGAAAAATCAGATGTAAATCTCCAGAACGGCGAGGCTCTTTTTGTCCAGCTTTGAAATGTCGTCGCAGAAATACTTGTTTCCATCGACGTCAGAGGCGTAAAGATATTTATCCGTAAGCAATCTGAAGTTTGAGTACCAGTCGCGTATGCAGATAGTCTTTCTGCCCGCAGTAGTATCTATGTCAACAAATATAAAGCCTCTTGAATTATCCTTTATGGAATAGACCTTCGTAATCTCCGGCATGTAGTATTTATACTCGAGGTAGCTGTTTACTAACTCATACTGCTCCGGCGAGAGCTCTTTCATGTCTTTGATTACGCCTATCTCCTTAAACTCACGGTCTTCGTTGTCATACGCAACGCTTATGTATGTAGTCTTTGAGTAGAAAGGTACAAGCCTTGTCAGCATGACATTGAAGTACTCGTTTCCGTCATATTTCAGTGATATGAATCCGGCGTCGTCCCTAAAAAACTCCAGTTTGGAGCAATCAAGCAGCTCGAGCATGTCTATCTCAAAAACCTCGCCGGCGTTTTCCTTCTTTTCATTATTTTCCATATGCATTCCCCTTTTAGGTTTAAAACTATTCCTCTATGAACTTCAGCGCCTCTGACTGGAGCTTATACAGTTCAAAATACTTTCCCTTGCGGCGTATAAGCTGGTCATGGGTGCCGAGCTCCTTCAGCTCTCCGTTTTCAATTACGCAGAGCATATCCGCGTCTCTGAGAGTTGACAGCCTGTGCGCTATAGATATAATCGTCCTTCCCTCCTTGAGAGCGTCTATAGCCGCCTGAATCTTTCTCTCCGTCCTTGTATCCATGGAAGCGGTAGCCTCGTCAAGAATCAGTATGTCCGGGCTTTGAATAATCGCTCTCGCGATGGATATTCTCTGCCTCTCGCCTCCGGATAGAGCCGTACCGCCCGAGCCTATCTTAGTGTTATAGCCGTCGGGAAGCTTGGTTATGAACTCATGAGCATTTGCCGACTTAGCAGCCTCTATTACCTCCTCTATGGTGGCGTTGGGTCTTGCATACCTGATATTATCCGCAACCGTTCCCATGAATAGGTATGTTTCCTGGGAAACTATTCCTATGCAGCGCCTCAGATCCTCAGTAGCTATCTTCTTTATCGGCACACCATCAATGTATATTTCTCCGGAGGTGACGTCATAAAGCCTTGCCATCAGATTGATAATAGTAGACTTGCCCGCTCCCGTCTTTCCGACGATTCCGAACATCTGTCCGGCGTGGACCTTGAAAGACAGGTTTTTGAGTATCTGATGACCTGCCTCATACTCGAAGAAGACGTTTCTAAACTCGATTTCGCCCTTCATTCTTTCCATTCTAACAGGGCTTTCACTCTCCAGAACGGTAGGCTTGGCGTCAAGTATCTCAAACATTCTTGACGCAGCGTCTATGCACCTTGCCCACCTGTCTCCTATCCACATGAAGAAGTCGATGGGGTCATAGATCATATTGGTGTAGGATAAAAGTGCGTTCAGCGTTCCGAAGGTGAACACCTTTCCGGCAAACTCGTGATGAATTACCACCAGGTAACAGCCGAGACAGAACAGTCCCGTGCTGATAAGCCTGTAAAAGCCCCAGACAAACGGAAGTGTTGAGGTAATCCTATGGTTAATCTTGGAGTTCACATCATAGGCGTCTTTATTCTTCTTGCGGTACCTCGCTATCTCCTTTCGCTCCTTGGCAAAGGACTTTACTACTCGCTGTCCGTTCATTACATCGGATAGAACCGAGTTAAGGCTTCTCATCGCGACATCCAGCTTCCTATAGAGCTTTCTTTCCGACTTATAGAGAAAGTTATCGAACATCATGACAATAACTATAACAAGTATGACGGCAAGAGATAGAATAGGGCTCAGCGTAAACATTATCGCTGCCACTCCGACGAGCTTGATGATATTAGCGCAGCCGTATGGCACAATGTCTACAAAGAAGTTATAGACATTATTGCTGTCCCTGTCGACTCTGGACATGAGCGAGCCCGTCTGCTTGCTGGTAAAGAACTGCAAGGAAAGGCTGTTCATCGCCGCGTATATCTTGGTTCTCAGGACATGAGTGACGTACGGAACTACCTTGGCGGTGATGATTCCTGAAACAAGTCCGGTGAGCTTACTCAGTATTTCAGTAAGAACCATCAGCAAAATTACAAGCAGCACCTGTCCGTAGAACCTTCCCTCAGGCGTGAGTACATCGTCGTAGAGCATCTTTGAGCCGAACCACGGTGAAACTATTGCAAGCACGTTCGACATAAGTATCGCTAAAGCAATCAGAGTAATCTGAAGCTTGAAATCCTTGAACATCGCCATGAGCTTGTCAAAGATGCTCCGCTTATCCATGCACCTTGGGCATACAGGTCTATTTGGGTTAGGATAGGGCTGGTGACAAATCGGGCATACCGTTTGAACACTATCAAGAAGAGAATCGTCAATCTCTTCATGCCGGTGGGTCTTATTCAGCCTTTCACAGAAGCGCTCAAACTTCTCACTATAGCCTATCGAGAAGCGTGCAATAAGGATATTCTCCCTGTCATGCTCATAGGTCTCGCCGAACCATCCGAATTTTTTACCGAACATGCTCTCCTCGTTTTCCTCCTCGGGAGTCTCCTCCTTTGGTGAAAAATCCTCTACTTCTCCACTCTTGAGCATGGCGATTACAAGTCTTGCCGTATTCTGGCTTCTGTCCACAAAGATATTTTTTATCTGTGATATCTGGTACTCCCTGAAGTCCTCCACCCTGTAGCTGACCATCTCGCGAATGGGAGCGGGCTTGAAAAACGACCTTATCAAAGGCATTTCTCTCATACGTTCCTCAAGCTTAGCTCTGCCTGAGTCCCTTCCGTATTCCTCATAGCCGGTTATTACGTACAGCTCGTCAGTAGTAAATGTTATGTATACATCCAAATACTTGCCCTCGCCGTCGAGATCGGCTTTAACACAGTACAGAAGCTTTTCTGTGTTAACTCCCCGCTTTGACAGCTCGTCTGATACAAGCTCGGGAAGCACGTCAAAGTATTTCATCTTCGTTATCAATGCTCCTTTCAAAAACAGGACATAGCACATTTTGTCACAAAACAAAACAGCCCGCACACACAAAGTGCCGGGAGCTGTTAAAAAAGCTATCATCCATCAAAATCCGCCGTTTAGACCGCGCTGAGATAACCGCGCTTCTAACCCCGCACCGCATATATGAATTTTCTCCAGTATCGCAGTATAGAAAAGCACTTATCTCACCCTTTTTCATTCAATGATGTAAATATTAGCTGTGAGGCAGGTTAATTATATACCGTGGTAATACATATGTCAATAGTTTTTTAAAATTTATTTATGCAAATTAATTGTATGATTAAATGCACAAATAATTTATTGAGTTAAAGTGATAAAGCTTGACTTGAGTAATACAAAGTGATATAATAAAAAAACTTATAAACGTAAAGGGGATATCAAAATGGACAAATTGCTTTCTCTTTTGAAGACAAACGCCCGCCTCTCTAACCAAGAGCTTGCCGCGATGCTCGGCACTACGGCTGACGAGGTAGATGATAGAATAAAGGAGCTCGAGAGGAAGGGAATCATCAAGGGCTACACCGCTATTGTTGACGAGGAGCTTACTCAAAACGACAGCATTGCCGCATACATAGAGCTTTCCGTAACGCCCAAGGCACAGGTCGGATATGACGATATAGCAAGGCTTATTGCCTCCTATCCTGAGGTCGAGAGCATATCTTTGATGTCCGGCGGTTATGACCTTGCGGTTACCCTCAGATGCAGGAATATCAAGGACGCTTCCCTGTTTGTTGCGCAGAGGCTTGCCACTATCGACGGAGTTATCTCTACCTCTACCCACTTCTTCCTTCAGAAGTACAAGGAAAACGGGATAATGCTGGTAGACCCTATGCCGGATGAAAGAGGTCAGGAGTAAAATGATAGATTACACTAAGCTCCTCAACGAAACGGCGGTTGATATAAAACCGTCTGGCATAAGAAAGTACTTTGACATCGCAGCTACACTGGACGACGTCATCTCGCTCGGAATAGGAGAGCCCGATTTCTACACGCCATGGCCAATAAGGCAGGCGGCGATAAAGGCTCTTGAACGCGGCAAAACATTCTACACCTCCAACGCAGGTATGATCAAGCTCAGAGAGGCAATTTCAGACTACACAGCCCTAAAAACCGGAGTAAGATATAATCCCGCTCACGAGATTATCGTCACCGTTGGTGGCTCTGAGGCTATAGACCTTGCGATAAGAACCATAGTCTCACAGCAGGACGAGGTGATAATTCCCGAGCCTTCATTTGTCTGCTACAAGCCTATAGTTTTGCTCTCAGGAGGAGTGCCCGTCCCTATAAAAACCTCTGAGGGGCACAGCTTCAAGCTTACGTCAGACGCTCTAAAAGCCGCAATAACCCCAAGGACAAAGCTGCTTATTCTCCCCTATCCGAATAATCCCACAGGTGCGATTATGACTAAAGAGGACCTTGAGCCTATCGCCGAGATTCTCAGAGGGACAAACATTGCTGTGCTCACCGACGAAATATACTCTGAGCTGACATACGGCAGACAGCATTTCTCGATAATAGGTCTTGACGGAATGAGGGAGCGCACGATATATGTTAACGGCTTCTCCAAGGCCTTTTCAATGACAGGCTGGAGGCTTGGCTACATGTGCGCACCGGAAGAGATACTCAAGCACTCGCTTAAAATCCACCAGTACGGGATAATGTCCTCGCCGACTGTCAGCCAGTATGCGGCTATTGAGGCGCTCACCGCCTGCGAAGAAGACGTCAAGATGATGGTGAGTGAATATGATATGAGAAGAAAATACCTCGTGAACGCCTTTAACAGCCTTGGACTGCACTGCTTCACGCCCGAGGGAGCGTTCTATGTTTTCCCGAGCATCAAGTCAACAGGACTTTCAAGCGATGAGTTCTGTGAGAGGCTACTGTACCACAAGAGAGTAGCTGTCATACCGGGCAACGCCTTCGGCGATTGCGGAGAAGGGTTTGTAAGAGTGTCCTATGCCTACTCGATCAACCATCTTCGCGAGGCGATAGAAAGAATAAGCGAATTTCTGACGGAGCTTAAGGGTAATGGATAAAAAGATTACTGAGAACGCATATGGCAAGATAAACCTGAGCCTTGACATAACCGGAAGAATGACAAACGGCTTACATGAGGTCAAAACAGTCATGCAAACTATCTCGCTTTGCGACACGGTGACTCTCACATGCGTAAGAGGAGCGAAAGGAATCAAGATAAGCTGCGATGACAAAAGCGTTCCCTGCGATGAAAGAAACACATGCTACAAGGTGACCGATGTGTTTCTTGAAAAAACAGGCGTGACAGGCTACGGCATTGAGATTTACATACAAAAGAGGATACCGTCAATGGCCGGTCTCGGAGGGGGCTCCTCCGATGCAGCGGCTGTCATAAGGATGCTTGACTCAGCGTTTGAGACTAATCTAAATTGCGACGAGCTCCGCGAAATTGCGGCTAAGGTCGGCGCGGACATTCCATTCCTGATTAACGGCGGAACAGCTCTTTGCATGGGCGCAGGCGACAGGGTCAGCCCGCTCCCCGAGAAGCTTCACTATTATATTTTGCTTGTAAAGCCTGAGTTCGGAGTGTCAACGCCGGAGGCGTATAAGAGCTTTGACAAAAAAGGCATAGTCTCAAAGCTAAATTCTGACAGACTCGCTAACGCGATAGTAAACGGTGAGAGCATACTTAGCTATATTTCAAACGATTTGGAAAAAGCGATAGACTCCCCCGTCATCTCTGAAATTAAAGCAGAACTTATTTCGCTCGGAGCGCTTGCCTCGCTGATGAGCGGAAGCGGGTCTTGCGTATACGGACTGTTTGACAGTGATGAAATGTGCCGCAAAGCCTATGATGAGCTTAAAGGCAAATACAGCTTTACTGCTGTTTGCAGAACGATATGAGCCGCGCAGAATACGCACGCTGCACCCTATGCCCCAGGGAATGCAACGTAAACAGGCAGGAGAACGCAGGCTTCTGTGGGCAAAGCGATAAAATAAAAATCGCCCGAGCCGCTCTTCACTACTGGGAGGAGCCGTGCATAAGCGGGAAGGAAGGCTCGGGAACGATATTTTTCTCCGGCTGCACGCTTAAGTGCTGCTTCTGCCAAAATTATGAGATATCCCACTTAGGAAAAGGGTTTGAAGTGAGCACCGGCGAGCTCGCGGATATTTTTTTAGGCTTACAGCACGAAGGAGCAAATAACATAAACCTTGTCAGTCCGACTCCATTTGTACCGGGCATAATCGAGGCTCTTGACATGGTAAAGGGCAGGCTCAATATTCCGGTTGTATACAACTGCGGAGGGTATGAAAAAATAGATACCATCGACATGCTCGACGGCTATATAGATATATACCTTCCGGATCTGAAATACCATTCAGATGAGTTTTCAAAAAAGTACTCCTCCTGCGGTGATTACTTCGAGCGTGCGATCGAGTCTATAATCAGGATGCAGCAGCAGGTCGGCAAGCCTGCATACGACGACAAAGGTTTAATGAAAAAAGGCGTGATAGTCAGGCATCTTACACTTCCCACGCTCAGGCACGATTCCGAAAGGGTCATTCGCGAGCTAAGATACAGATTTAATCCGGACGACATAGTCCTGAGCCTGATGAGCCAGTATGTGCCGGTGTATAAAGCCAAGGAGCATAAGGAGATAAACAGACGCATATCAAGCTTTGAATATGGCTATGTGCTTGATATCGCCTCTCAGCTCGGCTTTACGGGATACTCCCAGGAAAGAAGCGCTTCAAGCGAAACGTATATCCCTGAGTTTTTCGACAAAAAGCCAGCGCAGCTATGGCAAAAATAATTTCAAAAAAGCGTCCCAGCGGTCAGTTGTGAGCCGCGGGACGCTTTATGCGTTTGGATCTATTTTTGAGTGAGCAGATATAGCGAGTCGGAGAAAGAAATCATCTGCTGCATATTTAACGACTCCGGGCGAACCGACTGATTAAGCCCTGAGCGCTCTACGGCGGTCGAAACAGTCTGCTTATCTATACCCAAGGAACCGCTCACACAGTTTACAAGCGTCTTTCTTCTCTGAGAAAACATGCCTCTTACCACCCTGAAGAAAAATTCCTCGTCAAGGGTCTTGGGAGTTTTATCCCTTATGTCAAACCTGACTACGCAGCTATCAACATTCGGCGACGGCATAAAGCTTCCCCGCGAGACATCAAACAAAATCTTAGCTTCGGAAAAATAGTTTACAGCCACAGTAACAGCTCCAGCCTCTCTTGTTCCGAGAGGAGCACACAGCCTGACTCCGGCTTCCTTTTGAACCATCGCGGTTATTGAGCCTATCGGAAGCCTTGATTCGAGTAGCCTCATCAAAATCGGAGAGGTTATATAGTAAGGAAGGTTTGCGCATACCGCTACCTTGAGCCCGGAAAATTCCTCTGCTATCAGGCCGCGTAGATCAAGCTCGAGAATATCGCTGTTAATGACTTTAACATTGGCGTACTCTGAGAGAGTTTCATCTAAAACCGGAATGAGCCGTTTGTCGATTTCTACCGCAACAACCTTGTCCGCCCGTTTTGCAAGCTCGTTCGTAAGAACACCTATTCCCGGACCTATCTCCAATATACCGTATCCGGGCATAGCGTTGCCAAGTTCAGCTATTTTAGGGCAGACAGATGGGTTAACAAGAAAGTTTTGCCCTAACTTTTTTGAAAACGTAAATCCGTGCCTAAAGAGTATATCCTTTATCACTCCTATATTAGACAGATTTTCCACTTGGTTCACTCTCCACCCATTTAACTTTTTGGTTTAAAAAAGATTATATCAGACTCTTCTTCACCCGTCAATAAGCATAATCCTGTCCTAAAAGGAAAGAATACTCCAAAGAGGTGATCAGGTTGAATATGATATCAAAAATAGCGCTGATTGAAAACATTCCCCTAAGCCGAATATATTCGCTTTTAACGCAACAGGAGTGCTACGAAATATTTCTTGTAAGGCATCTTACGCGAAGTATTCCAGCTAAAAAGCAAAACGACGCTGAGCTTGAAATAAAACTTGCATAAGAAAAACCTGCCACGTCAGTAAGACATGGCAGGTAAAATTTTGCCTCAGTTCAGGCAGTGCCGAAATTACTTGATCATAGAAGCAACTTCGTCAGCGAAGTTGTCGGTCTTCTTAGCTATGCCCTCGCCTCTCTCGTAGCGGACATAATCAACTACCTTGATAGAGCCGCCGAGTTCCTTAGCGCACTTCTCGACATACTTGCCAACTGTGAAGTCTCCGTCCTTTACGAACTCCTGGTCAACAAGGCAGTTCTCAGAGTAGTACTTGCCAACCTTGCCCTCAACGATCTTCTCCAGAACAGCAGCAGGCTTGTTTGCCATCTTAGGATCCTCAGCCATCTGAGCGTGCATGATCATCTTCTCATTCTCAAGAACATCTGCGGGAACCTTGGTCCTGTCAAGGTATGCGGGATTCATCGCAGCTATCTGCAAAGCGCAGTCCTTGCCGCAGGCATAAGCCTTTTCGCCGAGATCGGTATCCATCTTTACCATAACGCCGATTCTGCCCTCACCGTGTATATAGGCAACGAGAGTGCCCTCCATTCTGGTGAATCTGCGGATCTGGATATTCTCTCTGATCTGAAGGAATACTTCCTGAAGTTCCTCCTCAACGGTCTTATCTGAACCAGAAGCCTTGCAGGCCTTCAAAGCGTCAACATCAGCGGGGTTGCACTCGATAATGGTCTTTGCAACCATGTTGCAGAAGTTCTTGAACTGGTCGGTATTTGCAACGAAGTCAGTCTCTGAGTTGACCTCGACAACAACGCCGACGTTTCCCTCTACCATAGCAACTACAAGACCCTCAGCAGCAACTCTTCCTGCCTTCTTAGCCTGAGTAGCAAGTCCTTTTTCTCTGAGGATAACTATTGCCTTCTCAACATCGCCGTCAGCCTCTACTAAAGCCTTTTTGCAATCCATCATGCCTACGCCGGTTCTCTCACGAAGGGATGCAACATCCTTTGCTGTAATGTTAGCCATAATAAACAATCCTTTCCTATCTTTTCTACTTCTTATCACAGTTAGGGCAGGTTGTTGACCTGCCCTTTCAATTTAGCTATAATTATGCCTGCGCCTCAGTCTCGGTCTCTGCCTCAGAGTTATCCTCAGACTCTGTTGCCTCTGCCTGAGTCTCGCCCTGTCTGCCCTCGATGATAGCGTCAGCCATTGCGCCGGAAATAAGCTTTACAGCTCTGATGGCGTCATCGTTACCGGGAATTACATAATCAACCTCATCGGGATCGCAGTTGGTATCTACGATAGCGACTATCGGGATGCCGAGCTTCTTAGCCTCAGATACGGCGATCTTCTCTCTCTTGGGGTCAACGATGAAGAGAGCAGAAGGAAGCTCCTTCATATTCTTGATACCGCCAAGGTACTTCTCAAGCTTCTCTATCTCAAGGGTAAGCTTCACTACTTCCTTCTTGGGAAGAAGGTCAAAGGTTCCGTCCTCAGACATCTTATGGAGCTGCTCAAGTCTGGAAATTCTGGTCTGGATGGTCTTGAAGTTTGTCATCATGCCGCCGAGCCATCTTGCGTTTACATAATGAGCGTTAGCTCTTACAGCTTCCTCCTTGATGGAGTCGCCCGCCTGCTTCTTCGTACCTACAAAGAGAACCTCGCCGCCGTTTGCGGAAATATCTCTTATGAACATGTAAGCCTCATCGAGCTTCTTGACTGTCTTCTGAAGGTCGATGATGTAAATGCCGTTTCTTTCTGTGAAAATGTAGGGAGCCATCTTAGGGTTCCATCTTCTTGTCTGGTGTCCGAAGTGAACGCCTGCCTCAAGAAGCTGCTTCATTGATACTACTGCCATTGTAGTAACCTCCTATGGTTTTTATAAATTTTACTAACCCTCCGCAGCGGTTAGCTTGCCTTCACCCCTATCAGGGGAACCACGGCAAAACCGCGTGCGTGCGAATTGCGGTAATATTATATCATCACAGCTTGAGTATTGCAAGTACTTTTTCAAAAATTATCCGAAGATTTTTTCAAAGTCATCCAAGCTGTCTCCAGCTTTCTCTTTTTTCGCCGAATAACGGCTTGATTTAGAGCTTTTTGAGTCAACAACCCTGCTCCGCGAAACTAAAACAGTGTCTTTTCCTATCAGGTCGATGTCCTCATAGCTTATTACTATGTCGTCTTCCCTGCCAAAAATCCCGAAAAGTCTTGGTCTGCCGTATACTATCATCGACTCCACCGAGGAATCCTCCATATTTATTTCTACATCATCTATTCTGCCTATTATGACCCCGGATTTTGTTTCAATCACTTCCTTTGACTTAAGATCAGAGAGCCTGCACTTCATAAAAACTCACCTCAGTCAATAATATGACCGAGGTGAGAAGATTATTAGCTGTTGTTGCAGCAGCTTGATATGTCCTCAAGGCTCTTGGGGAAGAATTCACTTGACGGGAAGTTGATCTTCTCAAACAGCTCGCAAGGACTCTCTGTGCTTGAAACGCACTCCTTGTTCGGCACCGCGTAGTCGTATGCGGGCACCATCACAGGAACGGTTCTTGCCAGCGATACTATCGAGAAGACTCCAAGGGTGACATAAATCATCTTTCTTGCCGGCGATACTACCGTCTGCTCGCAGGTTGCATCGGTGCAGCAATTCATGGCGGGTATGCTCACAAGTCTGATGTTCAGTACAATCGGGTCTGCAACAGCAAGCGTTGCCTTAGGCGGGTTGTTGTAGCTGCAGCCGGTCACCGATACCGCCCCGTTGTCTGTTGAGGTAAAGTACTTGGTTCCGCCGTCGCTGCCGTATAGAATAACCTTTTTGGTGAAGGTCGCGCTGCCGTGAACGGTGGTCGTCTGAGCTGCGGCGGAGGGCGCAAGCTCTATTTCAACATCGAATGTGTAAGTAATGTCTACCGAGTAAAAGCCCTTGTTGAAGGGTATCGGCTCAACCGAGAAAAATACGCTCGTAACCTGCGCGCATCTTGCTTTGGCATATGTCGCTTCGTTTACCCTCAGATTTGACTCATAATCCGCAAATGTGACCTCAAGATCCTCGAGGCAGTCTCTGTCTGAGCAGCTGTCGAATATTCGCTGCGCCTCTATCGTGACTGCTTCCTTAAAGCCGCACGGATTAGTTCCGAAATCAGCCATATAAATCCTCCTGAATAAGTATTAAAGTTATAAAACTTCTCTACATATTATTCAGTATGCAGTCAAATAGTGACTTAAACTAAAACAAAGTCATCTGCGCCGTGAGCGGCATATTACCGAACGCATTAGCGCTAACAAGCGAGTCAATTACAGACTTTGACACGCCGGACTGATTTTGAAACTCCTCTACCGATATGAAATCCGCCCTTTGAGCGCAATTATAAATCGCTTTTGCGGCGTTTTCGCCTACGCCGTTCACGGAGACAAACGGAAGCCTGATTTTCCCATCCTCTATTCTGTATATCGTGGCGTGAGATTTATGTATGTCTATCGGCAAAAACTCATATCCGCGGCAGAGCATCTCGTTTATAAGCATCAGGGTGTCAAGCACGCCGTCCTCCTTGTCGGAGCGGTCATTTCCCTTCTGCTTGAACTCGTCTATTTTATATCTTGCCGCAAGCTTTCCTCGGACAGCCGTTTCAGCATCAAAGTCCTCGCCTCTTACCGTAAACATAGCCGCGTAGAACTCAAGCGGTCTGTGAACCTTGTACCAGGCAAGCCTTATAGCGGCGGTAACATACGCCGCTGCGTGTGCCTTTGGGAACATGTACTTTATTTTCATGCAGCTGTCTATGTACCACTCAGGGACGTCGTGCTCGCGCATCGTCTGCTTCATTTCGTCTGTAAGCAGCTTGGGCGCGTTGCCCTTTCTTACTATCTCCATTATCTTGAACGAAAGACTAGGGTCAACGCCGTGGTATATAAGATATGTCATTATGCTGTCACGGGTTCCTATAACCTGATCGATAGTGCAGGTGCCGTTTTTTATAAGCTCAGAGGCGTTGCCGAGCCAAACGTCAGTTCCGTGAGATAGTCCTGATATCTGCAAAAGGTCGGAAAACTTAGTGGGCTTACACTCGACAAGCATCCCTCTTACGAACGGCGTACCCATCTCAGGTATACCGAGAGTACCGGTCTTGCTGTCTATTTCTTCCTCGGTAACTCCGAGAGCCGCAGGAGATGTGAACAGCGAGTAAACGGCTGGATCGCTCATCGGCGTCTTGGTTATATCCGTGCCGGTCATGTCCTCAAGGTACTTGTACAGCGTCGGGACATCGTGCCCCAGCTCGTCAAGCTTGAGGATAGTATCGTGCAATGAGTTGAAGTCAAAGTGAGTGGTAACGATATCCGAATCAGTCTTTTCTGCCGGGTGCTGAACCGGGGTAAAGTCATATACCTCATACTCGCTCGGAATAACTACCATTCCTCCAGGGTGCTGACCGGTAGTTCTCTTTATGCCTGTGCAGCCCCGCGTCAGCCTTGTGACCTCGGCAGCCGGCACCTTTCTTCCCCGCTCCTCAAGGTATTTCATAACATATCCGTATGCCGTCTTGTCAGCTACGGTAGAAATAGTTCCGGCCTTGAAAACATTGTCAGAGCCAAAAAGCTCTTCTGTGTACTTGTGAGCACTTGACTGATAGTCGCCGGAGAAGTTCAGGTCTATATCAGGCGACTTGTCTCCATTGAAGCCGAGGAAGGTCTCAAACGGTATGTCGTGACCGTCTCTGTGAAGCTCCTCTCCGCAGACGGGACATTTTTTTGGCGGAAGGTCAAAGCCCGAACCATACTCGCCGTTGGAGAAGAACTCCGAGTACTTGCATTTTCCGCATACATAGTGAGGGACAAGCGGATTGACCTCTGATATGCCTGACATGGACGCCACGAACGACGAACCTACAGATCCTCGCGAGCCTACCTGATAGCCGTGCTCAACCGAATTTGCTACAAGTCTCTTAGCTATTACATACAGTACCGCAAAGCCATGCTTTATTATTGATGTAAGCTCTCTGTCAAGCCGCTTTGAGACTATCTCGGGTATAGGGTCGCCGTATATTTCCTTGGCGCGCCGCCAGCATATTTCGGTGAGCTCCTCCTCCGCACCATCAATATGCGGAGTAAATGTTCCCTTGGGAAACGCCCTTAGCTCAGGGTCGGTCATGTCGGCGATGAGGTTTGAATTGGTGACTACCACCTCATACGCCTTTTCCTTGCCGAGGTAGGAAAACTCCTCCAGCATCTCATTTGTGGTCTTTAGGTAAAGCGGCGCCTGAGTATCTGAATCCTCATACATCACAGACGTGAGTATGCTTCTGAATATTCCGTCGCTCTCATTGAGAAAATGCACGTCTCCGGTTGCTACAACAGGTATTCCGAGCTCCTCTCCGAGCTTGACTATCGTCCTGTTGAAGTCCTTGAGCTGCTCAACGCTCGAAACGCTGCCGTCCCTGAGCATAAACATATTATTCCCGAGCGGCTGAATCTCAAGATAATCATAAAATCTCGCTATCTCACACAGCTCGTCCCAAGATCTACCTTGGAAAATTGCCCTGAACAGCTCTCCGGCCTCACACGCTGAGCCTACTATCAGACCCTCACGGTGTTTTATCAGCTCAGACTTAGGTATTCTTGGATTCTTGTGAAAATACTTGAGGTTGGAATAGGATACAAGCTTGTATAAATTTTTAAGACCCACCTTGTCCTTAGCTATTATGATCTGGTGGAAGGAAGGAAGCTTTGATATATCCGTCTTTGGCAGAGAAGAGTTTATTTTATCAACTGTAAGCTCCTCGTTGGTCTCAAGGAGCATTCTTGAAAGCTTTTCAAATATTCCCGCATTTATAGCCGCATCGTCGCAGGCTCGGTGATGGTTAAAATCTCCCAAGCCAAGATGCTTAGCAACGTTGTCAAGCGTAAACTTCGAGAGCGTGGGCAGAAGGTTCCTTGACATTGCAACGGTATCTATGTAGCTAAAATCGAACTTCATGCCGCAGCGGGATATTGCCGCTCTTATAAATGATGTGTCAAACCCGGCGTTGTGGGCAACCAAAACAGGGTTATCGCCGCAAAAGGCGGTAAACTGCTCCATTGCCTCCTTCTCGCCGACAGCGTCCTTGACCATGCTGTCGTTGATTCCGGTCAGTTCTATTATTCTCGGAGGTATAGGCTTTCCCGGGTTTACGAATATATCCATTGTGTCAACAACTGTAAGGTTTTTCACCCTTACAGCGCCTATCTCGATTATCTTCTCGTTAGCGGCAGATAATCCGGTTGTCTCAAGATCAAAGACGATAAATTCGTCTGTCAGCTTCCTTTTGCCATGTCCGAAAACTATGTTAGTCTCATCATTGACCTGATATGCTTCAAGACCATATATCACCTTGAAGTTCCCGCCGTCTTTCCTTATCTTATCCACCTGGTACATAGCGTCCGGAAAGCCCTGGCAGACTCCGTGGTCTGTTATCGCTATCGCGCTCATTCCCCACTTGTACGCCTGCTTTACTATCTGATCCGAGGGCGTAATTCCGTCCATTGTGGACATATTGGTATGGCAGTGGAGCTCCACCCTTTTTACAGGTGCGTCATCAACCTTGGGAACACGCTTGACAAGGCTTATGTCCTTAGGCTTAAGGTTGATTTCCTTGTCATAGGTGTCAAAAACTATGTCTCCGGACGCGACAACAGTGTTCCCAGCCTTTATTCCCTCGAGTATAGCTTCAGCTTTCTTGACAAGCTCTATTATTTTGAGCGTTATCGAGCTTCGGTAATCGGTCAGGATAACAGAAATAATCATCCTCTTGCCGTCCTTGGTAGCTCTTGACTCAACGCTCACAACATCTCCGACAACCGTTACTCTGCCGCTTTCCTCCGATACTTCATCTAAGGAGGTTACTTCTTTCACGCCATATATCTCCCTGCCCATTATGACAGTGGCATCCGGAAGCATTCCCGGAATGGGAAGCTCAATTGTATAATTGATGCCACCCGAAGATTCATGTTTTGGCGCTGGCGGCTGGGACGCTTGAGGAGCGGCAGGCATCATGTCAAGGCTTGACAGGCGCTTGCTGTCATGCTCTCCGCTGTCAACAGTCAATACCCCGCAAAGCTCTACGCTTAGGCTTACACCGAACCATTTGTGTATTATCTTTGGCAGAAGCGTTTCAATGCCCGCTCTCCTAAGACAATCTGCGCCGCCGTTTTTGAGATTGATTTTAAGAATCGAGTCGGTTATATCATACTCCGCGTTGTCTATAAAACCGTTTATAGGCGCGCGTCTTTTTAGCTCGTCGATAACGACGGGCATGGCGTCGATGCTCAACAGCGAGCTGTCATATATAGGATGGATATAAGCGTCGTTCACTCCGAGCGCGGCCTTTAGCCCGGCGGCAAAACTCTTTAAATCCGCCAATGAGACAATGCGCTTTAGCTTGACCTCCACGCCTATCGAGGTGGAATCCTTTGAAAATCCGAGACGGGTTATCTCACCGTCTGCCAAAGACTCGGGTATTATGTTGTCATACGAGCTGAAAAACTCAGCCACTGTCCGAAATGCCATTTGAGCCTCCGATTTAAAGCTTGTCTATTTCCCCAAGAAGCGCCTCAAACGCCTCTGCCTCAGGGTACTTTCCAAGAATCTTGTCCTTTTTGAATAAAACCGCACAGCCGTCTCCGCCGGCAAGACCTATATCCGCTTCCCTTGCCTCGCCGGGACCGTTTACCACACAGCCCATGACAGCGACAGTAATGTCCTTATTGACCCCCGCAAGAGCAGCCTCAATCCTTTTTGCCAACCCGATTAGGTCAATTTTAGTTCTTCCGCAGGTCGGGCAAGAAACAAGCTTGACTCCTCCCCGCTTTCCCACCGCCTTGAGTATGTTTATACCAGCCTCTACCTCTTTTACCGGGTCGTCAGTAAGCGAGACCCTTATCGTTTCGCCTATTCCGTCACACAGCAAAGACCCTATTCCTATGCTTGACTTAATTATTCCCATGTTATATGTACCTGCCTCAGTGACCCCGAGGTGCAAGGGATAATCACATATTTGACGCATAAGCCGGTACGCTGATATGTTAGTCGGCACATCCGACGATTTGATGGATATAACAATGTCGGGAAAATCAAACTTTTCAAGAAGTCTGACATGCCTCATCGCGCTCTCGCACAGAGCCTCCGCCGTCGGAGCGCCGTATTTATTCAGTATGTCCTTTTCAAGTGAGCCGGAGTTGACTCCTATTCGTATCGGTATCCCTCTCGCTCGGCAGCAGTCTGCCACCGCCTTGACCTTTTCATCGTCTCCGATATTGCCGGGGTTGATTCTTATCTTATCAATTCCCCGTTCGACAGAACCTAACGCAAGCCTGTAATCAAAGTGAATGTCAGCAACCAACGGCACGCTTATCTCTTTTTTTATCGCCGGTATAAGTTCAAGCGCAGATTCGTTAGGAATCGATACCCTTATGATCTCACAGCCAGCCTTCTCGAGCTCGACTGCCTGTCTGACGTTTCCCGGAATATCATTTGCAGGTACATTCAGCATAGACTGTACATGTATATGCTTGCCGTCAAGTGTCAAGTTACCTATCTTTACAGGTTTGACATTTTTCATATCTTGTCCTCCGATTATCTGAGCCTAAAGCAGCTTGATTACATCGCTGACAGTTACAACAACAATCAAAAGCAGCAGAGCAGCCATGCCGATAAGATGAACCATTCCCTCGTGCTCGGGCTTGACCGGCTTTCTCCTTATTCCCTCTATTATCAGGAATACTGCCCTCGCTCCATCAAGAGCGGGTATTGGCAGAAGATTGAATATGCCTACATTTATAGTTATGAATACCATGAGTGATCCAAGGTTCGCGAGCATCTCGCCAAACGCTATTCCCTGCTCGGTGGTTCCAACTACATCTCCGATTTTTGATATTATGCCGACAGGTCCCGAAAGGTCGTTCACCGAGTATCTTCCACGCAGAAGGTCGGCAAGAGATAGCCATATCGTCCTCGCGACAGAGACGAACTTCCTCGCGGAGTAGCTAAGAGTCGACAAGGGGGTGACCTTTTCACCGACTACTATAAAATCTATCACAAGTGACCTTGAGCCGTCCTCGTTAACAACAGAATCAAACCTTACATCGGGCAGAGTGACCTTCTCTCCGTCTCTTATAACGGTCATCTCAAAGCTCATATCCTCATCAATCTGGAACTGATAAGATATGTCTGTGTCTGTATACACTTTCATGCCGTTTACGCTGACTATCTTATCTCCAACCTCAAGCCCTGTGAGATGGGATGTCGCGTCCTCCTCATAGAACTGAGCTACGGTCGTAGACACTATCGCGTCGGAGGTAGCGGTAATGATGACAAGTATTACAAACCCTAAAACAAGGTTCATAAACGCTCCGGCAAGCACTACCAAAAGCCTCTGCCACACCTTTCTGTGCCTGAAGGCTCTCGGGTCAGAGCTGTCGTCGTCCTCGCCCTCCATGGCTACATATCCGCCTATCGGAAGGGCTCTTAGAGAGTACTTCGTCTCATTTTTGCCCCACGAGACTATCTTGGGTCCCATGCCTATGGCAAATTCATTCACCTTTATCCCGCAGAGCTTGGCGACAGTAAAGTGCCCGAGCTCATGGATAATGATTATTATGCCGAATACTAAAATCGCAACGATAATATACAAAATGGTCAAAGCGGTGATCCTTTCTAACTTTTGCTCAGGTGCTCAGCCTGCGGTTTACAAACTCTCTTGCCGACCTATCAGCGGATAAAATATCGTCCAGTGTATTGATTTCACATATTTTCTCCGACTCCATAGCCTCGGTAACCAGTCTGCCTATATCCAAAAACTTTATTCTGCCATTCAGGAAGTGCTGAACAGCCTCCTCATTCGCGCCGTTTGCAATGACAGCTGCGGTAGTATCAGGCTGACCGGCGGCTTTTATGCAGGCTGTCAGGCAGTCGAAGGTATCGTAGTCCGGCCTATAGAAGCTAAGGCATCCGTAATCGGTCAATGACAGTCTCTTTGCGCCGAAATCCACTCTCGCCGGATACAAAAGAGCATACTGAATCGGTATTCGCATATCCGGAACGCCGAGCTGAGCTATCACCGAGCCGTCGGCGTACTCAACAGCAGAGTGGATCACGCTCTCACGGTGGATCACTATCTCAATGTCCGATGGGCTTACTCCAAACAGCCACATTGCCTCTATAAATTCAAGACCCTTGTTCATAAGCGTTGCAGAATCTATCGTTATCTTTGCGCCCATGTTCCATGTCGGGTGCTTTAAAGCGTCGGCAGCGGTCATTTCTGACAGCTCGCTCTTCTTTTTTCCGAAAAACGGACCTCCCGAAGCGGTCAGTATGATTTTGCGAAGATCCTGTCTTCGGCTTCCCTGAAGGGACTGGAAAATGGCTGAGTGCTCGCTGTCTACCGGATATATCTTTACTCCCTTTGATCTTGCCGCTTCTGTTACGATACATCCGCCAGTTACAAGAGTTTCCTTATTTGCTAAGGCAATGTCAATTCCAGCATCTATCGCCGCAAGAGTCGGCTGGAGTCCAACCATTCCTACCACCGAGTTTATTAGAATGTCTGTGCCATCCATGCAGGCGGCCTCGCACAGTCCATCCATACCTGACAAAACCCCAATTCCGCTTCCGCTCAGCTTATCCCTGAGATAATCTGCCTTATCGCTGCAATAAATACATACAGCCTTAGGCTTAAACTCAAGAGCCTGCTCGATAAGCCTGTCTGCATTTGACTTGGCGGCAAGGGCGGTCACCCTCATCCCGTTTTTTCTTATTATGTCCAGCGATTGAACGCCTATTGAGCCGGTCGAGCCCAGCAAAGAAACTGATTTCACCTTTGCAGTATCCTTTCAAATCATGTCAGAGTATGTCCAGCATACTCAGGCATATCGCCATAAACGGAGCGACATATACTACGCTGTCAAAGCGGTCAAACGCGCCTCCGTGACCCGGCATGATCTTTCCGAAGTCCTTTATATCGCAGCTTCTCTTGATTAAGGACGCAAACAGATCCCCTATAACGCTGAGAACTGAGCATACCAGACCAAGAACGCCGAGAATCAGGTAGTTCGGCTTGGCGGAAGTGTCATACATAGAAACTATCAGTCCAAACAGCATGAACAAAATGCCGTTTGTGAGCACACCGCCAATGAAACCCTCCACAGTCTTTTTGGGGCTTATCTTCGGGCACAGCTTGTGTTTGCCCATAAATGTTCCGACAAAATATGCTCCGGAGTCGGCAAGCCATGCCCCGCAGAGAGTAAGAATGACCTTTTCAAGCCCGAACGCCTCGTCGGACCCTTCGATCAAAGAGATAGAGCACATCGCTGCTGAAACTAACAGCGTTACAGCTGCTACGGTCATGATGACACCTATTTCAAGCTTTTCATGCTCTTTAAGAAGTATCAGTAGGGACAAAACAATATATGCAAGTGCTACCGCAAAATATCCGACATCAGGTATCAAAAACCTCGGCATGACGGCAAACGCAGATGTAACAGCTATGCTTGAGCAAAGATAAACATAATGTCCCTTAAGCTTATATGCGCCGAACAGCTCATACACCATCACAGAGCCTATAATTGCAAAGGCTATGTTGAACACAACGGTCGTGTGCAAATAAAGCACTGCGGCAAGCAAAACTATTGCGACCGCAGCTGAAATGATCCTCGTTTTCATTCTTAATGTCCTCTTGTATATTTTTTGTCATGCAGCACTACTTTATCCGCCCGAATCGCCTGTCACGGCGTGAATATTCGGTGACAGCCTTTATAAGCTCACTCTTTCCGAAATCAGGCCAGAGGGTATCGCAAAAGTACAGCTCGGCATACGCAATCTGCCAAAGAAGAAAGTTTGAGATCCTTATTTCCCCGCCTGTTCTTATCATAAGATCTACATTCGGCATGTCGCCTGTATCCAAAAAGCTCTTATACAGCTCAGGAGTGATGTCGCTCTCGCTGATAAATCCGTCCTTTGCTGACAGCAGCATTTTCTTTGCTGCCCTGCAAAGCTCGTCATGCCCGCCGTAATTTATCGCAATAATGACCGTTAAACCTGTCCTATTTTCGCTCAGCTCCTCATAATGCTTCATCTTGTCCCTGAGCGTCTGCGGCAATCCATCGCGGTCTCCGATAAAACGAAGACGGATGTTTTCGTTTTCGTACTGCACAAGTCCGTCAAGCTGCTCGTCAAAAATTTTCATGAGCTCGGTCACTTCATCGGCGGGACGTTTCCAGTTTTCGGTAGAAAAAGCATAGAAGGTGGCATATTCAACTCCAAGCTCATCAAGAGCCCTTATCGTGCGTTTCAACGCCTTTACGCCCTTTCTGTGACCGTAGGTTCTCGGCATAAATCTCTTTTTTGCCCACCTGCCGTTGCCGTCCATTATGAACGCAACATGCTTGGGTATTTGCAGCTCCTGAGATGCCATCAGATCATTCCTTCCGTTTTCGGTGAAAAGTTTAAGACGATTTGCTTACTCGGCAATGCATTTATATATATGCTTTTTGAACAGTCCCGCATAAAGCGAGACTGTTCAACTACTTGAAATTTGAAATTAAATATTACCGTCTGCCCGAGCTTAGATGGAAAGTATCTCCTTTTCCTTTGCTGAAACCTCATTGTCTATGAGATCTGTATACTTGTCGGTAAGCTTCTGTATATCCTTGTCAAAAATCTTTACATCGTCCTCGGTGAGCTCACCCTCTTTTTTCATGTTCTTTATTTTGTCGTTGGCGTCGCGTCTTATCGACCTAACGGCAACCTTGGCGTCCTCTCCAAGCTTCTTTATATCCTTGCACAGATCCTTACGCCTCTCCTCTGTCAGCT
Source organism: Candidatus Faeciplasma pullistercoris (assembly GCA_018715525.1). Classification (GTDB taxonomy): domain Bacteria; phylum Bacillota; class Clostridia; order Oscillospirales; family Ruminococcaceae; genus Faeciplasma; species Faeciplasma pullistercoris. Next base: position 57,411 of record DVLL01000021.1, on the reverse strand, counting down.
GAGGGAAGGTCAGTCTTATCACGGAGCCGTCGTTTGTCGGATTGATTCCGAGGTCGCTTGCCTGGATTGCCTTCTCAATAGCCTTGAGCGAAGACTTGTCCCATGGCTGGATAACAAGTACTCTTGCGTCTGACACTGATACCGCTGCCATCTGGTTGATGGGAGTAGGCGTGCCGTAGTAGTCTACGGTTATCCTGTCCAAAACTGCGGGATTAGCTCTTCCTGCCCTGATAGCCGCAAAATCCGAGCTCAAGACCTTCAAGGTTTTCTCCATTTTATCCTTAGCGTTGTTAAGTACGTCCTTCATAGTCAGTTTCCTGCCTTTCCTGTTATTTCATTTATATTTCGGTTTTACTTCAACAATGTTCCGACATTCTTGCCCATACATACATCGTATATGTTATCAGGTCTCGAAAGGTCAAATACAATGATCGGAATGTTATTATCCTTGCACATGGCGGCAGAGGTGCTGTCCATCACTCCAAGGTGCTTCACAATAACCTCGTCAAGATCAAGGGTATCATATTTTTTTGCGTCAGTATACTTGTGAGGATCTTTATCGTATACTCCGTCTACCATTGTAGCTTTGAGCATGACATTTGCCTCGATTTCAGCAGCCCTAAGCGAAGCCGCCGTATCAGTCGAGAAGAATGGGCTTCCTGTCCCGCAGCCGAATATAACTATCCTGCCCTTTTCAAGATGCCTTACCGCCCTGTTTCTGATATACGGCTCGGCAACCTGCTGCATAGCAATAGCTGTCTGTACTCTTACCTCGGCTCCCAAAGACTCCAGCGAATCGGCAATCGCCAAGGCGTTCATCGCGGTCGCGAGCATTCCTATATGATCAGCTCTGGTTCTGTCCATAGCGCCGCTCGATCTGCCTCTCCAGAAGTTGCCTCCGCCAACAACGATCCCTATCTGAACACCGGCGTCATAGCACTTTTTGATACTGGCGCAAATCCCGTTGATAGTATCAAAGTTCATTCCGAATTTATTATCCCCGGCAAGCGCCTCGCCGCTCAGCTTGAGGAGAATCCTCTTATAAACAGGCTCCATATAGATACCCTCCGTGAGTTTTATTAAATACATTTTACCCTAAAATCAACCGGTTGTAAATAGCTTTTAACTAAAAAACCCTGACAAGATTAAAAAATCAAGTCAGGGTAAAACAGCTTTGGTCACTCTGCTCTGAAAGGTCGCTGCATCAGCTCTGTTACAACATCCTTCGGCTTCGCACCCTCGAACAATATCTTATTTATCTGCTCGGTTATCGGCATACTGACGCCGTACTTTTTCGCAAGCTCCAAGGTTGCCGCAGCGCAGGCGTAGCCCTCTACTGTGCCAACTATCCTTACAGCCTCCTCGGGATTCGTTCCCTGTCCGATAAGCTTGCCGGCGCGGAAGTTTCTTGAGTGAAGGCTGGTGCAGGTGACAATAAGGTCTCCAAGTCCGGCAAGTCCGCTGAATGTATCTTTTCTGCCGCCCATGGCTACTCCGAGCGCTGTTATCTCGCTGAGTCCCCTCGTTATGAGCGCAGCGCGGGTATTGTCTCCAAGTCCGAGACCGTCTATAACTCCTGAGCATAAAGCTATTACATTCTTTACGGCGCCGCCTATCTCACAGCCGATGACATCCGTGTTAACATAAAGCCTGAGTACATCATCAGAAAATGCCGACTGGATAAGCTTTGCCGCCTCGACATTCTCTGAAGCGACTACTACCGCGGTAGGCATTCCCCTGCCGACTTCCTCGGCGTGAGAAGGACCGGTCAAAACAGCTACCGTGTTGCCGACAAAGACCTCCGACAAAATCTCGCTCATTCTCTTGAGACTTCCGTCCTCAAGACCCTTCGCGGTGGATACAACAATGGTATCACTGCTTACATACGGCTTAGCCTGGAGGCAGACCGAGCGAACAAACTTTGACGGTATTCCCACGAGAACTATGTCCTTGTCCGAAGCGCAGGATATGTCCTCTGTGAGATGGATAGATTCCGGTATGTATACTCCGGGAAGCTTTGAACGAAGCTCGCCGGTGCGGCGAATTGAGTCGAGTTCGTCCTTGAACGCGCTCCATACGGTTACATCATGTCCGAGTCTCGAGCATGTACATGCCAGGGCGAGTCCCCAGCCGCCAGAACCGAGTATGGCGATTTTCAGCATAACGCACCACCTTGTAATTTATTATTGCAACTCATTTTTTAAACTTAAACCTGTTCTCTGTGTGGCTAACAAGCCTTTTTATGTTCGGAATATGCCTGAGCAGACAAAGCAGACCTATTATTCCTGCCATGACGACATGGGAATAGGTGTAATGCGGAAATCCCCTGAAGAAGATTTCAACTATCAGAGTGAACACCGGATATCCGACGCACGTCGCCAGCGAGCCCACTGACACATACCTTGTCGCAGCAACCAATATAATGAAGATCAAAAGCTCAAACAAGAAGACAAGAGGATCTATGGCAAGCATCGTCATGCCCGCGACAAGTATTCCTTTGCCACCCTTAAAGCGATAATAAATCGGAAATACATGTCCCAAAACTGCAAAAAGCGAAACTACCATACACGCTGTCTTGACATCATACTCTTCTCTTGAGAAAAGACCTGAACCGAAAAGCGCAAGTCGTGTGCCGTACACCACCAAGAAGCCCTTGCATATATCAAAAAGGAATGTAATGACCGCGCAGGTAGTCCCAAAACAGCGGTAAATGTTGGTCAGTCCGGCATTATTGCTGCCGTAATCCCTGATATCCTTATGCTTGATAAGATATCCTGCCACAATGGCGGAGTTAAGGCTTCCTATAAGATATGAGATCAGTGATGCCGCGCAGAGCGCAATAATATAATTCATATATATCATCCCTTGTATAAGCTTGTCTTGTTACTTGGTGTCGCTGCTGTCCCGTTCTCTTACAACGATTCTCACAGGAGTTCCCATAAGCCCGCCGAACGTATCCCTTATCTGGTTTTCAAGGTATCTTCTGTAGGAGAAGTGGAAAAGCTCAGAGGAATTTACAAAGGTAACTATGGTCGGAGGATTTGTTGAAGGCTGGGTCATGTAGTAGATCTTTAAGCGCTTGCCCTTATCTGACGGAGGCTGCACCCTTGACGTTGCATATGCAAGGATATCGTTGAGCTTACCGGTGGAAATCCTGAGCGAATTGTTTTCATGAACAGTATTTATCAGCTCAAAAAGCTTATTCACCCTCTGACCGGTCTTAGCGGATATGAAAATAAAAGGAACATAATCCATAAATCCGAGGTTCTTCTTAAGCTCGTCGGTAAACTTATTCATTGTGTCGTTGTCCTTTTCGATCGCGTCCCACTTGTTTACCGCAACGATACAGCCTTTTCCCTGCTCGTGAGCGTAGCCTGCGACCTTGGAGTCCTGCTCGGTAAAGCCTACAAGCGCGTCTATGACTATCACCGCCACATCCGCCTCATCCACAGCCATGTAGGAACGAAGCACGCTGTAATGCTCGATATTTTCATACACCTTGGATTTTTTTCTTATTCCTGCCGTATCCACGAAAATGTACTTTCCGCTGCCGTTCTCTATTACGGTATCGGTCGCGTCCCTGGTAGTTCCGGCAATATCGGAAACGATCGCACGCTCCTCTCCGGCAATGCAGTTGATAATAGAGGACTTGCCTACATTCGGCTTTCCTATCACTGCAACGCGGATATAGTCTGAATCCTCAGACTCAGGCTCCTTCGGCAGGTGCTCTATCACCCTGTCGAGAAGGTCGCCGGTTCCGTAACCGTGTACCGAGGAAACCTCTATTGGATCTCCAATTCCCAAATTGTAAAACTCATAAAACTCAGGCTCCGGAGCACCTAACTTATCGCACTTGTTTACGCAGAGCACAACCGGTTTGCCCGACTTTTGCAGCATTGACGCTACCTCATAGTCATTTGCGGTAACGCCGCTTCTTATATCGGTAACAAGAATTATAACGTCCGCCTTGTCGATAGCGATTTCAGCCTGGCGACGCATCTGGACAAGTATAGTGTCGTTTGAGCTCGGCTCTATGCCGCCGGTGTCAACAAGCATGAAATCGTGACCCAGCCACTCGCACTTGGAATAAATCCTGTCCCTTGTGACGCCCGGCGTGTCCTCAACTATCGACAGACGCTTGCCTATGAGCTTATTGAAAAGCGTGGACTTTCCGACATTCGGTCTGCCCACCACCGCAACAACAGGCAAAGGCATCATGATTCCTCCTTTTGTGTTAATACATCGAAATATATACATATGCCCGGGATGATCCGAGCTTAAGCACAAGTTAATAAAACGAGCAAAGAAAAACCGGAGAAGGATTTCTCCTTCTCCGATTTTGAAGAGGATTAAGCCTCTTTCTTGATTACCTCAACGCCCTTGTAATAGCCGCAATTACTGCAAACCTTATGGGGAGAAGTTAAAGCTCCGCAGTTAGAACATCTTGAAAGTGCAGGAGTGTCGAGCTTCCATACGCTGGAACGTCTCTTGTCTCTTCTTGCCTTGGAGACCTTTCTCTTTGGTACTGCCATTTTTAAGCACCTCCTCTTGGAGAATTATTATCACATATGCCGCTTACGCCGTTCAACTCAGCTTACAGCCACAGTCCGACACGTTAAGATCATGTCCGCATATCGGACAAAGCCCCTTGCAATCCGGGCTGCAAAGAATTTTAGTTGGCAGTGAAAGCAGCAAATCTGAAATTGCCAACTCATTGATGTCGAGGGTATCCTCCGGACAATAAACATACTCGTCATCATCAGAGCTTTCAGTTCTGATAAGAATATGCTCAAAATCCATCTCATACCCGCGCTCAAATTCGTTAAGACATCTGTCGCACACATGGCGCATCGTACATGAAAGCGTGTAGCTGAGTGTAACTACTCCGGCGTCATTTACAATGCTGCCTCTGAGCGAAAGCGGTGTTAAAAATGTACCCACGCCCTTGTATATTCCCAATTCCTCACAAGGAATATGAAGATCAAGGTCCTTCCTGTCTCCTGCTCTGTCAAAGAGCTGCCTAAGCCTAAGTAACACATTCCACCTCAGAATATCATGTAGTATTATACTTGACGCGCTTGTAATTGTCAATATGTTTCCGAAATTTTTAAGCGCACAAAGTCGGCGTCAGAGCACCGCTGTAAAATTATGCGAGATACTTCTTAACGCTGTCGGGAAGATTTGCATTGTCCTCTGAAACCGTAAAGACGATAGTGAGATCCTTTGCAACCACATTTATCTTGTCCAGAAGAGCGGCAAGCTCATCATAGTTTCTTCCGCCAATCTTAAGGATACCGTCTACGAATATCTCTGATATATCATAGTTTGAAGCGATGGTTCCCATAAGGAAGCCGTAGAACTTGTCGAAACTGTCTATTTCATACGCATCGACATCTACAAGACGGGCTCTGTAGTGGATATCATAGGTGAGCTGCATGCTCTTCTCGATACACACGATGCTGCCCTTTGTCACAGCGACTGCGTCGTTAATCATATCGACCAGAATCTTTGTCTTGCCTGTGCCTCTTTTTCCGGTTATCAATTTGATCATAGTATTACCCCGTTTCCGCCCTTCCGGGCTGTTTCTATATTCCAGGCTGCCTTTGACGACGCGCTCGCGCTCAGTCAAAAGCAGTCATTGGAGCCATTAGTATCCGAGCTTTCTTTCAAGCTCTTCCTTCTGGGACTCGTAACCCGGCTTGCCCAGAAGCGCGAACATGTTCTTCTTGTAGCTCTCTACACCGGGCTGATTGAAAGGATTAACTCCGAGCATATAACCGGAGATAGCGCACGCCTTCTCAAAGAAGTATACCATCTCACCGAAGTTGTACTCGTCAAGCTTGTCTACCTCTATAACGAGATTAGGCACTCCTCCCTCGGTGTGAGCAAGAATCGTTCCCTCCATAGCCTTGCGGTTAACTACAGACATATTCTGATCCGTGAGGAAGTTCAAGCCGTCAAGGTTATCCTTGTCATTCTCGAGGTAAAGATCCTGCTTGGCGTTCTTTACGTCCACTACTGTCTCAAACATTACTCTTGAGCCATCCTGAATGAACTGACCCATCGAATGAAGATCGGTGGAGAATATTACGCTTGCGGGGAAGATTCCCTTATGATCCTTGCCCTCACTCTCGCCGTACAGCTGCTTGAACCACTCGTTCATCATGGCAAAGCAGGGTTCATAGGATACCAACAGCTCAACAGCCTTGCCCTTCCTGTAGAGTATGTTTCTCAAAGCGGCATATTTGTAGCAATCGTTCATGTCGTCGTTGGCATATGCCTCTCTCGCAGCCTGCGCACCCTTCATTATAGCGTCAATGTCACAGCCCGCGGCGGCTATAGGCAAAAGTCCGACTGCGGTGAGCACCGAGTATCTGCCTCCCACGTCGTCCGGGACAACGAACGTCTCGTAGCCCTCCTCGGTAGAGAGATCCTTAAGTGTGCCCTTGCACTTATCGGTAGTTGCAAAGATCCTTGTCTTTGCTTCTTCCTTGCCGTACTTGTCCTCCATCAGCTTTTTAAATATTCTAAAGGCAAGAGCCGGCTCGGTGGTGGTGCCGGACTTGGATATTACATTTACGCAGATATCCCTGCCTTCGCAAATAGAGAGGATTTCATTTAGGTAGGTTGGGCTGATGTTGTTTCCAACAAAGTAAATATCAGGCGTGTCTTTCTTAAGATTATTATAATACGGGCTCTTAAGAAGCTCTATCGCAGCCCTTGCACCGAGGTATGAGCCGCCTATTCCTATCACTATAAGGATATCGGCTTTCTCTTTTATTCTCTTTGCCGCAGCCTTGATGCGCTCAAATTCTTCCTTATCGTAGTTGACAGGAAGATCGACCCAACCGAGAAAATCGTTTCCGAGTCCTGATTTTGTGGTCAGGAGCTGGTGGGCAGCGGTTATCTGAGCTCTTACAGCATCCAATTCATGAGAGTTTATAAACTTATCTGCGTATTTTGTAACTAACTTAATAGACATATGGCGTCATATCCTCTCTTTTAATTTTATCTATATTGTATCACGACTTGGATTATTTTGCAAGGAATTTTATTAAAAATATTATAACTTTTTTTGCATTGATTTCCGGAACAAATTTTCCATCCATGGTTCTACAACCCGGCTAACCTGCAAAAATGGATGTTACAGCCTTTAAAAATGCGTAAAATAAATTGATTCTTTTTACCTCTGAAGCGGATACTATGTCGGCTGAATATATTTCCTCGTCGTCTATTGTGTAAATCACCTTTCCGACACAGCTCCCAGCTTCAAGCGGAGCTGTAATATCCGAAAAGTATTCGGTTGATATCTCAATATCGTCCTCTCTGCCGGTCCTTATCACAAATGGTTCAAGACCGGATATATCTGTTTTTACGTAAGTGTCAACGCCTTTACTTACTGCTGTATCCTCTAAAAATATGTCGTTTCTCTTCGGCTGGTATAACGTATACGCAGAAAAGCCAATATTCATCTTTTCTTTAGCGGTATTAAACCGCTCATACTCGTCCGGCTCACCGAAAATTACGCATATCATCGTCATGTCTCCCCGCTTGGCAGAAGCTACAAGGCAGTTGCCGCACTCTTCATGCGAATAGGCCTTCATGCCTGTAATTCCGCTGTAGGAGCGAATAAGCCGATTTGTGCTGACAAGCTCGGCTTTTCCGCCTCTGACATAGGTCATCCAAGTGGTCATATATTCAGTCAAAAAATCATATTTGCTGAGGGCTGATGCCAGTATCGCCGTATCGCAGGCGGTAGTTACGCTTCCATCGCCAACCCCCGTTGGGTCGGCGTAGTACGTCGAGACCATTCCGAGCTCAGCCGCCCTTAGGTTCATCAAGCTCACAAAATTCTCTTCAGTTCCTCCGACAGCTTCCGCTATAGCCACCGCTGCATCGTTGGCATTGCCAACCGTTATCGCCATAATAAGCTCGTCAAGGAGTATCTGCTCGCCTGTATCCAGCCATATCTGCGCGCCCTGCTGAGAGTTCGCATTTTTTGATACGGTAATAACCGAGTCGGCACTCAGTTCTCCCCTGTCCATTGCCTCGCATAAAAGCAAAAGCGTCATAAGCTTGGAAGCGTGAAACGGACGAAAAAGCGCGTTTCCGTTATCGGAATAAAGTAAAGTCCCGGTCGAACCCTCCATAAGCACATATGAATACGGCACAGAAGGTGAAACAGAGTTTGAAACAGCCGGGACATCCTCTCCGTCAGCAAAGGCCGCCTCGCTTCCCAGTATAAACATCAACGTAGATAAGACTATGCAGACTATTTTTTTCATCTGAGATATACACTCTCCGAATAAAATTTTCAGGCATTAGGGCTTAGCCGTCATGTCCCAATAAATTTTATGCTTTCAAGCTGCAAATATGTGAGGCTTATAGCCATAAAAACAACAAAAACAAACAGCAGACCTCTTAATCGGTCTGCTGCGTGTATGTGTGTATGCGTGTACGAATGAACGATTTTCTATTCAACCAAAATTGTAATTACTTCACAATGAATCTGTCAAGCTTCTTGATAAGGTCGTCGCAGTTGTCTATATGAGCCACCAGCTCAACAGGTCTTGACAAATCGAGGCTGAAAATGCCCATAATGGATTTAGCGTCTATAGAGTATCTGCCTGATACCAGGTCTACATCGAAGTCGCAAAGAGAGATGATGTTTACAAATTCCTTTACATCGTTGATTGTTGCCAGGCTGATAAGAAACTTATTCATTGATATTTACCTCCAATTTTTGATTTCATGTATTTATACTGAAGCCATGTATTTGCTATATACAAATACATTATAACAGATTATATTTTTCTGTCAATAGGAATTTACATATGAATATAAATATGATACCATATAAGTGATAATTAACGACGAATTCATAAAGGACATGATTTTTTGACAGTATTTTATTATACATTCGGCTGCAAGGTCAACCAATATGAAACAGACGCCATAAGAGAGCTGATGGAATCACAGGGCTACAGTACAACGAATAAGCTCAATCTCGCGGATGTCTGCGTTATAAACACCTGCACAGTGACAGGAGCGGCTGACATCAAGCTAAAGCAGCTTCTGCATAAAATTAAAAGCTCAAACCCCAGCGCAGCTGTCGCAGTTTGCGGATGCTTTTCTCAGGCATATCATGCCTCCCCGCTCCTTAGCATGGCTGATGTTATTGCCGGGGAAAACAACAAATCCGAAGTCCCGGATATGATAAAGAAATACTTTGAAACCGGGCTAAAACAGAAAAAAATACTTTCACACTTTCAAGGTGAAAAAATAGAGCCGCTCCTGCTTCGCTTCGGCAGCGGGAAAACAAGAGCGGCAATTAAAATACAGGACGGCTGCGACAGATTTTGCAGCTACTGCATTATTCCCTACGCCAGAGGCCGCTCGCGATCAAAGCCGGTCAGCGAAATAGTGTGTGAAGCAAAAAGGCTTGTCGTATCAGGGCACGCTGAGCTTGTGCTCGTCGGCATAAACCTATCATGCTATGGCGAGGATTTTAAGGACGGAACTACGCTTGCCGACGCTGTTAAAGCTGTCTGCGAAGAGAGCGGAGCCTATAGAGTAAGGCTCGGCTCCATCGAGCCTGAGATGCTTACACCGCAAATCATATCAGCCCTCTCTCAGCAGACAAAGCTTTGCCCTCAGTTTCACCTCTCCCTTCAGTCAGGGTGCGACAAAACACTTTCACAAATGCGAAGAAGGTATACGACCGACGACTACATGGATATTGTCGCTTGCCTTCGTGACAAGTTTCCCGGCTGTTCTATAACTACAGACGTAATGGTAGGCTTCCCGGGTGAAACAGACGAGGATTTTCTTGAGTCCATTAGATTTGTAACTAAAATCGGTTTTGCTGGCGTCCATGTTTTTCCCTATTCACCAAGGGAAGGCACCGCCGCTGCAAAAAGAACCGACCTCATACCTGAAAGCGTCAAGTCTGCACGCGCGAAGCTGATGTCAGAAGCGGCGGAGGCCGGCAAAAAAGCCTACCTTCACTCGCTTGTCGGGACTGTCCAGAGCGTACTTTTTGAAAAAGAAAAGGACAGCGTCTGGCATCAGGGACACGCACCGTGCTATACGCTTGTAAAAGTCAAGCGGTTTACAGATACACTTAGACGGCAAATAAGAAACGTTCGTATAATCTCTGTTCACGATGACTTCTGCATAGGCGAAATCGATGAATAATAAACCGCATGTACTCTTAAAAGTGCGAGTACATGCGGATGTTTTATGTCAGCTTTACGCTATCTTTCACCCTTGGTAGTGTGGTAGTAGTCAAAATCGGCGTGACCGCCCTCTGCAATCGTAGAATAGCAATAAAGCGCTGTTCTGTAACCGGTAAAGAGATCAAGGCTGTAGCTCATCGTAAAGCCCTTGCCTATCTTTACCCAGTTTTCCCCGTCCAGCGAGTAGTAGAACCTTGCCTGATCCTCGGACGTTATAATCCCATTCTCGTCGATCTTGGAGAAACGGTACTCAATTTTCAGGTATATTTCATCCTGAGTAATCTCATCCTCAGTTACAATGGACATTTCTTCGCCTCTCGTCTGGCGAGCGAAGTATGCATATTTCTTGCCATCTTCGTCTACTCTCACACCGACCATTCCGCAAAAGCTCTGGAACGCGGCGATGCCTGCGTAGTCTCCGTTATTTAAGCACGAGGCATCCAAAAGAACCTCAGAAGTACATGTCGGTCCTTCTGTGCGCTGAGTCAATGTGTTTTTGGCGTGGAATATGTCGCTGTCCACTCTTCCTGTAGTGATCCTGAACCAGCCCTCTCTGTCGGTGACGCTCCATAATTCCTCTTCAGGATTATGATTCCACTGCCAATACAGCGCGAGCTTGTTCTCGTCATAGTCAAACTCATCATTATACATGAGAGTGGATTCCTGCCAGCTCTCAGCGTCTGATGTAACGGCAATCTGCTTTACAGCCTCGCCATTTTCACCCATCATAGGCCAGCCATCCACCCATGTCACAGGCTGCAAAACGGGTATTCTTCCTACAGCTCCGTGATCCTGGAACAATAGAGCATACCAGTCGCCCTCAGGAGTTTCCACAATTCCGCCCTGAGCTACGCCGTTGCCGTAGTAGTCCATAGAATCACAGAGAACTACCTTTCCCTCGTACTCTCCCAAAAGCTCGTCAGACCTGAAGCAAAGCTCGCACCTCGCGACCCCCGGCGTATTAGTGGCATAACTTATCATAGTGAGATAGTATGTGCCGTCAATCTTGTAAAAATGAGAGCCCTCCGCTCCGCTGAGTCCCTCTGCGACTCCGGTATTTAGCAGCTTCTGGTCTACTCCGCCCTCCTTTACCTTCGAGCAGTCCTTTTCAAGCTCAGTAATATAGACATCGCCCGCACCGTAAATAATGTACGGAGTCCCATCGTCCTCGAAGAATAGCGAAGCATCATGGAATACTCTGTTGAAGTCGTATCTTATCCAATCGGGGTTTTCTATATCCTCCGTCTTGAATATATAAGACTTGCCCTGATCGAGAGCACAGAACAACACATAGAAATATCCGTCGTAATAGCGAATGCTTGACGCCCACGAGCCCTGAGCGTACGAGTTGTTCTCACCGATAAGATCTGTCCTAAGGCTGTTCTCAAGAGTTTCATAAACATAGCCTATCAGCTCCCAATGAACAAGGTCATAGGACTTCATTATCGGAACACCCGGGTTAAAATACATAGTAGTACTTGTCATGTAATAAGTGTCATCAACTCGGATTACATCCGGGTCGGGCACATCCGCCCAAAGTATAGGGTTATCGGCAACGATTTTTCCTTCATCGGCGGATATATCCTGATTGTTAGAAAGCTGATTGTTGACGCCTTCTTTTCCTTCATCCGTGCAGGAAGCCAAGAGCGTCAGCGTCATGACAGCACAGATAAATATTGCAAGAAATCTTCTTAATTTCATGGTTCTTCCTTCCTGTCTTCAAAATAATACTTCAAGTAAATAAAAACGCGCAATCCGGCAGGTACCGGACTGCGCGTTTTGCAGCAATAATTAAATCATACTATCTTCCCAACAGTCGGGAGCAGTAAGTCCGAACAGAGCGGCTACTGTCGGAGCTACATTGGCAAGTCCAAATTCGCCATCCTTGATAGAGTATTCGGTATCGTTGTCATAGATGATAAACGGAACCTTATTGAGTGAGTGAGCGGTTCTCACCTGGATCTCACCCTTCTTGTTTTTCTCCAACATCTCATCTGCGTTACCATGGTCGGCTGTAATCAGAACGGTGTAATTAAGCTCATCAGCGACCTTAAGAATCCTTGTAAGCCCGAGATCCACCGCCTCTACACCGATTCTTGTAGCGTCAAGGCTTCCGGTGTGTCCTACCATGTCGCCGTTGGGGAAGTTACAGCGTATAAAATCATACTTTTTGCTCTGCATAGCGGCAATCACATCGTCTGTAATCTCAGCAGACTTCATCCAAGGACGCTCGTCAAAGGAAACATTATCAGAGGGTATTTCCTTATATGTTTCAAGCTCTTCAGAGAACTTCTCGGACTTATTTCCGTTCCAGAAGTAGGTAACGTGTCCGTATTTCTGAGTCTCTGATACCGCGTACTCATTCAAACCATTCGCTACAAGCAGTTCGGTAAGAGTATGCTTGATCTCAGGAGGATTTACAAGATACCTCTTGGGGATCTTGAGATCTCCGTCGTATTCAAGCATTCCCGCGTATACGACCTTGGGAACAGTTCCCCTGTCAAAGCAGTTAAAGTCCTCCTGATCAAACGCCATGGAAATTTCTATCGCTCTGTCTCCGCGGAAATTAAACAGAACTACCGAATCGTTGTCGCATATCCTGCCTACTGGCTCGCCGTTCTTGGCTACTACAAACGCGGGCAGATCCTGATCGATTACATCAGGATTCTCGCTGCGGTATGTCTCGATAGCCTCACGGGCGGAACTAAACTGCCTTCCCAGACCGTGAACATGAGTATCCCAGCCGAGCTTAACCATATCCCAGTTTGCCATGTATCTGTCCATGGTTATCTTCATTCTTCCGCCGCCGGAAGCTATCTTGCAGTCAAAGGTGTCGTCCTGAAGAGAAGCTATAAGAGTCTCAAGGTCATCCACATAGGTAAGAGCAGATGTTGCGGGAACATCTCTTCCGTCTAAAAGAATGTGGCATCTGACCCTTGAAACACCCATCTCCTTGGCTTTAACGATCATCTGCTTAAGATGTGAAATATTTGAGTGAACGTTTCCGTCCGAAAGCAGTCCTATGAAGTGAAGAGTGGAGTTGTTTGCCTTGCAGTTATCCACAAGCTCGTTCCATGTCTTGCTTTCAAACATCTTTCCGGACTCGATTGACTCGTTTACCAGCTTTGCTCCCTGAGAATATATCTGTCCGCATCCCAAAGCGTTGTGTCCGACCTCGGAATTACCCATGTCATCGTCTGTAGGAAGTCCTACGGCAGTTCCGTGAGCCTTGAGCTTGGTGAAGGGTCGCTCCGCAAGGAGCTTGTCAAGCGTAGGTGTATTTGCTAAGGTTACGGCGTCTCCCAAACCTGTCTTGGAAAAGCCCACGCCGTCCATTACTATAAGTACAATAGGTTTCATATTTATCTCCTGATATCAGCCCTTTGTGGCTGCGTCTACGATTATTGCAAAATCATTCGCCTTGAGTGAGGCTCCGCCGATAAGTCCGCCGTCTACATTCTCTTTAGAGAGAAGCTCGGAAGCATTGCCTGCGTTCATTGAGCCGCCGTACTGAATGGTGATGGTGTCGGCTACGTCCTTGCCGTAAAGCTTGGAAAGAACTCCACGAATAAATCCGCAAACCTCCTCAGCCTGATCGGCAGTAGCGGTCTTGCCTGTTCCTATAGCCCATACAGGCTCATAGGCAATTACGCAGTTCTTGAGCTCATCAGCTGTCACGCCAAAGAAGTCAAGCTTTATCTGACGGGCGATAACCTCTTCGGTGATACCGCACTCACGCTCCCAAAGAAGCTCTCCTACACATACGATAGGCTTAAGCCCTGCCTCAAGAGCAGCCTTGGTTCTCTTGTTTACAGTCTCGTCAGTCTCTCCGAAGTACTGTCTGCGCTCGCTGTGGCCGAGAACCACATACTCTACTCCGATTTCCGTGAGCATATCAGCGGAGATCTCGCCTGTGTATGCGCCAGACTTAGCAAAGTGACAGTTTTCAGCTCCCACCCTTATATTTGTACCCTTTGTGAGCTCAACCGCGGTCTCAAGGTTTGTATAAGGCACGCAGATAACTACCTCGCAGCCTGCGTCCTTGACAAGAGGCTTCATGGCCTCGATAAGCTCCTTAGCCTCGGGACGGGTCTTGTTCATCTTCCAGTTGCCCGCGATTATCGCGCGGCGTATATCCTTCTTCATTGTAAGCAATCCTTTCGTTTACAGCAAGACGGAGCATAAAGCTCCGTCCTATGCTTCAAAATTTACTTGTCGGCGATGACGGCAATTCCGGGAAGAACCTTACCCTCGAGGTACTCAAGAGAAGCTCCTCCGCCTGTGGATATGTGGGTCATCTTGTCGGCAAAGCCGAGGTTAATAACGGCAGCAGCAGAGTCTCCTCCGCCAATAACGGTAGTAGCGTCGGTATCAGCAAGCGCCTTAGCTACCGCAATAGTTCCCTTTGCAAGAGTGGGGTTCTCAAATACGCCCATAGGACCGTTCCAAACTACGGTCTTGGCGGACTTGACTTCGTTTGCGTAAAGCTCAGCAGTCTTATTTCCGATATCAAGACCCATCCAGTCGGCAGGAATCTTGTCGGCGTCTACGACCTTGACATCGATAGGAGCATCGATAGGATCGGGGAAGCTCTTAGTGATAGTGGTGTCGATAGGAAGAAGAAGCTTCTTGCCAAGCTTCTCAGCCTTAGCCATCATCTCGGAGCAATACTCAAGCTTCTCGTCGTCAACCAAAGATGTGCCTATCTCATAGCCCTTAGCCTTAAGGAAGGTGTAAGCCATGCCGCCGCCGATGATAAGAGTATCGCACTTCTCGAGGAGGTTTGAGATAACATTGAGCTTGTCCGCCACCTTTGCGCCGCCCAGAATAGCAACGAAGGGTCTTACCGGTGACTCAACGGCGTTGCCGAGGTACTCTATCTCCTTCTGCATAAGATATCCTACCGCGGTCTCCTTGACAAATTTAGTCACTCCTGCGGTGGAAGCATGAGCGCGGTGAGCAGAGCCGAAAGCGTCCATTACAAATACCTGATCGTCTACCAAATCAGCAAGCTCCTTGGAGAAGCCTTCGCCGTTCTTGGTCTCGTCATTACCTCTGAATCTGGTGTTCTCAAGCAAAACAATGTCGCCGTCATTCATCTTGGAAACACATTCCTTAGCTACATCGCCGGTGACAGCGTCATCCTTGGCAAATACTACATTTACGCCGGGAAGAAGCTCTGCAAGTCTCTTGGCAACGGGAGCTAATGAGAACTTGTCCTCCGGACCGTTCTTCGGCTTGCCGAGGTGGGAGCAAAGGACTACCTTGCCGCCGTCTGCTACAAGCTTCTTGATGGTGGGAAGAGCTGCGACTATTCTGTTGTCGTTGGTGATAACTCCGTCCTTGAGAGGGACGTTGAAATCGCAACGAACCAAAACCTTCTTGCCCTTGACACTGATGTCATCAACGCTGACTTTGTTCAAACCTGCCATAAATATATCTCCTTTATTTAATTTGGACTTGAATAAGTTTTCGCCTGGCTGCCAAATGCGCACACCTGCACATTTACATCCATCATTATTATATTAAATAACTTATTAAATAGCAATAGCTATCCGAAATTTTTTTGCACTAATATGTAAAAAACATCTCTAAAGCGGCTCTATGTTCCGCTTTTCAGTCCTCCCAGACAAATCTTGTGAGCTTTCCCTCCCGGGTAAGATCAGGAAAATCCCACTGCCTGAGCACCTCATACGCGGCTATTGCCACCGAGTTTGACAGATTTAAGCTTCTAAGCTCTGGTCTCATCGGAATTCTGACGCAGGAGTCAGGATTATCATGCAAAAGCTCCTCGGGCAATCCCCTGTCCTCCCGCCCGAAGACGATAAAGCAGTTGTCCTCATAGCTTATGTCGCTGTAGACGTGCCTGCCCTTTGTTGTAAAGTAGTAATACTTTCCGCCTTTGGTTCTCTCAAAAAAGTCGTCCAATCCATCGTAATAGGTTATATCCAGCTTATCCCAATAGTCAAGCCCGGCGCGCTTTAAATGCTTGTCCGTGACGACAAACCCAAGCGGCTTTACAAGGTGGAGCTTAGCTCCAGTTACCGCGCAGGTTCTTGAAATATTCCCTGTATTTTGCGGTATCTGCGGCTCTACCAAAACAATATTTAAATTCAACTATGACAGCTCCTTATCACAATGAGGTATAATCCATAAAGCTTTGAGGAGTAGTAAGAAGAGGAAGGCATTTCTCAAGCATTACACCCTCACGGGCATTTGTTCCGTAGCCGAACGTAGTCTTTATGGCGTACTCACAAAATGACGTTGCCCGACTTATGGCTATAGGCAGACTGTCGCCAAGCAAAAGCCCGCCTGTCAGGACGCTTGCAAACAGGTCACCCGTGCCCGGGTAATGCTTTGGAACCTTTTCATATGTAACACGCCAGAAGGCGTTGTTCTTTTTGTCGTAGCCCACGTTTGAATTTTTACCGTCAGCCATAGGTACACTCGTTATGACCACGGTTTCCGGACCTTTTCCCGACAGCTTGACGAGCATGCTTTTTACCTCGCTGAGCGAAAGCTGGGATACAGGATACTCTTCTCCTAAGAGTATTGACGCTTCGGTCAGGTTAGGAGTTATTACGTCCGCGGCAGCTACCAGCTCTGCCATACATTCACACATCTCGGCAGTATAGGTTTTATATCTCTTTCCGTTATCGCCCATAACGGGGTCTACGATTTTAAGAGCGTCGGGATACGCCGAGAAGAAATCAAGACATAACGAAACCTGCCTAGCCGAGGCAAGAAAGCCGGAATATATGCAGTCAAACCCTACTCCGGCGGTCTTATAGTGAGACAGCGCCTCCGGGATATACTCCGTCATATCCTTCATGACGACGTCTCCAAAGCCGTTAGTGTGGGCAGACAAAACCGCCGTCGGAACAGCACATACCTGTATTCCCATGACAGACATTGTCGGTATTATTACCGAAAGGGAGCATCTTCCTACTCCCGAAATATCATGAATAGCCGCGACGCGTTTGTATTCGTTCATATTAAATCACCCTGACTAAAAATACAATCCTATGTACGTGGGCTATTATACTACTTTCTTCAAAGAAAAACAATTCCTAAAGGCTTTTCTTCTGAAATTATGATTAATTTCCAAACATGAGATTATTTTATTAAAAAAGGAGCACAATAGTAGGGCAAAATAAAAAACAAAGGAGAAATTATTATGACAATGAACATTCCTTCACTTTGCAAAGGCATAACCATAGGCGTGCTGGCAGGAGCTGCTGTCTATGCGGTCACTAACGCCAGCAGGGCGGACAAGCGTCACCTGAAGACAGATATGATAAGAGCTGTCAGATCCGTAAGCTCTATGCTCGAGGGTCTTGGCTCAATGTTTGTCTGACGCTTTATTGCCGCCTGAAAGCACCGTCTCCAAATATCAAAACGGCGCAAAAAGCTGCCCGACGGATTAACCCGTCGGGCATAACTTTTTACCTTATTCTTCTGTTCTTGGATTTTCCGCCCGACTTTTTCTTCTCCGGAGCCGGCGGGGGCACCTCAGTCTCAGGCGTATCCACGAATACCGACTCGCCCTTGCTCTCAAGATATTCAAACTCAGGATTAGCTTCCCCTCTTTGGTCGTACCACGGCTGTATTACATATTTTCTTATTACCGGGAAACAGTTAAACGCATAAAGCAGACCCAAAAACGATGGAACTATAACGAGCATGAACGCAGACAGCGGGAAAAATATTACGACAAACATACAAAGCGCGAACGTCACCACAAGATTTATAATGCTTACCTTAATTTCTATCGCCGTAAGGAAAAACGAGTTCTTGAGTATCTTCCAGATGCTAAGGTTAGTGGACACTATCAGCAGGTAGATGTAGAAATGCATCATTAAAAAGATGACAGAGCAGACAAGACATATAAGAAAAGGTATCAAAAGCATCGAGTTTTCAAGACTCATGCTGTAATACAGCGGAAACGCAAATGTCATAAGAACAATAAAAATCATGTCTATTATTCCAATCACCGCGCCCTGAGCAAAATTGCTCTTAAAAGCCTTGATGAAGTCGTGCAGCAAAAATATCGGACGCTCGGTGGAAATATTTCTGCAAATCTTCATAAAGCCGCAGGTGGCTGGACCGAGGATAGCCCCGAAAAGTATGAACGCTATATAGAATACAATGTAATATGCTCCGACATTATCTCCAAAATAATATTCAAGCAGCATAACAAGCGCAAAAGGAAGAAGCGCGACGATATAGATAAAATTGAGGAGTATCAGCTTTGAAAAATGAGAGAAATATATACCGAAAAATTTGAATACCGGAAGCTTATCCTCGGGATTCTTTGAAACTCCCGGCCCAACCTTTTCGTAATTTGAAAACCAGCCCATAAAATTTTAACTTCCTTTCCTTGATACTTCAAAGCCATACTGCTCTCACAGCAAGGCAATAAAGTGCGCTTATAGCCGCGCAGGCAGTCAAATATATCAGAAACTTAAATATATAATCCTTAAACTCATTGGCTATCCCGAGACGGTTCTCCGTGGTCACCGACAAAGCAAGATATCTTGAAGACATCGAGACCGACTCACATGACTGAAGTATAAGAACTCCTGCTGATAACACCGCAAACGGCAAATACAAAGCGAGATTTATAAAAATGTCCTCGCCGGAATATATTCCTCTAATCGCCGCGCCCATCCCGAGTCCTCTGAAAGCCACAAGCATAAGCTCAAATGGCTGAGATACCGCGCCAAAACCCATCAAAAACGCAGCAACTACAAACAGCGCAGAGCCGGCAAAAGACTGCAAATATACTCTTAGCCAACCATTTTCCGCAATTTCAGCGGCAAGCAAAGCCCCTGAAGCTCCGTTTGAATGTCCTGTATAAAACACAGCCCCAAGCGCCACTCCTGCAATCATGGATGCAACCAGCAACACGTCAACTCTTGCAGGCTTAATCTCATTGCTATCTTTCACATGCACCACCCCTTGTCCGATAATATGCTTTTGGCATCGCATATATAACAAACCTCTACTCTGCGGCGCAAAAAAAGAACGTAACAGTAGTTTATCACAATAAAAGACCAATATCAAGAGAATTTGTAAATATTGTCGCGATAAACGAAAAACCCACGCCGAAATATTCTTCGACATGGGCCAAAAAAGAGCCATATTTGCTTGAAAAGGCGGTTTACTCCTCTGCTGATGCAGTCTGAGGTTTTGTGATATCAAGCTCTGAATAAAGATTATCCAGCTCGGTCTGCATTACCTCAAGCTGTTCGGATTGCTCGTCAAGCCTGTCCTCAAGCTCATCACTTTTGTCGTCAAGAGATTGTCCGGCGATTCCGAGCGAGCACACCGCAATGAACATAAGGCAAACAACATATATTATCGCCGTCCCCATGCCTGCATCGCTGAAAACGCTGTTTTGATCCACCTTCCTTGCGCCCTTGAAAACGATGTTATATGCCTTCAAAATAATCGGCAGGAAAATAAACAGAAGAAATACGTCAAGTGGGAGCTGTGCCAGGTTAGCTAACGCCCTCGCCGGGAAAATCGCGAAAAATCCGTTTCCGTAAACGGCAGCTATGGTGACTGTTGTCAAAAACAGGTTGCACACTACAACCACCGTCGATTTTGCCGCCACTATTCTTGGCAGCATCCACTTGTCGTTAACGGCGTTATACAGGAAAAGACCGTACAAAAGCGCTCCGAGCGCCTCGATAAGCGTAAACCTGATGTCAAAGGCTCCACTGGGTTCGATTATAAATCCGAGAATGTCGGTCACAATTCCGGCAGCAAAGGAGACTGTAGGACCGTACAGCATTCCTATGGACGCGAGAGCGATAAACGCAAACGATATTTTCAGGTGACTTGTGACTTCTATTGAAACGGTAAGCTTCAAAACAAGATCGAGCGCAATAAGCATCGCCACCACGCACAGACACCTCAGGCTCCTCAGCTCCTTTGCGGAGCGAACAAAAAGATTAAAAAAGCTTTTCACAGTATTGACCTCCTATACATATTATTCCAAAGCTTAATATGCACAGATAGTCAAACCGTGAAAAGCAAATAGCAGCACATTAAGCGGGATGCGAAAACCGAACCGCATGCCAAGCCGCCTTAATCGCAGCAGGCAATTTCGTCCGCAGAGCAACTCCCCGTCTTTGCGGCACTATAAACGCTCGGTTTCCTACTCTTATAAGTGAAATGAGAGATTTTTATTACTGTGGCTGTACAATCACAGGGAAAGTGAATCAAGCAGCCTGTGAAGATGCTCGTCGTAGTTCTTGGTCATCGCAAGAGCCTCTACGATATCGTAATCGACAAGCTTGTTGTTTTTTACCGCCACAATCCTGTTCTTGGCGCCGCTGTCGATAAGCTCAACGGCATAGCAGCCGATTCTCGCGGCTATCACTCTGTCAAGGCAGGTAGGAGCTCCGCCGCGCTGAACATAGCCCAAAACTGTCGCTCTGGTATCGATTCCGGTATGCTCCTGGATATACGTCGCTATCTCGCTTGAATGACCAACGCCCTCGGCAACTATTATCTCAAAATGAGTCTTACCGGTAGCCTTCTGAGAAAGCATCTTAGCGCAGATATCGTCAAGATTGTATGGTCTCTCAACCGTTACAACTTCTGTCGCTCCGGTAGCAAGCCCTACATTTACAGCGATGTGACCCGCGCGTCTTCCCATAACCTCTACCACCGAGCAGCGGCTGTGGGACATCTCGGTATCCTTGATTCTGTCTATCATCACCAGAGCGGTGTTGAGCGCGGTATCGTAACCAATGGTATAATCCGTGCAGGAAATATCATTGTCTATAGTTCCGGGAATCCCGATGCAGTTTACTCCCTGCTTTGAGAGATCCAGAGCGCCACGATACGTCCCGTCGCCTCCGATGCACACAACATTCTCTATTCCGGCGTTATCGCAGCTTCTCTTTGCAGCCTGCTGTCCCTCCAGAGTCATAAACTCCTTGCTTCTTGCGGTGAAGAGCATAGTGCCGCCGCGCTGAACAATATCAGACACATCTCTGACGTTCATCTCGAACATATCGCCCTCGATAAGACCCTGATAGCCTCTTCTTATGCCTATTACTCTATAGCCCTTTGCAATTCCCGCTCTTGTTACCGAACGGATCGCAGCGTTCATTCCCGGTGCGTCTCCTCCGCTGGTGAGAATTCCAATAGTCTTAGTCATTTAAAATTACCTCCGAAAATACATCAGCCGACAAACATACCCTACAGACATTCTTATCGACGTGAATATTATCAAACTGGTTACCAAGTCAAGGATAACATCCAATTAAATTAAAGTCAATAAGAAAAAAGCATTGGGACTGACAAAATTAAAGCATATATTTGCTGAAAAACTGTTGATTATTAGTAAAATCCGTGATTTAGACAATTAATGTATAAAAATCCGCAATCCAAGGCAAGACGGCTACAGCCTTCTTACAAAAATTGCGGATTATATTTGATTTATCCTGCTGCATCCATTCCTGGAGAAAATACAGATATGTCTACATAAAGAGTATTTCCGTCCTTGACATTGATGCTGCCGCCAACTCCTGACGAGGTTTCAGGACAATAAACTCCCATGACATAGCCGGAAGCTATATTCGGCGTATTCAGGTCTCTGAACTCATACTTTATATTGAGCTCGTCAAGAAGCGTTACATACTCTTCGCCTGTCATCCTCATGCCGAACTCGTTCATAAAGTCGGGTATAGTTACAGTGGCGTAACCCTGGCTGACAAACAGCTTCACATGCTGCACGGGATAAAGCTCTGTTCCGGCAGGGATATCCTGGTCGAAAATGACTCCTCTGTCGTAATCGTCCGAGTAATCGTATACAGCCTCAAACTCAAGCCTATCCTTCCAAGTAGTGCTTTCCTCAACAGAGATGTATTCCTCGCCGACAAGATTAGGCATTATAAACATTACGCCCTGAGTCTGCATCGTAGGCTGAGTAGTCTCAGGCGGAGTAGTTGTGACAATAGGTTCGGTAGTTACTTCACCTACGGGATTGGTAACTATCGGCGAGCTGCCCTGAGGATTTTCCGCGCCGTCGTCGGCCGGCGGCTCATTGTCCGGCAGGAACATCACTATCAATGCGACAAACGCTACCACTACTATTACAACAAGAAACGCGGCTCCAACGAACATACCGGCGTTGGACTTTTTCCTTCTTCTCCTGCGCTCAGCCTTCAGTCTCTCCTGCCTTGTAATCTGAATCGGGATAGTCTGAGTCGCTCCCTTTGGCAGGGTGTCCATATAGCTCGGCTCTTCAAAAAGCTTGGTCACAAAATCCGTAATAGTCTGAATCCTTCGCTGGCAGGAAAGAAGCATAGCCTGCATTATGACCTTTGAGACATTCGCCGGAATGTGCGGGTTAATCTTATTTGGCTCGAGCAAAGAGTCGTTTCCTACTCTCGCCATCGCCTCAGTCGGCATACAGCCGGTAAGAAGCCGGTACATAACCGCCGCAACAGAGTACACGTCAGTCCATGTGCCGTCCCACTCTGAAGCCGCGTACTGCTCCGGTGCGGAATAACCCGCGTAAAGCTCAGGCGCAAGGTCAGTGTTTACCGTTCTTATCTCAGGAATTGAGAAACCGGTCAGCCTCAGCTCGTTTTTGTCTGTCACGAGGATATTCTCAAGACTTATTCCCCTGTGGACAATGCCGGCGTTATGTAGGCAGCCAAGGGTTGTCAAAAGCGGCGGAAACATCTTTTTCACCTGCTCCCATGTCAATTCTCCGGCGTTTTGCTGAAGGTACTCCTTGAGAGTAACGCTTTCGCAGTACGGCATAATGACATACGCGGTATTGTTGTCATAGAACATATCGCTTGGAGCGATTATATGGGACATGGTCCTGAATCTGGTGAGCGACTTGTTCAGCTCTACAAATTCAGACATGTAATTCTTGTACTGGACAACCGACGCGGGATTGATTATGATATCCGAGCTTTCACGAGAGCGCTCGCATATCGCGTCAGGCATATACTCCCTGACATAAACCTTGGCGCCTTCGTTATTGTCAAAGCCCATGTACAGCGCGGACTCGCCGTTATAGCTAAGAAGCCTGCCTACGACATACCTCGAGTCAAGAATAGTCTTTGGCTTAAGGTAAGCGGGAGGATTGGGCGTGCCGTCTGTATACCCGCAAAAACGGCAGGTACCAATTTCCCCGAGCTGCTCCATACATCCCATACAAAGCTTTTTTATATCGCTCATCAAAAAGATCTTTCCTTTCAAAAAGAGCATGCGGTTAGCTTTTTTTCGCTACCGTCAGCATACAAGGAACAATACAGCCGAGTCCAAATAGCCATTAGCCCTATTATCCCTTGTATATTGACGGTATCATTCTACCAGCGAAGCATATGAATGTCAATCATAATCGGCAAACTGTTATTTTAATGTAACTAACTTGTAACTATTTCTGAAGATTTTCCTTGACTATTGATAATTTCCACAAGACAGTATATAATTGAGTACAGCATTCTTCTGTAAGGGAGCGATCACGTGAGAAGGTTTTTGAAGTTTATCCAGTCTAAAATATTCATTACCGCAGTTTTAGTGCTTATTCAGCTTCTCGTTCTGTTCTATTTTCTTATTTCGCTGACAAACAACTTCGTATGGTACTATGTCATCGGCCTGATTTTATCTGTCATCACCGTTCTGGACATCTCAAGCGAGCCGATGAACCCATCCTTCAAGCTGACATGGATAATAGCGGCAATGCTTTTTCCTCTCTGCGGAGTTCCGCTCTACCTGATATTCGCCAAGTCAAAGCAGAGCTATCGAATAGGAAAGCGCTTTAAAAGCTACAAGCAGATGATGCGCAACGCTATGCGCAGCACCTCCGACCCTCTTCCGGAAATTGAGAAAGATGACCCTGAAACCGCTAGGCAGATGAAATATCTTCAAAAGTATGCCTACGCCCCGGTGTACTGTAACACGGAAACAAAGTATTTTCCCTCCGGCGAAGAGTTTTACTCAGATATACTGCGCGCCCTGACAAAGGCTGAAAAGTTTATATTCATGGAGTACTTCATAATCGAGCCGGGAAAGATGTTTGACGGAATTCTGGACATACTCAAGAAGAAAATCTCCGAGGGAATAGAAGTGAGGCTGATGTATGACGATCTCGGGACCATACAGAAGCTTCCGAAGGGATATGACAGATACCTTGAGTCGCTGGGCATAAGAGTATCTGTATTCAACAGAGTGAGTCCCTCACTTGACACATTTCTCAACTACCGCGATCACCGCAAAATACTTGTGATAGACGGCAGAGTTGCGTTTACCGGAGGCATAAACTTAGCAGATGAATATATAAACGCGGTCGAAAGGTTCGGTCACTGGAAGGACAGCGGCATTATGATAAAGGGCGACGGCGTCATCAAGATGACTGAGACATTTTTGCAGCTATGGCACTTTTCGCGGGGAGAATCAAAAATTGACTACGCGGAATACTCAAGCGATCTTTTGTGCGAGCCTGACGGATATGTCCAGCCGTTTGCCGATGGGCCTTCAACCGACGAACTGATATGCGAGCTCGCTTATATCGGCTTAATCAACTGTGCAACCAAGACTCTATACGTCACAACGCCATATCTCATACTTGACAACGAAATGACAACAGCTCTTCGTCATGCCGCGATGAGCGGAGTAGACGTAAGGATAATCACACCAAGCATACCAGATAAAAAAATGGTGTTTGCGGTGACAAGGTCAAACTACCGCGAGCTTCTCAACGCCGGAGTGAGAATATTTGAGTATACCCCCGGCTTCATCCATGCGAAATCCGTTACCGCAGACAGCAAGGTCTGCATCGTGGGTACTGCAAACTTTGATTTCAGAAGCTTTTACCTTCACTTTGAAAACTGCATACTCGCGTACAAATCTAAATGCGTGGCTCAGGTCGAAGAGGACTTCCTCGAAACGCAAAGCAAGAGCAAAGAGATAACCATTGAGCAGCTCAACAAGCGAGGACCGGTCTATGCCTTTGTACAGGCGGTGCTCAAAATATTCTCTCCTCTGATGTAATGAAATATAAGTCAAAAAGCCTATCTATCCGGCAAACAGGATAGATAGGCTTCACTTATATATTTAATCATTTGCCTAAAGCTCAAACAGCGTCCACGGAAAAACCTCGGGAGGAGCCAAAGTAAATTCCATTCTCTCTCCGGTCGCGGGGTGGCAAAATCCAAGCTTGTGCGACCATAGACAAAGCCTCGAAGCCTTTGCCTTTCCTCCGTACCTTCCGTCTCCGTATAAAGGATGCTTCCTTGAGGAAAACTGCACCCTTATCTGATGAGTTCTACCTGTATGAAGCCGTATTCTCACAAGCGACAGGCAGATGCCGTCAAACTCCCGCTCTGAAAGAACAGAGTACTCGAGCTTGGCATACTTTACTCCCTTGCGCTCAGATTTTACTGAATATGACTTGTTTCTGTTTTTGTCGTGATACAGATAATCTTCAAGCATGCCTGAGGCTTCCGGCATGTGCCCTATTACAACTGCGAGATAAATCTTCTCAAACTCCCCTGCCGCGATTGCTGAAGAGAGCCCTGCGGCAGCTTCCGAGTTCAAGGCGTATACCATCAGTCCTCCGGCTTCTTTGTCTAAGCGGTGGACCGCATATGCCTTTAGCCCATATAGTTGATTAAGCTTTTCAATCATCTGAGCCTCTGAGCTTATTCCTGCGGGCTTTTCTATAACGCAGATATGCATGTCCTGATATATAAGCTTAGGCTCGCTCATAGCTTCCTTAAAGCTGCGGCGTTCCACATCTCGCATTCCCTTGACTCAAGCAGCTCAAATCCGAGCTTGGTGACAGCCTCCAGCACCTCTTCCCTTCTCTCCGTTATTATGCCGGAAAGAATCAAATATCCTCCGGGAGCTGTCAATTCAGCAAATACCTGCTTCATTGCAATAAGGACGTCAGCGACAATGTTAGCGGCAACTATGTCAAACCCTGCTCCGATTTTCTCAAGCAGAACTGTGTCTGTGGTAACATCTCCGCAGAAAGAAACATACTTGTCGTCAGGTATGCCGTTCTTTAGGGCGTTCTGCTTCGAGGTTCCGGCGGCGTCCGGAGAAATATCAACGGCAACAGCGCTATCAGCTCCCAAAAGCAGGGCTGCAATAGAGATAATTCCGCTGCCGCAGCCAAGGTCGCATACCCTCTCGCCGCCAAAGACATTTTTTTCAATAAGCTCAAGGCAAAGCCTTGTCGTATGATGGCGTCCTGTGCCAAAGCTTGTCTCCGGATCGAGCTCAAGCACTGTACGGCTGTTGCTCTCGGGAAGATTTTCCCACGACGGTTTTATAATGAGCTTTTCACCTATCTCCAGCGGCTTGAAGTACTGCTTCCAGTTGTTTGCCCAGTCCTCCTCACGGATATTGCCAGACTTAACGCTCAGCTCGCCGTACTTCGCCGCGTCAGGCGATGACTTAAGCAGGCTTACAGCAGACTTTACCGCCTCAAGGTCGGAAATTCCGCTTTCATCTTCAGGTACATAAACGGTAACAAAGGTGTCATTCCCGCAAAGCTCCCATACCTCTTCCCCGATATAGTCCCAAGACGCGTTTTTGTTTCTTTCAAACTCTCGTATATCCTCAGGGTCATTTATAACAAATCCGTTGATCCCGAAGTTGATAAGAGCGTTTGACAGCGGCTCTACGCCCTCGTGAGAGGTGTATATTTTTAACTCCTTCCACTCCATACACAAGCTTCCCTTCAAAATAATTCGCTCGCCCAGCACAACACATGGCGCCGCAAAAATGCAAAACTGCTTTACGCGACTGATTTTACCATAACAGCGCAGCTAAATCAATCCCCAAAGCCGTATTTACAGCCTTGGGGATTAGGACATATGAAATGTATAGATGCTATTTGTTCATCGAGTAGAAGTATATCGCTCCGACGGATACCGCAAGGAATAGTATAATCGCTATTACCCATACATACCACTTTGTCATCTTTGGCTTGTCATAGATGAGGTCGGCAAAATAGGTGGATGACAGCGGAACCTTGAGCGCGTAGAAAAGAGGAACCGATATGACAATCGCAAGCACCGCATTCACCGAAGAGGTTATCGCGTTTGTCGCTGTAGCGGTCAGAGCAGTTTCGTGCGCAGCTCCGAGAAGTATCTGTCCCAGATAAGTCTTAAGAAGATACAAAACTATATACGCAATCTGTCCTGCCGCAGCGCTCACGACTATGCCTGCAACATTCTTTGAGTTCTTCTCGCGTGTCTTGAATCTGGACGCAAGCTCTCCGCATATATATCCCATCGCAAATTTTGATAGGAAGGTAAACGGTGATGAGATGATGTACGCAGGGTCAAGAAGGTCATACAGCGCCGCTCCTATGCCGGACGCGAGGCCTCCGCCGAGTCCGCCGAAAAGTATTCCTGCGAGCAGGCACATCGAGTTTCCGAGATGCACTCTTGTAATGAGCACTCCGTTCGGAATCTTAATCTGAATGTAGTTGCCTACAAAGCAGAGCGCAGCCATAAGTCCGACAGCTATAATAAATGTCAGTTTTTTGTTTTTCATTTTAATCCCTCCGCTTATTGAGTGACTACATTTTACTACGCCAAAGAACAAAATGCAAATCGGAGACTTTATCCTGCCAAAGAGCACAAATTGTAGATTATATACATTTAATCAAACAGACATGACAATATATTTATGCATAAATTCCTGATTTTTAAGCTCATACGCTTTTATATCAGAGCAGCATCAAACATGCATAATCGATATATAAAATGCGTTATGATTTTATACATAATGCAAGAAAATAAAAAAAGCACCTGCGCTTCACAAGCACAGGTGCAAACAATCTAACGCACAAATACTTTACTCCCAGATCTTAATCCTCAGAGTCCTCCTGAGGCATATCCCAGTTGTGGTAGACCTGCTGCACATCGTCGTTGTCGTCAAGAGCCTCCAAAAGAAGGTTCATATGCCTTATCTGCTCCTCGTCACTAAGCGTCGTGTAGGTAGAAGGAACCATGCTGTCCTCGGCGGAAATCACGCTGTATCCCATCTCCCTGAGCTTGTCGGAAATGGCGTATACAGAGTTTGGATCTGTTGAAACCTCAATGGATTCTCCATCGACATTGAAGTCATCAGCCCCTGCCTCAAAGCAGTCCTCCATAAGCTTATCCTCGTCACAGCCCTCGTTTTCAAGGATTATGATTCCCTTACGGGTAAACATAAAGGATACGCAGCCGGTAGTCCCCATATTTCCGCCGAACTTGTCAAAGTAATGCCTTACATCTCCCGCAGTGCGGTTTTTGTTGTCTGTCAGGCACTCGACTATAACAGCTACTCCGCCTGGACCGTAGCCCTCATAAACCATGGTCTCGTAGTTGTTCTTGTCCCCTTCTCCGGCAGCCTTTTTAATAATCCTGTCAATGTTATCATTGGGGACATTGTTTGCCTTTGCCTTGGAAATAAGATCCTTTAGCTTTGAGTTGGACGCAGGGTCGGGTCCGCCTTCCTTAACGCAGACCGAAATCTCTCTTCCTATTCTGGTAAATACCTTGGCTTTAGCTCCGTCCGCGGCTTCCTTTTTACGCTTGATATTGTTCCATTTTGAATGTCCTGACATAAAATCCTCCGCCATTATATTGTATCTTATAATTGATATATGATATAAAACTCCGCCGAAATATTATAATCCATTCCGGACTATATTTCAACTGTTTCCCAAATCTTTTCAAAGAGTTCTTTTACTCTTTCGCCCTCGCCTATCAGCTCAAGATAGCCAAAAAGACACTCAAGAGATGTCGCGCGCCTGTACTGTGCCACCTTTGAATGCTTCGGGGCGGTTATCCCGCTGGCGTTTCTTCCCCTGCGCATTATATCAAGCTCTTCTTGGCTCAAAAGAGGGTGTATGACATCGCAAGCGGCTGACTGGAACTCACAGCATACAAACCTGACTGCAAGGCTGTGAAGCTTTCCGGCAGGCATGTTGGCGTGCATTATCAGCTTCTCTCTTACAAGCTTTTCGTACACGCTGTCGCCGTAAAACGCAAGCGCAAGAGGGCTATACATCCCAACCGTTTTCTTATCGAGAATTGGCATCAAAATTACCCCTCATCGGTTAGCTTACATAGTCAAACTCGAAGCCGCAGACAGACACGGTATCTCCGTCCTCTATTCCCAGCTCGATGAGCCTGTCTATTATTCCGGTTGACCTAAGAACAAGCTGGAAATGCTGGAGCGACTCATAGTCGTCCACATCCACCATCCTTAGTACTCCCTCAAGCCAATCCGCATCGACAATATACACGCCGTCTTCGACCCTGACATCGAAGCTGCGGTCTCTTGCAAGCTCCTCCGGCCTCCACTCCTCGACAGGGTCAGGCTGGTATATCTTCAATGGCGGCAGCTTACTAAGCTCATTTGCAGTAGCCGCTATCAATTCCTTAGTGCCCTGAGTGGTAGCTGCTGATATCTCAAACACCTGATAGCCCTTCGAGGCGACATACTCTTTAAACCGCTCTATCTGCTCCTTGGACGCAAGGTCGCATTTATTCGCGGCAACAAGCTGAGGCGCGTTTGCAAGCTCCTCGCTGAATCTGCGCAGTTCCCTGTTTATAACCTCAAAATCCTCGATAGGATCCCTGCACTCGCTTCCCGAGACATCTACGACATGTATAATGAGACGGCATCTCTCGACATGCTTCAAAAACTCGTGACCCAGGCCTATTCCGTCGCTCGCACCCTCAATCAGTCCGGGAATATCCGCCATTACAAACGAATTACCCTCTGAGACCTTTACAACGCCCAAAACAGGCGTGAGCGTAGTGAAATGATAATTTGCTATCTTCGGCTTAGCAGACGACACTACAGATATAAGAGTGGATTTACCGACATTCGGGAATCCCACAAGTCCCACATCCGCCAAAAGCTTCAGCTCAAGCTTCAGCTCAAGCTTCTGACCCTTGAAACCAGGCTTTGCGAATCTCGGGATCTGCCTTGTTGCGGTGGCAAAGCGGGCGTTTCCCCTGCCTCCGCGACCACCTTTAGCTATTATCACAGGCTCTGAGCCGGACATGTCGGCAAGCAGCCTTCCGGTCTGCCTATCGGTGACGACCGTTCCTCTCGGAACCTTTATAATAAGATCGTCCGCACCCTTGCCAAAGCTGTTGTTAGGACCTCCGTTGGCGCCGTTAGCCGCGACATACTTGCGCTTATACCTGAAATCTATAAGCGTACTGAGGTTGTCGTCAACCAAAAATACGATATTTCCGCCTCTTCCGCCGTCTCCGCCGTCAGGTCCTCCGGCAGCAACATACTTCTCTCGATGAAAAGATACGCAGCCGTCTCCGCCGTCACCCGCCTGAACGCTGATATTTACTTCATCCACAAACGCAGCCATACAGCGCATCCCTCCTGAAAAAAAGCTCTGTTTACTCAAAGTTAAAAACCCCAAGCGCAGCTATGTGCTTGGGGTTCAAAGTTGATGATTTGATTACTCCGCAGGATAAACGCTGACTTTCTTTCTGTCGCGTCCAAGTCTCTCAAATCTTACTACTCCGTCGATCATGGAGTAGAGTGTGTCATCCGAACCGATTCCAACATTCATACCGGGATGAATGTGAGTTCCTCTCTGGCGATAAAGGATATTGCCGGCGAGAACGAACTGTCCGTCTGCTCTCTTCGCACCGAGTCTCTTTGACTCGGAGTCACGACCGTTCTTGGTAGAACTTACGCCCTTCTTATGAGCGAAGAACTGCATACTGATTCTTAACATTTATCACACCTCCGAAATATTTACTTTTAAGTACCCCGGAAATTCCTCCGCAACCATGCTTAAATGCGCCCTGAGGCTGTCGATAAGCTTGTCTGACATTTGAGTAATTTCCTCCACACCGCATTCGATATCTCCGTCTGAAGACTTAAGCTTAAGCTTTACGCCGAAATGCTCTGTCGCGGTGTTGACAGTAAGCATAACAGCCGAAGATACGCTCGCGCACACTATATCGCTTCCGGCCTCTGCATATCCGGAATGACCCTTCACAGAAAAACCCTTATAGCTCCCCGAGCCGGTCACACGAAACTCCGCGCGAATCATTATGCCTTGATAGCTTCGATTCTTACCTGAGTATAAGGCTGTCTGTGACCCTGCTTCTTATGAGAAGAGCCCTTCTTAGCCTTGTAAGTGAAAACAGTAATCTTCTTGGCCTTTCCGTTCTTGAGAACCTTTGCGTCTACAGACACGCCCTCAACATAGGGAGCGCCCACAGAGGTTGTCTCACCGTTGGAATAAGCGACTACCTTATCAAAGGTTACATTATCCTCCGCCTGTACGTTAAGCTTCTCGATGAAGAGAATATCGCCTTCCTTTACCTGATACTGCTTTCCGCCTGTTTCAATTACTGCGTACATTATAAGTCGGCACCTGCCTTTACTATAAAACTCGCTACGCTTCGGTGCG
The DNA here is from genome assembly GCA_018715525.1 of Candidatus Faeciplasma pullistercoris. GTDB lineage: Bacteria > Bacillota > Clostridia > Oscillospirales > Ruminococcaceae > Faeciplasma > Faeciplasma pullistercoris. The sequence goes on along the minus strand of DVLL01000021.1, from coordinate 25,731 downwards.
GTAACCCGTCTTGTCAACCGAACATAAGCGGCTTAAAAACTATATCATATCCAAGCGTAAATTGCAATTGAATAAATTAAAAGTTCACAAAAAATTTACATTTAGTCAAACTTAGCCTCGACCTTGACCGCTCCGTCTACCGCCGTCACATTGATGCTCTTAAGGCTATGCGCATCGGAATCAATAATGAGGTCGGCTATTTTATCCTCTACCTCCTTGCGGATCACTCTGCGTATATCCCTCGCGCCATACTTGTCGCTATAAGCAATCTTGGCTATAGCCTTTTCAGCCTCTCTGTCAAAGCTGAAGGATATCATCTTTTCTGAAAGCGGCTCAACTATCTCGCCGAGCATAAGGTGGGCGATATCCGCATAATTGTCCTCGGTAAGAGGATTGAATACGACTATCTCATCAATTCGGCTTATGAACTCAGGTCTTAGGAACTCTCTCAAGCCCTTTATAGCACGCTCCTTTGATATCTGCGCCTGAGTCTTGTCAAAGCCTATTCCGAAGCTCTTGTCGGTAGAGCCGGCGTTAGAAGTCATGATAATAACCGTGTTCTCAAAAGACACGCTTCTGCCCTGCGCGTCGTTTACCCTTCCCTCGTCAAGTATCTGAAGAAGTATGTTCATTACATCAGGGTGAGCCTTCTCTATCTCGTCAAACAGAACCACGGAATACGGCCTGCGGCGAACCTTTTCGGTAAGCTGACCTGCCTCGTCGTATCCTACATAGCCCGGAGGAGAGCCTATAAGTCTCGAAACGGTGTGCTTCTCCATGTATTCTGACATGTCTATCCTGATGAGCGGCTCGGTAGCGTCGAAAAGCTCGGCGGCAAGCGTCTTTGCAAGCTCCGTCTTTCCAACTCCGGTAGGTCCGACAAATATAAACGACGCAGGTCTTCTGCGAGATGTCATCTGCACCCTTGTGCGCTTTATCGCCGCGCACACCAGATCGACCGCCTCGGGCTGACCGATTATCTTTTTGCTCAGCACATCGTGGAGGTTCCTTATTTTTGCGTATTCGGTCTCGACTATCTTATTTGCCGGGATACCTGTCCAAAGCTCGATGACCTTAGAGAGATCCCATTCAGTAACAGTGACCTTATCCGCCTCAGCCTGCGCAGCCTTACAATCGTTTTCGGTCTGGGAAATTTTCGCCTTTAGCTGCGCAATCTTTTCGTAGTCGGGATTCTCCGCCTCCTCAAGCCCGCCAAGCTCGATACACTCCTGCTCGAGCTTTGACTTGAGCTCAAGCGACCTTGAAATCGCGGGGCTTCTTATGCTCGCGCCTGCGCACGCCTCGTCCAAGAGGTCGATTGCCTTATCAGGCAGGAACCTGTCATTTATATACCTTTCGGAAAGAACCGCGCACATTCTCAGAGCGGAATCGGAAATCTTGACATGATGGTAATCCTCATAGTATTTTCTGATTCCGAACAGCACATTCACAGTATCGTCTACTGTAGGCTCGGTAACGGTTACCGGCTGAAATCTTCTTTCAAGCGCGCTGTCCTTTTCTATATACTTTCTGTATTCGCTGAAGGTGGTGGCGCCTATAACCTGAACCTCGCCCCTTGACAGTGCGGGCTTAAGTATATTGGCGGCATTCATCGTGCCTTCACTGTCGCCGGTTCCGACAAGATTGTGAACCTCGTCAATGAACAGGATTACATTGCCCTCTCTCTTAACTTCCTGCAAAAGTCCCTTGATACGACTCTCAAACTGTCCCCTGAACTGAGTTCCTGCAACAAGCGCAGTCAGGTCAAGAAGGTATAGCTGCTTATTTTTGAGAACAAAAGGTACATCTTTGGCAACGATTTTCTGAGCAATTCCCTCAGCGATGGCAGTTTTTCCGACGCCGGGCTCACCAATCAGGCAGGGATTGTTCTTTTGACGCCTTGAAAGTATCTGCAATACCCTTCCTATCTCTCTGTCACGCCCGATTATTTTATCAAGCTTGCCCTCGGCAGCCCTTTGGGTAAGGTTTGTACAATATGTGCCGAGGAACTTAAGCTCCTTGTCCGCAGACTTAGAGTCCTTTGGCTGCTTGGTCTTTTTAGAATCAGGCTCCTGATTTCTGGAATCCGAGCCCATTTTTCCGAGAAAGTTTGATATAAAATTCGGCATTGTTCCCGAGCCGCCCATTTCAAACGAGTCGCCGTCGGCGTCACCCGCCATGGACTCCGAAAAAGCCTCGAGATCCTCGTCGGAAATACCCATCTGCTTCATATAATCGTCAACCTGCGAAATACCAAGCTGACGAGCGCACAAAAGGCAAAGCCCCTCATTCTTTTTTTCATTGCCGTTCATGGTGGTGATAAACACCGCCGCCGGTCTTTTTTTGCATCTTGAGCAAAGCATGAATAAATCACCCTTTTCTTTAAGAATTATCTATGTCAATCAGAATTAATCATATTAATACAGCTAACCATTATTGATTATATACACAAAAGTGAAATCTATATGACAGTCAGTTAAATATTTCAAAACAAGCTTAAAATGTCAAAATTATAAAAATGTATAAACAGCCGAGTGCTGTTTACGGTATCGGTATTCAAAAAAATAAGAGAGTTGCTTGAAAGCTTGATTACAGCCTTTACTGCCATCGCACATACATACACAACCACCGCTCCCTCGACTGTTCCGAGAGCCGCGCCTAAGAGCACATTGACAGGACCCACTATCGGGATTTTATTTACGACGGTAAGCGTTTCCGATAAAGGTTTGATTATCAGCCTGAGAATAAATAAACAAATTATAAAAATGATTGCCTTCAGTATCCACTTCACCGTTGGAGCAACCAGCTCGCTCTCAACAGTCTCGGCAGCCCTTTGAGCCGAGCCTGATACCAAAGAGGATATGACCTGCTCCACCTTTTCTCCAGCCTGTGAAAGAGTATCTATTGCCTGACGGATGTATATCGAATCAGACGCTCCGCTGAACAGAGAGTCCAACAGCCTCGGTGTAGCGGCGTCCCTCACTCCGGACGCAATATCCTCCTCGCTCTCGGGCGAGCCGTTCTTCCTCATTTCTGTGGCAAGACCGGCAAAAAAGTCTGTGCTACCGCTCATTATCTGCGATATCTCTGACTCTGACATTTCTACTCCGTAATCTCCGTCCGAAACAGTCTGAGATATAATCTCGGCGGGACGTATGGAGTCTGCCCTCTCGTAAAGAAGCTGTGTGATCTCTTCTTTAACAAACGTGTCGTATACAAACGGAGCCGATACCTCCGCGGCAAACCAGCTTGTCAGAAAGGATGCAATAATTAAAACGGTGTAGGCGATGTTTCTAACAAAACCTTTTTTTGCTCCTACATACACAAAAATCAGTATAAGCCCAACCGCAACTGCATCGAAAAACCAACACAAGCTCTGTTCCATAAGCCTTCCTTTCTGATTTCTAATCGTGGATGGTAAGCTCCGCTCTATTTATACTGCGGTAGCCGAGTAGAAATGCCTCGTCATCGTTAATCACAAAGCTCTCACATTCGGCGTCAAGAGGTGAAGTTCCGACCAGCATTCCCAAGCTGTCTATCGAGTTGAGCCTTGTTGAGGTGTTAAAGAATACTTTTCCGTCGTACGCCTCGATGCTATGTATTTCTTCATTATATGTTATTTCGGTAGGTTGTTCAAGCTCAGCATCAAACAGCGTCAGATAAATCGAGTTTGTTCCCGCAGGATTAAATATCATTCCGCAAACATTCTCGCTTACCGCGTACTGAGTGAGGTCATACCTGTACTCATACGTATAGATAAGCGAAAAATCCTCGCTGTATCTATAAAGCGCGCTGTCACCTATCAGCCAAAAACCATCGTCGCGCGTATAATCAACATCCAGACAAAGTGTATCCACCGGCATGGTTTTTGCTGAAATTTCGGTCATAGAAAAGTCGAGCTTTGATACGACCGACTTAAAGCGGCCGCCCAGTACATAAGAGCTTGAAACTATGCAGCCGTCGCCGGAGTCATCAAGCGCTATGGCGGTTATCAGATTTCCGTCAGCCCAATGAAAGACCTCCGTGCCGTTTTTGTCATATATTGTGAGGTATGATGCGTATTTATCCGTAGAAGTGACGACCGCGATATTTCCATTCTCGCCTACCACCGCAAAGAGTATCTGATTTTCCAGCTTTTTTGAAAATACCTCTCCCGTTCTGCTGACTACGCAAAGGTTGTAGCCTCCCATATCATAAACCAACGCGCGGCGAGACGAGGTCTCTACTACAGGCGAAGAATATGGAAGATAAACAGAACTGAGCTCCCTTCCGTTATGATCGCGCACGCTGAGCGATGTGTCTGTGAACATGACCCAGCAATTTTCCATGCCGCCTATACGAACATTAGAGCGGTTGGATATATCTATCGGGAAATTCTCTGCTGCGGCGTCTCCGTCGTTTGAAAAGCCTCTTTCAAGTATTCCCTCCAAGTATGGCAGCCACAGTCCTCTCGAAAAATATACTCCGGAGGCGAAAACCAGAACAGACAAAACAAGAAGCAGATTCTTTACAAATCTCTTGCGCTTCCGTCTTTTTCTGAGCTTCCGAACATCGTTTTCAAAGCTCTTTTCATCCGCCATGGTCTTCCCCCCCTTTTTTACATCCTTTTGTCAACCACAATCAGTAGAACACCTTATTGAGATACAGCCCGTGCGGCGGAACGGTTTTACCCGCTTTTGTCCTGTCGCACGCAGAAATTATTCCGGGTATCGAATGAAGCTCGAGCTTTCCGTCGTTGATAAACAGCAGCGTTCCCACCATTATCCTGACCATGTTATACAAAAACCCGTCCCCGGTGACCCTGAACCTTACTATGTCGCCGCTTCTGGTGACATCAAAATCAAAAATAGTTCGGACTGTTTCATTCTTATCCGTATCCGTCGAGCAAAACGACTTGAAATCATGAGTTCCGATATAGTCCTTACATGCGACATCCAGCTTTTTCTCATCTATCGGGTACCAGCTTCGATAAATGGTGTCCTCATAAAAAGGAGAGCGTATCTCTGAATTGTGGATAAGGTATACATACTCCTTGCCGCGGCAGTCGTACCTCGCGTGAAAATCGTCTCTTACAATCTTGCAGCCGGTTATTGAGATATCCTTAGGCAAAACTCCGTTAAGCCCGAAAATTATGCCCCTTTCGTTTATGGTGCTCTCAAGCATCACCGAAAAAACATACTCGTTGGCGTGAACTCCGGCGTCAGTTCTTGAGCAGCCGTTTATCTGCGCATCTTCGCCCAAAAGACGGTGTATTCCTTCCTCGACTGTCCCCTGAATCGTTTTGAGGTCTGACTCCTGCCTCTGAAACCCATGATAGTTTGTCCCTCTGAAGGACATGGTAACCATAAAATTTCTCATATCGGCAGGAAAATGTTCAATAATATCACGCCGGCGAAGAATATCAGCGAAATAATTACCGCAACATAATCTCGCCACGTTGTCTTAAGCTGCTTCATCCTCGTCCTGCCCTCTCCGCCGCGGTAGCAGCGGCACTCCATCGCAAGAGCAAGCTCCTCCGCTCTTCTGAACGCTGAAATAAACAAGGGTATCAATATAGGCACAAGAGCCTTCGCGCGCCTTACAAGCGTGCCGGACTCAAGGTCCGCTCCCCTTGCCTTCTGCGCTGACATTATTTTATCAGTCTCCTCGATAAGCGTGGGTATAAACCTGAGAGCTATCGTCATCATCATAGCAATCTCGTGCGACGGGAACTTAATCGCACGCAACGGGGATAGTATCCTCTCTATGGCGTCAGTGAGAGCTATAGGAGAGGTGGTATAGGTCAATAGCGATGTTCCGCAAATCAAGAACACAATCCTTACCGCCATAAATATCATTGTCCTAAGACCGTCGTAAGTGATCTTTATAAAGCCGTAGCTGAATAAAACATCTCCTGACGAGACAAAGAGCAGGTTTAATATACCTGTAAAAATTATTATCGGGATTATAGGCTTGACGCTTTTCGCCATCATCTTGATAGGTATTCCGGAAAGTAAAAACGACAAGACTAAAAATACTATCCCCACGCCCAAGCCCAAAAAGCCTGACGCGGCAAAGAGCATTACAATATATATCAATGTCAGCAAAAGCTTTATCCTCGGGTCAAGCCGGTGGATCACCGATTTGCCCGGGAAATACTGACCAAGGGTAATGTCCTTAATCAACTGTTACACTCTCCTGTCCTCTAATAGCCTAAGAACAAGCTTTTTGGCGTACTCGACTGAATACACCTCGTCGGAAAACTCTATTCCGCTCTGCTTAAGCCTGTCGAACACTCTTGTTATCTGCGGTACTGTCAGACCCATCTTGTCAAGCTCTCTGGCCTTTGCAAATACCTTCTCGGGAGTGTCATACATATACACGTTCGAGTCGTCCATAACAAGTATCTTTGAGACCGTCTTTGCAATATCCTCCATCGAGTGGGAGACGAGCATGACAGTGCTTCCCTTTTCCTCGTGATAGTCCTTTATAAGCCTTAAAATCCTGTCCCTTCCTCTTGGGTCAAGACCGGCCGTCGGCTCGTCCAGTATCAAGACCTTCGGCTCCATAGCCATTACGCCTGCTATGGCGACGCGCCTCTTCTGACCGCCTGACAGCTCAAACGGAGACTTGTCGGCAAGCTCCGGCTTAAGCTCGACAAGGCGCATGGTTTCCTTGACCCTGCGGTCTATTTCATCATCGCTAAGACCCATATTCTTAGGTCCGAAAGCGATATCCCTGTACACAGTCTCCTCAAAGAGCTGGTACTCCGGGTACTGAAAAACCAGTCCCACCTTGAATCTTATATCCCTGAGTCTTGATTTATCGGCAAAAAGCTCCTCGCCGTCAACAAATACCTTGCCAGATGTAGGCTTAAGAAGCCCGTTGAAATGCTGGATAAGGGTAGATTTGCCGGAACCGGTATGCCCGATTATTCCGACAAGCTCCCCCTCCTCAATATCTATATTGACATTGTCGAGCGCAACCTTGCGAAAAGGTGTGCCCTCGCCGTAAATGTATGTCAAATTTTCAGTCCTGATTATTCCCAAAAGCTATCAGCCTTTCTTAAGAAGCTTATACAACGCCTCGTAACATTCATCTTCACTTATAATATCGTCGGGAAGATCGACTCCTGCGGAAATCAGCGCGTGAGTAAGCTCGGTGACCTGCGGCACATCAAGTCCCAGCGACTTGAGCCTGTCCATCTGAGAAAAAACCCTCTTTGGCGTATCGTCCATGATGACCTCGCCAGAATCCATGACTATTACTCTCTTCGCACGGGCGGCTTCGTCCATATAATGCGTGATAAGCACTATGGTAACGCCCATGCTGTTGAGCTCGCTTATAGTTGCCATGATCTCTCTCCTGCCTATTGGGTCGAGCATGGCTGTCGGCTCGTCGAGCACTATGCACTCCGGCTTCATTGCAAGAACTCCGGCTATGGCTATTCTTTGCTTCTGTCCGCCGGAAAGCTTGTGCGGCGCGTGCTCGCGGTATTCATACATTCCTACCGTCTTTAACGCCTCGTCAACCCTTCTTCGTATCTCAGCCGGCTCTACCCCGATATTCTCAAGTGCGAATGCCACATCCTCTTCCACCACCGTGGCGACTATCTGGTTGTCAGGGTTCTGGAATACCATGCCGACTCTTTTCCGTATGTCAAAAAGGTTGTTCTCATCTGAGGTATCCATGCCGTCTACATACACCTTACCGCTTTCCGGAAGATTTATGGCGTTGAGCATCTTGGCAAGCGTAGATTTGCCTGAGCCGTTATGCCCGAGTACAGCGACAAACTCGCCCCTCGATATTTCGAGAGAAATCCCGTTTATCACCGTGTTCTTGACAGTATGCTCATCGTAGTCGGTAAGATATGAGAAGGTCACGTCGTTTAATTCAATAAACTTGTCCATTTGCAGTCAAATCATCCCATCAAATTATTACTCTTTGTCCAGACGGCTGTGCTGCCGGCAGGAAGAACAAGACCGCTTGCCTCAACAGGAAGCCCTATCTCATCCGCCGACACCGTCCCGCCGAACCTCGGAGTTAATATTATGCCTAAAATATAAGACATTACCGATGGCGAAAGCCCGGTAGTATAGCTGTTCAGAAGGAAAAAGAGAGGGTTATCGCTGAGCACTCCGCATGTGAGTCTCACAAGCTCATATATGCTGTCCTCCAGCTTCCACACCTCGCCTGACGGACCCCTGCCGTAGCTCGGAGGATCCATGATCACCGCGTCATACTTCTTACCGCGCCTTATCTCACGCTCGACAAACTTTTCGCAGTCGTCCACTATCCAGCGGACAGGCTTATCTGACAGTCCGGATTTTGCAGCATTCTCCCTTGCCCACTGCACCATGCCCTTTGAGGCGTCGACATGGCATACGCTTGCGCCAGCCGCAGCGCACGCAAGCGTCGCGCCTCCGGTATATGCAAACATGTTCAGCACGTTTATAGGTCTTCCGGCGTTTTTGATAAGACCATCCATCAGATCCCAGTTTACCGCCTGCTCTGGAAAAAGTCCCGTGTGCTTGAAGCCGGTCGGTCTGATATTAAAGCTCAGCTCACGGTAGCTGACAGTCCAGCTCTCGGGAAGCTTCTTTTTGTACTCCCACTCTCCGCCGCCCCTTTGGGAGCGGTGATATACCGCGTCGGCGTTTTTCCAGCCCTGACCCTTGGGCGTCTTCCATATGACCTGAGGGTCTGGTCTAACAAGCCTTACTCCGCCCCATGACTCCAGCTTCTCGCCATCAGAGGCGTCTATAAGGCGGTAGTCCTTCCATTTATCCGCCTTCCTCACAGCTCGTTCTCTCCCAAATGCTGCTTGACTACCTGAGCAATGGCGTTTGCGTACTGGTAAATCGCTTCCTTGTCCCTGCCCTCAGCCATTACTCTTACCAGCGGCTCGGTGCCGGACTCGCGGACAAATATCCTGCCGTCGCTGCCGAGCTTCTCAGAGCAGTAGTTAATTATTTCTGAGATCTCTTCAACCTCGGAAAATTTTCCCTTGCACTCAGGTCTTATTCTGATATTTACCAACAGCTGAGGATAAGGCGTGAATATAGAAGCAAGCTCTGACAGCTTCTTGCCCGACTTTGCCATAATCTCCAAAACCTTCGCGCCGGAAAGCTCTCCGTCGCCGGTAGTAGAATAATCGCTCATAATTATATGACCGGACTGCTCGCCGCCGAGATTATAGCCTGAGCTAAGCATTCTCTCAAGAACATACCTGTCTCCTATTTTCGACGCAGTAGATACTACCACTCCGTTCTCCTTTGCCCACTTGAAGAAAGCAAGGTTAGTCATCTTGGTGACAACGCAGGTGTTTGACGCGAGCTTGCCTTCATTTTTCATATCAAGAGCAAGCATGGCGATCATCTTGTCTCCGTCGATAGGCTCTCCTTTTTCGTCAACCATAAGACACCTGTCGGCGTCGCCGTCAAACGCAAGACCGGCATGAGCCCTGTGCTCGACTACAGCCTTGGAAAGAGATTCTATGCTGGTAGAGCCGCATTCATCGTTTATGTTAATTCCGTTCGGAGAATTATTTATCAAAATCACATTTGCGCCCAGTCCCTTAAAGAACTTTTCCGCGCATGAGCTTGACGCGCCGTTCGCGCAGTCTACTACTATCCTCATTCTGCTAAGGTCGGTATCCACATTCTTGAGTAAATGCCTTACATAGTCCCACTCCGCGTTTTTCTCCGGTATGACTCTGCCGGGAATGACCTTTCCGGTACTGTCTGTCGAGGAGGAAAGCATCTCGTTCTGGCTGTCAAGAACCAGCCTTTCAATCTCATCCTCTATTTCATCCGGAAGCTTGAACCCGGTCGATGAGAAAATCTTGATGCCGTTGAACTCGAAAGGATTGTGCGAGGCAGAGATAACTATACCTGCGTCCGCTCCGTACTTTAAGGTCAGATACGCTACCGCAGGAGTGGGTATGACACCGAGAGTATAAACATCAGCGCCCACAGAGCATATTCCGGATACCAGCGCGGACTCAAGAACATCTCCTGATACCCTTGTATCCTTGCCTATAAGAATTTTTGCCTTGTGATGGGTGCTTTTAGCGAGTGTTATCGCGGCGGCTCTTCCTATACGCATGGCAAGCTCGACAGTAAGCTCGCTTATGGCAACTCCCCTTACGCCGTCAGTTCCGAACAATCTTCCCATAAAATTTCTCCTCAATCTATGTATATATGTATATTAATATATTAAATATCCAGCGTAGTCTGACCGTCAGCACACTCAGAGCATCCGGGCTTTGGAATCCCAAGATGCCTATACGCCAGCTCTGTCGCGCACCTGCCCCTCGGGGTTCTCGCAATAAAGCCCATCTGCATCAAAAACGGCTCGCATACATCCTCAAGTGTCACAGCCTCCTCGCCTATCGCCGAGGCAAGCGTATCAAGACCGACAGGTCCGCCGCCATATCCTTTTATTATCATGGTCAGCACCCGCTTATCCAAGGAGTCAAGACCCAGCTCATCGACCTCCATCCTGTCAAGCGCTATTTTAGCTATGTCGCGGGTGATTACTCCATTGCCCATGACATCCGCAAAGTCACGAACCCTCTTCAAAAGACGGTTGGCAATTCTCGGGGTGCCCCTTGAACGAGAGGCAAGCTCCATAGCTCCCTGCTTCTCGCAGGCGACTCCTAATATCACCGCGGAGCGCATGATTATCTCGCACAGCTCTTCCTTGGTGTAAAGCTCCAGCCTTTGGATTACTCCGAAGCGGTCTCTTAATGGCGTTGTAAGCTGACCCGCGCGCGTAGTGGCTCCAATAAGCGTAAACCTCGGCAGATCTATTCTTATTGACCGAGCGGAAGGCCCCTTGCCGATTATAATGTCTATGGCAAAATCCTCAAGCGCCGGGTACAAAACCTCCTCTACAGCCCTCGAAAGTCGGTGTATCTCATCGATAAACAGCACATCGCCTGATTGAAGGTTTGTCAGAAGCGCAGCCAGATCTCCGGGCTTTTCTATCGCAGGACCGGAGGTAATTCTTATGTTTACCCCCATCTCGTGGGCGATAATTGCAGACAGCGTCGTCTTTCCGAGACCGGGAGGTCCGTACAAAAGCACATGGTCGAGCGGCTCGCCTCTTTTTTTCGCGGCTTCTATGTATATCGAAAGATTCTCTTTTACCTTCTCCTGACCTATATACTCGCTGAGCGTTTTCGGCCTGAGAGAATAGTCCGTATCCTCAGACTCCCCTGTTACCATATTCGGGGCAACAATCCTGTTTTCAAAATCAAACTCTCCGGATTCGATCATCCTCTATCCCCCCTGCCAGCACTAAAACCATTTTATATTCTTCCGGAAGCAAGAAGCCTCAGGCATTGCTTTATGATCTCGTCTGCGCCTATACCGTCCGCACACCTTGAAACAGCAGACGCCGCCTCCGACTGGGTGTACCCAAGAACCACCAGCGCCGCTATTGCCTCAGATTTTGCGGAGCCGTCTGAAATCGAAGCGACATCGGAAATAATCGACTCCGAGCCGGACAGAGAAGCGTCCTTTGCTATCTTGTCCTTGAGCTCCATTACCACCCTCTGCGCTATCTTGTTGCCTATCCCCTTTACCTTGGAGAAAGCCTTTGTGTCGCCGGAGGCAATCGCCAGGGCTACCTGAGAGGGTGTGTTGCTCGAAAGTATGGCAAGAGCGAACCTCGCTCCCACTCCGCTCACCGACGTCAGAAGCTTAAAGCACTCAAGCTCCTCCTTGGTGTAGAACCCAAAAAGCTCAATCCCGTCCTCCCTGACGGCAAGATGAGTATAAAGCGTCACCTCGTCAAGCCCTGATATCTGCCCGAGAGTTGAAAAGGTAGTCTTGCACGCATAGCCCACTCCCCCGCACTCTACCACGCAGAGGTCTGAGCCGGTATGTATTATCTTACCAGTCAAGCTGTATATCATCATTTTCTCTCCATATCTTTATATGCTTTGAAGGCATATGAAAATGAATTGTGTCCGTGCGTAATGGCGAGCGCAAGAGCGTCCGCAGTGTCATCAGGCTTAGGCACCTGCTTGAGATTAAGCATTGAGCGCGTCATCTCCTGAACCTGCTTTTTTTCCGCCTTGCCGTATCCGACCACAGAATATTTGACCTGAAGCGGAGTGTATTCATACACCTCAACGCAGTTCTGAACCGCCGAAAGAATTATTACTCCCCTCGCCTGAGCGACATCTATCGCAGTGGTATGGTTGGTATTGAAAAACAGCTTCTCAAGGGACAATGACTCCGGCTTATACATCCCGATTATCTCGTTCATATCCCTGTATATAACCTCGAGCCGCTTTTCAAACGGCATTCCGGCAGGCGTTGTGATAGCTCCGAAGCTAACGACCGAGAAGCTTCTTCCGTCATAATCGAGCACCCCGTAGCCGACAATGGCATAGCCCGGGTCTATTCCGAGAATCCTCACGGCACACCCACCCTATTCCAACAAAATACATTTTCCATTTATAATCAATAATCAGTTTATTATATCACGGCAAAGAAAAATAATCAACCCCATTTGCAGGCAGTATCACAAAACCAAAAAGGCTGCCTATAATATTCGCTCCCCGCGCTTCTCCGGACATAGGTCGCATTCGCTGCCGTGAGCGTTTATCACGCCTATCGCCTGTAGGTAGGAGTATATTATTGTTGAGCCGACAAACCTCATGCCTCTTCTTCTGAGATCGGCGGACACCTCGTCAGACAGCGGAGATACTGTCCTATTGTGGTAATCCTCTATAACTACCTTTCCGCCGGTAAAGTGCCATATATACGCGTCGAAGCTGCCAATTTCTCTTTGAATATCCATAAATATACGGCTATTTGATATAGCGGCTTCGATTTTTCTGCGGTTTCTCACAATTCCTTTGTCCTGCATCAATGAAAGCACCTTATCCTCGCTGTAGCAAGAGACCTTGACAATATCAAAATTATCAAAAGCCCGCCTGAATGCCTCTCGCTTATTGAGAATGCACTCCCATGACAGACCTGCCTGAAAGCTCTCAAGTATCAAAAGCTCAAATAGAATTTCGTCAGAATGCTGAGGCACGGACCACTCCTCATCATGGTACTTTATGTACAGCGGGTTCTTGAGATTGACATAACTGCATCTATTCAACTTGCATTCTCCTTATTGCCGGGTAGATTATCATGTTGGCTTATACCAATTCCTTGAATCTGAGATTTTGCTCCTGTGAAAGCGAAATCCGGTCTCCCCGTTAGGTCTGGCAGCTCACGGTAAACGTAAAATGTCTGAATATATACAGGCAGCCGGCACCACATACTTTCAATTAACATAGCCAACATATACAAGAAAAAAGAAAAGCTGAAACCCGATAGTCTCAGCTTTTCCTTTGTCAGATATATTATCTGATTGCGTCCTTGGTCTTGGCAGCCTTACCAACTCTGTCTCTGAGGTAGTAGAGCTTAGCTCTTCTGACCTTAGCGAGTCTTACTATCTCAACCTTCTCTACAACGGGAGAATGAAGAGGGAATACCCTCTCTACCGCGCAGCCGTGAGCAACTCTGCGTACGGTAAAGGTCTCGCTTACACCGCCGTGCTTCTTGGCGATCACAGTACCCTCGAATACCTGGATTCTGTACTTGTCGCCCTCCTGAATCCTTACATGAACCTTGACGGTGTCACCTACGGCAAACTCAGGAACTTCGTTCTTCAGACTTGGATTTGAAATAATCTTCAAAGCGTCCATTTTTTATTTCCTCCTATTTTCTTTCAGATATTCATTCACTTCTATCGGCAAAGTCATATCAAATATGCGCCGCGTGACAAAGTCAGAGGACTATCCGCTTTAATGCTGGTTCTAAAAGAACAGGCACTAACCCCCATCGCGCTCGGAACACGCGACGGAACTCAAATGCTTTAGTATTATATCACAAATATGTGCTCTATTCAATAGTGCGTTATATAAAATCCTCACCTGATTCAAGCAGGATTTTTGTGCGTGTTAGACATATTTTGTCAAACTCAAACCCGCACCAGCCCTCAAAAGCACTCGCCATGGAAACAATATTAAGCGAGTGGCGTATCCCGGCAGGAAGCCTCAGGCCAAGGTGAAGCTGCCCATCCTCAGAGCTTTTGTCGAGGACGGTTATATCCGGTTTTATGTCAACATCCACTATCGTCTTTTTCATGTTTACCTTGCAGCGCTTTTTAATAATTATCTTTTCGGAGGACATGAACTTGTCAAACAGCTTCAACAGCTCTGAGGAGGGCATGTCCTTATAGAAATCTGCGGTATACTCGCAGGAACCGATCTCTGTGTGACTGTGCACAGGTTGATAAAGCCGGACTATCTCGATTCCCGTTGGAAGCGCGGCGTTCATTTTTGATTTTATGTCCTCAAAATCAGGCTCGCCGGCAGCCATATCCATCCCAAAATCCATAAATTCGCACTCGCTTGATACGCCGAGAGAAAGCGGCAGCGGGAAGGTAAGGTATATATGAGGGTTATAGCCTTTTGTGAACCAAACCGGAAGCCTTGCCCGTTTGAAGGTTCTTTGCATCAGGCGCATAAGGTCAAGATGGGATATGAATATCGCCCTGCCGGTTTTCTTGAAGACAGCCCTGACATCGTAATAGTCTTTAACCACAGTAGGTTCCTCCGAATTCCTTTTTCATTCCGCAGCCTGAGCACTTCTGCGCGCAGTTCGGAGTGGTTATTCCCTGATGTGCCTTGATATTTTCATTGATAAGAAAGCGCTTCGATATGAAGTAATCAAGGTGAGACCATGGCATCACCTCGTCATATTCCCTTTTTCTGCAGGCATAAAACTCAGGGTCAAGTCCCGCCTCTTTAAACGCCTCCAGCCACTTGTCAAACTTGAAGTGCTCATCCCAGCTGTCAAATGTGCAGCCCTTTTTCCACGCAAGATATATTACCCGCGAAAGCCGCCTGTCCCCTCTGGCGAGCGTAGCCTCGAGAAGACTGACGTCATGGTTGTGATAGGACAGCCTGATATGCTTTGACTTAAAGCTGTCAGTTAAGATCTTCTGACGGTGCAAAAGTACATCCTCAGTAATCTGGGGCTCAAACTCAAACGGCGTGAACGGCTTCGGCACAAACGTGGCGCAGGAAACTGATATACTCAGGAACTTCCCCTTGACTCCCCTGTTCACCTCATAAAAGAGGTCTGAAATCCTCCTTACGAGCGTGACGATTCCGTAAATATCATCATCAGTCTCTGTCGGAAGACCCATCATGAAGTAGAGCTTGACGGTAGAATAGCCGCTTGCAAAGGCTATATGACAGGTAGAAAGTATCTCTTCTTCGGTTATATTCTTGTTTATTACATCTCTTAAGCGCTGAGTTCCCGCCTCGGCGGCAAATGTAAGCCCCGACTTTCTGACGCGGTTTATCTTCTCCAGTATCTCTTCGCTGAAGTTGTCCACCCTCAGTGAAGGCAGCGACAGGCTTACCTTCTCAGACTCAGTATAGTCAACAAGCTTTGATAAAAGGTTCTCAATGTCAGGATGGTCGCTGGTTGAGAGCGAGGAGAGGGAAACCTCCTCGTATCCGGTCTGCTCGCAAAGCGCTTTCGTCTGCTTCGCAATGGTATCAACTCCCTTGGCTCTGAACGGACGGTATATATATCCCGCCTGGCAGAACCGGCAGCCCCTTATGCAGCCTCTTAAGACCTCGACTACCGCCCTGTCGTGAACGATATCTGTAAACGGGACTACAAAATAGTCGGGGTAATATACCTTGTCGAAATCCCTTATTATCCTCTTTTTTATCGGCATAGGAGCGTCACGGTTGGGAGTGACAGACTCTACCCTGCCGTCCTCAAAGTATCGAACGTCATAAAAATTAGGAACATAAATTCCCTCTATCTTTGATGCAGCTTCCAAAAACTCCGACTTTGTCTTACCTTGGTGCTTCATGTCGCAGTACAGATCCATAAGCTCAAGGTTTACTTCCTCGCCCTCGCCAAGTATGAATAAGTCAAAAAACGGAGCGAGCGGCTCCGGATTACACACGCACGGTCCTCCGGCGACTACTATCGGGTCTGTCTCACAACGCTTGTCCGCGTATACCTCAAGCCCCGCAAGGTCAAGCATGTTGAGCACATTGGTATAGCTCAGCTCATACTGCATGGTAAAACCTATAAAGTCAAACTCCTTTACAGGATCCAAGCTCTCAAGAGCATAAAGCGGTATACCGTTTTCGCGCATCAGCTTCTCAAAATCGTTATCAGGAGCAAATACCCTCTCGCACCAGAAGTTTTCTCTCGCGTTTTTCAGTCCGTACAGTATTTTCATGCCGAGGTGGCTCATTCCTACCTCATATGTATCAGGAAAGCAGAAAGCAAACCTCACGTCAACCTTGGACTTATCCTTGATAACGCTTCCGACCTCTCCGCCTATATACCTTGAGGGCTTCTCAGAACGAAGCGCGAATTTTTCAATCCTGTCTTTTAACATCACATTAACCGCCTATATCATTAGTTAATTCAGCCTGATTTAAATTGCCGAGCAGCCGGGCAGCTATCCTACAAGCTCGGATAAAAATACAAACAGCAGCGTAAGCAGCGACGATGGCGAAAGCTCACCAGGAGAAACAAGCGCGGCTAAAATCGCTGCAGAAAATATAAGTAAAGCTGATATGCCTGACATTACTCTTAGCAGCCTCGGATACGCTCCCAGCAGACACTCAGCCACCTTGCCGCCGTCAAAGTAGCTTACCGGCAGAAGGTTAAACGCAGCTATAAACAGATTAATCGCTCCTATATCAGCGTATCCCATAGTAAGAAAAGAAGCCCCGAGCATGGCGTTTAAAATGCAGCCGCTTAGATACACAGCCATTCTGCCGCATTTGGCGAGCAGCCCTACATCCTCACCGGAAATCTTTATCCCGCCGCCGTAAAGCTTAACGCTTGACACGCTTACGCCTAAATGCCTCATCACGCACAAATGCGCAAGCTCGTGCAGCACGCAGAATAGAAGACACAGGAGTGTGATCCTGTGTGTAGTTACGGTATTTACAGCAATCAGAAAAAAGAAGCCGAAGCTTACCTGAATATTCGCATCAAATAATCGTAGTGTAATCATGCTTAATTCTATTTAGAAGTAAGCATTGTTAGTACATGCAGATAAAAATCTTATGTAAATGTGTTTAGCTTTACATAATTTAATTGCCCTACTTCAGAAGAGAGCCCTTATTTTTCTTAAGTCTAAGGATATTCGCGCAGATTATAAGAACTATCGGGAATATAATTCCGAAGCCTATGCCTATCTGGAGATTACCGTCAAACGCGTCAGCAGCAAGACCCACAAGTGTCGGACCGCTGGTACAGCCAAAATCTCCTGCCAGAGCCAAAAGCGCGAACATCGCGGTTCCTCCTCTCGGGAGCTCCGAGGATGCGATACTGAATGAGCCCGGCCAAAGGATTCCCACTGACAGACCGCATATACCACAGCCGGCAAGCGCAACTATTGAATTAGTGGATAAGGTAATTATCAGGTAAGACAGTACACACAAAGCACCGCTTATTATAATGACAGGCAAAAGCTTGATCTTTTCCGAAAACTTGGCATAAAAAACTCGCGCACAGCCCATCAGTATAGAGAACATACAGGGACCCGCAAGGTCGCCGACTGCCTTGGATACCTTCAGCCCGTTCTCCGCAAACGCAGACGCCCACTGCGACACCGCGAGTTCAGCAGCTCCGGCGCAGAACATCAAAACCGCGAACAGCCAGAATACCCTTCTGCCGAACAGTTCCCTTATCGACATTCCCTCATTTTCACCGGTGAGCCTCGCTATAGGAACCTGCGAAAACATGACGGCGTTGACAATCGGAATTATCGCCCACACAAGCGAAAGTATTCTCCAGTTCTCCCTTCCAGCAAAGGCAAAGAACACCGTTGACACAAGTATTACCCCAACCGAGCCCCAGCAGTAAAAAGAATGAAGAAGGCTCATCTGAGAAGCCTTGCGCTCCGATGGGCAAGCCTCTACTATCGGGCTGATAAGCACCTCAATCAAGCCTCCGCCGACAGCGTACAGCATTACAGAGATCATGAGCCCCGCATAGGCATTAGGAAGCAGGGACGGCAAAATTACCATACTTACCAGCCCAAGCGCCGCAAATATATGCGCAGCAACTATACATACACGATATCCTATCTTGTCAACAAACTTAGCGCTTAGCAAATCTATCAAAAGCTGTACGACAAAATTCAACGTGATTAAAAATGTTATCTGAGAAAGTGAAATGTCAAATTCGTTATTGAACGTGGTATACAGCAGCGGGGTGTAAATGTTTACTATCGCCTGCGTGATATAACCGGTATAAGAGCAGTATATCGTATTTTTATAGCTTAGCTTCAAATTAAATTACTCCGTTCCATCTATACTATATTAAAGTGTTGCCTCAAATTTTGTAATATCCGACCTCTTGCCGCATACTACCACCGTGTCTCCACTATAAACAGCCGTATCAGGACCTATGTCGGTAATTATTGTTTCGCCATGCTTTATCGCTATTAAGTTAAGTCCGAACTTATTTCTGAATCCATAGCTCATAACTGTAGCTCCATCAGGAACAGTGGGAAGAAGTATTTCCGTTATGTCTATCTCACCGTTTATAGTTATGTATTCCATGATCTTTGACGAGGTAAGCTTCATGGCAAGGCTGATGGCTCTGTCCCTCTCGGGGTAAACGACCTCGGCGCCGAGCTTCTCTAAAACCGCGCCGTGCTCAAGGCTTGACGCCTTTGCTATAACCTTCTTGACACCAAGCTCAAGAACGTTCAGAGTAGTAAGTATGCTGGTATCAATCTGTTCACCGATGCATACGACAACGGTATCACAGTTCTTTACTCCGCAGTCAGATAGTATATCCTTGGTCAGACCCGACACTATAAAGGCGTTATCCGTAAACGAAAGCACCTCTTTGATTCTGTCCGGATCCTTGTCCAGGACGATGATCTCACAGCCAACTTCCGCAAGGCTATGCGCAAGCGCAAAGCCAAATCTTCCCGCACCTATTATGCCATATATTTCCTTATTATCTTTTTTGACTGAAATATTCTTCATACTTTAACCCCCTATTATCCTATAGAAATGCTTTCCTCAGGTCTGGATACAGACGGCGGAGGACTTACTGCAAGCAAAGTGACCGCCGTAAGCGGACCTATTCTTCCTATAAACATGGTTGACACAAGCACAAGCTTGCCTATCGGAGTTATCGAGGCTGTTACGCCGGTAGACAATCCGCAGGTACTGAACGCGGAAACCACCTCAAAAAGTATCTGCATAAACTCAAGCTCAGGCTCTGTTATACAGAGTATCAGGGTAGAAATGACGCATACCATCATTGCGGTAACAAATATCAAAAACGCCTTAAAAACAGTCTTGTTGCTGAACTTGCGCTTGAAAGCGCCTATATCCCTGTTGGTTATGATAGATGTAATCGAGCGAATTAGAACAAAAAACGTGGTAGTCTTTACGCCGCCGCCCGTGGAACCGGGTGACGTACCTATGAACATCAAAATGGTAACTACCAGCAATCCGGCGCTTGTAAACTCGCCTAATATTACCGTCTGGAAGCCGGCTGTCCTCGCCGAAACGCTCGTGAAGAAAGCGCCAAGCCACGATATGTCATTTGTGAGCCTGAGTAAAAGCGTTCCACCCACAATCAGCGCTATCGTTGTGGAGACCGCAACCTTTGTGTTAAGGGAAAGTCTCTTGAAAGACCTTTTCGTAACGATCTCCTGCATGGCATAAAATCCGAGACCTCCGAAAATTATAAGTAATGTCGTTATGACATTCATATATACGTCATCTGCATACGGCGCGAGACCGGCTCCGCCGCCGACAATGTCGAACCCGGCGTTATTAAAGCTTGAAATAGAGTGGAATATTCCCATCCAAACCGCCCGCCAGAAATCATAATCTCGGCTGAAGGATATTATACTTAAAACCGCTCCTACGGACTCAAACAGCAGAGTGGCCATAAGCACCCAGCGGAGCAAACCAATAATCCCGCTGAAGGAGTCGTAATTAAGCGCCTCCTTTACAAGGTATCTGTCCCTGATGTTGGCTCTTCTTCCAGATATGGCGATTATACCTACGCCCACCGAGGCTATTCCCAAGCCGCCTATCTGAATAAGTATAATTATAACAAGCTGACCAAGAAAGTTGTACGTGTCATATGTATCAAAAGCCGTAAGACCGGTAACGCAGACAGCGCTTGTTGATGTGAACAGAGCCTCTATATAGCTGACCGATGCACCGGGTCTGTGAGTAATCGGTAGATACAGCAAAAGCGAGCCGAAGAAAATTACCCCGGCAAAGCCAAGCGCAATAAATCTGCCGGCGGACATATGCTTGTGAGGAGCAGTAAAACGATATTTTCTACGCATAACTCCGCGTACTCCGGCAGCTATCAAAAGCGCAATAGCCGCAACTATCACCACATATGTGACTATATACGCGACTTCATTCTCTGCCGAAAGCATGGAAAGTGGCATTATTTTGACCTCTTCTTAATAGGACAACACAGCAGTGCTACCTCGTCCTGTATCTTTTTTCGTTATTATATAATAGCATCACAACTTAGGAATTTCAATATTAAAACATCAAATTTGAGGTTAAATATATAATAAGCAAAGCGACACGCTCACTTTAGGCTGTTTTGCCTAAAAATAAGCGTGTCGCTTCAAATGTATTACCGACCTTATTTGTTATTTCATCGTCAGTTGTCTGCCGTTCCCGGTCGCAGCCATCTCATACTTTCTCTTTGTTGCCTCGCCGCCTCTGATATGTCGTTCCTGTTTATTGATGTCTAAAATAACCTTTACCTCTTTATACAACGACGGTTTTACTTTCTTTAATCGCTCGCTGACGTCTTTATGCACGTGGTTACAAAATAAAACGGTACATATCGGATATTAGCTAAAAATGAACGTCGATATGCAGGATGTTCTACATATCAACATTTTTAAGCTTATTCGAAGCAGGTGAGCGTAAAGGTTATATAGCTACATAAAAATAAATAAAAAATTTTATTTTTTTATTTACTTTTTAATATTAATCTGATATATTATTAATGAACCATAAAAATTCAGGAGGAGAAATGTCAAGGATAGGTTTGATTGTAGATAATTCCGCTGACTGTGTAAAGATAGTTATAAACGCTTGGAATAATGGAGACTGTGTTGTTTTGAACGATACGCATTTTTTATACGCAAATGCCGATCGAGAGGATGATAAAATAATGCTTAAGAAGATAGTTGAAAAATTGAAAAATCGCTCCAATCAGAGCCTTAAAAGCACCTTTAAGGCGACAAAATACATGATGCGCATTGTTTGGAACATTCCGGAGGGCAAAAAGTATATTTTTCTCAACTCCTTCATCTCGATACTTACCGCTGTGCTGCCGCTGGTGCTTGTGTGCATGCCCGGACTTATCATTAACGAGCTGACAGGGGAACGCAGAACGGATGTCCTTCTTATGTACATAGGCATAACCGTCGGCATACCGTTTATACAGGGTGTGGTTATTTCCTCGTTGAACGTCTATTTGAACAACCTCAGATACAACTTTATGGTGAGAGTCAAGGTTGACTATATCAACCACTGTGCAGACATGGATCTTGAGTCGATGGAAAACCCGGATATTCAAATACTCAGGGAACGTGCAGAGGAAACGACATCTGAAAGCCTTTCCACCTTTGAGCATTTGAGCGGGCTGGCGTCTGCGATTATAAGCGTTGTCATGTGCGTGTCTATTATATCCGTGTTGAATCCTTGGCTTTTGGCTCTTGTAATTGTCGTCGTCATAATCAACTACACAAACAGCAAGTGGCTGGAGAAAAAGAGCTACGAGATGAATTTCGAGATAGGCAAGCTAAACCGCTTCGGTTGGCCTGTGATGAACTATTTGTCCGACCTTAGATATGCAAAAGAGGTTAGGCTGTATCATTTGAAAGACTATTTCATCAAGCTTTACAGGGACAAAAGAATGGAAGCGGGCGAATACGGCAAGAAAACCTCTGCCTATATGGCTAAAAACGGCTTGATAGGTTCAACGGTTGCTCTCATCCAAAACGTCTTGCTCTACGGTTATTTTGTATATCAGGTTATAATCGGAGCACTTGCGGTCGGAGACATGACAATATACATGGGTGCAATATCTCAATTCACCTCCTCTTTGGGAAACGTCATGCGCCAATATCTCAACCTTTCCATGCTCAGCCTTCGTGTGCAGGAATTGATGAGGTTTATGGAAATACCACTTAAAAACCTTCACTCGGGCAGTGATACGCCAAAATTCGATTCCGATTCCGTTATAGAGTTTAAAAACGTGTCCTTTAGATATCCCGGCAGCGAGAAATACGCTTTGAAGAATTTGAGCATTACAATCCGAGGCGGCGAGAGGCTTTGCATTGTCGGGGAAAACGGCTCTGGAAAGTCCACCTTTGTCAAGCTTTTGACAAGGCTCTACCTGCCCACCGAGGGAGAAATTCTTCTTAACGGCAAAAACATCAACGAGTATGATTATTTGCAATACAATCGGCTTTTCTCGTCGGCGTTTCAGGATTTTGCCCTCTACAATATTTCGCTGGCGGAAAACATCGTCATGGCGGACGGGTATGATTTCGAGCGACTGGAGACTGTCGTTAAGGAGAGCGGCTTGTCCTCGCTTGTAAAGAGCAACAAGAACGGCTACGACACAATAATCTACAAGTGGTATGACCCCGAGGGCATCGAGCCGTCGGGCGGCGAAGGACAGCGCATTGCAATCGCAAGGGCGTCTTATCACGGCGGAGATATTTTCATTTTGGATGAGCCAACGGCTGCACTTGACCCTAACGCCGAATACGAGATATATACGCAGTTTAATAACATGATTACCGGCAAATGCGCAATACTTATAACCCACCGCCTGTCCGCTGTTCAGCTTGCGGACAAGGTAGCAGTGTTTGACGAGGGGCATGTTGCAGAGTACGGCACTCATAAGGAGCTTTATGAAAAGGGCGGAATATATACAGATATGTTTGACAAGCAGGCAAAGTTCTACCGTGACGAGCCGCAGACAGAGACAGCTTCCGAGGCAGCAAGTGAGGAATAAGAATCTATAATATGTAAGAAAAGGAAGTATTCTAAATATTGATACAACGCCCTGACAGTCTTAGGCCGCCTAACGTCAACACATCTAGATACGTTTTAGAAGCATAAAACGGAGTGAGCTAAGCTCGCTCCGTTTTTATTTTTACTTCCGACCTATGAGCATTTGCATTGGGACGGAGTATCTCGACGTCACCCGTTCATCAAATTTAACAGACAAAAGCGGCAACTGCCCGCTAACGGAAATTGCCGCTCTCGCATGTTGAGTTGTTATTTTGCCGAGGTCATTTCATACTTTCTCTTTGTTGCCTCGCCGCCTCTGATATGTCGTTCCTGTTTATTGATGTCTAAAATAACCTTTACCTCTTTATACAACGACGGTTTTACTTTCTTTAATCGCTCGCTGACGTCTTTATGTTTCGTGGTCATGAATTAGAACGGTTTTTTCCAAGCCTAAGTCTCCAGGCAGGCGGAGGTAGATGTCCACATTTCCATCCTTGTCAACCTCGATCTTCTGAACAATGCGTTTGAGCTGGGCATTTGTCATTTGCCGCACGTCAGTGATATCCTCAATTTGTTTAAATGTATTTTGCAACACACCTTCCAACTGATCTCCCCTTGTTATATGGTACGATACTAACCTCAATTCATTTTCTAAATGTTCAATCTCTTCTCTTATGCCCGAAAGTCTTTTATTCAGTTCTTCGCGACTGATGATGTCATCAGTATACATATCCATATATTTTTGGCGAGTTTTTTGAAGCTTTGCAAGCTTGGCGGTAAGTTCTTTTTCGTAATTTATATTTTCATCTTTGTCTTTGTATATTTTTTCAAATTCTTCAACCACATGCTTGACGACATTTTTTCTTGACATCAGAAGTTCTGAAAAATAATTTTGCAGTATCTTAATCAGTTCATCTTCGTCAAGCGTCACCGCATTTGGGCAGCTCTCAGCACCGCGCCCGTTATGACCTGAGCAGACCCATCGTATATATGTGTTTTTATACGTTCGAACGGTTCGCCTAAAAGACCATCCGCATTCTTTGCACTTTATTACGGTCGAAAATAAATATTTGTTGCTTTGTCTTTCTTTATCTACCTTAAAATTCTGTCCACGAGACTTCATGATTTTTTTAGCAAGCTGGAATACTTCTGGATCGATAATTCTGAGATCCGGTCGTTCTATAACAATCCAGTCTGATTCGTCCTTGTTCTCTCTGCGCCCGGTAAGAAAATCCGACACTTCTTGTTTTCCGTTTATAATTTTACCGGTATATATTTCATTAGAAATAATACGAGCTACTGTGCGCGCGTCCCAAAGGCAATTTCGTTTTGTACGCAAGTTTTGCTCATTTAAGATATTGGATATCTTAGTTACACCGTATCCTTCCTCTACATACCACTTGAATATCTGGCGAACTATAGATGCCTCTTGTTCGTTTATTGTGAGGTTAAAATAGTCTCCTATGGTTTTATTATATCCATAAACGCTATTAGGAACTCTGCCTTTCTTTGCGTTTATTTTTTTTCCAAACTTTACACGCTTAGAAGTGTTTGCGCTCTCTTCTTGAGCTAATGCTCCAAATATGGTTAGCACAAACTCGCTGTTTCCCATACTTGTCATGTTGGTCGTTAAAAATTGAGTCTCTATACCAAGAGATTTTAATTTGCGAATATTTTGAAGCAAGTCAACAGTATTTCTTGCAAATCTCGAAATGTCCTTCACAACTACCATGTCGAAAAGACCGTGCTCAGCGTCTGACATCATCCGCAGGAATTCTTTGCGATTTTTTATTTTTGTTCCTGAAATACCCTCGTCGGCATATAGACGCACAAGATTGTCTCCGGTTCGTTTCGTATATTCAGTAAAAAATTCCTTTTGGGCTTCAAGACTATTAAGTTGATCTTCTTTGTCTGTTGATACTCTACAATATGCGGCAATGTTCATGATTACCTCCCCAATAAAACAAAACCGTTCAATTACATTTTCATGTTAACACAGATATGTCGTAATTACAAGCCCTATACGAGAAAGCGCTTTGATTTTAACAAACTGATGATATTGAAAGAATGTTCAAAGACATGAATGGGTGATTGATGTTGAGTGTATAAGATAAAAGCCGATAAAACAATTTGTTTTATCGGCTTTATTATTGTTGGAATTGCTATACGCTTTCTTCTTGTGATTTTAAAACCTCAATTGTGGCACTTTCATTTTACATCACTCAGGAGGTTTGCGCAATATTTTTGGGGAAGTTCATCATCAATATAAGAATTTATCCAATGCAACTATGTATTTTTCGGTTTTATTTTTTCGGTATAGGCTTTAATAGCCTTCTCTGCCTTCTCCTTATTAACTTCCAAGAAAACCTTAAGGATATGATCGCACAGCTCATTCTTGTCATTTGAATCGTGGATGCGATAATTTATTTTCTGTACTTTCATGCAATTACCTCCTGCGGCTTTTGACTGTTATACTAAATGCTATGCATGAGGCGCTAACGATATTACCTTGTACCTGTAGACCCAAAGCCGCCCCTATCGGTATCATCAAGGTGACTTTCAATAGAAAACTCTATATCCCCCATTGTCTTCTCAATTCTAAATTGGCAGATCCTATCGTTTTCGTTTATTACTGTGTCTCGCGTGGC
>DVLL01000020.1 GCA_018715525.1 Candidatus Faeciplasma pullistercoris | reverse complement strand
GACCTTGCGGATCTTACCAGCACCATTATGGCGGACTGCACCTTTTTAGAGCAGAGCTTTTCCCACTTTATCCCGGAGCTTGCCGGATCCATCATCTCTACGGTTTTGATTGCCGTCAGCCTGTTCTTCTACGATTGGCGTATGGCGCTGGCGGCTCTTTGGGTGATGCCGGTGGCGTTTGCAATTGTAGGTTTTTCTGCAAAGGTACAGGAAGGTTTCAATCAGAAGTCCATGGATGCGAAAATGACCTGCGCAGACGGAATTCAGGAGTGTATTGAAACGGTGCAGGATCTGAAAGCCAACAACGCTGAAAAAGAATACCTCAAAGGGTTGGAAAAGAAGATACGCGCGGTGGAACACCGTTCCATTCTCAATGAGTTCGGTTTGGCGGCATTTGTAGTATCCGCATCCCTTGTGTTAAAGCTTGGGATTGCCACGGTTGCGCTTGCAGGCTCCTTTTTGCTGATGCAGGGTAGTTTGAATATTTTGACCTTCTTCCTGTTCCTGCTGGTGGTTTCCCGGCTCTATGATCCCTTGCAGGGTGCGCTGCAGAATCTGGCGGCGGTAATTTCCACCCGGACAAATATCGCCCGTATGAATGAAATCCTTGACCATCCCATTCAGCAGGGCAAAACCAGCCTTTCCAATCAGGGGTATGACATTACCTTTGACCATGTTGGGTTTGCCTACAACACCGGAGAAACAGTATTAAAGGATGTCAGCTTTACTGCCAAACAGGGGGAAGTGACCGCACTGGTGGGTCCCTCCGGCGGCGGCAAAACAACGGTGTCACGTCTGGCAGCCCGGTTTTGGGGTGTGAGCCGGGGGAAAATTACGGTAGGCGGTATGGATGTCTCAAAAGTGGATCCGGAAACGCTGCTTTCTCTTTATTCCATTGTGTTTCAGGATGTTACCCTGTTTGACAACACCATACTGGAAAATATCCGTATCGGCAACAAAGACGCCACAGATGAGGAGGTTCTGGCTGCGGCACGGCTTGCCAATGTGGATGAATTTGCCGAGAAGCTTCCTGATAAATGGAATACTAACATAGGCGAAAACGGTTGTAAGCTCTCCGGCGGAGAACGCCAGCGTATCTCTATTGCCCGTGCCTTCTTAAAGAACGCGCCGATCATCCTTCTTGACGAAGCTACAGCCTCTCTGGATGTGGAGAATGAAACGCTGATACAGACAGCTCTGTCACGGCTGATCAAAGACAAAACTGTTCTGGTGATCGCACACCGGATGCGCACGGTAGCCGGTGCGGATAAAATCGTCGTGCTTTCCGATGGTATGGTGGCGGAAGAGGGCGATCCGGATACCCTGCTCCGGCAAGACGGTATCTATACCCGCATGGTAAAATTACAGACAGAAAGCCAGAACTGGACGCTGGCATAGTGTGATTTTCTAATGCGGAAACAAACCGGATGACAGGCAAATGCCGCACGCAAAACACGGCTGTTTTTGAGTGTGGCTTTGTCTTTATCCGAAAACACTTTAGCACAGTATCTTGACAAAATGAAGCATGGTATGGTAAAATCAATTTGTTAGAATTAACTAACTATTTTTTATTTGTCGCGGTTAGCCTGCGCTAACTATGTAAGGATCGAATGATGATAAAAGTAACAATGAAAATCGATGGAATGTCCTGTGGAATGTGTGAGGCTCATATAAACGATGCGATCAGAAAAGTATTTTCTGTTAAGAAAGTGACTTCTTCTCACAGAAAAGGAATCACGGAACTGCTTATACAAGACCCCGTTGACACGCAGCTGCTGAAACATGCTGTGGAAGAATGCGGGTATAAGGTGTTGGGTATTCATTGTGAACCTTATGAAAGACAAGGGTTTTCCCTGTTTAAAAGAAAATAGATGAGGTGAAAAGACATGCCTTTTGAATTATGGCAGGGGCTGCTGATACCCTTTGCCGGGACGACGCTCGGCGCAGCCTGCGTCTTTTTTATGCGGAACAATTTGAGTGAACTGGTTCAGCGTGCGCTTACCGGCTTTGCGGCAGGGGTTATGGTGGCGGCTTCCATATGGAGTCTGCTGCTTCCTGCCATGGAACAGGCATCAGACATGGGGCAATGGTCCTTCTTCCCTGCTTTAGCTGGGTTTTGGCTTGGTATTTTATTCTTACTGGGATTGGATCGGCTGATCCCGCATCTGCATCGTGGCAGCTCAGAGGCCGAAGGCGTCAAAAGCAGTCTTGGAAAAACAACTATGCTGACTCTGGCAGTGGCACTGCACAATATTCCGGAAGGGATGGCAGTGGGCGCAGTCTATGCCGGGTGGCTCTACGGGGACAGTGGGATCATGCTGGCGGGGGCGCTGGCTCTTTCTCTGGGTATCGCCATTCAGAACTTCCCTGAAGGCGCTATTATATCCATGCCCCTGAAAGCGGAGGGTTTCTCCAAATCCCGCTCATTTCTGTATGGAACGCTGTCCGGTGCGGTAGAACCGATAGGTGCGCTCCTGACCATCCTTCTGGCAGGAATTTTAGTCCCGGTACTGCCCTATGCTCTGAGCTTTGCCGCTGGTGCAATGATTTATGTGGTGGTAGAGGAATTGATTCCGGAGATGTCGGCCGGAAAGCACTCCAATGTGGGAACCATTCTGTTTGCAGTCGGTTTCACTTTGATGATGGTATTGGATGTGGCGCTGGGCTGATACAAAGCTGTTCGAAAAAGGAGGACACAGAATGTCACATTTAGGCGTTGTGGAGGACACACTTTTTGTCCCCATGCTGGGCAGAATTTATGCCAGCGAGCATTGCCCGCAGATCATATATGATAAAAAGGCTTTGGAATTAAAAGAAAAGCTGCCGTCCGACCTGCAGGAAAACGGCAGTCAGAGCCAATATACCCTGCTGGCTTCAGCGGTGCGGTCTGCTAATATGGACCGTTTCATCCGGTCGTTTTTAAAGCGCAGACTGGACGGTGTGATTGTCCAGCTCGGCTGCGGTCTGGAGACGACCTATTACCGCTGCGATAACGGAAGGACCTGCTGGTATGCCGTTGATTTGCCACACGTCATTGACTACCGGAGGGAACTGCTCCCGCAGTCGGAGCGTGAGACCTATCTTGCTGGAGATGCTTTTACAGAGAATTGGATCAGACAAGTTCGCACGGATTTGCCCGACGCCCCTATCCTTGTTACAGCAGGCGGACTGTTTCACTATTTTGAGGAAGATAAGGTCATTTCTCTGTTTCGTATGCTCAGACAATTCGGAGACATAGAAGTCGTTTTTGATACAGTGAACAGAAAAGGTATGGCTATGATGCAAAAGAAATACATGAAGCAGGTCGGCCACGCCGATGCGCAGATGTTCTTTTATGTGGATTCAGCAGTGGATTTAGCTGGAAAGATTGGCGGTGGACTTATGGATATGACAGAAGAGCCTTACTACCGTTATATTCCCAAAAACGGCTTAAAACTATCCACCAAGGTCAGTATGGCTGTTTCTGACCGGTTCTGTATGGTGAAGATGATTCGTTTGAATTTATAGTTTTTTCACTTTATACGAATACAATAGCGGAGGGGATTTTAATGTTGGAAAAAGAAAACTTAACGCCGTTTCAAATTCAGCTACTGCTTTATTACCTGACGGCGGAACCGTCAAAGCGTACGGTAACGGATTCAGCCAGAAGCCTGAATGTGAGTAAATGGGTGGTCACTCGTACGCTGGATACGCTGGATACGCTGGAAAAGCTGAATATTGTAGAACGCCTGGAGAATCGTAAAACGGTTTTGACGGTTCCGGGAGTCAAACTGGCGGAAAAGTATCAGAAACAGAAAAAGGTATTAGAAAAATATATGCAGTATCAGGATATCCCTCCTGCACAGATTAAGGAGAATGCCCTTCGGGCATTGGCAGCAGGGTTTTCTGATGAATTTATGGATCGGCTGGCTGAACAGGAAAGCCGGATGCATATCAAAGAAATATTTGCCGGACGCCGGGACTTCCATGGCGGGGATATTTGTAATTACCTCCGTGATGGCAGTTACTATTTTCCGTTCATTATTTACCGGGAACAAATCAAAAATCACAATAACCTTTCCATGGCAAACCGTGGTTTTGAAAATCCGTGTGAAGTCATCGTAAAGGATCATGAAGGACTTGTGTATCTGGCGGCAAAAACCGTATCCGCTCAGTCTATGTCCAGTAAAAATAAAATGGAAGGACGGATCCAGAAGCTGCAATACTTATATGACGGAGAATTCCGTGACGGCGGCATTGGCGGCGTTCTGTTCCATGATGCGTCTGAGCTTCCTGTCGAGGGTTTCCGTTCCCTCGTAGCTGCCGGTTACTGTGTATTCCGTGCCGCCGTGTTCCTCCACGATTTTGACGTCGGGCAGCCAAAAGGCGGACGGATTTTTCACCACGATGTTGCCCTTTTCATCGAAAGAAAACTCCCTCTTGGGGGCATCGTCGGGGCGTGGCTTGACTTTGGTATACGGGTCAGGATTGGAGAAATAAAAAGAGCGGATTTCACCGTCCTCCTCGCCGTTATCAAAATCATCATCGGCAAAAATCTCGTCCAGTTCCTCGTCGGTCAGTTCGATGATCTCATTGTCTTTTTCTTTCGGATTCACTTCGTCAAGCCTCCTTCACTTCGGTTCATTTTATGTAAAAATTCAGACAGAGTAGCAAAACGGACGAACGCCGTCAATGGTCAAGATGAACGGCTGCGCCGCTATTGACAGCGTCCGTCCGTTTCGCTTTTGGGCAGACAAGGCGGCGTTTGCCTCCTATTTCCATTTGGAAAATGGCGCTTGCTATCATGAGAAACGGAGAATAGCAAGCACAGCAAGTGTATGTACACTTGTGAAAACCGGCGTGGCACGACCGGGATTTTCTTGCAGAATAGCAAGCAAATCCGGTGAGTACCCACACCGGAGCTTGCCATTCTGGCAAGCAATGCACGGCGGTACCCACTCGTGCAAAAACTTGTTGGGCAGCATCCCAAACCCTTTAACAATTTCGGAGAAATTGGCTGCGCACCGTTGGCACTGTTCCTCGTAAAAATCGTAATAAGGCAGTTACGACTTTTGCGTTTTTTCCTGCTTAAAACTTTTCTCGCAATCGGCAGTTGGGAAGATCCCCTCCATAGCCATGGTGCGAAGATAGGCACTAAGATTATCCGTGCCGGACTCCATCATTCGCTGCTTGATGGCAGCAAGCTCTTTTTCGTCTACAAAGAATTTGACCTGTATCGGTCGTTTGCGATTTCTGTTATCCGGCAAAGATACCGCCCTCCGAATTTTGAATATGCTCTCTGATAGTTGCTTCGTGTTCTTTGCAATAAGCATAACTATTCCGCATAAAATCCTCGATACTCTGACTCTGGTACATGGCATCCAGCGTGTCCAAAATCGGTTTGCCATCCACCACCATATCGAAGAAATAGGGGTAGATGCAGCCGCCGTTCTCTCTGGGGAAGTAGGGATTGATGGAACTGAGTCGTTCATCCTTCATCACAGACTCAACCACCATTTCACTCAAAATCCATTTGAGTGATGGGCGTTCATACTCGTCGTAACTGTCTCCGAACAACCCATTCCATACATGGAACCAAACAAAATGTATGATCTCATGTATTCCACCACCGATAGCGCCTCTTTCGCTGTTCAGATAGAAAGTATCATAACAGCGTTCTTTTAGAAACCGTGGCTCAATGGGATTCAAGCTCAAATTGCACCGTATGTCGTTAAATAAGTTAGCACAATCCACGCCAAAAGCATCCGATAAAGCTGCTGTAATCTGTGGCTTACAAGCGTTCCAATGGCGAATATATAAAGCTACCTTTTCATTGATCGTATCTTCTAACTTGGCATAAACGGCTCGCATTGTTCGCTCAATGTATTCGTTCCTCTCGGAGAAAGGCAAACTGATAGCATAGGCTTTATCAAGCTGCGGATAGAAACGGTATAGGGGTTCAGACCAAAAGGCTGATTCGGCTTCGGTCTGAAAGTCCATAATCCGCTGAATCATATAATCAACGCCCGGATTTACAAATTCAATGTCCATAGTCTTCTCCAATCAAAAGCAAAACGGATTTACCACATTCTCCGCCCCGAACACTTTTATCGCCATTCGATACATGGCTCTTGCGTGGATACGGTCATGCCAGATAAAACGGCGCAGGACTTTACGCAGGGACCAATCCTCACCATAGCTGCCTTTTCTGACGGTATTTTGCAGAAAATCAGGGTTAGATTCAAGCGATTCAAATCCCCACTTGCGGCATTCGTATATGTTGCCGTCATGATCGGCATCCACAGCAATCTCCGCAAAATAATATGTATTCACATTCTTTGTATGCTCGTACATTTCATCAGCTGAGCGCGGAACTTTGCCGTAAAAGGTCTTGCGTTCGGGAGCAGCCGTTGCATTCTTATCGGGAACAGAATCATACAAGGCAAGAAAATCCTGCGCTGATTTCAGCGCAAGTGCCTTTAACTTTTTATATTCTTCTGCTGTCAGCGGTGTTTTTTCGCTTTCAAAAAGCACATCAGAGTCCGCGTCGCAGATCGCAAGCTCGGAAACCTTTTCTTCGATGATGGCGATATCCATGCTTGTTACTGCTTTTTTGCCGCACCATTTGAGATAAGAGCATATTTCTGCTTGCATTTTCCGGACAGCGGCTTCCAATGTTTCTCCGCGGGTGTATGCACCTACAAAATCCACCGCATAAAGCAAGGTGTCTCTGCCGTTATGCTCCCATACACAGTTGATCGTCATGTGGTATCTCTCCAATCGTCTGCTTCATGATAATAATTGAGCCTGATCTAAAGGCTGATATTCCGTGACCACTTCGAGATGCGCCTTTGAATCGCCATTCAAAACGATGACGGCATACGTAGCAGGTCATTGTAGATCAGATCGTCAAGCGTGCCCACCCGTTCGTGTGTACACACAGTATAACACAGCAATCATTCTATTTTCAATAGGCGCGACGGAAGTTATCGCCATTTAGCAATATTATTTTGTGCTAAAATCTGATTTTTCGATTCTTACAGTGTCAATCATACTCTGCATCGAAATACCTATCTATCGACTTTACAGTTTTGAGGGGTATTTTGCTTGACCGCAAATATACGCACTCCCCAGCGAACGGTATCCGCTATGCAGCGATTCGCTGTTTCACAAAAGAACCGCGCAGAGGCGACAACTATTTCACCCTTTTCGCTATCCTTGCTTTTCAGCGCAAAAAACAGGTGATTCTCAACCCTTAGATGTACAAAAACAGGCAGCACCCAACCGACGTTGAGTGCTGCCTGTTTTGTTGTCCAATCCTGCTTGGCAGATGCCGATTTTGTAGTTTTCTCAGATTACTGTCTTATCGGCACACGCCCGAAGCGCAATGAGTTTCTCCGTCTTATGCGTGATTGCCGACAAGGAAAAATTGATCGAATTCTGGTCAAATCGGTTTCCAGATTTGCACGTAACGCTCAGGACTGCATTTAAGCTGTGAGAGAGCTTCGCCAGCTGGGAGTTACGGTTTATTTTGAAAAAGAACATATCAATACCGCAAGCATGAGCAATGAAATGTTTCTAAGCATGATGAGTGCATTTGCGCAAGAAGAATCCATTTCCATATCCAAGAATATGCGAAAAGGCGCAGTCATTCGAATGAAAAACGGAACATTTCGATTGTCACAAGCGCCTTATGGATACTATCTGGATGAGAAAGGGATACTCATTGTACAACAGGAAGAAGCTAAAATTGTTCAAAGAATATTTGGCAACTTCCTCTCCGGAATGGGAATACAGGAAATCGCTGCAGAACTGCAAAAAGAACATATTCCAAAGTTAAATGGAGAACCCATTTGGAGTTATACAGGTATTCTCTATATCCTTACAAACGAACGATACATAGGCGATGAACTGTTTCAAAAACGATACACAACAGATACTCTGCCTTTTCAAAAAAAGATAAATCGTGGACAGAAAAAGCAGTATTACGCCGAAGATACCCACGATCCAATTATCAGCAGAGAGGTATTCCGAAAAGCACAAGAATTATTAAAACGGAAATCAGAGCGACATGGACATCAAAATAATGGACAGTATACTTTTACAAGTTTAATCGTCTGTGATGAGTGCGGGACAAATTTCTGTAGACGAATTGCGAAAAACCAACGTGTTTTGTGGACCTGTCGCAAGCATTTTAAAGGGAAACATCTGTGCAGCATGGAGAGCCTAAATGAAACTGAAATACAGCAGTGCTTCCTTACTTTATATAAAAAGCTGACTGAAAATCGTCAAGAAATCCTTGGAAGCTATCTCCGCCAGCTTGAAGAACTAAAAGATAAGGATTTTATGGCCCATCCTTAACTATCCTTTCAAAAGACAAGTTAGAAGTCCGGTTCATAGGAGGATTTTCAAAAGTTGGAGATATTCCGACAAAATAATTGTCGACAGAAAAAAGCCGATCATTACTTCATCATTATTGATGGAATAATGGTCGGCTTTTTTGTGTTTGCAAACATTCCATGGGGTTGAAAAAAACTCCTTTATTCTATTATAATAATCAACATCAAGAAAAAACGCTTCGGTGGTTCGAAAAAGGGTATCAGATTTTCAAAAAAATTTTTTGAAACACACCGGAAACCGCATGGTTACTGGGTGCCAGTAATTTCGGTCACCAAAGACAGACTGAGTCTGGACGCGCTTCGCGTTCGGACTTTTTCTTTTATTGTCACACATTTATGTCGGCAATCAAACAACGCGCCGGCTTGCTTTTGCAGCCTTGAAGACGGCGTTCGGCCATATCCGTCAGGTAAAACAGAGGAAATGACATGAAAATTTCCTTCAAACCATGGAATTTTGCGTTAAAATTTCATTTAATATTCATAAAATATGATATAAAAGCATCATACTCTTGACATTTTCCGCGTATCGACTTATAATTATAAGGACTTATAAGTTAAGCTTGGGTTAAATCCCGGTAAAGCTTTACGGTTAAGCGCAGTATTGCTGGAAAACGCATACTGCTAAATTCGCATAATTGCGAAAATAATTGGAGGTAAGTAAAACATGAAAAAGCTGCTTGCGATTTTCTTGGCTTTACTCATGGTCGTTTCCGTGTTTGCCGCTTGCGATAACACTGCCAACGATGATCCCGAGACCACTCAGGGTACCGTTGACGAGTCTGGCAACGCTGAAGGCGACGGCAATGAGGAAGAAGCTGAGAGAGAAGTTGTAGAGTTCGCTCCCGATGCTGAATATGTATACAAGGATGCGGTCGGCGTTATGGCGACCAACTGGAATCCTCATACATATCAGACGCAAGATGATGATTATCCTACTGAATTCATCAGAGCTGGATTCTACAGCTTCATCTACAACGACGAGCTTAACCCTGTAGAGGGCAAGGATCCCTACACCGGTTATGTAATCATTCCTGAGATGGCGGCTTCCATGCCTGTCGATGTAACTGAAGAGGTTAAGGCTGAGCATCCCGAGTTCAACATTCCGGAGTCCGCTACTTCCGGATACGCCTACACCATCGACCTCAACCCCGATGCTGTTTGGGAGGACGGAACTCCTATCAACGCTGATTCCTACGTTTACTCGATGAAGAGACTTCTTGACCCCGAGCTCAAGAACTACCGCGCTGTTGACTACTATGCGCAGAACTTCTCCATCGCAGGCGCAGAGGCATATGCTAACTCAGGTCATACTTCCTATGCTGACGCAGCCAGCGCTTACACTCTTGCCGACCTCACCAAGAATGAGGACGGACAGTATGTAAATGCTGACGGCAAGAAGATGTACATCGGACTTAATGTTATTCTTTCGCACCTTGGCGGAGATACCCTCAAGGGCTATGTTGATTCCTTCGGAGCCGCTTACTTCGACATGACCAACTGGGAAACCCTCGTTGACATGATGGACGCGAACGGAGCTATCCCGCTGACCGATGAGAACCTTGCTTTGTTCACTCCCGTAATTGCTACCGAGGCTTGGGACGAGACCGCTGACTTCGCTTACAACTACTTCGTAGTAGGTACTGACAACCCTGTTGTTGAATACGAGGGAACCGTTGGTCTTTACAAGTCCGGCGACTACCAGATCACTATGGTTCTTTCCAAGTCTTTGGCCGGCTTCAACCTTCTTTACAGCCTTTCCTCTAACTGGCTTGTAAACGAGGATCTTTATGAGTCCTGCCTCTCTGAGAACAACGGCGTTTGGACTTCTACCTACAACACCAGCGTTGAGACTACATTGTCCTACGGTCCTTACAAGCTCACCGACTACCAGGCTGACAAGCACATGCGCTTCGAGAGAAACGAGAACTGGTACGGCTACACCGACGGCAAGCATCAGTATGTCGATCCCGTGGACGGCAAGATCTACCCCATGTACATGTCTACAGCTATCGATACTCAGGTTGTTGCCGAGGCTTCAACTCAGAAGCTCATGTTCCTCAAGGGCGAGCTCATGACCTACGGACTTCAGGCTGAGGACTTCGAGACCTACAGAAGCTCTGATTACTGCTATGCTACTCCCGCAGAGACAACCTTCTTCCTCATCCTCAACGGACACAGGGAGGCTATTGCACAGCGTGAGTCGGCTGCTGACTTCGACAAGACCCAGTACGACCTTGAGACCATGACCAACCTCAGCTTCAGAAAGGCTCTTGCGGTTTCCTACGACAGAGACCTCTTTGCTGCTACCATTTCTCCCGCGAGATCTGCCGGCTATGGTATCGTTGGTTCCAACTACATCTACGATCCTGAGACCGGTGCTCAGTACAGAGACACCGATCAGGCTAAGCAGGCTCTTTGCGACTTCTACTCTGTAAATGTCGATGACTATGATTCACTCGACGAGGCTGCCGCTTCCATCACCGGTTACGATCCTGTAGCCGCTAAGGAGCTCTTCACCGCAGCGTTCAACGAGGCTCTTGAGGCAGGCTACATCACCGATAGCGACGGCGACGGAATCTCCGATCAGACTGTAAGAATAGAGTATTGCCTCTCAGCTGACGACGACTTCCAGACCAAGCTTGTTAACTACCTTAACGAGAAGGTCAACGAGGCTGCCGAGGGCACACCTTTCGAGGGCAAGATCGAGATCTACAAGTCCGCTCCTTACGGCAATTCGTGGTCAGACAAGATCAAGACCGGTTTGTCCGACTGTGTACTCGCCGGCTGGTCAGGTTCAGCTCTTGATCCGTTCGGACTTACCGATCAATATGTAAATCCTGCTTATGCTTACGACGGAGCTTGGTTCGATGCTAACAGTGTCGAGATGACCATGACCATCGACGGAACCGAGATCACCGGTACTCTCGTTCAGTGGTCTGACGCTCTTAACGGAGCTACCGTTGACTTCGGCGGCACCGAGTACAACTTCGGCGATGGAATGACTGACGTTGACACAAGACTTGACATTCTTGCAGCTCTCGAGGTAGAGTTCCTCAAGACCTATGACTATCTCCCGCTCATCCAGGATGGCGAAATGTCGCTCCTTACCCAGCAGGCTTACTATGTTGTTGAGGAGTACAATCCTATTATGGGACGCGGCGGAATCCAGTACTTGAAGTACAACTACAACGAGGACGAGTGGACTGATTATATCGCAGAGCAGGGCGGCGAGCTCAAGTACTAATTCAGTGCTGAATTTGGCGGATTTATCTGTCAAAGCACCGCGAAAAACTAAAAGCAATATTTCTGATTGCTCAGGTGCAGGCGCAGGGCAAAAAGTCCTGCGCCTGTGTTTTCATGTTTTTTTCAAAACTTTACCGCTTGAAAGCGATAGTGCTTTGAAGGATACATAAAAACAAAAAATTTTAAATGGAGGATGTCAGATGGCAAAATACATTATTCAAAGAACGCTGTTAATGCTTATGACTCTGTTTGTCATAGTATTGATCTGCTTTGTTCTCATCAGGATGCTTCCGCCCGCTCCGCTTCCGGTCGGTGATCCGCACTCCGACATAATTGAGGCTCGCCGCGAGGCCATGGGCTATAACAAGCCCTATCTTGTTCAGTTCGGAATATACCTGAGGGATATATTCACAAAGTTTGACTTTGGAGTATCGGACAAGCTTTATTTCGGTCAGGATGTTGCCCAAATATTCATGGAAAAGCTTCCCGCCACCATTGTGGTTAACCTGTATTCGATAATCCTCAGTATTCCGATAGGAATAGGCTTTGGAATCATAGCCGCGCTCAAGAAGAATACATGGATAGATAATGTCATCTCGACGGCGACCATGGCTCTTATCTCGGTGCCGAGCTTTGTTTACGCGTTTATAATCCAGTATTTCCTGTCGTATAAGTTGGGTTGGTTCCCATTCCTAATTAAGGACGGCACAGACTGGTTCTCCTGGCCGATGTTCTGGAGCATGATACCCTGCGTGCTGTCTCTTTCTCTCGGAGTAATAGCCGGATTTACCCGTACCACCAGAGCGGAGCTTACCGAGGTACTTACGAGTGAGTTCATGCTATTGGCAAGGACAAAGGGTCTTACAAAGCTTCAGGCTACGGTAAGGCACGCGCTCCGCAACTGCATGGTAGTTATAGTACCGTCTATTTTCGGTTCGTTCATAGGAATACTCAGCGGTTCGGTAATCATTGAGAAAATATTCGGAGTGCCCGGTGTCGGACAGCTCTACATAAACGCCATTAACGGTCAGGATTACCCGATGTTCATGCTTGATACCATTTTCTACACAACCATAGGACTGGCTGCGAACATTGTGGTCGACATAAGCTACGGCTTTATCGACCCGCGTATCAGAATGGGGTCTAAGAAATGATGAATAATTCTGCTAATAAAATGGAATACGAGCATATTCCAAAGGAAATGTTCGAGTTCGCGCATTTGGACGCGAAAATTCACGATGCTAAGTTTGAGACCAAGGCTCGCGGCTATTTCGCTGACGCCATGATCCGCTTCAAGAAGAGTAAGGCTGCGGTGGCGGGAGCATGGATAATCATTGCGCTGTTCGTATTCAGCATCCTGTCTCCCATTATCTCTCCCTATTCCATCACGGATCAGGATAAGTTCTATGTAAACTCAGGCCCGTTTATACGGGAGATAGCCGACCTTGACATCGGACTGTTTGACGGAGCCAACACAAAGACCTCGGTCAACGATATTCAGCTTGCGTACTGGAAGGGCATAGCCGTCGAGACCGGCATGGATCCGCTAATCAAGATACTTGACACCTATGAAACGGTATCCATGTACCGCGGTCAGGAGAAAATAAGCTATACCTACAAGGTGAGCACGAACAAGTATTATGAGCAGGGCGTAATGTACAGAGTCCTGAGCTACGAGGAATTTGAGGCCATTCAGGACTGGCAGGACGAGACCGGCATACAGGTGATTTATCCTTATGTAATGCCGGAGGACATTCAGGGAATTTCGGACAGAGCAAACATCTGGTATCAGGTATCTGACTCAAGGGGAACTCCTGTCTATGACGAAAACGGCGACTTTATTCCCGCTTACTCCACCAACTCGGCTGTCGAGGGTGCGCCCTACGACTCCATAAGAGTGCCCGGAGACGACGGAAGCTATATCTACAGCATACGCAAGTCCGGAGCCGTTCAGGTTCGTATGTGCTACTACAACTATTACCAGTATGTAAACGGACATGAGCCGTTCTACATCTTCGGTACGAACTCAATGGGCATGGATCTGTTCCTCGCTATAGGAATAGGCTCGAGATTCTCGATAATATTCGCAATTATCGTTTCCGCCATCAACCTCACTATCGGTGCGATTTACGGAGCTATTCAGGGCTACTACGGCGGCTACATCGATCTTATCATGGACAGAATCTCGGATATACTTTCCGGCGTACCGTTCATAGTGGTAGCGGTTCTCTTCCAGCTGCACTTGGCGCAAAAGGTAGGAATTGTGCCGTCCTTCCTGTTCGCGTTTGTGCTTACGGGATGGATAGGTATGGCGGCGCTCACAAGAAAGCAGTTCTATAGATTCAAGGGTCAGGAGTTTGTAATGGCGGCAAGGACGCTGGGCGCGTCCGACTGGCGGCTGATGTTCAAGCACATCTTCCCAAATTCGCTCGGAACCATTGTAACGAGCTGTGCGCTTGTAATACCGAGCGTAATAAGCTCCGAGACCTCTCTTACATACCTCGGAATAGTAAACATTTCAGCTTTTGCCGGCACGAGCATAGGAACTCTTCTGTCTCAGGGTCAGACATCTATCTCGAGCTCGCCACACGCTATGTTCTTCCCGGCTTTATACTTTGCGCTTTTGCTGATTGCATTCAATCTCTTCGGCAACGGCTTGAGAGATGCGTTCAACCCGTCAACGAGAGGAGTGGAGGACTGATATGGAAAACAAGCTTCATGTTAAAGACCTCACGATATCCTTCCGCACCACTAACGGCAAGGTGCAGGCTGTAAGAAACATCAGCTTTGATCTTGCCAAGGGCGAGACCCTCTCTATTGTAGGCGAGTCTGGCTCAGGCAAATCGGTAACCTCGAAGGCGATTTTGGGAATACTCGCCGGCAACGCCATAATCGAGGGCGGAGAGATAATATACGACGGCAAGGATCTCCTTAAGATATCGGAGGAGGATTTCCATAAGATCCGCGGCGACAAGATAGCGATGATCTTCCAGGACCCGATGTCCAGCCTTAATCCTATCGTTAAGATAGGAAGACAGCTCACTGAGGCTATGATACTCAAGGGAAAGGCAAGACAGCGCGAGAGCCGCACCAACTTCAACACTTATCTTAAGAATCTGGACGCAAGCATGAGGGAGGCGATTGCCTCGGGAAACTCCTCTGTCGAGTCTGAGATAGACAGCATGTGCCGCAATTTCGATAAGTTCGAGTATAAGCATCTTGATCTGGAGTCGGCCTACAACGTGGCTCATGAGGCGGCGCAGGAGGCTTCAAGCGACATATCAGAGCTGGTATTCCAGCTTGAAAAGAACGCGGCAAAGGATCTTCCGTTTGCGCTCAAGGAAATATCCAAAAACGCCAAGGCATCCGTTCAGGAGTATGTAGTCAAGGATAAGGCAGATTCGCTGAACGAGCTTGTAAACGCCATGCCGGCTCTGCATTCAAAGGCTAAGAAAACAAGGGACTACTCCGAGATTATAACCAATCTTCGCAAAATCAAGTCGATTCTTGACGAGGCAATAGCGTTTGAGATGCCAAACTTCTTTGCGATGGGATACTATGTCACCTTCTCAGGTCAGCCGCTTCCCAAGATGGGGGTAAGCGAGCTCAACGTATACCTGCGCAAGTACCTCGACGACAACTTCATGCTCGACTTTATCTCAAAGGCACGTCAGGGAATAGAGCTTTCAGCGAAGAAATCATACGAAAATAAGCGCAAGGCTATAGAGGCGCTGAGAGCTAAGGTATCGGTGTTTGAGAAGCCTGAGCTGAACAAGGCGGAGTGTCACGCTGCTGCAAAAGAGCTTTCAGCGAAGGTAAACGCCTGCATCAACAGGCTTGAGATCGTCAAGGACAGCCTGACCTACACATTTGCGTCAGCCCTCAAGTCGGATATAGACGTCTACTTCAACGCGATTGTCAAGAACAAGACTGAGCAGGCTAAGTACGACAAGGCAAAGGCCAAGTACGACAAAAAGGCCGCAAGGGGCAAGACACCAGACTACACCATTCCGGCTCCCGCTATAATAGATCTTGATCGCGCCAAGGATAATATATCTTACCAGATCTACAGGCTTATAGACCACTACGAGGAGTCGCTTAAAGCCGCTCCCATGAGAGACTACGCAGCAGAGACGGTAGACGCCATAGATTATCTGAAGGCTAACGCCTCCGGAGTGGTCAACAAGGTAACAAAGAAAATAGCAAAGGCGAGAGCCATAAAGCTTATGGAAGAGGTTGGAATAGCAGAGCCGAGAAA
This sequence comes from Candidatus Faeciplasma pullistercoris, assembly GCA_018715525.1. Classification (GTDB taxonomy): domain Bacteria; phylum Bacillota; class Clostridia; order Oscillospirales; family Ruminococcaceae; genus Faeciplasma; species Faeciplasma pullistercoris. Next base: position 95,208 of record DVLL01000020.1, on the reverse strand, counting down.
GAGATACAACCAGTATCCCTTTGAGTTCTCGGGAGGTATGCGCCAGCGCATAGTTATAGCTATCGCTTTGGCGGCCGACCCCGATATACTTATCTGCGACGAGCCTACGACCGCGCTCGACGTTACCATTCAGTCTCAGATACTCGAGCTTATAAACAAGCTTAAGGATGAGAGAAAGCTCTCCGTAATATTCATCACTCACGATTTGGGCGTAGTTGCGAATATGGCGGACAGGATAGCGGTAATGTACGCGGGAAAAATAGTAGAATACGGAACCTCGGAGGACATATTCTACCATTCCGCTCACCCATACACATGGGCGCTTCTTTCCTCCATGCCAGACCTTGACACCAACGAAAGGCTTGAGGCTATTCCCGGAACGCCTCCGAACATGATTTACCCGCCTAAGGGCGACGCGTTTGCACCGAGAAACAAGTACGCGATGAAGATTGACTTTGAGCGTCAGCCTCCGATGTTCAAGATATCGGATACTCACTATGCCGCCACATGGCTGCTGCATCCCGACGCGCCAAAGGTCGATCCTCCTAAGATAATACTGAACAGAATCAAGAGAATGCAGGAAAAGAGGGGAACAGGCGATGAGCAATAACGAACTTAACAAAAAAGTGGATGTTGAGCTTGAATCCGATGTTCTTCTCAGGGTTAACCACCTCTGCCAATACTTCAAGATGGGACAGAGCGAGCTTAAGGCGGTTGACGACGTAAGCTTCGACATCAAGAAGGGCGAGGTATTCGGTCTGGTCGGCGAGTCGGGCTGCGGAAAGACGACCACCGGACGCTCAATAATCAAGCTCTATAATATAACCTCCGGAGACGTTATCTTCAAGGGCGTCAGAATATGCGCGGGAACTCGCAGCTATAGGGACGCCATCAAGAAGGCGAGAGCTCAAATGAGCGAGAAGCTAAAGAGCGCATCCGGAGATGAAGCTGCAAAGATAAAGGCGGAATATCAGGCGATAGTCAAGGAGCAGCAGGAGAAGATAAAGGCTGCAAACTACGACCAGAAGAACTGCGACAAGGAGTACTCCGAGAAGCTTGTTGAAGCGGTAAACGCAAAGTATCTTCCGCTTATTGAAAAAGCGTCTCCTGCCGAAAAGGCTAAAATAACTGCCGAGTATAAAAACGAGCTCAGAAAAGCGCAGCGTACAAAGCTCGTCACCCAGATCCAGATGATCTTCCAGGACCCGATAGCTTCCTTGGACCCCAGAATGACGGTTCGCGAAATAATTTCCGAGGGACTTGTAATTCAGGGCGAGAGGAACCAGAAGGTCATTAACCAGAAGGTATACGAGATGCTTGAACTGGTAGGGCTTGTACCTGAGCACGCCAGCCGTTATCCGCACGAGTTTTCCGGCGGACAGCGTCAGCGTATCGGCGTCGCGAGATCCATTATAATGAACCCTGACCTGATAATCGCAGACGAGCCGGTATCAGCTCTTGACGTTTCGATTCAGGCTCAGGTAATAAATCTTCTCAACGATCTTCGTGATCGCTTCGGACTAACGATAATGTTCATAGCGCACGACCTGTCGGTAGTAAAGTATTTCTCGGACAGGATAGGAGTTATGTACTACGGAAAGATGGTGGAGCTCGCTCCCTCAGACGAGCTGTTCCTCAATCCTTTGCACCCATACACCCGCTCGCTTCTTTCGGCGATACCTCTTCCCGACCCGATATATGAGAAGCAGAGAAAGAGAATCTCATACAATCCCCTTGCCGAGCACGACTACTCGGTTGACAAGCCCTCGTTCAGGGAGGTAAAGCCGGGTCACTTCGTTCAGTGCAACCAGGCGGAGTATGAGAGATATATGAAGATATTGAAGTAATACGGTATGCTTAAAGGCAATAAATACAGGTATATAAGCGCGCTTATTGCCGCGGCGGTGGTAGCTGCGGTCTGCGCTTACTACAGGGAGGTCTTTTCGCAGGAGAGCCTCGCGGAGCTGATGGGACGCATATCCGACTGCCTTGTGGTGGCGGGCGTGCTGCTTGCCGGTATCGGGGTTCTCAGCTGGATCAAGTCAAAGGGAGCATACGATATGATGAGCTACGGCATTGACAGCCTGATAAAGCCTTTCACCTCAAGAAGAAAAGAGTTTGAAGCCTTCTACGACTTCAAGGTCAGGAAGGCTGAGGAAAGAAAGCCTTGGCTCAAGGAGTGGCTTGCTGTCGGACTGTGCACGCTTTTGCTTGCGCTGATATTTCTTGCTCTGTATTACATGTTTTGAAAATGAAGTAAAGCTGCGTCAAAGGGCGATACCGCTTTTTGACGCAGCTTTTTTAGTATATGGGAGCGACGCAGGTTCAATTATCAGCCAAGTGCTACGTCAAGAAGCATCATTACGGCGAAGCCCGCTACTATTCCCGAGGTTGCGAGGTAGGGGTCGGCGTCCTGATTTTTCTGACATTCGGGTATAAGCTCGTGCACCGCGACAAGAATCATCGCTCCTGCCGCAAAAGCGAGCGTAAAGGGGAGCATTGATTGTATGTGAACCACCATGCTGGCGCCAATGACTCCCGCTATGGGCTCTACAATTCCGGATGCCTGACCGATAAGGAAGCTCTTTGTCCTTGAGAGGCCCTCGCGCCTTAGAGGCAGGGACACCGCCGCACCCTCCGGGAAGTTTTGGAGTCCTATGCCCATGGCGATAACTACCGCGCCCATCAGCGACTCCGGGTCGCCTGAGCCGTTGTGCAGAGCTCCGAACGCCACTCCTACCGCAAGACCCTCCGGGATATTGTGAAGGGTTATGGACAGGACGAGAAGTATGAGCCTGTTATGTCTTGAACCGGCTGCGGGAAAGGAGCTTTTCTGGGTTCTTCGGGCATAGCTCACTATTTTGTCCGACGCCCAAAGGAATGCAGCTCCGCATAAAAAGCCGGCAGTTGCCACTATCCATGCCGGTGTTGATAGGTACAGCTCCGCTCTTTCGATCGCCGGCTGCAAAAGCGACCAAAAGCTTGCGGCAATCATTACGCCGGCTGCAAAGCCAAGCATAAGGTTTAGTATTTTCTGGTTTGCCGCCTTAAAGAAAATGACTGTCAGGGCACCGAGAGCGGTTACCATCCATGTTCCCAAGGTAGCCACCAGCGCCATAATGACGACATTTGACATTGAATCACCTCTTAAGCATTATATGAGGCGCAGGGCGGCGGGGTGCGCGGGGTTGAAATAAGAGAATAATACTGATATACTTTTTACAGCGTTATATCCGCCGCAGAGGAAGGCGTCCTGTCTGCTGAGAGAGCGGCGGTCAAAAAGACTCGGACATGATTCAGGTGTCAGCGGGTTGAGTCAGTTTATAAGACGTAAAGGAAGTGGATGTAAGATGTCGGGGGAGTTTGTGATTAAGCCGGTAGCGCGCATACAGAACGAGTTCAATTCCAAATTCGGCATACCGAGGCAGAGCGGTCTGCTCGAGGGAGTAAGCTCTACGATAATATTTGAGCCGCAGTTTAGAAATCCCGACGCTCTTCGCGGCATAGAGGAGTATAGCCACATATGGCTGATATGGCAGTTTTCCGAGTCACTAAGGGATAGCTTTCGCCCGACTGTGAGACCGCCGAGACTCGGAGGAAATAAACGGGTGGGAGTATTTGCAACGCGCTCGCCCTTTAGACCTAACTCAATGGGTCTTTCCTGCGTCCGTCTAATATGCGTCAGGGATACCGAAAAATACGGCAGGGTGCTTGAGGTTGCCGGCGCCGACCTCATGAACGGCACGCCGATATTTGATATAAAGCCGTATGTAAAATACTCCGACTCCCACCCGGAGGCGGAGTGCAGCTTTTCGGATGAATACAGTGGATACGGACTCAAGGTGAGCGTTCCTGACGGCTTGGCGGGGAAAATGCCTGAGGAGACCATGAGAGCGGTTGTGCAGATGCTGAAAAACGACCCTCGTCCCGCGTATCAGCACGATGCGTACCGCGAGTACGCTTTTGAGTACGGCGGATTTTCGGTGCGCTTTAGGGTCGCGGGCGACACCGCCGAAGTAACGGATATTTTGGCGTGCGATGAACAATAGAGCCTTGTCGCCGGCAGCGTGAATTTAAGGCTCAACGCGGTGCGGATAAATTTAACCCCCGGCTCTTCCGTCAAGGAAGGGTCGGGGGCGTTAGCTTTATTTAGGGCGTGGGATCATCTCATCTCGGCGACGACGTCTGCAAGAAGCTTGATACCTCTTGTTATCTCTTCGTCTGAGGGCATCGAGTAATTGAGTCTGAACGAGCGTGTGGTTTCAGACTCATCTGGCAAGAACGCCGTTCCGGGGACCACAAACACATTCTTTTCCGAGCAGCGCTTTATGAATTCGCCGAGGTCATAGCCCTCAGGCAGGCTGCACCACAGGAATATTCCGCCGTCAGGGCGAGTAAACTTGACATCGGATGGCATAAATTTCTCGAGCGCGCTGATCATGAGCCCCGCCTTGTGGCTGTAAAGCTTTCTTATTTTGGCTATGTGCTCCTCGAGGTCGTACTCGGACATGTATTTGGCGCAGACCATCTGGAAGAACATGTTGGTGTGAACGTCCTCGACCTGTTTTGCGACTACTATCTTGCTGACAAGCGCCTTGTTTGCGGTAAGAGTGCCTATGCGTATTCCGGCTGAAAGAATTTTTGAGAACGAGCCGCAGTAAACCACTCGTCCCTCGGTGTCAAAGCTCTTGTAGGTCGGAACATCCTCGCCCGAGAATCTGAGGTCTCCGTAGGGATTGTCCTCTATTATGACAACGTCATACTTTGACGCGAGTGCATATACAGCCTTTCTGTTCTCAAGGGTAGAGGTTATTCCGGCGGGGTTCTGGAAGGACGGGATAGTGTAGATAATCTTGGCGTTGGGATTTTCGGCGAGGGCTTTCTCAAGCGCGGCGATATCCATTCCGTCGTCTCCCAGGGGCACGCCGACGAGCTTTGCGCCAAGAGAGCGGAAAGCGTTGAGAGCGCCTATAAAGCTCGGGTTTTCCGAGATGACCACGTCTCCCTCGTTGCACATGACCTTGCAGGTAAGCTCTATTCCCTGCTGACCGCCGGACACGATGATGGTTTCGTCGTCGTCACTGCCGATGCCGTACACTCTTTTTAAGCGCGCGCTGACCAGCTCGCGCAGCTTCGGATATCCCTCTGTCACGCCGTACTGGAGAGCGGTTATAGGCTCCTCGGAGAGTATCCGGGAGGTTATTTTTCTTATTTCCTCGACCGGGAAGGACTCGGGACTCGGGTTTCCGGCGGCAAAGCTTATGCAGCCCGGCTTGCCGAGGCTCTTAAATATTTCCCTTATGGCGGAGGGCTTCATGTTTACAAATTTATCAGATATTTTATACTCCATTTTTATACCGCCTTTTAACAAATTATTATCTTTGAGGAGGATAGTCCCCCAGCATACGCGTTATTTATAATTGTATCACGAATAACCCCCGTTGTAAAGAATTTCAGTAAAACGTCTTGAGCGCACATATAATAAAACCTGCATGAGTAATATTAACTGTAGTCAAGCAGGCGCAAACGGGACTTTTATTCTGAAGAAAGGCAAAAAGCAACGAATCTGATATTATTAGCTTAAAAAGCCGAATTATGAGAAATAAAGTCATATGTCAATATTGACATAAGTTTCATGTAGTGATATAATTAGGTTGGCTAATATTCTCAGAAAAATATTTATAGGGGGAAGAAATATGAACTCAATAATAGCTAATTACAAGGCCGCCGCCCAGGTGCTTTCCAAGAAGCCGATTCTTTTGTGGGGTCTGTCGCTTATGAGCGGGTTGCTGTCGGCTCTCGCGACCTATTTCGGCGTGCTGCCGATAATCAGCATTCCTATCGTCATAACCCTTGAGGCGAGCCTCGCCGCCCTCATGCTCAAGGGTCTGAGGGGTCAGAGCGTATCGTCAGCCGACCTGTTCGCCGGCTTCAACAACTTCAAGAGAGTTGCCGGAGGAATGGCTTGGATGCATCTTTGGATATTTATCTGGGGACTTATCCCGATAGTCGGAATAGTCTTCGCGATAATCAAGGCGTATTCCTACAGATTCACTCCATACATACTGATGACAAGACCTGACGTCGGAGCGACCGAGGCTATCAAGCTCTCTATGAAGATGACCAACGGTCTGAAGGGAAAGATGTTCTGGGCGGATGTGTTTGTGTATCTTGCGTTCTTTGTATGCGTGCTTGTCATCGGCCTGTTCGCATCGATTCCTTACATCGGGGTGCTGTTCGCGTTTGTTCTGTTCGTCCTGATTGTGCTTTTCTCGGCGTTTTCCCCGATATTTGTCGGGCTTGTGCAGGCGAAGTTCTATGATGACGCCGCTTCCGGTGCCGGCGCTCAGCCTCAGGTAGAGGTCATGTAACTTTTGCTGATGCAACGCCGTATGGCGGGCTTTGCCGTACTGAGCGAATATATTTTGAAAATCAGGGCTTCGGGGAACACCCGAAGCTCTTTTTTGATTTTTTCCCGCCGTTTCCTTGAAATATTTCTTTGCATCATATATAATTTAGCAAGGATGATTATAGCTGTCAACGGAGGTACACATATGAAAGAAATACTATTCGCTTCATCGAAAACGGGAGCGGCTGCTCCTATCTACCTTGATCCGAACGGAAGCGGCTACGACTCGCTGTCGCTGATAGCCGAGGCGTACTGCGATGATATCGAGGCGCTGACCGGTGTGAGACCGGCGATAGCTTCCGAGGAGCCGAAAAGCGGCGTATATGTCATAGCCGGCGTCATAGGAGACGAGCTGATAGCCGCGCAGGGCGTGGAGTGGCATATATCCGCGAGCGGCGGAAGCTTCAAGTCTTCAGATTGGGAAAGATATGAGATAAGGGTGGTATCGGAGGGCGAACGCACCAAGGTTGTAATAGCCGGCTCGGATAAGCGCGGAGCTGTCTATGGCATATTCCACATCACTCAGGATATCTTCGGGGTCAGCCCGTGGATATGGTGGGCGGACATCAAGCCGGTAAAAAAAGAGGAGCTCAGGGTCAGCGCTTCGGCTCTTGAGACGGTATCAAAGCGTCCGTCGGTGAACTTCAGGGGATTTTTCATGAACGACGAAAACCCCTGCCTCAACGGCTTTGCCGACAGTCATTTCGGCGGACTCAACTACATGTTCTACGACGAGATATTCAAGCTCATACTCAGGCTCAAGGGCAACTACATGTGGCCCGCAATGTGGTCTAATAACTTCAGCTGGGACGGAATGGAGGGAGTGACAGGCAAGTTTGCCGAGCTTGAGAAGAAGTATCACTACAAATTAGGCGGACTTATGTACTGCGACAGCCATCCCGGGGAGGATATACCCTATTCCTATCCGGACACAAACATCCGCAATACCTCAAATTCATATATCAAGCCGGGGGAGTACCCGATGAGCCTCGCTAACGCGGTTCTGGCCGACAGGTACGGCATAACTGTGGGAGCGTCCCACCATGAGCCTATGGCGAGAAGCGGAGGGGAGTGGGGTATGCTTCAGGGCTACTGGAGCAAGAATATCACCTACCGCGACCCGGCTATACCGACAGACAAGGGTCAGAAGGTGTGGAACTACCTTTTGAACCCGAATAACCTTGAGGCGTTCTGGAGCGACGCTATCTACCGAAACGGCGGCTTCAATAACCTTTTGACCATAGGCATGAGGGGAGAAAACGACTCGGTTCTTATAGATAACACCGGCAGAACGCTTACCACCGAGGAAAACATAGAGCTTTTAAAGGCGGTTCTTAAGACCCAGTACAGGATTTTGGGCGAGCATGGCGTCGAGAACACGCCGCTGCTGCTCGCTGTGTATAAGGAGGTCGAAAACTGCTGGTACGGCGGCTCGAGAAATGACCCCGAGGCGGCAAAGGGACACGGCTTAAGGGACGACCCGGAGGTGGCGGGTCTCCTCGGCGCGGACACCAACCGCATAGTCATGCTCTGTGAGGACAATAACGGCTACCTGCGCACCTTGCCCGAGCTTTCGCAGAAGGATAAATTCAACTGGGGTCTTTACTACCACTTCGACTACGTCGGCAGCCCCAAGACCTCGATGTGGATAAATACCATGCCGCTCCAGCGCTCATGGGAGAACCTTACGCAGGCTTATGAGTACGGAATCGACGATGCGTGGATAGTTAATGTCGGCGACCTCAGACCGATGGAGCTTCCTCTGAGCTATTTCATGGATCTTGCGTATGACTTCGAGAAGTACGGCACGACTAACCCAAACAATGCGGATGAATACGCTCGCAGGTGGGTTAAAGAGCAGTTCGCTGCCTATCCGGAGGTATCGGACGAGGACGCCTCGGTCATGGCGCAGCTTATCTATGACTACTCGTGGTTAAACGGCGTCTGCAAGCCTGAGACCCTCAAGGCTGAGGGCGAGTGCAGCTACAGCCTGACCCACTATAACGACGCAGCCTGCCGCCTTGAGCTGATAGACAGCATAATCAAGCGTGCCGACGCACTGAAGAGTAAGATAAGCAGGGAAACTGATTGCTACATACCGTTTTACCAGCTTGTATACTACCCCGCGGTTGCTTCCGCGAATGTGGTGAGAATCCAGATCATGTTCGGGCTGAATAAGCTGTACGCAAAGCGCGGCTCGACCTTGGCAAACCATTACGCCGACCTTATTGAGAAATATTTGAGCTATGATGAGGAGCTTACCGCCGAGTACGGAGTCCTTGGAAAGGATCTGAACGGCGTTGCGAAATGGCACGGCATCATGATAGCCTCTCCCGACTATTGCAAGGAGTATGTAGACCCCGTTCTTGGCAGGGTGACCGCTCAGGCGCATATGAACTACTCGAGCTGGAACGGACAGTCGGCTATCAAGATAGTCCCCGAGAGGGTAGAGCCGGAGGCAGAGCCTAAGCTGATAGTAGACCTGCCTGAGTCCGAGCAGGGCTACTGCTGCGGCGAGGCGGCTTTGCCCGCGTTCCAGTCGAGCGAAAAGCAGGCGTATATGGTAAATCTGACTAACGGCGGAGCCAAAAAGGTAAGGTATACTATAGGCGTCTCGGATGACTTTATACTCATAGACGGCGGAATGAGCGGAGAATATGAGGTCTCGCATAGCTTTGCCGTCAGCATAGACTGGTCGAAGCTAAGCTCTGACAGAACCGGCAGTATTACCGTCAGCTCGGAAAATGAGAGCGTGTCAATAAGGGTGGACGCGCGTGTAGTGGATATAAGCTCGAAAACCGAGAAGCTTCACTATATGTCAAACGGAATCATGAGCGTATACGCGGACGGCTGGGCTGCGTGCGGCTCGAGCGAGGAAGTGCGCTGGACTGTGCTCGAGGGCTACGGCAAGACGCAGGTGTCGGTAAAGATGCTTCCGACATATACGCCTTCCTTCCCGGCGGGAAAGGGTCCGTGGCTTGAATACAATATTTGCGTCCCGTCGGACGCGAAGTACACTCTTGCTGTTTATGTGGGTCAGGGAAACAACGTCTCCTTTGACGACGGCACGCACCTCAATATAGGCGTGCAGCTCGACGGCGGGGACATAACGCCGCTCAACATCCAGGGCAAGGGCTACGTCTCGGGAGTGAGCTGGCAATGGTTCGCGACCATAGAGCAGGGCGGAAGGATAGCCAAGCTGCCCATATCACTCAGCCGCGGCGAGCACAGGCTGCGCGTCTGGGGAATGGATCAGAACGCCGTTTTGCAGAAGCTGGTGCTCCTTGCGCCGGGAGTGACGCTTGAGAAGTCGCTGATAGGTCCCATGAAGACATATGACAGCTCGATGGGAGAGCCTTACCAGAAGAAGCCGCATCGTCTCATACAGGACGTAGGTTAAGCTAAGGAGTGACAGCAAGTTCGATGAAGGAAATTGTCGATTGCCATTGTCATATATATCCCGACAAAATAGCTGATAAGGCTTCAAGCGGGATAGGAAAATTTTATAACATACCCGTGCTGTATGACGGCAGGGCTGAGACTGTCAGACGGCTGGACGCCTATGCGGGGATAACCAGATCGGTGATATTCTCTGTTGCGACAAAGCCGGCTCAGGTTCGCTCGATAAACGAGTTTATCGCAATGGAGGTCATGAACGGTGGAGGGCTGTTTGTCGGTCTCGGCACAGCCCACCCTGAGAGCGACGATATAAAGGGCGATATAAAGCATCTTGTCGAGCTCGGGCTTAGGGGAGTAAAGCTTCACCACGATATCCAGGGCTATAAGCTGGACGACTACCGCTGTCTTAAGATCTACGAGATATGCGAGGATATGGGTCTGCCTGTCCTTATACACGCCGGAGACTCGAGATTTGATTGCTCTAACCCTAACAGAATAAGGCCGGTGCTCGAAACATTTCCCGGACTGAAGCTCATAGGCGCTCATCTTGGCGGCTATACCGTCTGGGATGAAGCGGTCAGCATGCTATGCGGTTTCCCTAACTTTTATGTGGACAGCTCGTCCAGCCTTTACGCCATGACCCCGGAAAGAGGAAGGGAAATTATTCTCAGCTACGGCACGGACAGGGTGCTCTTCGGAACCGATTTCCCGCTTTGGAACCCTGCGGAGGAGCTTAGGAAGCTGTATGCACTCGGACTTGACGAGAATGAGCTTGAAAACATCCTCTGGAAAAACGCTAACAGGCTGTTTAAGCTTGGATTGGGAGAATAGCATTGTGGATATTGCATGTATACGCAAATAATTAATTGTGCAAAACGCCAGATTGACAACTCAAAATTCAGGTGATAAAATATGAGGCAATAAATGCGATGACGAAGACGGAGAGTTCGCAGGATGCGCTTAAAGCGAGCCGGGAGTGGTGTGAGCCGGCAGGTGCAGCGTCTTATCCCATCACTTCCGAGCAGAAGACCCGAGCGCGATTGTGCGGGTAGGCGTCTTTCGTTACTACTGCGTTAATGTATACGGCTTGTCAGAGCCTGAGTGGCGCTTGTTTAAGCGCAATTTGAGTGGTACCGCGGGCAAAAGCAATGATATCAGTATTTGCTGCTCGTCTCAAAGAAATTTGAGACGGGCTTTTTTGCGTCTCAATAAAAATCATCTGTTATTTTCTGGAAGGAGAAAAACTTATGCCGACAAATTCTCAGACAAGACTTATGGATATCGCCGCTCGTATCAGGGGCATGAGGGATATCATGGGCTGGACCGCCGCCGAGATGGCCGAGAAGACGGAGGTGACCGAGGAAGAATACCTCAGGTACGAGGCTGCCGAGGAGGATCTTCCGTTTACGTTTATACACAAGTGCGCGCTTGCCTTCGACATTGACCTTACGGACCTTATCGAAGGACACAACGCCGAGAGGCTGACGTCCTACACGGTGACAAGGAAGGGACAGGGTCAGAAGACTGCGAAGGAGCCCGGTATAGACATCTCCAACCTTGCGCCTATGTTCAAGGGCAAGATCGCCGAGCCCTACTGGGTAAAGTACGAGTATTCCGCCGCCCAGCAGCACCAGCCTATCAATCTGACTACGCATAACGGTCAGGAATTCGACCTTATCATAAGCGGAAGCCTGAAGGTTCAGGTAGGAAAGCATGTCGAGGTTCTCCACGAGGGAGACAGCATCTACTACAATTCCTCCACTCCTCACGGCATGATCGCAGTAGACGGCAAGGACTGCGTGTTCTTAGCGGTGGTTCTTCCCGGAGAAGAGGAAAAGGAAGAAGAGATTCGCGAGAAGGTGATCCAGGCGGGAAAGTCCGAGCAGCTCATCTGCCAGAGGTTTATCGACACCGTGGAGGACGAGTACGGCGCGCTCAAGGGCATCCACTTCAAGAACACCGAGAGCTTCAACTTCGGCTTTGACATTGTAGACGCGATAGCAGACAAGTACCCGGATAAGCTCGCGATGCTTCATGTAGATAAGCATCACAACGAGCGCAGATTTACCTTCAGGGACATAAAGCGCGCGTCAAATCAGGTCGCAAACTACTTCAAGTCTCTCGGTATCGGCAGAGGAGACAAGGTAATGCTTGTTCTCAAGAGGCATTATCAGTTCTGGTTCTGCATGGTTGCGCTCCACAAGCTGGGCGCTATCGCTATCCCCGCCACCAATCAGCTCAAGGAGCATGATTTTGTATACAGATTCAACTCCGCCGGAGTTTCCGCTCTTGTCTGCACCGCCGACGGCGATACCGCCGAGATCGCGGAGGCAGCGGCTAAGCAGTGCCCGAGCGTTAAGCATCTCATCATGGTCAACGGAGAGAGGGAAGGCTGGAGAAGCCTCAACAGCGAATACCAGCTTTACAGCGAGAAGTTTGACCGTCCTGACGACTGCCCGGCAGGCAGCGAGCCGGCTCTGATGTTCTTCACATCTGGAACCACCGGCAACCCCAAGATGGCTCAGCACGCTCACACCTACGCTCTCGGTCACTATGTGACCGCCAGATATTGGCACTGCTGCGAGCGTGACGGACTCCACCTGACAATCTCGGATACCGGCTGGGGCAAGTCGCTCTGGGGCAAGCTCTACGGGCAGTGGCTCTGCGAGGGTGCGGTGTTTGTCTATGACTTCGACAAGTTTGACGCCCACGACATCCTTCCGCTCTTCGCCAAGTACCAGATAACCACCTTCTGCGCTCCTCCGACAATGCTCAGAATGCTCATCAAGGAGGACATCTCGAAGTACGACCTCTCATCAATAAAGCACATGACCACGGCGGGCGAGGCTCTTAACCCCGAGGTATCCAAGAGATTCAAGGAAGCCACCGGTCTTGAGATAATGGAGGGCTTCGGCCAGACCGAGACCACCCTCATCATGGCGAATCTCTGCGGAATGACGCCAAAGCTCGGCTCTATGGGCAAGCCCACGCCTCAGTATGACGTCGATATAGTAGACCCGGACGGCAACCCCTGCGGACCCGGCGAGGTCGGCGAGATAGTTATCCGCACCGACAAGGGCAACCCCTGCGGACTCTTCAAGGGCTACTACAGGGATCAGGAAAAGACTGACGATGTATGGCACGACGGACTGTATCACACCTGCGATACGGCATGGCGCGACGAGGACGGCTATTTCTACTATGTATCGAGGATCGACGACGTTATCAAATCCTCCGGTTACCGCATCGGTCCCTTCGAGATCGAGAGCGTTCTCATGGAGCTGCCTTATGTGCTTGAGTGCGGAGTTTCCGGCGTTCCTGACGAGGTAAGAGGTCAGGTCGTCAAGGCGAGCATAGTTCTGACAAAGGGTACGGTTCCGAGCGAGGAGCTCAAGAAGGAGATCCAGAACTATGTCAAGAATCACACCGCCCCCTACAAGTATCCCAGAATAATCGAATTCAAGGACGAGCTGCCCAAGACCATCAGCGGCAAGATAAGAAGAAACGCCCTTTGATGATACCGGCCGGCAAATGATGCGTACATTTCAGGCCCGGAAGCGGCTGCTTGCGGAAAATCCTGCGGCACAGCGTCATTTTATACAAATACGGCAGGCTGTAATTGTTGACATTCCCGCTAAGGTGTGATAGAATAATCGCGGTAAATCATAAAAGCGCGAGAAGACTGAACAAGGCTTGCAGAGCGCGTATGGTTTGAGCAAAGGTCAAGGATTTTTCTAACGCCTCAAGGATAAGCGTCTTTGGGGCGGATTGTTTTAGCATAGGAGCTTAGGCTTGACGACGGCAGGAGGTGCATGGATACGAGAATAAGAAGAGTAACGCTTTTTGCCGGACATTACGGGAGCGGCAAGACGAATATAGCGGTAAACTACGCGCAGATGCTCAGAGCCGGCGGCAAGCAGGTGGTCATAGCCGACCTCGATATAGTCAACCCGTATTTTCGCACTAAGGACAGCACCGAGCTGCTCGAGAGCGAGGGGATACAGATAATATCCTCGGAATTTGCCAATTCTAATGTTGACCTTCCGGCGCTTCCCTCCGAGCTTTACGGAGCTGTGGAGAACCGCTTGAGGTACGCCGTTCTCGATATAGGCGGAGACGACAGGGGAGCGTATGCTTTAGGGCGCTTCGCTCCGTATATACTTGAGGAAAACGACTACGAGATGGTTTTTGTCGCAAACTTCTGCCGCCCGCTGACAAGAAGAGCCGAGGAGGCGCTCGAGGTGATGCGGGAGATAGAGACGGCGGGAGGAATAGGCTTTACCGCCATTGTAAACAACACGAACTTAGGGCGGGAAACAACCGTTGAGACGGTGCTTGAAAGCGTCCATGAGGCGCGCAGGCTGTCCGAGCTTTCCGGGCTTCCGGTACTGTTTACAAGCGCGGAGGACAGGGTGGCAAGGTATTTGAAGCTGCCGGACGTCTTCCCGATGACGCTTCAGAAGAGATATTTTGATATAAATTGATAAAATTAAGGAGATGTTCTGATGCCAAAGGTAACATTCAAGGAGGACGTCTGCAAGGGCTGCGGACTTTGCGTTGAGGCATGCCCCAAGAAAATACTCGTTCTCGCCAAGGACAAGATCAACAAAAAGGGTCACTATCCCGCTCAGATGACCGATCAGTCAAAGTGCATAGGCTGCGCCTTCTGCGCTGCAATGTGCCCCGACTGCGTCATTACGGTTGAAAAATAGAGTCAGCGGAAAGGAATAAAGCTATGTCAGAAAAGGTACTAATGAAGGGCAACGAGGCTATTGCCGAGGCGGCGATAAGAGCAGGCTGCCGCCACTATTTCGGATACCCGATCACTCCTCAGACCGAGGTTGCCGCCTACATGGCGAAGAGGATGCCTAAAATAGGCGGAACGTTCTTGCAGGCTGAGAGCGAAATAGCCGCTATAAACATGATCTACGGAGTTGCGAGCGCAGGACTCAGGGCGATGACCTCATCGTCAAGCCCGGGAGTTTCGCTCAAGCAGGAGGGCATATCCTATCTTGCCGGCTCAGACCTTCCCGCGCTGATACTCAATGTGCAAAGAGGAGGCCCCGGACTCGGCGGCATACAGCCCTCGCAGTCGGATTACTTCCAGGCTACAAAGGGCGGCGGACACGGAGACTATCATCTTATAGTAATAGCCCCCGCGTCGGTTCAGGAAATGGCTGACCTGACCGCAAAGGCGTTTGATCTTTCAGACAAGTATCTCATACCCGCGATGATACTTGCGGACGGAACAATGGGACAGATGATGGAGCCGGTGGTTCTGCCCGAGCCTGTAGAGTATAAGCCGAACAAGCCCTGGGCTGTGACCGGTACCAAGGGCGTCAGGGAGCACAACATAGTAAACTCGCTCTACCTCGTCCCCGAGGAGCTGGAAAGAAAGAACCTCGAGAGATTTGAGCGCTACAAGCTGGTAGAGGAGAACGAGGTCATGTATGAGGAGTACATGATGGAGGACGCCGAGTACTGCATCGTCGCCTTCGGAATAGCGGCGAGAGTCGCAAAGAACGCGATAACCGCGGCGCGTGCAAAGGGCGTCAAGGTCGGAATGATAAGACCTATCACCCTGTGGCCATTCCCGAAGAAGGCTATAGCGGCTGCTGCCGAGAAGGTCAAAGCGTTTGTCTCGGTGGAGCTTTCTATGGGACAGATGATAGAGGATATCAAGCTTGCCGAGGAATGCTTAAGACCGGTTGCCCTTTGCTCGAGAGTTGGCGGAATGATACCCGCTCCGGAAGAGATACTTAAAACACTTGATGAATTGATAGGAGGGAACAACTGATGGTAGTATTTGAAAAGCCGAAGGCTCTTACAGACGCGCCTCTTCACTACTGCCCCGGCTGTACTCACGGCATAGTTCACCGTCTTGTGGCTCAGGCTATAGACGAGCTCGGAATACTCGGCGATACAGTCGGAGTAGCTCCGGTAGGCTGTGCGGTCATGGCGTACAACTACTTCTCCTGCGACATGGTGGAGGCGGCTCACGGCAGAGCGCCCGCAGTTGCGACCGGACTCAAGAGGGCGATGCCCAATAACATCATCTTTACCTATCAGGGAGACGGAGACCTCGCCTCTATAGGTATGGCTGAGACGGTTCACGCGGCGACAAGAAATGAAAATATTACGGTTATATTCATAAACAACGCGATCTACGGAATGACCGGCGGACAGATGGCGCCTACCTCTCTCCCCGGACAGGTCACCCAGACCTCGCCCTACGGCAGAGATGTGAACACCGTGGGGTATCCCATAAAGGTTTGCGAGCTTTTGTCCTCTCTTGACGGACCGGAATATATCGAGAGGGTCGCGGTCAACAACGTCAAGAACGTCATGAGCGCCAAAAAGGCGATCAAAAAGGCGTTTGAGAACCAGATAAACGGCAAGGGCTTCTCGCTTGTCGAGGTCATCTCCTCCTGCCCTACGAACTGGGGAATGACGCCCTCAAAGGCGCTTGAATGGATAGACACGA
Organism: Candidatus Faeciplasma pullistercoris; assembly: GCA_018715525.1. GTDB lineage: Bacteria > Bacillota > Clostridia > Oscillospirales > Ruminococcaceae > Faeciplasma > Faeciplasma pullistercoris. The sequence continues at coordinate 78,916 of DVLL01000020.1, read as the reverse complement.
ACATGATCCCCTATTATCCGCTCGGCGTTTATAAGGACAGATCGGCGAACAAGGAGGGCAAGTGACATGGCTTATACTCAGATTCTCATAGCCGGGTTCGGAGGACAGGGAATACTGTTTGCCGGAAAGTTTTTGGCGTATAAGGGACTTCTTGAGGGCAAGGAGATAAGCTGGCTCCCCTCATACGGTCCGGAGATGAGAGGCGGAACCGCCAACTGCTCGGTAATAGTCTCGGACACGCCGGTCGGCTCTCCGATAGTATCCAATCCGGACATACTCGCGGTCATGAACCTGCCGTCGCTCGATAAGTACGAGAACGCCGCCGTCCCGGGAGCGTCGATATTTGTCGATTCAACCCTTATTGACAGGAAGGTTACTCGCGAGGACGTCAAGGCGTACTACATTCCCGCAACAAAGCTTGCCGCGGACGAGGGAATACCCACGCTTGCCAACATGATAATGATGGGCAAGATGATAAGGGAGACGGGGGTCGTCAGCTTTGACGACATAAAGAGCGCGCTTGAAAAGGTAGTTTCCGCCAAGCACGCCGATATGCTTGCTTATAATCTCAAGGCACTTGAGACCGGATATAACTATAAATAAGTTTAGGAGCTGATAACAATGCTTAACATCAGAGTAGAAAAGACCCAGAACCCAAAGAAAAAGCCTGCGAAGGGTGAAAAGCTCGGCTTCGGACATATTTTCACCGACCACATGTTCATAATGAACTATGACGAGGGTCAGGGCTGGCACGATGCAAGGATTGAACCCTTCCATAATATCACCCTTTCACCTGCGGCAATGGTGTTCCACTACGGACAGACCATGTTCGAGGGCTTAAAGGCATATAAGGGCGACAACGGCGAGGTGTATCTGTTCAGACCTGACATGAACGCGAAGCGCGCCAACAACTCAAATAAGAGGCTCTGCATTCCGAGCATTCCCGAGGAGGACTTTGTGCAGGCTGTCAAGGCTGTAGTCGACATAGACCGCGACTGGATACCCGATGAGCCGGGAACCTCGCTCTATATAAGACCCTTTGTCATCTCTACCGACGACCATCTTGGAGTCGCTCCCTCAAAGAGCTACCTCTTCATGGTCATACTTTCTCCCTCCGGAGCCTACTATGAGAGCGGGCTCGCTCCCGTAGGCATTTGGATAGAGGACGACTATGTAAGAGCGGTAAGAGGCGGAATAGGCTTTGCCAAGACGGGCGGAAACTATGCCGCATCCTTAGCTGCTCAGGTAAAGGCGCACGACGACGGCTATTCTCAGGTTCTGTGGCTTGACGGAGTCGAGAGAAAGTACATAGAGGAAGTCGGCGCGATGAATATCGTCTTCAAGATTGCGGGCAAGGTTGTCACACCTATGCTCAACGGCTCAATACTCCCCGGAATCACAAGAGATTCCGTTCTGACCCTCTGCCGCGACTGGGGCTATGAAGTCGAGGAGAGAAAGATTTCTGTTGACGAGCTTATCGAAGCCGCACATAACGGAACGCTTGAAGAGGTGTTCGGAACGGGAACCGCCGCGGTTGTATCTCCTGTCGGAAAGCTCCGCTATAAGGACGAGGTGTTCGAGATAGGCGGAGGCAAGATAGGCGAGCTCACCCAGAAGCTTTACGACGAGCTTACCGGAATACAGTGGGGCAAGCGTCCCGACACAAGAGGCTGGAGACAGACCGTCTGATAAAACTATACGAAAGGCTTATAGATATGAGCAATCAGAGAATTGAAACAAAGTGCGTACAGGGAGGCTATACTCCCGGCAACGGCGAGCCGAGACAGATACCTATTATCCAGTCTACTACCTTTAAGTACGCTACCAGCGAGGATATGGGCAAGCTTTTCGACCTTGAGGCCGAGGGCTACTTCTATTCAAGGCTCCAGAACCCCACCTGCGACATGGTCGCAAGAAAGATCTGCGAGCTTGAGGGCGGAACGGCTGCGATGCTCACCTCCTCCGGACAGGCGGCAAACTTCTTTGCGGTGTTCAACATAGCCAACGAGGGCGACCACGTCGTGGCGGAGTCCTCTATTTACGGCGGAACCTTCAATCTTTTCGCCGTTACAATGAAGAAGATGGGAATAGATTTTACCTTTGTCTCTCCCGACTGCTCCGACGAGGAGCTCGATGCGGCGTTTAAGCCGAACACAAAGGCTGTTTTCGGCGAAACGATTGCAAACCCCGCTCTCAGAGTGCTTGATATAGAGCGCTTTGCCGCTGCGGCTCACAGGCATGGGGTTCCGCTTATCGTAGACAACACCTTTGCTACGCCGGTAAACTGCCGTCCCTTCGAGTGGGGAGCGGATATAGTCACCCATTCCACAACCAAGTATATGGACGGTCACGGCTCCGCTGTCGGCGGCTGCATAGTCGATTCCGGAAAATTTGACTGGATGGCTCACGCCGACAAGTTCCCAGGTCTTACTACCCCTGATGAGAGCTATCACGGCATCACCTACGCCGAGCGCTTCGGTCAGGCGGGCGCTTATATCACCAAGGCGACCGCTCAGCTCATGAGAGATTTCGGCTGCACGCCCTCTCCCCAGAGCGCGTATTTACTCAACCTCGGGCTTGAGAGCCTGCATGTGAGAATGGCGCGCCACTGTGAGAACGCCATGGCTGTAGCGAAGTTCCTTGAGTCGAGCGACAAGATAAGCTGGGTGTTCTATCCCGACCTTGAGGGCAACATAGACCACGAGCTTTGCAAAAAGTACCTGCCTAACGGCTCCTGCGGAGTTGTAAGCTTCGGAGTAAAGGGCGGAAGAAAGGCTGCGGAAAACTTCATGAAGCATCTTAAGCTCTGCGCCATCGAGACGCATGTAGCGGACGCAAGGACCTGCTGCCTCCACCCTGCGAGCGCAACGCACAGACAGATGAACGACGAGGAGCTCAAGGCTGCCGGAGTATCGCCTGATCTTGTAAGGCTTTCCTGCGGAATCGAGAGCGCCGAGGACCTCATAGACGATATCAGACAGGCGCTTGAGTCGGTCTGATAATCAGATAATCAAAGCGATAACAAAATCAGCGAGTGAATACGGCGGCGTGTCTGACCCGGATAACCGCCGTATTTTGTCATGATTATAGAAAGGAACCACGGTTAATGCCGATTAAAATACCTAATACCCTTCCTGCGGCAAAAACGCTCGCCTCTGAGAATATTTTCGTTATGACCGAGACGAGGGCGCTGACTCAGGACATAAGACCGCTGAGGATACTGATACTCAATCTGATGCCCACGAAGGTGGAAACGGAAACGCAGCTCGCAAGGCTTTTGGGAAACACGCCTTTGCAGGTCGAGATAGAGCTTATGCACACCGCGAGCCATATGTCCAAAAACACCTCCGCAGAGCATTTGTTCAGCTTTTACAAGACCTTCGATGAGGTGAAGGATCAGCGCTTCGACGGAATGATAGTCACAGGAGCGCCTGTTGAGCATCTTGAGTTCGAGGAGGTCGAGTACTGGCAGGAGCTGTGCGAGATATTCGAGTGGAGCAAGACCCACGTCCACTCCACCTTCCATATATGCTGGGGAGCGCAGGCGGGGCTGTATTATCACTTCGGCATCAAAAAGCATCTTTTGCCAAAGAAGCTTTTCGGCGTTTTCCCGCACACGGTGGACTACAAAAACCCGATACTTTTCCGAGGGTTTGACGATGTGTTCTATGTGCCTCACTCGAGAAACTCGACGGTAGACCCGGCGGATGTCGAAAGCTGTCCCGAGCTCAAGGTGTTGGCTACAAGCAAACAGGCGGGAGTGTTTGCCTGCATGACCAACGAGGGCAAGCAGATATTTATCACCGGTCACGCTGAGTACGACCCGGACACACTTGCGAGGGAGTACTTCAGGGACAAGGCCAAGGGACTGGATATCAGCGTCCCCGAGAACTACTTCCCGAACGACGACGACACAAAGCAGCCGGTTGTGAAGTGGCGCGCGCACGCAAATTTGCTGTATTCAAACTGGCTGAACTACTTCGTATATCAGACCACTCCCTATGACGTGGCAAAGATAGGATAGCGCAAAGGGAATATTCCGGGAAAATGTGCAGATAATAACGACATCTTATATAAAGGAGATGTTGTTATGACACTGACACAGAAGGAAACAGGACTCTTAAAGGAACTCAGGGAGCAGGAAAAGCTGTGCATGGACAAGTATACAAAGTATTCTCAGTCTGCGTGTTCGACAGAGCTTAAAAACCTGTTCAGCGAGATAGCCGGCTGTGAGAAAAAGCACTTTGACACGGTAAGCTCGATGATAGGCGGAACTGCCCCGCAGATCCCAAGCGGCGGTCTCACGGTCGAGAACAATCGCTGGTGCAAGAACGTCGGATATGCCGACAGACGCTCTGAGGAGATAGATAAGTTCTTGCTGATGGACTGCCTTGCCATGGAGAAGCATGTCTCCTCCCTTTATGACATCAGCGTGTTCGAGTTTTCTGATACGAATATGCGCAAGGCGCTGAACCATATACAGGCAGAGGAGCAGCAGCACGGCGAGAAGCTCTACGCCTATATGAACGCGAACGGCATGTACCAAAGCTGAGTCTGAATTAAATAACAGGCATGATCCGGGCTTTGTCCCGGATTTTTTTTGCAAAAGGCTTGCGGGCGTGCTATAATTAGGCGTAAAATTTATAATGATAATTTTTTGGGCAGGAGTTAAGCTATGGGTATATTTTCAAGAGCCGAGCAAATATTCGGGCAAGACGGGATGAAAAGTCTCGGCGAGGCAAGCGTTGCGGTATTCGGAATAGGCGGAGTAGGAGGGTATGTCGCGGAGATGCTCGCCCGCAGCGGAGTAGGGCATATCACCCTTTTTGACAGCGACACCGTCAGTGAGACTAACCGCAACAGGCAGATAATAGCGCTTGAAAGCACCACAGGAATGCTTAAGACCGAGGCGATGGCAAAAAGGATACTCGACATAAACCCCTTGGCGCAGGTTGAATGCGTAAACGTATTTTACACCCCTGACAACGCGGATAAGTACCCCTTGGGGGGATATACATATATCGCGGACTGCATCGACACAATGAGCTCAAAGATAGAGCTTATATCAAGGGCAAAGGCGGCGGGAGTGCCTATCGTGAGCGCGATGGGAGCGGGAAACAAGCTCGACCCTACTCGGCTCGAGGCGACTGATATCTACAAGACCTCGGTATGTCCGCTGGCGAGGACTCTTAGGCGGGAGCTGAGGCTTCGCGGGATAAAGGAGCTCAGGGTGGTATATTCAAGGGAAGAGCCGCTTCGGCTCACGGCGGATAACTCCAACGGGCGTCACGCCCCCGCCTCAGCGGTATTTGTTCCGGCTGCGATGGGAATAATGATCGCAAAGCTGATAGTATGCGATATTTCCGGGCTTGAAACCGCCTGACTCGGGGCGCTTTTGCGCACAAAAGCCTATATTTTAACACTCTTGGAGCGGGAAGTTTGTAGAATTGGCTTATTGATTTTTGAAAAGACAGAGTATATAATACAGGGTGAATTAAATTAGGATAAATGCACTAAATAAAGCCGTATATTTGTATGCAGGAAAGAGAAAAGAGGAAATATTTTGGTAAGGAACGACTTAAGAAATGTTGCGATAATAGCTCATGTTGACCACGGAAAGACAACTCTGGTCGATGGCATGCTCAAGCAGAGCGGAACCTTCAGAGCCAACCAGACGGTAAACGAGAGAGTAATGGACTCCAACGCAATAGAGAGGGAGAGGGGAATAACTATCCTCGCCAAGAACACCTCGGTAATGTATAAGGATGTCAAGATAAATATCATAGACACCCCCGGCCATGCCGATTTCGGCGGAGAGGTCGAGAGAATACTCAAGATGGTCGACGGAGTCATACTCCTTGTCGATGCAGCCGAGGGACCTATGCCGCAGACAAGATTTGTATTGCAGCATGCTTTGGAGCTTGGTCACAGGGTAATCATAGTTATAAATAAGATAGACCGTCCCGACGCCAGAATAAAAGAGGTAATAGACGAGTGCTATGAGCTCTTGATGGATCTCGACGCCTCTGACGAGCAGCTCGATTCTCCGATACTCTTCTGCTCTGGTCGTGACGGAACCGCCTCGCTTTCAGAGGATGTTCCCGGAACAGACCTTGTGCCGCTCTTTGACAAGATACTTGAGTATATTCCCGCTCCCGAGGGGGAGCCGGATGAGCCGCTCCAGCTCCTTGTTTCATCGATAGACTACAACGAGTATGTAGGAAGAATAGCCATAGGAAAGATAGAGCGCGGCTCCATCAGGGTAAATCAGGAGGTCATAATCGGCGACTATCACCATTCCAAGAAGGAATACCGCGGCAAGATAGTGACCCTTTATCAGATAGCGGGACTTAACAGAGTGCCTGTAGATACCGCCACCGTCGGAGACATAGTGTGCATAAGCGGAATTGAGAGCATCTCGATAGGAGATACTATCTGCGATGTCAACGCCTATGAGCCGCTGCCTTTCGTAAAGATAAGCGAGCCGACAGTCGAGATGACCTTCTCGGTAAACGATTCTCCGTTTGCCGGACGCGAGGGCAAGTTTGTCACCTCGAGGCATATCAGGGACAGACTGTTTAAGGAGCTTCTCAAGGACGTGTCGCTCAGGGTGACCGAGACAGATTCTACAGATTCCTTCAAGGTCGCGGGAAGAGGAGAGATGCACCTCTCCATTCTCATAGAGAATATGCGCCGAGAGGGCTACGAGCTCGGAGTATCCACCCCGAGAGTCCTCTATAAAGAGATAGACGGCAAGCTTTGCGAGCCTATCGAGGAGCTGGTTGTCGATGTCCCCGAGGGAAGCGTCGGAGCGGTGATAGAGAAGATGGGCTCGAGGAAGGCGGAGATGATCTCGATGACTCCGGTGGGCTCAAGAATGAGAGTCGTGTTCCATGTCCCGGCAAGAGGACTTTTCGGCTACAGGAACGAATTCCTGACGGATACAAAGGGCGAGGGAATAATGAGCTCGGTGTTCTACGATTACGAGCAGTACAAGGGAGACATCCCGAGGCGCTCGACAGGCTCGCTTGTCGCCTTTGAGACGGGAGAAGCGGTCACCTACGGACTTTACAACGCTCAGGAGAGAGGAACTCTCTTTATCGGAGCGGGAGTCGGTGTCTATGAGGGCATGATAGTCGGAGAGTCTCCTAAATCCGGCGACATAGTGGTAAATGTGTGCAAGAAAAAGCACCTTACAAACACCCGCGCAAGCGGAAGCGACGACGCGCTCAGGCTTATACCTCCGAAGATCTTAAGCCTTGAGGACAGCCTTGAGTTCATCGGCGACGACGAGCTTGTTGAGGTAACTCCTAAGTCCATAAGACTTCGCAAGATTACGCTTTCAAATGTCCAGAGGGCAAAGGATCGCGCAAAGCTTTGAAAGACAGCATAACAGCGTATATGAAAAGCCGTGAGTATAAATTCTCACGGCTTTTTTGATGCGTGGGCGCAAATCGCAAATAAAAAGCAAAAACTAAAAAGAAAAACGCAAAATAAAAAGGCTGCCCACTTGGGACAGCCTTAAATTATCTGCTAAGAATGCGAATGTTACTCAGCAACGGTAGTAGCGGTAGGATCTACATAGTTAGCGCCGTAGTAAACGATAAGAGAATCAAGATCCTGGATAACATCAAGAGTTACATCGTATACAAACTCCATTACCTCGCCGTCAGAGGTGGTGAAGGTAAGAAGGCTGGATACATCAGCTTCATTTTCAGTAAGGGTGTAGGTTCCCTCATATACAAGATTGGTGTTAATTGTGTTAGAGATCTTCATTGTTCCGCTCTTCGCGCCGGTATCATACTCTCCGAGCTCGATGATGGATGTGCCTGTTCCGTCAGTATATGTTCCTACAGGAATAACAACGCCGCAGGAAACAAAAGTGACAAGAACCATAGCAATGACGATTGCCAAAGAAATTACTCTCTTCATTGGAATAAGTCCCCCTATAATTTATACTCGTGCTCAAACAGCTGTCGCTGCCAGTGTTACAAAAACAGCGTCAGCCGCCAACTGGTAAGTTAATTATAAACCCAAGCACTGCCGTTGTCAACAATATATATCGCATGTAGACTTAACATTGTAATAATTGTACATTTCAAATACAAAATTTTGTATAAATCACCGAAAGCTTTTTGGACTTTCAGGCGTCAGCCGGGGATGTAATCACAAAACCAGCGCTATTTATAGCAAACAACCTATTCCGACACCGATTTTGGCTTTCCGGAGATAAACTTGGACTTGAGAGGAGCGGTAAACTTTTTTCCGGTCCTGCTCGCGACAAAGTATTTGATGATATTTTTTCTGGTAACTATTCCGATGAATATTCCCTCGTCGTCTGTAACCGGAACAAAATTCTGGTTCATCGCGAGCTCGTACAGCTCATCCATCGTCGCTGTTATACGCACCGCCGTTGCTCTGTCGTTTTTGACTATGTCCCTGAGCTTTATGTCCTCGGCGTCGTATATCGATACACCGTCTGTGTCATCGGTGCTCCTGTCGAGCATATACCAGAGAAAATCTCCCTCCGTTACCGTTGAAACATATTTTCCGGTGCGGGAAATTACCGGTATGGACGAGTAGCCGTGATATCTCATCTTTTCAAGCGCCTGCCGCAAGGATGAGTCGTCGTACAAATATGCGACGTCGTTTTTAAGTGTGAGAAAGAATGCTATATTCATGAAGTTTCCTTTCAGAGGTCTTAGGTATCTGTGTCTGTATTGCTGTCAGGGGTGTTCCACACATACTTCTCAAAGTATTCCTCAAGGCAAAGACCGCTTTGAGCCACATCCTTGGAGTATTTCACCCCTACATATCTATAATGCCATGGTTCGTATATATATCCGGTTATCTCCTCCTTGCCGCGGGGGTATCTCATGATGAACCCATATTCGGCGGCGTGCTCCTGAAGCCATTTGAATTCCTCGGTATCCTCAAAGCCGGTGTAGGTGTCCCAGTCGTCCTCGGTGACTATGTCCGCCGCGAGACCTGCGTTGTGCTCGCTTCCTCCGGGGGGAGCTATGTTGATAGAGGTGTCGTAGTACGCCTCCTCATAGCTCATGCCGTAGTCCTCCATTCTTGAGCGGACATTTCTTTCAAACAGTCCCTCCTGATAGGACACCGAGCGATATGCTGAGATGACCTTGAGTCCGATACCGTCCTGCGCTGCCGCCTCTATCATCTTACGGCAGTAGTAGGCGGCGGTTATTTCCATTTCATAGCTTCCCTGAACCGTTTCGGTCTCGATTTCATAGTCGTCCGGCAGGAACATCTCCTTGTTCACTATGAAGAAATAGTCGTCCTCGGTCTGGAAGTAGTAGTCGTTCGGAAGCTCTGGCAAATCATCATCCTCTTTCTGAGGCTCCTGCGTTTCCGTCTTCGTTTCTGTCTCAGTCTCAGTCTGCGGCTCTAAGGTAGTCAGCTCGGTAACGGTAGCTTCAGCTTCCGTAACCGTGGTTGCAGGTTCTTTGGCTGTGGTTTCCGACACGGCTGCGGTAATTGTTGGTTCTGTGACAGTTATACCGGGCTCTGTGGTTGCGGCAACTGAAGTAACAGCCTCGGTTGTTGTGACGACCGACTCAGTAGCCGGCTGTGTGAGTTGGTCTTTATTGATTCCGACGTCTATGGAAGTGCAGCCGGCAAGCAGCACGCCGCAGAGAATAAGAACGGAAAGTATGCTTTTTTTCATTATGTAAACCTCATTCAGATAATATTTCATCTTATATAATTTTAGCACATCGGATAATCAAAGTCTACATTATATATATTACAAAAAATTACGCGTAGGTTACAGAAAGGATGAATTTTTGGTGAAAAATAATGAATTAAGGGAAAAGATAACTGAGTTTATGGCGGGAGGTATTTTTGCCTTCGCGGTGTTTTCGGTGACGAGCGCGCTTATATTCGCCGTTTCCGCGGACAGTCCGTCGGGCTTTTTCTCCGCGCTGACAGCCGCTTCAGCGAAGCTGTCTCTTGCCGATACGCAGGAGTCTTCTCAGGACGACGCTTCGGACGCCTCGGACGCCGACCTGCCAAATATACCGACTGTGCCGCAGGGCGAGGATTCGGACTTTTCCAAGCTTTCGGATAAGCTGATGGGGCTTATCCAGCCTCAGAGCTGGGGCATAGAGGAAGCTCCTGAGGAGACGGAGGAGCCCGAGGACCAAAACGAGGAGCACCCCGGCGAGCTGCCATATCCCACCGAATTTGACAGCGATGGCGGTCAGATAATAAGAAAGACCTACTCGTATGACGAGTCGTCTACCTTTGTGACGCTGCCCGGCGGGGGAATGCTCCGCAACAGCACAGATATAGATACCGAATATCTTCTCGAGCAGGCAAGCATCAAGCCGTATCTGAGCATCGAGACGGACGGAAGCCCGCAGGTGCTTATTATGCACACCCATACCACCGAATGCTATGAACCCTACCCAAGGGACAGCTATGACAGCGAGTTTTCTTCAAGGACGACCGACCTGACAAAAAGCATCGTAGCCGTAGGAGAGGAGATAGCCGCTCAGCTTGAGGCGGCGGGAATAGGCGTGATACACGACCAAACCGTCCACGATTATCCCAAATATACCGGGGCGTATGACCGGAGCTGCGAGAGAGTAGAGGAGCTTCTCCAGGAATATCCGAGCATAAAGGTGGTTATAGACATACACCGGGACGCAATCGAGTCGGACGGGGTTCGATATGCTCCGGTATGTGAGGTGGATTCCCAGACTGCCGCTCAGGTGATGATAATCTGCGGCTGCATGAACGTCCCGCAGTACAGGTATAACCTTCGGTTCGCATCCCAGCTCCAGTCAAAGTTGGAGAGCGATTATCCCGGGTTCACACGCCCAATACTTTTTGCCGAGAGGAATTACAATCAGGAGCTTACTCCGGCGTCTGTTTTGATAGAGATGGGCTCAAGCTCAAATTCACTCGGGGAAGCGTTGTACAGCGGAAGGCTTTTAGGAATGAGCTTGGCGGAGCTGCTGCTTGAGTACGAGGAATAGAAGTCAAAAAACGGCGGATTTATTTTGATAATCACTTGGCAAAGCCGCAATTCTGTGATACAATACGCTTATCGGTAAAATCTATGCCGCGTGGAGAATATACTTAAACACAAGGTCTTCGTCGCGGCGGTACGGGAGGATATGCACATGAAAGCGGTAATATCTGTAATCGGCAAGGACGCGGTAGGAATACTCGCGAAGGTCTCGGCGGTCTGCGCCGAGTACAACGCGAACGTCACCGAGGTGACGCAGTCTGTTTTGCAGGACGTCTTTGCGATGGTAATGCTGGTGGATATAACAAGGCTCTCCACACCTTTGAGCGAGCTTTCGGACAGGATGAGCGAGCTCGGAAAATCCATGGGGCTCTCGATATATGTCATGCACGAGGACATATTCAACACTATGCACCATATATAGGGCTTGGGGAGAGATAAAACATGATAAATCTCAGCGACATTCTGGAAACCATACGGATGATTCAGGACGAGTGCCTGGACATCAGAACCATAACCATGGGCATCTCGCTGCTCGATTGCATTGACTCGGACATAGATAAGGCGTGCGCAAAGGTCTATGACAAGATAACCCGCTGCGCGAAGGATCTTGTAAGGGTCGGCAACGAGATAGAAAAGGAATACGGTATCCCGATAATAAACAAGAGAATATCCGTCACGCCTATAGCCATGGTGTCCGCCGCCTGCAAGGAGAGCCCGGTCAAGTTCGCCCTGACTATGGATAAGGCTGCCGCAGCAGTCGGAGTAGACCTAATAGGCGGCTATTCGGCGCTGGTACATAAGGGCTTCTCGTCCGGAGATATGGAGCTGATAAACTCTATTCCCGAGGCGCTCAAGCTCACCGGGAAGGTCTGCTCGTCGGTAAACATCGGCTCGACAAAGTCTGGAATAAACCTTGACGCCTGCAAGCTCATGGGCAGGATAGTCCGGGAAACCGCTGAGGCTACGGTGGATTCCGCCTGCTTCGGAGCCGCAAAGCTGGTTGTTTTCTGCAACTCGGTGGACGACAACCCGTTTATGGCGGGAGCATACCACGGAGTCGGAGAGCCGGACTGCATAATAAATGTCGGCGTCTCGGGACCCGGAGTAGTCCGCTCCGCGCTCGCAAAGCACCCCGACGCGGACATCAACGAGGTATCCAATATCATAAAGACCACCGCCTATAAGATAACGAGGGTGGGGCAGCTTGTGGGAGTGACCGCTTCGCAGAGGCTCGGTGTGCCGTTCGGGATAGTTGACCTTTCCCTTGCTCCGACCCCGAAGGTTGGAGACAGCGTGGCGCATATTCTTGAGGAAATAGGGCTCGAGCAATGCGGCGCGCCGGGAACCACGGCGGCTCTTGCCCTGCTCAACGACGCCGTCAAGAAGGGCGGAGTCATGGCGTGCTCATCTGTGGGAGGCCTTTCGGGAGCGTTTATCCCTGTATCCGAGGACGCGGGAATGATAGACGCAGCCAGGAGCGGCTCGCTGACTATTGAGAAGCTTGAGGCGATGACGGCGGTATGCTCGGTAGGACTTGACATGATAGTTGTCCCGGGCGACACCACCGCAGATACCATTTCCGCTATAATTGCGGACGAGGCGGCAATAGGAATGGTCAATTCAAAGACTACCGCCGTGAGAATCATTCCCGCGATAGGAAAAAATGTCGGCGAGGAGCTTGACTGGGGCGGGCTTTTCGGCTGCGGACCTGTCATGAGGCTCAATACCAAGTCCCCGTCGAAATTTATAAGCCGAGGCGGTCAGATACCCGCTCCGCTTCACAGCCTTAAGAATTAGCTAATATGTTCAGAGCGACAGCCCGGCAGGATTGTCGCTCTGCGCTGTCCTGCCGGTCGGATGCGAAATGCCCGTATTCCGACCGGCGGGCTTTTGCTTTAATGGTTTGTTTGACTAATCTAAATCAAAACAGTGATAAAATAAAGACTAAGATTGACATTACATCGGCAGTAATGTATACTCATTTTGTACAATACAACCAACATATGGGCTTGCTGCTTAGCTCCTCGGAAGTGCAGAATGCCAAACGAGGAGGGAACGGCTTATACGAAGGGGGTAGGACAGTAAAATGAAAGCAGGCTGGAATCTTGGAAATACGCTTGACGCGATGCCGGGTGAGACCTCGTGGGGACAGCCGTACACCATCCGTGAAATGATAGACGCTCTTAAGGGGCTTGGGTTTGGGCTGATAAGGATACCTGTGTCGTGGGGCGGGCACACCTCTGGTGCACCGGACTACCGGATAGAGCCGGAGTGGCTGGACAGGGTTGAGACCGTGGTAGGCTGGGCTTTGGATGCGGGGCTGAGGGTGATAATCAACTCTCACCACGACAACGATTACTACTACCCCTCGCCTGAAAACGCCGAAAACGCGGTGAGCTTCATGCGGTCGATATGGACTCAGCTTGCCAAAAGGTTTTCAGACTATGACGCGCGTCTTATATTTGAGAGCATGAATGAGCCAAGGCTGGCGGGAACAGCGCAGGAATGGGTGTTTGACGAAAACAATCCTGACTGCAAAGAAGCCGCGAGAGTGATAGCCCTTTGCAACCAGACCTGCGTAGACGCCGTAAGGGAAGCCGGAGGGCGGAATTTCGCAAGGATGATAATGGTTCCGCCGTATGCCGCTTCGCCGAGCGCGGCGATGTCAAATACTTTTTCCCTGCCCGAAGACCCATCAGGCAGGGTACTGCTCTCAGTTCACGCCTACACCCCCTACCAGCTTTGTATGCTCGGCACCAAGAAGTATTCCGAGTTTAACGACGATTGCAGGACGGAAATTTCGGGGCTGATGTCGGGGCTATTCTCAAGGTTTATTAAAAAGGGAGTGCCGGTCATAATCGGCGAGACAGGCTGTACCAATAAGGGGAATCCTGAGGAACGCAGAAAATGGGCTGAGTACTTCTTCTCGAAGGCCTGCCGCAGGGGGATAACCTGCGTTATCTGGGACAACGGAGAGGTAGGCGTAGGAGAAGAGAACTTCGGCTTGTATGACCGTGTGAGCCATAAAATATTCCCTGAGAGTGAAAGCTACTATGAGGGAATGATATCGGGACTTTCAAAATAGTGAAGAAAAAAATTACAGAAAAGAGGGAAAAGAATGAAAAGAGTAAACTTTATCGCGGTACTGACCGCCGCGGTAATGGCGGCGGCGATTCTCGGAGGATGCGCAAATACCAAAGACGGTGAAGAGGTGACTACCCTTCCTGAGAAAAGCGTAACTACAGTCTCACAAGAGCTCGAGGACGATACCGAGGAGGCTGCTACAGAAGCTGTCGTTACCGAAGCTACCACCACCGAAGTAACTACTACAGAAGCCACTACTACAGAAGCTACCACAACCGAGGCGACGACAGTTACAACGACAGCTCCGACCACCGTAACTACCACAGAGCCAACGACTGTCCCGACTACGGTAACCACGACCGAGCCCACGACTGCGGCTACAACCGTCACTACGACTAAAGCCACTACCGTGACCGAGCCTGAGCCCGAGCCGGAGGGCTATGAGTTTGATTTGGACGGCAAGCCGGTGGAGACAAAGGAGCTGGGGCTTGAGATACCCTCATCGCTCGCAAAAGCATATAAGACCCTCGGCAACTCAAATCCTATTTCCTCGAATATTTTCTTTGCCGACCCGACTGCCGTTGAGTATGAGGGCAGGTTATATGTATACGGTACCTGCGACCAGCAGGAATTTGACGCCAACGGAGGAAAGGGAAGCAACAGCTACGGTAAGATAAATTCAATCGCCTGCTACTCCACCGAGGACATGGTAAACTGGACCTACCACGGCGTTATCCCGGCAAGGGAAATCACCGGCGGCTGGGCAGGGCTTTCATGGGCGCCGTCTGTAGTGGCAAGGGAAAACGATGACGGCAAGACCGAGTTCTTCCTCTACTTTACCACAGGCGGAGGCGGAATAGGCGTTTTGAAGGCGGATTCCCCGACAGGTCCGTGGGAAGACCCTGTCGGCAGACCGTTTATCCATAACGGCATGTCCCAGCTTTCGAGCGACCCGATATTCTGGGTGTTTGACCCCGGAGTGGTAATAGACGACAACGGCGACGCGTGGATAGCCTTCGGAGGCGGAGACCCGCAGCACCCCGGCGAGACGGGTATGCAGACCGGCAACTGCCGCATAGCCAAGCTGGGCGACGATATGATATCTATAGACGGAGATGTGACTGTAGTTCCCGCGCCCTATCACTTCGAGGCGAACGAGCTCAACTACATAGACGGGAAGTACATACTCACCTACTGCTCAAACTGGCAGCAGAGGGGGGAGTGGTCTAACGACTACGACTATCCGATGCCCCAGATGTGCACCATGTGCTACATGATATCCGACGACCCGTTAGACCCGGATAGCTGGGAGTATATGGGCGAGTACGCAATGAACCCCACCGCCTACGGATACCCGTTCAGCAACAACCACACTCATCTTCAGGAGTACAAGGGCAAGTACTATCTGTTCTATCAGAATGTTCTGCTGCTCAAGAATATGAATATCCAGGGAGCCGACGGCTACAGAAGCATAGGCGTGGATGAGATCACGGTAGACGAGCAGACAGGAAAGATAACCTTCAGCCGAATGAGCGACAGGGGAGCGTCGCAGATAGAGGACTACGACCCGTATGAGGTGTCCCAGGCGGAGACCTCGAATGTCAGCGCGGGAGTCGAGTATAACGAGACTGACGGCAGGATAACTGCGGTCATGTCTGACGGAAGCTATATCGCGATAAGCATAGCCGACTTCGGCGACGGCGCTTCGGCGTTTGCCGCCACGGTCAAGGGCAAGGGCATAATAGAGATACGCGAAAGCAGATTGAACGGCAACAAGGTCGGTCAGATCCAGTTCGACACCGACGACTTCGAGACCGTGTACTGCGAGCTTGACAGCATCATCAAGGGAGACAGAAATGTATTCTTTGTATGCGCGGGCGATTTTGAGTTTGACGAGTGGCAGTTTGCAAAGTAAAAGGAAATGCTGTAGGACAGAGCGAAAAAAGCGCCGTCCCGTTGTAAATACGGGGCGGCGCTTTTGGCTGCTACTTATGGTATTTTCCGTTGTTGATTATTGAAAGCGCTCGGTATATCTGCTCTGTCAGAACCACTCGTGCGAGCTGGTGAGGCAGGGTCATTTTGGATATTGATAGCCTGAGCTGTGAGATGTCCTTTATTTCCTTGGCGAGCCCGAACGAGCTTCCTATAATGAAGTTCACGCTGCCAAACCCGTTTATCGACGCTGACTGAATAGCTTGCGCAAGCTCCTCGCTGGACATCTGCCTGCCCTCTATGCACATCGCGATGTTGTACGCTTTTTTCTCGGAGGCGTATTTGCGTATCTGCTCGGCTTCAGCGGAAAGAGCCTGCTCTATTTCCTTTTGAGACGGCTTGTCAGGCAGCCTTGATTCGTTTGCCTCGATTATTTTAAGGCTCGCGTATCCTCCTATTCGCTTTGAGTATTCGGCTGCGGCGTCTCGCCACCAGCTCTCCTTGAGCTTTCCCACGCAGATGATGTTTATATTCATAATTTTATTCTAATATGTTACAGTCATTCCGGTGCTTTCCGGCTTTGCTATGTACATGAGGTAATCCTTGTTTTGAACAAAGTCGCCGCCAAGCTCACGCATAAGCGTGTTTTCCGCTATCTGAGGAGTGTTGTTCTCCCGGCTCAGATGCCCGAGGATTATCCTTGTCGTTCCGGCGGAAATAAGCCGTTTGACCTCGCGCGCGCTGGCGCAGTTGGAAAGATGCCCGTCCGGCGAGGCTATCCGCTGCTTGAGTATGTAAGGATACGATCCTGTCCTGAGCATTCTTTCGTCATAGTTTGACTCAAGGAGCACCAGCTCGCAGCCGCACAGGTTTTTTTCGACATCCGCAGTGATATGTCCCAGGTCTGTGCATATGCAGGCGGACTTTCCGTCCGGGGTCACTATTCTGTATCCCACGCTCTGAACGGCGTCGTGAGGGGTGGCAAAGGATGTCACCGAAAAGTCCCCGACAACCTTTTCCACGCCTATTTCAACCTCCTCGCCTCTTGAGGATATATGTCCGCGGCTGATAAGATACTCCATTGTCTTGGGAGCGGCGTATACCGGGATATTATAATTTTTTGTAAAGACTTTAAGCCCGGAGATATGGTCGCTGTGGTCGTGGGTGATAAATATCGCCTTGACAGCCGCCGGGGAGATATCATTGGAGCCAAGGGCGCAGACCAGCTTTTTGCAGCTGACGCCGGCGTCGATGAGTATTCCCTCCGACTTTGAGCCTATATAGCATGAGTTTCCCGAGCTTGAGGAAAACAGCGGGTATACTCTTGGCATCCTGACACATCCTTTTGCAGATTCTAAGGCTTTGGCAGCCCAATAATTATGCAGATTTCCGCGCAGGCAGGAATCTGCATAGATAAGCATGTTTTTATAGTTTATACTATCTTTCGGGCATTCTCGTAGTCGGACACTCTCTTGATGTCCGCGCCCAGACCCTTGAGCTTGTCGTCGATATTCTCATAGCCTCTTTCGATGTGGAAGATGTTTTCAACGGTGGTAACGCCGCTTGCCATCATTCCCGCTATGACCAGAGCCGCTCCCGCTCGCAGGTCGGTAGCTCTTACCGTAGCGCCCTTTAGCTTCCGCACTCCCTGGATAACGGCAGTGGTGCCCTCGACGGTTATGTCCGCGCCCATTCTGCGCAGCTCGCTTACATACCTGAAGCGGTTGTCAAAGATGTCGTCTGTGACGACGCTGGTGCCCTCCGCGGTAGTCAACAGGGTGGAGAACTGGGGCTGCATGTCGGTCGGGAAGCCGGGGTGAGGAAGCGTCTTGAGGCTGGTCTTGACAAGCGGCCCGCTTGTGTAGATGTGTAAGCACTCGTCATACTCCTCGACAGTCGCGCCCACCTTGCGCAGCTTTGCGGTTATGGATTCGAGGTGCTTGGGTATGATGTTGTTTATCCAGACGTCGCCGTGGGTGGCTGCCGCAGCTACCATATATGTTCCGGCCTCTATCTGGTCGGGGATAATTGCGTAGGTCACGCCCTTGAGCCTATTGACGCCTCTTATCTTTATGACATCCGTTCCGGCTCCCATGATGTCTGCGCCCATCGAGTTCAGGAAGTTGGCAAGGTCTACTATGTGAGGCTCCTTGGCCGCGTTTTCGATGACAGTCAGACCCTGAGCCTTTACGGCGGCGAATATGGCGTTTATCGTTCCGCCGACGGTGTTGATGTCGAAGTAAATCTGGCTGCCTATAAGGCTGTCGGCGCGAAGGCTTACTATTCCTCCGTCTATGGTATGCTCTGCGCCGAGGCTGTTGAACGCCTTGAGGTGCTGGTCTATCGGTCTGTCTCCGAGGTCGCAGCCGCCCGGCATGGGGACGTCAGCCTTGTGGAACCTGCCCAGAAGAGTGCCTAAAAAGTAGCTTGACGCTCTCATCGAGCGGGCAAGGTCATAGGGCACTACCGGGTCGGAAATACCGCGAGTATCTATTCTTATGGTGTTCTTGCCGAGTATCTTGATGCTCGCGCCCATCTCATAGAGTATGCGCAGGGATATGCTTATATCGCTTATCTCAGGCACGTTCTCAAGCACGCAGGGCTCGTCCGCAAGTATGGTCGCGGCTACGATCGCGACAGCGGCGTTCTTGGCTCCGCTTATGACTACCGACCCGTGCAGGGGTATCCCGCCGGTGATTACAAACTTGTCCATATATATCTCCTAATAAGCGCCGGATCAGCGGTGCTTAAGCTTTCCTTAATAATATCTAAGTTATTTTATCACATACTTAACAAAATTACAATTACATTTTTGTTACAAAAATTATTTTTAAACGCATTTTCGGTATGTTCATATCTGTGATTTCTTGACAACGGCGGACGCGCAGGGTATAATCTAGGTAATATTTTCTGTAAAGAAAGGGTGGCTACAAATATGAATATCAACCCCTCAAAGACATTTCTCGGCATCGAATTCGGTTCGACAAGAATCAAGGCAATACTTATAGATGAGAACAGCGCAGTCATCGCCTCCGGCGCGCATGACTGGGAGAACCGTCTCGAAAACGGAGTTTGGACATATTCTCTCGAGGATATAAGCGAGGGACTCAAGGACGCGTACCGCATTCTTGCGAAGGACTACTCGGACAAGTACGGCGCTCCGCTGGAGACTATCGGCTCGATGGGATTCAGCGCGATGATGCACGGCTACATGGCGTTTGACAAGGACGGAAACCTGCTCGTGCCGTTCAGGACATGGAGAAATACCATGACCGCCAAGGCGAGCGAGGAGCTTTCGGAGCTGTTCGGCTTCAATATTCCCCAGCGCTGGAGCATAGCTCACCTTTATCAGGCTATTTTAAACAAGGAAGAGCATGTTAAGAATATAAGCTATGTGCTCACCCTTGCCGGATACATCCACTATATGCTCACCGGCAACAAGGTGCTGGGAGTAGGCGAGGCGTCCGGAATGTTCCCGATAGATTCCTCTACCGGAACCTATGACGCCGGGATGGTAGCTAAGTTCAACGAGCTCATAAAGCCCTACGGCTTCGGCTGGACGCTTGAGACGGTGCTTCCCGGGGTGCTTACCGCCGGAGAGAACGCCGGATACCTCACCGAGGCTGGAGCGAAGTTCCTTGATCCTACCGGAACGCTCAAGGCGGGAGTGCCGATATGTCCTCCTGAGGGAGACGCCGGCACCGGCATGGTCGCTACGAACAGCGTAAGGGCAAAGACCGGCAATGTTTCCGCGGGAACCTCCGTATTCGCGATGATAGTGCTCAATAAGGCTCTTTCAAAGCTTTATCCCGAGATAGACATGGTAACCACCCCCTCCGGACTGCCTGTTGCGATGGTGCACTGCAACAACTGCTCAAGCGATCTTGACGCGTGGATAAGGATATTCAACGAGTTTGCCAACCTTTCGGGACACCCGATAAGAAAGCCCGAGCTTTACGACATGCTTCTTAACTGCGCGATGACCGGAGACGCTGACTGCTCGGGACTCGTTTCCTGCAACTACTTCTCAGGCGAGCCGATAACCCATCTTGACGAGGGAAGACCGATGGTTTTAAGGTCTCCCGACACCAGCTTTACCCTTGCAAATCTCATGCGCTGCCACCTTTTGTCCGCGCTTGCGACGCTGAAGATAGGTCTTGACATACTCCTTTCCGAAAATGTCGAAATAGATAAGATTTTGGGACACGGAGGCTACTTCAAGACAAAGGGCGTGGGACAGAAGCTCCTTGCCGCCGCTATGAACACCCCCGTATCCGTTATGGAGACCGCCGGAGAGGGCGGAGCGTGGGGTATGGCTGTTCTTGCCCAGTACATGGCGCTTAAGGGCGAGGGCGAGGCTCTTGAGGACTTCCTTGACAACAGGGTGTTTGCGGGCATGAAGTCTATAACCGAGCAGCCCGATCCTGCCGATGTTGCCGGCTTTAATACCTACATTGAAAACTATAAGAAGATGCTCGAGGCTGAAAAGGCAGCCGTAGCGAGCTTCTGACAAGCTGTGATGCCCTCTGCGGGACGTTTCGGCTGCGCTGCTTTCAGGGCGGCGCAGCCGGTCTGCGGACGGGCAGCTTTATTTTTTTAGGAGGACGCTATGAAAAACAAATGGCTGTTTTATGTCACAGGATTCTTTTCCGGACTTTCGGTAATGGCTATAGAGCTTGGAGCTTCCCGGCTTATGGCTCCGTACTTTTCCTCGTCTCAGATGGTATGGACTATAATCATAGGAACGATAATGATAGCCATGGCTTTAGGAAACGTCATAGGCGGAAGGATGGCGGACAAGCACAAAAACCCGGACAGGCTTTTTGTATGGCTCTTTGCCGCCGCGACATGGACGATGCTCATACCCCTTGTGGGAAAGTTTATTATAGCAGGCGTGGCGCTTGTGCTTGCTCTCTTTGTCACAAGCAACTATCTTGTCACTGCGGCGTTTGTGAGCTGTATACTTGTCTTTGTATTCCCGCTGCTTGTTTTGGGAATGGTCACGCCGAACCTTGTCAAGTTCGCAGTAGGAAGTCTTGAGGAAAACGGCAGGACGACAGGAATAATCGAGGCGTGCAACACAGTAGGAAGCATTATAGGAACGTTTCTTCCCACGTTTGTCACTATCCCCTTTGTCGGGACTTCGGCTACATTCGTCATTTTCGCGGGGATACTTTACGCTGTCTGCCTTATATACTTTATATTTCGCAAAAGGCATGTTGTTTCGGCGTCGGTGATAGCCGTCGTCGCGCTTGTCCTCGGTATTTTATCGAACAATATAGGCATGGCCTTCTGGGCGAACAATATTTTATACGAGGGCGAGTCGATATACAACTATTTGCGCGTGGAGGATGACGGCGACTCGATAATACTGTCCACCAACGTGCTGTTCGGCGTGCAGTCGATAAAGCTTAAGGACGGCGGACTGACGGGGATGTTTTACGATTACGCGCTTGCCGCTCCCGCCATGGCCGGAGCGGGTCAGGACAACGGATTGTCGGTGCTGGTACTCGGTCTCGGCACAGGCACCTTTGCCTCGCAGTGCGTGGAATATTATGATTTGAGCGATATAGACGGAGTGGAGATAGACCAGAAAATAATCAATCTTTCTCACGAGTACTTTGAGCTTCCGGAGTGCGTCAAGACCTATACCGAGGACGGCAGGGCCTATATCGCCGCTACTGACAAGACCTACGACGTAATCATGGTGGACGCCTATCAGGATATAACCATACCGTTCCAGATGTGCAGCGTCGAGTTCTTCACCGAGGTAAAAAACAAGCTTAATCCCGGCGGAGCTTTAGTTGTCAACGTAAATATGAATACGGACAACCCGGGAGGCATAAACGACTGCCTCGAAACCACCATATGCTCGGTGTTTGACAGCGTTTATGCTGCTGACACAAGGAGCGGAAATGTGGAGATCTTCGCTTCTGACAGCTATGACTGCAAGGAGCAGCTTGATAATATGGTGGAAACCGTCGGCAGCAGCGAGCTCAGGTACTTCCTTGAAAGGGTGTCGCGTGAGATCTATGAGGTTGAGCCATCTGGATTTGTTTTTACCGACGACAAGGCGCCGGTGGAGCTTTTGGGCATGAGCGTGCTTGACGACATGATAATCGATGAGATTGAAAGCCTGAAGGGTATGATGAAGGGCAAGAGTATAAAGGAGCTTTACGAAATGCTTGTCGGTTGAGCCGCGGGCGCTTGGAGCCGAGAACTAAGCGTTAAGATCAAAAATAAACCAGCCGACTGTCGGCGCCTTCAGGGCTGCGGTCAGGCTGGTTTTTATGTTCATTTACGGCTGTCCGGCACTGGGGTCATCAGACAGCAGCCGGTCTTTGCGGCTGCGCGGTCTGTTCGCTGCCGCCGATGATATTCATCGCGCCATGGTGATTTTCTATGATTGAAAGCTCGTAAGAGCCGCCGCTCTCGCCGTCAAGCGTCCATGATATCGGCTTGTCGCAGGTTATCCTTATGCTTTTTGACTTGAAGCATTCTATAAACCTGTTGTTGAAATCGTGCTTGAGAAGGCTCGACGCCACGGCAGACATATCCGCGGCGGTCTTAGGCTTTCTTACGAGCAGTATCTCAAACAAGCCGTCGTTTAAGGATACGTCGTTGACAAGGATGTTCCTGAAGCCGCCGACATAGAGCGAGTTTGTGACAAGTCCGAGCAGATATTCTCCCGAGTCGGATTTTTCGGGAGTCTCGTATTGGATATTGTAGGACTCTATCGAGGAAAGCGCGGAGATGCCGTTGAGGAGGTAGGCGGTAAAGCCGAGGGTGTTTTTAAGGTTCTGGGGCGTGCTGTAGGAGACCTCGGCGAGGGTGCCGAAGCCCGCGACATAGGTAAAGAACCTTCCGTTCAGGTTCCCGAGGTCATAGCTAATAGGGGTGCCCTCCATTATCGCTCTTGCGGCGTCGGCGGTCTGCGCCGGCATTCCTATCGAGTGAGAGAAGTCGTTGGTTGAGCCGCTGGGCAGATAGCCGAACCTATTGCGGTAGCCGCATTTCATAAAGCCGTTTACCGCCTCGTTGAGCGTGCCGTCTCCGCCCGAGATTACTATAAGGTCATATTTGTCATGGCAGCGGATAACTGTTTCCATGCAGTCGTTTCTTTGCTGGGTAGGGTGGCAGGTGACGTCATAGCCGTATTTTGTGAAAATATCGACTATTTGCGAGAGCTTTCTCGAGATTATTCTTGTTCCTGAGATCGGGTTGTATACAAACAGAAGCTTTTTTCTGTCAATCATCTGAATTTCATCCATATGAAACCTCTTAATAACGCCGTTCGCTTATTGTGCGGGAAAATTTCCGGAGATTATTTTCTGTAGTAGGAGTAGTGAGCGGTAACGTATCTTTTCTCTCCGGTATAGGCGTCGTAGCCGCTTATTTCAACGCCGTTTCCGCTCAGAAGCTCCGCCACTGTCGAGTCCTTGATTTTGCAGCGGAAAACCTCTTTTGCCTCGCACATCACGACTATTACGTCGTCAAGCACGATTATGCCTCCGTTCTTGCCCAAGACCTTTTCCTGCCCGTCTATCCTCTCGACCGCGTACTGGAGAGATTTTCCGCTGAAGCGCATAAGCTCCTTGCGGGACAGGGCGTATTTGTCCTTTTTCTTAAAAAGTCCCATGGTCTACTCCCTTTCGCAGATGGAGACAAGCTTGTCTATCTCCCTTTTCAGCCTTGCTACCGGCAAGCCGACTATATTGTAGTAGTCGCCTGATATCTCGCGGACGAACAGCCCGCCCTTGTCCTGGATCCCGTACGCTCCCGCCTTGTCAAGCGGCTTGCAGCTTTGGACATAGTCGCGTATTTCCTCCTCGAAAAGCTCGTAAAAGCTCACGAGCGTCTTTTGGGAGAAGGACATGGTTTTTCCCTTATAGCATATGCACACTCCGCTCACAACAGTATGAGTCCTGCCGGAAAGAGTCTTTAGCATGCTTATCGCTCTGTCCGGAGTGTGGGGCTTTCCCAAGATCACGCCGTCTATGATGACGACGGTGTCGCAGCCTATTACCAACCTGTTCTTTTTAAGTCTGCTCACGCTCAGAGCCTTTCTCGCAGCCAGCAGCTCGGGGATTTCCTCCGGCTCTATGCCGTCCGGGACGGTCTCGTCGCAGTCGGAAGGAAGTATTTCAAATTCATCGGTTATGTATTTCATCAGCTCCGCACGCCTTGGAGACTGAGAAGCGAGAAGGTATTTAATTTTGGCGCTGCTCATCACTCGCGCACCCCTTTTAACATGTTTTTGATGTTGATATATCATTGTAAATATGATAACATATCGCATTGACAAAATCAACTTGACATTTTGTGCTCAATGTAATTATAATATGATGAGCGAATTTAGCCCGGCTCTGGAAGGATAATGCTGATGGAATTTTTGGATAAGGTTTTGGATATAGCACTTGACGCGCTGATAGACACCGCGAAGATGCTGCCTTTTCTCTTTGCGGTATATATTTTGATAGAGGCTCTTGAGCATAAGGCGTCGGACAGGTTCTCCCGGGCATTAAGAAAGCTCGGACCTTTCGGCTCGGTGGGAGGGGCGATTCTTGGCTGCGTGCCGCAGTGCGGCTTCTCGGTGGCGGTCTCGAATCTGTACTCCGGAAGGCTTGTAAGCCTCGGAACGCTGATAGCTGTATACGTAGCCACGAGCGACGAGGCGATACCGATACTTTTGTCAAACCCTCAGAGCGCCTCAAGCGTGCTCAGCCTTATCGCTGCAAAGCTTGTGATAGCGGTGGTGGCTGGGCTTTTGATAGACGGAGTGATAAAGCTCGCCCACAGAAAGGGAAACCTTTCCGAGAAGCCGTACGCGGATCTTTGCGAGAACTGCGGCTGCGAGGAGCACGGGATACTCTACTCTGCGATCAAGCATACCGTGCAGATATTCCTGTTTTTGCTGGTTGTTTCATTCTTGCTCGGAGCGGGTATTGAGCTTTTGGGAGAGGAAAGGCTTAACCGGGTGCTTATGACTGACAGCGTGTTCCAGCCCATGATAGCCGCTCTTATCGGCTTGATACCCAACTGTGCCCCGTCGGTGATCCTGACAAACCTGTATATGAACGGCAGCCTGTCGTTTGGCTCGGTTGTAGCGGGTCTTTCCACCGGAGCCGGCTTGGGACTCGTGGTGCTTTACCGCACAAACAAGAGGCTTCGCGATAATATAGCGATAACCGCGGTTTTATATCTTATCGGCGCGGCGAGCGGAATGATAATCAATCTGTTTATGTAATAACAAGCGCAGCGTTTATGCCGTACGGATAAACGCTGCGCTTAATCGCAGGGCTACTTCATAGGCTCGATGTATGAGACCGGATCTATCCACATGCCCTCGTATTTGAGAGCGAAGTGAAGGTGGGAATCCATGTCCGATTCGATGTCGGACGTGTTGCCTACAGTTCCGATCACGGTTCCCGCGCTGACGCTTTCACCGACCGTAACCTTGATATCTGGCGACAGACCGTAGTAGTAGCCGGTCAGGGTGTCTCCGTGGTCAACTACGACGCAGTTGCCCCAAAGGGTGTCGCTGTAGATATCGGTGACGCTGCCGGAGGTCATAGCCTTGACAGCCTCGCCCTCCTGAGCAGCGATGTCGATGCCGTCATGAGTTCTCCACACGCCTCCGGTGGTCTTGACAAGCTCTCCCCAGGAGTACTCGTTTATCACCTCGCCCTGCACGGGATACATCTTCGCCTGCTCGTAGTAGAGCGTTTGCAGCTCGTCAGAGACATTCTCAGTTGAGCCGTTTACCTGCTGCTCCGATACGTCCTGACCATTCTTGGAGTCTGCCGACTCGTCATCCTTTTGCACTCCCGATAGTATGGAGTCAACCTGGCTGGTGTCAATGTCGGGAGTCAGCTCGATGCCTGAGTTCGGGATGATCTCGCTGGTGAGCGAACCAACCACCGCCTTATAGCCCACCGCAGACGCCACTCCGACTGCCAGCAGCCCGATGCAAAGCGCTATATACATTCCTTTGCCTGCCAGACCGCTGCGCTGAAATTTTACTTTTTTCATTGGCTTATGCACTCGCTTTCTTCGGCATGTTTAATCTTGGATCTTCCCGTGCCGCCGGGTACGGACGGCGCTGCCGCCCATATTTAAGACAACCTAAGTATTAGCAAAATTTGATGTTTTATGCAGCGGTCCTGCACTCAAAAGCGAAGCGATTATATCTAAGGAGGAGACGTCTATGGTAAATTCGACGCTGTGCTATATACAGAGGCGGGGGGAGTATCTCATGCTCCACCGCGTCAAAAAGGAAAACGACATCAATAAGGACAAATGGATAGGCATAGGCGGCAAGCTCGAGGAGGGTGAATCGCCGTTTGACTGCGTGTTAAGAGAAGCCCGTGAGGAGACGGGACTCAGGCTTATAGACCCGGAATACCGCGGGCTGGTTACCTTTACCGACTGCACAGGCTACACCGAGCAGATGCACCTGTTTACCTGCCAAAGATTTGAGGGAGAGCTCTCCGAGTGCGACGAGGGCGAGCTTGAATGGGTGGAAATTTCTCTTATTGAAAGCCTGCCTATTTGGCAGGGAGACAAGCTGTTTCTTAGCCTACTGTCCGGGGGCGAGCCGTTTTTCTCGCTCAAGCTGAGCTACTGCGGCGACAGGCTCGCGGGAGCATGGCTCAACGGAAAAGAGCTTAAAATATAAAAGCCGAAAAAATTATGCCTCCTAAGGCGAAGTCAAGCTCCGCTTCAGGAGGCATATTTTATGAGATTTTATTAGCCCGCGGGCTGTTTTTACTCAAGACCGATAGCTCTGTCCGGCTTGTATCTCTTGACCGAGCGCTCATTTACCTCAACGGTATAGTCGGCGAGAGTGTCGTTGATAAGAGCCGTGTAGTCGGAATCAAACAGAGCATACAGGAAGGTCTCGCGGTTGTCGTCATAGATGTCGTCGCGCTCGAGAATATCGAGCTTCTGAACAAGGTATACGTTCAGGTCGTCCTGAACAAGGTCGAATTCACCGGTATCGATGTTGTTGAATACATAGCTGATGAACTTTTCACTCGGAGCGGTTCCCTCATTGTTGATGATGACCTCATTGGGGTACTGAGAAGTGATATCGTCCACATCAGAGCTGCCCTCGGTTTCATCGGTGCCATCTGTGCCATCGGTGCTTTCAGCGCCATCAGCGCTCTCATCTGCGCTCTCGGCCTCTTCTGCGTTTTCGGACTCCTGGATTTCGGAGAGGTTTTCCTTTACCGTTTCATCCTCCTCGGCAGACTCTTCAGCCTCAGCCTGTTCGAGTATTTCCGCGTATTCCGCTATAAGGTCGTCCATCGACTCGCCGGTGAGAGCCCTGTCGAGGTAGGACTGAGCTGTCTCAAGAGCCTCGTTCTTTCTGTCTGTGTCAACAGCCTCGGTCGCATCATCGGCAAAGTTGAAGGTGATGTACTTTATTCTCGCGTAGTTGTCCTCAAGGTAGCCCTGGATATCCTCCTCGGTGGTGCCGTTCAATCCTCCAACCTCATAGTAGGCGTTAAACACCTTTTCCTCCTTGAGGCTTGCGATTATAGCCTTTTCCACGGTGTCCTGGGAGATGCCGGCTTTGACGAGGGCGTCCTCGCTGTTATTCCAGAGGTTTCTTACCTGAGTGTCGACAAGCGAGAGCTCGTCCTCGGTAAGCTCAAGCCCGAGCTGGTCAAACAGTCTTCCAACCACCACATACTGCTTGCACATGTTCATCGCGTACTCGTTCATGTAATCTCTGACAGTCTCGCCTTCCTCACCGATGGGGTCGTCAATGTAGGACAGGCCTAACTGCATATAGTAGTTGTAGTTCTGATCCTCCGCCATAAGCTCATAGCCGGCTGCCGAGTAACCCTGTGACTGATAGTAGATGTAGAGTCCGCTGTTGACCGTCTCTCCGTCAACCTTGACGATCCATGAGGTATCGCCGCAGGCAACCAGCGATAAGGCTATGGCTATCGCCAGCAGGACGGTTATGATTCTCTTGATAAGGGTCATTTTTTTGTTCCTTTCCGTTTAAAAAGAATTTTGCGCCGAAAAGAGTTTTTGCCCTTTGGGACGCTTTGCGCCAACATTCATGACGCAATATACTCAGATAGTATACAACATTTTTTCCCGGTTGTCCACTATTTTTTTTACTCTTTTATTTACTCTCTCCGTAGGTGGAAAGGTAAGCTTTCTCAATTATTATATCAGAGGCAGGCTGAGAGCTCTCAAGAGCCTGCGCCCCGAGTATCTGGTCGAACACATCCCAGCCGTCGTACACCTGAGCGAATATGGTGTATTTGCCGCAGAAGTTGGGTATTCCGCCGTACTCCGAGAACACTCCGCCGAGGCTGTCGCCGTAGGCTCGCTTGAGGGCGTCCTCGTCCATGTAAACGTCATCGATGTCGTTTATGAATATAAAGCTCGAGCCGGCGCAGTTCTCGTCAAACGGCCATATTCCCTTTGTCCCGACAAAGGACGCTATCGCGCCTCTTATCGGCCAGACCCTGTCCGAGACCTCGGCCGCGAAGGAGCGGGTGTCCGAGTCCGGGGTTTCTGCGTTTTCAGGGTCAGGGGACTTTGTCCCGCCGAGCGCGTATGCAGACTCCACCAGCGCGCAGAAGTAGCTTCCGTCATAGTACCCTGAGTTTACAAGCTCGGAGAAGTATTCGCAGTAAACCGGAGCGTCCTCCGGGAACAGCACCGCCTTGATAGTTCCGAGGTTTGTCTCAAACACCACTACCGGGTCGGAGTCCTCCGGGGTCTTGAGCTGAATGAAGTCGATTTCATCGGGTATACCCGCCTGCCTCGCTCCGGCGAGCCAGATTATTGCGATAAAGACGATTATCATGATTATCGCCACTAAGGAAAGACCAAGATATTTTGCGAACGCCGGTGAGCGGAACGGATTTTTTCCCTGACCGCGCAGAGGTCTGTGAAGTTTTTCAGCCATAGTTATCGCCTTTCGTTATCAGAAATTTGTAGCTGTTGTTTTCCGTCTGGTACATACCAATAGGTGTGGAAGCCGTGCATGTAGATTTTCGCGCCGTTAGGCACCTGGGTGAGCGCGTTGAAGACATTGAGGTAGTCTCCGGCGCCCTGACCTATGCAGAGCGCGCCAAGCGCTCCGAGAAACACAAGCTCGTTGAATAAAAGAAAGAGTATATACGGCAAAAAGCCGAATACGAGATTAGGCAAAAGACTCATAATGACAAATCTGGTCTTGCTCATATCCTCGTTGCCGACGACGAACGCCGCGCCGCTCTTAAAGTAGGTGAAAAGGTAAACCTCTTTTTTGAAGCACAGAGCGTGAAGAAGCTCGTGTGGGAATATTACAAGCATCGACAATACCGCCGCTAAGATAAGCTGCAAGCCCATCAAAGGCGCCGAATCCCTGTCAGACATCGGTCGGGCAATAAGCGCCACCACGATTATCAGCGATACGGAAATAACTAACGCGGCGATATTTATCATGACCATGAAGGTCTTCATTTCCGGCTCTTTGAACTTTTTTGCACCGGGTCTATGCTCGTCAGACGGTATGTCCGCTTCGTTTCCAGAAAATTTACCCTTATAGATAAGCCTCATGTCGTCAGCCTCCCGCTTATATTCTTTTGGTCCTTCTTTCTCACTATCGTGCCCTGCCTTGTCTCCTCGACAGTGTAGCCAAGCTCTGCTATTTTGTCCCTGAGCTCGTCGGCAAGAGCGAAGTTTTTCTCCTTTCTCGCCGCCTTTCTCTTCTCAAGAAGCTGGGTCACCTCCTGCGGAAGCTCCTCGTCAGAGCCCGAGCCCTGCTCGGAAAGCTTTTTTGCCGCCTCGATGAGATTCAGACTTAAAACGCTGTCAAACTCCTTTACCATAGCGAGCTTGGTAGCGCTGTCCGCGTCCGACTTGAAAAGGTTGTATACCGCGGTTATCGCGAGCGAGGTGTTAAGGTCGTTGTCCATCGCGGCGCGAAAGTCTGAGCGAAGCTGATTGCAGGCTTCCTCGTCAGGCACACCCTGCGCGCCGAGCAGCGCAGCTACCTTGGCCACAAGCTTTGAATAGGCTGTCGCGGCGTTGTCAAGGTTTGGGTAGGAGAATACCAGCGAGCGGCGGTAGTGGGATTGCAGGCAGAAGAAGCGGTATACCATCGGGTCGTAGCCCTTTTGCTCGAGGAGGGATACCGTCAGAAACTCCCCCTTGGATTTGCTCATTTTGCCGCTGTCGGTGTTCAGGTGGTGGACGTGGAACCACTGAGAGCACCACTTATGCCCTAAGTATGCCTCGGACTGAGCGATTTCGTTTGTGTGGTGGGGGAATGCGTTGTCTATTCCTCCACAGTGGAGGTCGAGGTACTCGCCGTTGTTTTTAAGGCTTATGCAGGAGCACTCGATGTGCCAGCCGGGATAGCCCACACCCCACGGGGACTCCCATTTGAGCTCCTGATCCTCAAACTTTGATTTTGTGAACCAGAGGACGAAGTCGGTCTTGTTTCTCTTGTTGCCGTCCGCCTCGACGCCCTCTCTCACTCCTACCTCGAGATCCTCCTCGTCAAAGTCGTTAAAGACGTAGTATTTATCCAGCTTTGAGGTGTCAAAGTAGATATTTCCTCCCGACTCATAGGCATAGCCCTTGTCGAGAAGAACCTGTATCACCCTGATAAACTCCCCGATATAGCTCGTCGCCGGGACTACTGTTTTCGGGATGGCTATGTTGAGCTTTTTGCAGTCTGCGAAGAACGCGTCGGTGTAGAATTTTGCGATCTCCATGACCGTCTTGTGCTCACGCTTAGCGCCCTTGAGCATTTTGTCGTCGCCGGTGTCGCCGTCGCTTGTGAGATGTCCTACGTCGGTGATATTCATAACTCTGTTGACGTCATAGCCTGAGTATCTAAGGTACTTTTCAAGTATGTCCTCCATGATATAGGAACGCAGGTTGCCTATGTGCGCGTAGTGGTAGACGGTAGGTCCGCAGGTGTACATTTCCACCCGTCCGGGAGTGTGAGTGAAAAACTCGTCCTTTGTCCTTGTCAGACTGTTATATAGCTTCATTTTCAGTTTCCTTTCGATTCAAAAGTGTCCATACGCTTTTCGAGCGCTTCTATTTTGGCAAGCTGCTTGCACAGCTCCTGAGAGACGGGGTCTGGGATGTGGATCTGGTCAAGCTCGTCTGTAACCCTTATGCCCTTTCTTTTTACTACCCTCGCGGGCACGCCGACTGCCGTGCAGTTATCGGGGATTTCGTTGAGCACCACCGCGTTTGCGGCGATTTTTACGTTGTTGCCTATCTTGAAGGGACCCAAGACCTTTGCGCCGCTTCCTACCATTACGTTGTTTCCGAGCGTGGGGTGTCGCTTACCCTTATCCTTGCCGTTGCCGCCGAGGGTGACGCCCTGATACAAAAGGCAGTCGTCGCCTATTATGGTTGTCTCGCCTATGACTACCCCGCAGCCATGGTCTATAAACAGCCTCTTGCCGATTTTTGCTCCGGGGTGGATCTCTATGCCGGTCAAAAATCTTCCGAACTGGGATAAAGCCCTTGCGGTGGTGAACATTCTTGCCGTATAAAGCTTGTGCGCGAGGCGGTATATAAGCATTGCGTGAAGTCCCGAGTAGGTAAGGAGTATTTCAAATGTGCTCTTTGCCGCCGGGTCTCTTTTTTTGATTACCTCTATCTCTTCGCCTATGACCTTGATAACCTTGGAAACGTCCATAATAAAGTCTCCTTTCAAATGCTGATCTAAAATAAAAAGCCGCTCTCCGGGCAGCACCGACGGTGCTTTGCTCAGGGAGGCGGCGTAAGCTGCGGTTCCACTCCGATTTATCGCTTTTTTGCCTTAACGCGGCTTTGACGCGGCGGTATTATCCCCCGTCGGGCTCACGGACGCACTTCACGCTAAGTATCTTCGGGGCTTTCCAGCTTCCGCCCCGTCTCTGAAAAGATCGCTTTGCGTTACTCTCTCCGCTCATCGCCTTTATACTCTTTATACTTTATACGCTATACTACGCAGTATATCACCGGCAGGTGAATATTGCAAGGGCTACTTTGTGCCGAAGATCCTGTCGCCCGCGTCGCCCAGACCTGGAACGATGTAGCAGTTTTCATTAAGTCTCTCGTCAAGGTTGCCGCAGTATATCTCAACGTCGGGGTGAGTTTCAGACAGAAGCTTCAGTCCCTCCGGTGCGGCGATTATCGACATGAACTTGATGTGCTGACCGCCTCTTTGCTTGATGAGGGTGACTGCATCGACAGCCGAGCCGCCGGTGGCGAGCATCGGGTCAAGCACGATTATGGTTCTTTCCCCGATGTTTTCGGGGAGCTTGCAGTAGTATTCATGGGGAAGGTGGGTGACCTCGTCGCGGTACATTCCTATGTGTCCGACCTTGGCTGAGGGAACGAGCGCGAGTATCCCGTTCACCATTCCGAGTCCCGCTCGGAGTATCGGCACAATAGCGAGCTTCTTGCCGGATACCATGGGAGACATGGTCTTGCAGATAGGAGTCTCGACCTCGACATTCTCAAGAGGAAGGTCTCTTAACGCCTCGTAGCCCATAAGCGTGGCTATCTCCTCGATGAGGGTCCTGAAATCCTTTGTACCGGTATTTTTATCCCTGAGCAGGGAGATTTTATGCTTGATGAGGGGGTGATCGAAAATGGTTATTTTTGAGTTGGGCATAGCGTCATCTCCGTTATGATTATTAGTGATTGGCATCATTATATCACTATGAGTATAAAAATACAAGTGAATATATTGTTAAGCTCGGCAAAATCGGATTGAAAAATTTCTGCCGCCGTGCTATTATGGTAATGATTTTCAGTTCCGAGGGGATTAAGGCTGGTATGAAAAAGGTTTGTACGCTTGTTGCGGCTGCGTTCATCGCGGCGTTTGTATACGCTTCGTGGCAGAATAACGACATAGTCCTGAGCGAATATACATATGAGAGTGATAAGATAGGTCCAGAGTTTGACGGCTTCAAAATAGTGCAGGTATCAGATCTTCACAGCAAGATGTTCGGAGAGCACAGCAGCATACTGCTTTCCATGATAAAGGAGCAGAGCCCTGATATAATAGTCGTCACCGGGGATATGGTAGACGAGAGGCACCGCGGGCTTGACACTACGCTTGAGTTTACCCGCGAGGCGGTCAAAATCGCGCCGGTGTACTTTGTCACCGGAAACCATGAGGAATTGCTCGCACCGATAAAAAGAGAGGCGTTTATTTCCGGAATGACCGAGGCTGGAGCGGTGTTTTTGAATAACGAGACGGTGTATATAACGCGAGGCGGGGAGAGGATAAGTCTGAGCGGGATACGTGACTGCGATCTGTACTCGGGATATCTTTGGGATATTGTCCCTAAGAACGGCGGCATGGCGATACTCTTATCGCATCGCCCCCAGCTTGCCGCAGATTACGCCGAGGCAGGAGCCGATCTTACCTTCTGCGGACACGCCCACGGCGGACAGCTCAGGCTTCCGTTTGTCGGCGGAGTCTTTGCCCCGGATCAGGGTCTGTTTCCCGAGTACACCGAGGGAATACACTACTTCGGCGAGAGCGCTACCGTTATAAGCAGGGGGCTTGGCAGCAGCAGCTTCCCCATAAGGCTGAACAACCGCCCCGAGCTTGTCGCCGTGACGCTTAAAAGCGGGACGGTGGAATAGCGCCGAAGCTTCTATGCCGGTCAAGATATTTTTGGGTTGACACGGGAGCCCAAATATGCTAAATTGTATTTATTACAAAAACAGATGTGCGTGCCGCACGCATATCATTTTGCTGAGGAGATGGTTTTCGGCGCAGCAGATATGAGCAGGCGGCGCGAAAGAGGTAGAAAGCATGGGCGAAAAGTTTGTTGTGGTAAGGGCGGACGTTTTGCCGGAGGTAATATTAAAGGTAATAGAAGCCAAGAAAATGATTGCTCTGGGAGAATGCAAGACGTCTACCGAGGCATGCCGGATGGCGGGGATATCAAGAAGCGCGTATTACAAGTATAAGGACAGCGCGTTTATGTACAACGAGGGAACCAATTTCGGAATAGTCACCTACTACTTTACCCTCAGGGATAAGGCGGGGGTTTTCAGCGAGGTGCTCGCCTGCCTGTACAGCCACGGGGCAAATATTCTTACCATCAATCAGAACATACCTATAGATTCCGCCGCTACCGCAACGGTAACGGTGAGGTTCGAGGATATCAATACTGATTTCCAGGGCGTCAAGGAGGAGCTTTTTTCTATTGACGGAGTTGTAAAGGTATCCGCCGCCTACGGAAAGTAAATATTGTGTGAGGGGGAACTTGAATGTCAACAGCAAAGATAGCCGTAATGGGCTTTGGAGTTGTCGGCTCGGGAACAGTCGAGCTGTTTTATAGAAACAAGGATATAATAGAAAAGAGAAGCGGCACAAGCATAGATATAAAGTATATACTTGATTTGAGGGACTTCCCGGACAGCCCGTACAGGGATAAGTTCACAAAGAGCTTTGATGATATACTAAACGACCCCGAGGTAACGGTCGCGGCTGAGCTGATGGGCGGAAAGACCTTTGCGTATGATTACACAAAAAGGCTTTTGAGCAGAGGAAAAAGCGTCGTGACCTCCAATAAGGAGCTTGTAGCCACTCACGGAGCGGAGCTTTTAAGAATAGCCAAGGAAAACGGCTGCAATTACCTTTTCGAAGCGAGCGTCGGGGGAGGCATCCCGATAATAAGACCTCTTCACAAATGCCTTGCCGCAAACCGCTTTGAGAAGATATCTGGAATTTTGAACGGAACCACAAACTATATACTCACAAAGATGATATACGAGCAGATGTCCTTTGACGAGGCGCTCGCTCAGGCTCAGGCGCTGGGCTATGCCGAAAAGGACCCAACCGCCGATGTAGACGGCCACGACGCTACAAGAAAGCTTTGTATCCTCGGCTCGCTGGCGTTCGGCAGGCATATCTATCCGGAGTATGTCCACTGCTCGGGAATACGCAAGATAACTCTTGACGATGTCGAGTACGCAGAGAACGCCGGCTACGCGATAAAGCTTATCGGACTTATAGAAAATACCGAGAGCGGGCTGGTCGCGACTGTTTGCCCGAGGCTTGTCAGCGTTAATAATCCTCTTTCCGGAGTAAACGACGTGTTCAACGCCATAGCGGTGACAGGAGACGCCGTGGGCGATGTTTTGTTCTACGGCAGGGGAGCGGGCAAATTCCCGACTGCCTCGGCTGTGGTCGGAGATATCATCGACGCCGTAAAGCACGCCGGAAGGGATATAATCTCGCTCAACTGGAGCGACAGCGAAAACAGCGATTTTATCCGTCCCTACAAGTCCGCCGAGGTCAGGATGTACGTCAGGGTTCACGCGCCGGAGGCGGACAGCCTCAAGCCGCTGATAACCTCGCTCTTCGGCTATGTTGATTTTATCCCGCGCAAGCGCCGCTCAGAGGATGAGCTTGCTTTCATCACCCCTTCGCTGGTGGAGTCTGAAATAGACGAAAAGCTTGCACAGCTTTCAAAGAGCGCCGAGCTTAAAAAGAAGATAAGGCTGCTGTAATGCGCGGCGGCGGAGGGAATATCTCTCCGCTGCCTATTTATTAAATTTGATTAAATTTTAACAGGATTAAGTTGACAATGTATCGGCAATATGATATCATTTTGATATCATATAACGTGTTGCGCTGTTTTATATCCGGATTGCTTTGCAGGGCAGCCGGCGGAAGGGAGAACAAAATGCTCAGAATAGAACATCTGACAAAAGCCTACGGCGAGAAGGTCGCCGCGAGCGATGTCAGCATACACATCCAAAGAGGAGAAATATACGGCTTCATAGGACATAACGGAGCCGGAAAGACCACCGTTATAAAATCCTGCTGCGGGCTTATCGGCTTTGACAGCGGAGAGGTATATATTGACGGAATTTCAATAAAGGAGGACCCGATAGCCTGTAAGAAGGAGTTGGCCTATCTGCCTGATAATCCCGACCTTTACGAATATCTCACCGGCGTGAAATACCTGAACTTCATAGCCGACATATACGGCGTGCCGAAGGATGCGAGGAAGGAAAAGATGTATAAATACGCCGAGATGTTCGGCATAGCCGGCGATTTGGGTCAGCCCATATCCTCCTATTCTCACGGAATGAAGCAGAAGCTTGCCATTATTTCCGCGCTGATACACGACCCGAAGATAATTATCATGGACGAACCCTTTGTAGGTCTTGACCCGGTTGCCGCGCACCAGCTCAAAACCATAATGAGGGAGATATGCGACGCCGGCGGAGCTATATTCTTCTCGACGCATGTTCTTGAGGTGGCTGAAAAGCTGTGCGACAGAGTCGCCATAATAAAGTCGGGAAAGATTGTAGCCGACGGAAGAATGGAGGACATAAAGGGAGACGGCTCGCTTGAGGATGTATTTCTTGAGCTTGCCGAGGTAAGAGAGGATGGCGCAAATGCTTAAGACTCTTGTTAAAATCCGGCTTTTGGGGCTGCTCAGCGGTCTTACAAGGGGCAGAAGCGGCAAAAACGCAAAAAAGAAGATGAGCGTCGGCGCGATAGTCGGCTTCTCTTTGCTCTATCTGTATCTTGCCGGGGTAATGATATTTATGTTCGGCGGAATGTTTTTTTCGCTTTCGCCGCTTGCTGAGGTCGGGCTCGGCTGGGTGTACTTTGCCGCGTACGGCATAATATGCTTTGCGCTTATGATAATCGGAAGCGCCGCAATAGCCAAAACGCAGATATTTGACGCCAAGGACAACGACCTGCTCATGTCTCTGCCGGTGCCCCCGTCGTATATCATCATTTCAAGGATGGTAACTCTTCTTGTGACCAATCTCGCCTATATGCTGGTAGTTATCATACCTGCCGTGGGAGTCTGGTGGTACAGCAACGGATTCGGCATTTTGTGGCTGGTGATTTTCATCCTTTTGTCCGCCGCGCTTCTTCTGTTTTCTACCGCTGTAGGCATATTCATGGGCTGGGTGATAACCCTTATCTCGAGAAAGGCAAAGAACAAGACCCTTGTTTCCTCTCTGTTCACGCTTGTTTTCCTGTTTGCATACCTGTATTTCTGGTTTACCGCTCAGGAGAATCTCGAAAAGATACTTTTAAATATCGAGGATATCGCCGTAGGAATAAAGAACATACTGCCGGTTTACTGGTTCGGCGAGGCGATAGCGGGGGAGAATATCCTGTACGCGCTTATCACTCTGGTAGTCTTCACGCTTCCGTTTGTCGTAGCCGTCGCGATAATTTCAAAGACCTTTTACCGCATAGTGTCTGACTCGAAGAGCAGCGTGCGTATAAAGGATAAAAAGGTAAGCTTTAATGCCGTCCCTGTGTCAAGGGCTCTGCTGAGAAGGGAATGCGCAAGGCTTTTCTCGAGCGCGAGCTATCTTACCAACTCGGGAATAGGAGTTATTTTCGCGGTTATTGGAGCGGTTGCCCTTCTGATTAAAAAGGACGCGCTGCTTTCGGTATTCGGGCAGGACAGTATAGGAGTCGGCGAACTGCTTGCGCCGCTCCTGCTTGTAGGCTTCATGTTCATATTCAGCATGGTGATATTCACCAGCGCTACGATATCCATTGAGGGTAAGAACATCTGGATACTTCAGTCGCTGCCGGTGTCGCCTGTTGAGATTTTCAAAGCCAAGATAAAGCTACATGTTTACGCCTGCCTGCCCGCCCTGATTCTTTCGTGGGCGGCAATAAACATCGGATTTTATGCTGGCCTGCTTTTTGCGGCGGTGTCGCTGGTGATACTGGCTTTGTTTGTGCTGATAATGGCTCAGATGGGGCTTGCGTTCAATCTCAGCAAGCCGGTGCTCGACTGGCAGGACGAGGCTGTGGCTGTAAAGACAGGAATGAGCGTTATGTTCACGATGTTTGCGGGCATGGCGCTTGCGGTCACCCCTCTTATCGCGATATTCCTGCTGGCGGACTACATCAACTTTGTTCTGATAGGCTGGGCGGTAATTGAGGTCGCAATCGCTCTTATGCTTTACAAATGGCTGACCGGCTCCGGAGTCAAGAAATTCGAGGAGCTTTGATATTTAGGTTTAGGCATTATAAAAGCTGCGCTGTGAGAATACGGCGCAGCTTTTTTCTTTTGTCACATAAACTGGATGCAAAGCGCTATTCCGACTCAGACTCTTCCGCATCGGAATCGGGCAGAGGAGGAAGATTATCCTTTGGCTGGATGGATGCTGTGTCGTCCGACATGAGCTTGAAGCTTATCTCAAACTCGGTCAGATCGCCGTTGTCCTCGATCCTGGTCACGGTGGCAGTCACCTCGTCCCCGGGGCTCATAGACATTATGATCTTTTGCACCTCGTCAACAGAGCGCACCTCAACGCCGTTAAAGGCGGTGATCACATCGTTTATCTGAAGCTCGGTATTGGCGATGTCGCAGTCGGGGGATATCTCGGCAATATGGAGCCCTGCGGGTATTCCGTAAACCGATGCCACCGAATCCGACACCTCATAGAAGCTTATTCCTATCTTAGGTCTGCCGAGCACCGAGCCGTTCTCTATAAGCTCCTCGATGATAGGCTTTGCCGCCTCCATTGAAATGGCGAAGCCGACATTTTCAAACTCAAGTCCCTCTATTTTCGATGAGGTTATTCCAACGACCTGTCCCCACATGTTAAAGAGCGCTCCGCCCGAGTTTCCGGGGTTTATGGCGGCGTCGATCTGGATGCAGTTCATGCTTATGCTCGTCGATTCAAGCTGTACCATTCTGTTCATGCCGGATACAACGCCGGTAGTGACGCTGCATTCAAGACCTGCCGGTGAGCCGAGAGCGACTACCTGTTCGCCGAGCGAAAGCTTTGAGGAGTCACCGAACTGCGCAGGCGTAAGTCCGGTAGCGTTGATTTTGATAACGGCGACGTCGCTTTTTGCGTCGCTGCCGACCACAGTCGCGTTGTATTCGGTTCCGTCGTTTAATCTCACTATTATGGCAAGCTCGGCATCCTGAATGACATGGGCGTTGGTGATGATATAGCCGTCCTCGGTCATGATTATTCCCGAGCCCTGACCATAGGCGGCAAAGACACTGCTGTCCTCAAACGACTCGATGGTGACAATGGACTCGGAGCAGACATTGGCTACCCCCTCGACGGTATACCTGCCGTCCTCCTGATAAAACATGTCTTCGATCTCCGGGTGGTCGACTATTGGAATAGTGAATGAGCGGAAGTTGTCGTTCCCCTCTATCATGTTTACTATCCAGCCCTTACCGAACACCATTCTCGCGGCTACGAAGAAGAATATCAGGAATATGATGAGCATGCCGATAAACAGGGTAAGCGCGGGATGCCTGTTTTTTCTCAGCGAGCCTATCGGTCGCGGAAGATAGTCAAGCGCCGACGCTTCCTTGTATGCCATCGCGTTAAGCTCGGCTATAACGTCCTCGGCTGATTCAGCGGCTGAATCGGAGGCTGAATCGGAGGCTGACTCAGCCTGCGCTCCCTTCTGCGGCAGGTTCTCCTGCGGGGAATCCTCCTGATACGATGCTTGAGCGCCGCGTACTTGGGAAAAAGCGTTCTGCGGTGCCTGCTGCAAAGTATGTACTTCCTGTTGTCCGATAGCTTCGGAGCTGTTCGCGCTTCCGGCGGAGATGTCCGCGGGAAGCTCAGTTTCTATGCCTGTATCCTTGTTACGCTCTGTCATGTTGCAATGCCTTCCTGAAATAACGGGTTATTTCCCTTTTTTGCCGAGAAGCTTTACCGCCGCCGCAGTCGCTGCCGCCGCTGTTCCGACTTTTATAAGAGTCTTTGCGTTGCGCTTCATAATTGCGTCTCTTACGGAGGTGTCACGCCTCGGGATCCTCCTGACGCCTGTATTTGCCGATGCTGCCGGTTTGCGCGAAGCTGTCCTTCTCTCTTCATACGGCTCTTCGTCATCATAATAGTCGTAATGCTCTGATTTTCTATACAGCTCGGGGTACTTGTAAGCAGGAGTTTCCTCCTCGGCAAAGTACCTCTCGTCATATTCATATGAGAAGCCTGTGTCCTCAGATTCATCCGAACGGGCAGATTCCATCGCGTCGACCGCTTTTTCCATGTTGTCAAGCTTTTCGACTATCTCCCTGAGCTCCGCGCGAAGAGCCTCTTCAGCGTCGTCGAGAGCGCCCTTGACTTTGACCATTCTGTCGGTGAGAACGTCCTCGTTGGGAACTTCCGGCTGCTCCGCTTCCGCCGCTTCGGCTGGCTTAGCGCCAGACGTGTCGGCGCAGGATTCCTGCGGATCGTCAGGCTGCTTTGATGCGCAGTACGAAATACCGTCAGACTCCGACGGAGCGACGCCGGCCTCACCGGGCATTTCGGCTTCTTGGCTGTCAGACTTAATAGCCGCAGTCTCGTCGGAGCTTGCCGGCTCCTCAGACGGCAAAGCCGCTTCGGGGGCGCTGATTCCCGCGCTGCCGGCAGGGGTCTCGTACGCGTCCGCTTCATTGCCGGCAGTCTCGCCGCCGGCAGCCTGCTTTTGCGGAGCGGGGATGTCCTGCGATTCGTCTATGAATATCTCATCTGCTTCCTGATCCTCTGCCTGCCGCTCGACAGGCCCGGGTGCGGCTGCTGTCGTATCCTGCGTATAGGGGATAGATTCGGGCTGAGCCAAGACCTCGTTTGCCTTTTGCACATAGCTGCCATTTTCCGGCTGAGTAGGAGCCGCCTCCTGCCGAGCAGAAGTTTCCTGACGCTCATTGGAATCATTTTCCTCATGTATAGGAACACTTTCCGCCGCAGCAGGCGCATTCAGCGTGAAATCAGCGGTCTGCCCTACTGCATCATCAGCTTCCGGAACGTGCTCCTCAGCCTTGTTAAACACAGCGGAGCCGCCGATGCTTTTTTCAGCTGCGGCAGGCGCGTTCTCGGGCAAGCTCTCTTTGTCCTCAGGGCTTGCTGCGGCGGACGCCTTGGCAGCCTCTTTCTGTTTTTTTGTGAGGGGAAAATCTTCGTCAAAGAAATCTATCATTGCTTTGTCCTTTCCTGCCTTTCGGTCTGCCTGCCCGCCTCGGTGTTCAGCTCAAATTTATAGCCGACGCTCCACACCGTTTTGAGCGCCCACTGGTCTGAGACTCCGTTCAGCTTTTCGCGAAGCCTTTTTATGTGTACGTCTATCGTCCTCGAGCCGCCGTAGTATTCAAAGCCCCAAACATCGTCAAGAAGCTGGTCGCGGTTGAATACCGTGTTCGGATGGGACGCGAGGTAGTATAGAAGCTCCAGCTCCTTTGGCGGCGTTTCCGTCACCTTGCCCCTTACCACCAGCTCGTAGCGGGTCATGTTTATGTCCAGCCCGTCGTAGTGGATCTCCTTGACGTCCTTTTCGGAGCCCGGAACGCTTGTCCTTCTGAGAACGGCTTTTACCCTCGCGATTACCTCCTTGACGTCGAACGGCTTCACGATGTAATCATCCGCGCCAAGCTCAAGCCCGAGGACTTTGTCGAATATCTCCGACTTGGAGGTGATATATATAAGCGGAGTGTTGCTCTTTTTTCTGACCTCACGGCAGATCTGCCAGCCGTCGATTCCGGTCAGCACCACGTCAAGAAGTATTATATCCGGCTTAAGGGCAGAAAATTTGACCAAGCCCTCCTCGCCGTCGTTGGAGACGATTACTCCGAAGCCCTCCTTCTCAAGACATAGCCTGAGCAGCTCGCATATATTCCTATCGCTGTCGATTATAAGTACCTTGCCGCTCAACAGCCGCACTCCTTTCCGGGTAATTATTGTAGACACAATGATTATAAGCTATTTTTCGTGTTTTTTCAAGTGCCAAGGCTTATTTATTTCGTTTTGGTTAATTAAATCACCAATATTAGGATAAAGATAATAATTGCGTAATAATTTCGCTCTATTTCGGCAGAGATATACTCAAAATAGAATAAATTAGATAATAATAATCCTGAAATATTGTGCAATCCGATGAAATTTTTATTATGTGACAAATAGCGCTTGATTTTTCCATAGCGCATGCTAAAATAAGTTTAGCACTCAGGAACTAAGAGTGCCAATAATTTGAACGATGTTTACTTTTTATAAAGGAGGAACTTTTTATGACACTCAAACCCCTGTTTGATCGTGTAGTAGTAAAGATGACCGAGGCGGAGGAGACCACAAAGAGCGGTATCATCCTGACCGGCTCAGCAAAGGAGAAGCCTCAGCTCGCTGAGGTCATAGCTGTAGGCGACGGCTCTGTCCGCGACGGCAAGACCACCGAGATGAAGGTCAAGGTCGGAGACAAGGTTCTCTTGTCCAAGTATTCCGGCACCGAGGTCAAGGTTGACGGACAGGAATACATCATAGTCAACATGGCGGATATTCTCGCGGTAGCGGAATGATCTTAATTAAAGAAAAACTGATAGAATCGATAGCATAATATAATAACGAATAATTACGAAAGGCATGGTAGTATAGCTATGGCAAAGGAAATTTTGTACGGCGAGGAAGCAAGAAAGGCTCTTCAGGCCGGTATCGATAAGCTCGCCGACACGGTTAAGATAACACTTGGCCCCAAGGGCAGAAATGTAGTTTTGGACAGGACCTACGGCATACCGCTCATCACCAACGACGGCGTGACTATAGCCAAGGAGATAGAGCTCGATAACGTATTCGAGAACATGGGCGCGCAGCTTATAAGAGAGGTCGCCACAAAGACCAACGACGCCGCGGGTGACGGAACCACCACCGCTACCGTTCTGGCACAGGCCTTTGTAAGAGAGGGCATGAAGAATATTGCCGCCGGAGCTAACCCGATGATACTCAAGAAGGGCATCAAGAAGGCGGTTGACGCCGCCGCTGAGGCTGTAATAAAGAACTCAAAGGCTGTTTCCGGAAGCGCGGATATCGAAAGAGTAGCAACCGTTTCCTCGGGAGATGAAAATGTAGGAAAGCTCATCGCCGAGGCTATGGAAAAGGTCACTTCTGACGGCGTTATCACCATCGAGGAGTCAAAGACTGCCGAGACCTACAGCGAGGTCGTTGAGGGAATGCAGTTTGACAGAGGCTACATCACTCCCTACATGGTAACTGATACAGACAAGATGGAGGCGGTTCTCGACGACGCCTATATCCTTATCACAGACAAGAAGATCTCCTCTATTCAGGATATACTTCCTCTGCTCGAGGACATTGTAAAGACCGGCAAGAAGCTTCTTATTATCGCTGAGGATCTCGAGGGCGAGGCTCTTTCCACTATCCTTATCAACAAGCTCAGAGGCACCTTCACCTGCGTAGCAGTCAAGGCTCCCGGCTTCGGAGACAGAAGAAAGGAAATGCTCAGGGATATAGCCATTCTCACCGGAACAGACGTTATCAGCTCCGAGCTTGGTTATGAGCTCAAGGACGTTACCGTAAACGACCTCGGAAGAGCAAGACAGGTTGTCGTATCCAAGGAGAATACCATTATAGTAGACGGCGCAGGCGATTCCGAGGAGATCAAGGCGCGTGTTGCACAGATAAGAACCGAGATAGAGAACACTACCTCTGATTACGACAGAGAGAAGCTTCAGGAGAGGCTTGCAAAGCTCGCCGGAGGCGTAGCGGTGCTCAAGGTCGGTGCAGCCACCGAGGCTGAGATGAAGGAGAAGAAGCTCAGAGTCGAGGACGCTCTTTCTGCCACCAAGGCTGCCGTTGAGGAAGGCATTGTAGCCGGCGGCGGAACAGCTCTTATCAACGCTATCCCCGCAGTAGAGAAGCTCATTCCTACACTTGAGGGCGACGAGAAGACGGGCGCAAGGATAGTTCTCAAGGCGCTCGAGGAGCCTGTAAGACAGATCGCTGCCAACGCCGGTCTCGACGGAAGCGTTATCATAGACAAGATCCGCAGATCAAGAAAGGTAGGCTACGGCTTTGACGCATACA
Source organism: Candidatus Faeciplasma pullistercoris (assembly GCA_018715525.1). GTDB lineage: Bacteria > Bacillota > Clostridia > Oscillospirales > Ruminococcaceae > Faeciplasma > Faeciplasma pullistercoris. The sequence goes on along the minus strand of DVLL01000020.1, from coordinate 35,088 downwards.
ACGAGGTCTATACCGATATGATCGCGGCCGGAATAGTTGACCCGACCAAGGTTACCCGCTCCGCGCTTCTTAACGCTGCTTCCTGCGCTGCGATGGTTCTCACCACCGAGAGCCTTGTAGGCAACAAGAAGGAAGAGAACGCCGCAGCTGCACCTGCTGCTCCTGCCGGAATGGGCGGAATGTATTAAGCTCAAAATAGCTTCCAGACTGCTTGGTCTGCTCCGTTTTAAACTGACCGAGGACTGCGACAGGAAAATCTGCCGCAGTCCTTTTTTGTATAATTTTCGCCTGTATCATGGCTTAACGGTGAGGGTACAAGGCATAGACGCATATATAATGTGCAAGATTTTTGCTTCTCAAACTCCCCTAATTTGTTTGTTCAATTATCCAAAAATGCCCTTATAGCTTTGTGAAAAGTGCTAATAGAAACTCGCTTTGTTAAATGCTATGATAAAGGTATCAAATATACATAGGGGGATATACTGTATGAAAAAAGTAATAGCGATTACACTTGCCGTGCTTATGTTCTGCGTCAACGCCGCAGTTGTGGCGGTCGCCGACACCGCAGACATAGTCAAGCAGTCGGTTGAGGGCACCGCCGTAATTGACGGAACAAAGGATGAAGCCTATGCCGACGCCCTTACCCTTGAAATCAAGCAGAAGGGTATGTTTAACGGAGACGGAAGTCTTCTTGATGAGCCTGAGGGAGTAGTATACATAATCAACGACGCCGAGTTTGTGTATATGTATGTGGATGTGCTCGACGATAATCTTGACAACGCCAACACCAACAACTACGCTAAGGACTCCGTTGAGGTCTTTTGGATGGTTGACAATGAAAAGGCTCAGATAAGATACCATTATGACGGCACTGTCGATGAGGATTCCGGGGTGAATGTCGAGTCTGCGACTGTTCTTACAGATACCGGTTACGCAGTGGAGACCAAGATACCGATAACGGACGTTTATGACAATAAGCTTGAGATCTGCGTGCAGATAAACTGCTGCGAAAACGGCTCAAGGCTTTACACCTGCTTCATCGATGGCAACGCCGATGGTGACGACGCGTGGCAGCGCTCAAACCGCGAGTCTGTTTATGACTGCTGGTGGACGCTTGAGCTTGCCGGCGAGTTTGAGGACACCTATACAAAGGAATTTTCCATCAAGCCTACAGACAATCTTTATCCCGTGGCTGACGATGATTACTACGGACTTATGAGCATTCCGCTTGCGGTAAGCGCGTCCTCTCAGAGCAGAGTCGATTGGACGTCGGTCAGCTTCGGAGATTCCTATGTTATGTATCTCGGAGACACGATAGAGGTAAGCTGGACGGACACCAAGCTGCTCGCAAACTGGACCGACACTTCCACCAACAATTTCAGCGTGACCCCGAAGCTAACGCTTAATTTTGCTGACAACGGCATACTCGCCGAGGGCATTGCCGAGGGCAGCGAGGTAGGAACTGCCGGCTACGTCGGCTATTACAGCTTCAGCTATGGCGATGTGACCTTCACCTCTGAGGGCTACGAGGATGTAGTTATCCCCGGCGACAGCATAGAGAACTTCAAGCTCACTTCTCGTCAGGAGGACGGCTGGGTGAGCGGAGGCACCTACGATCACGATTTCGCGAGCGACATAATGGATACTCTTGGTCTTAACATTGAGCAGCTTTGCGACTATATTTACAATCTTACATCTATTTCCACCACCGTAACCTTTGACGGATATAACAACATTCCCGCCGAGACGGTAGCCGCCATGCAGGCTGACGCCGAGGCAAAGGACGCCGAGCTGGTGACGATGGTTGCGGAGAAAAAGGCAGCCATTGAAGCCGCTGCCGCTATAATTGCCGATGAGGCTGCGGAGCTTGCAGACAAGGAAGCTGCTTTGGCTGACGCTGCAGCCGCCGCTGACGAGGCGGTAACGGCTGCCGGAAACTATCCTCTGGCTGCAGAGGCCGCTGCCGAGCTTCCGGCTATGGTTGAGGAGCTCACAGCGACGGTAACCGAGCTTCAGGAGGCGGCGGCAGCTGAGCCCGAGGTGACCGAACCGGCGGAAGAGGAGCCCGAGGCTGAAACTGAGGAGCCGGAGGAAGAGCCCGAGGCAGAGGTGACAGAGCCTGTCGCCGAGGAAGAGACCGACGAGTCGTCCTCAGGTTCAAGCACGACCGTGATAATAATAGTGGTTGTTGTGGTTGTTATCGCGATAATCGCGGTAGTAGCGGTTCTTGGAAAGAAGAAAAAGGCATAAGCTGATGACAGGCGACTGCTTTTCCGGCAGAGCCGCCGGTAAGGCTAAAAGCGCTTAGATTTTCAGGGAGGCTGTCCCGCTTGGGACGGTCTCCTTTTTATGCTTTCGGGTCTTTCTTTGTAGCGTGGGGAGAGTTCCGTGTAATATGCACGGGGACGCGGTTATCCTTGCCCGCAGGGCGGGGAAATTGTATCAGCCTCACAAAAATGCTGCACAGATTTGTGCTAAGTATCAATAGAAAGAGGACGCGTAAAATGCTATCATAGCGTTACATTACCTTTGGAGGGTTTTAATTATGAAAAAGCTAATAAGCGTCTTGGCAGTGATCCTTGCTCTGGGTCTTGCAGCGGCAACGGCTGTTTGCGCCGCTACTGCTGATTTGACAGTCCTGTCCGTTTTGGGCACGGCTGTGATCGACGGAATCAAGGATGAGGCTTACGCCGACGCGGTTCCGGTTGAGTTCAACCAGCAGGGCGACACCAACGGCAACGGGATGGTCATGGATCATTCTGATGCCACCGCATATATAATCAACGATGCGGAATACGCGTATGTATTCGTAGACGTGTATGACGACAATTTGGACAATTCGGGCAGTATCGCGTATGACCGCGACTCTGTTGAGCTTTTCTGGATGGTGGATAACGCCAAGGCTCAGATCAGATACCATTTTGACGGAACGGTTGACGCTGATTCCGGCGAGGATGTCGAGTCGGCGGTCGTGATTACCGATACCGGCTACGCCGTAGAGGCGAAGATTCCAATCACCGACGTATTCGATGACAAGATCGAGATATGCATCCAGATAAATGTCTGCGAGGACGGGCTCAGGCAGTACACCTGCTATATTCAGGGCAACGCCGAGGGCGACAGGGCATATGCGAGAAATAATCGCGAGTCACCAAACGACTGCTGGTGGACGCTCGCTTTGGCGGGAAGGTTTGAGGACACAATAGAAGGTGAGAAAAACGAGCCGATGGAAATCGACAGAGATAATTTCATGTCGCTGAGGGATTCAAAATTCGGCGTTTCTCTTGCCGTAAGGAACGCCTCGGGAGAGACCGGGCTTCTTGTCGGCGAAACGGACGGAGTTTTCGGCGGCACGGTTAAAATAAGCTGGGAGGGATCCTCCGGTCTGACCGAGGATCGGATTGGAGTCCGGGGGGAGCCGGAGCTTTTCATCATGATAACCGACGGCGGATATCTTAAGCTGCCGGAGGGCGCACAGGTCGGAGACACCGGTGAAACAGCAACATACACGTTTACCTATACCGACATAACGATAACCGCGGACGGCTATGATAATGTAGTTGTTCCCGGAGGAACCCTTGACGACATCAGGTTCACTGTTAAGCAGGAGGACGGCTGGACATCCGGGACAAGCGTTGAGATAGACCTGACCGAGCCGGTAAAGGAACAGCTCGGGCTGGATACCGAGGGTCTTTGCGAATATCTCACAAACGTAACCGAAGTCACCACTACTGTTACATTTGATGCCTGGAACGGCAGGACAAAGGACGATCTCGACTGGTACTTATCCGTCCTCGAGGATGAGGATAAGAACATACTTGCCATAATTCAGCGCAACATGGACGGCGTGATGGAGGCTAAGGCGGTAATTGAAGACGAGACCTCAGATTTGACAGCTAAACAGGAGGCTCTAAAAAACGCCTTCGCCGCTCTGGAGCATACTGAAACTTATGTCAGAGAGTATCATACTCAAAGCATGGAGGTGCTTACTGAGATGAGAGCCATCGTAGAGGAGCTTTCCTCGGCAGTGGAAAAGCTTGAAGCGGAGGCGCAAGAGCAGGAGCAACAGGAGCAGCAGACGCAGCAGGAAGATTCAGATGCGCAGGAGCCCGGTGTGTCCGGTGAATCCGGCGAGCCTGTAAATGAGGAAAATGAAGCCACATCTTCAGCCGACGAGGAGAACGGCGGCGGCTCGGGCGTCATCATAGGAATAGTCATAGCCGTTGTTGTCATAATTATAATAACGGCCGCAGGCAGCAAAAGGAAAAAGGGCGTAAATTAGTCTTACTTTTTAAATCAATAACCGATAAAATAAAAAGCGCGGGTTCTTTACTGAGCCTGCGTTTTTTAGTCTAATATAAGTTTAATAAAATAATTGCGATTGTTACATATACGTATGCTAAAAGAATAGCGGCTATATAATTGCTATATAATTCTCTGATACTTTAGTAGTATAATTCGTCATTATCACTTTAGAACAGAGAATTATTTGTGCATAATGCAGAACATATGATTTGATATGCGCAATATTTGTATAAAATAAACATTGGTTATTTGTATAAAGTGCTAATAGAAAGAGATTTAAAAAAATGTTATTATAATAGCACAGTAATTTACTTGGAGGAATTTGAAATGAAGAAGCTGCTTAGCATACTTGTTGTCGCATTGGCGCTTTGCCTTGCGGTAACACTTGGCGTTTCAGCCGCTACCGCTGACATAGTTATTTAGTCTGTGGAGGGCACAGCCGTGATCGACGGCACAAAGGACGAGGCCTACGCAAACGCCGTTCCGCTTGAGTTCAACCAGCAGGGCGACACCAACGGCAACGGGATGGTCATGGATCATTCTGACGCCACCGCTTACATAATCAACGATGCGGAATACGCATATGTATTCGTAGACGTGTATGATGACAATCTGGACAATTCCGGCAGCATAGCGTACGATCAGGATTCTGTAGAGATGTTTTGGATGGTGGATAACGCCAAGGCTCAGATCAGATACCACTTTGACGGTGTGGTTGACGCTGATTCCGGCGAGGACGTCGAGTCGGCTATGGTGACTACCGAAACCGGCTACGCCGTAGAGGCAAAGATCCCACTCACCGATGTCTTTGACAACAAGATCGAGATGTGCATCCAGATAAATGTTTGCGAGGACGGTCTTAGGCAGTACACCTGCTATATCGAGGGCAACGCCGAGGGCGACAGGGCATATGCGAGAAATAATCGCGAGTCGCTAAACGACTGCTGGTGGACGCTTGCTTTGGCAGGAGAGTTTGAAGACACAGTTGACAACTACCCGCCTGTGAACACTACCGTTGTCCGTGAGGACGACAACATCTACCCTGTAGAGCTTGACGACTACAACGGTCTGAGCCAGATACCCTTTATGACAAGAGTATTTACTCAGAGCCACTTTAACTGGAAGCTTGTAGAGCTGGGCGCTCCGATTACCGGAACTCTCGGACAGACCGTGGAGGCAAACTGGACTGACATTCAGGGACTTGTCGAGTGGCTCGACGAGGATACCAACAGCTTTTCTCAGGACCCCTATCTGGTACTTCAGATGAGTGACGACGAGATCCTATCTGAGGGGCTCCCGAGCGATGCTGCTGTGGGAGATCTCGGATACGTAGGTTATTACACCTTCACCTATACTGATATTACCATAAATTCAGAGGGCTTTGACACAGTCGTTATTCCCGGCGACACCATTGAGAATTGCAGACTTGTGCCTAAGAACGAGGGCGGCTGGATAAGCGGCGCGGCTTATGAGTACAACCTCTCTCCCTATATCAAGCAGACGCTTGGACTTGACACCGTACAGCTTTGCGAGTTCATTTCAAACATCACCTCAATTTCAACGACAGTAACCCTCGACGCCTACAACGGAGTGACCGCAGACCGGCTCGAGGAGCTTAAGGCTGAGGCTGAGGCTGCCGAGGCGGCCGCTGTTGAAGAGGTCAACGGCTATTCCGAAGCAGTAAGCAGCGCGGAGTCTGTTGTCAACGACGAAACAGCCTCTATTGAGGATAAGAAGACTGCGGCCGAGGATGCTCTTGAAGCTGCAAACAACGCCGTAGCTGCAGCAGAGGGCTATCACGACCTGCTCGAGACCGCAAACGCCCTTCTTGAGACTGCCAACGAGCTTAACGATACTGTAGCGGAGCTCGAGGAGGCAGAGGCGGAAGCAGAGCTGTCTAACGAGGAGGAACCCGCTGCGGACGAGAACGGCTCAGAGGATACTGAGACTGACACAGATACACAGACAGAGACACAGGCAGAGGGAAGCTCAACCATCGTAATAGTGGTAGTTATAGTTGTGGTGGTTGCTGTAGTGGCGGTTGTAGCTGTTCTTGCTGCAAAGAAGAAAAAGTAATAATCAGCTTTGGTATAAAGAAATTCTATTACGAATGATTTCAGCGGCGTCTTGTTTAAAATTTTTCGAAATTTATACTGGACAGGTCGCCGCATGAAGTCACTTTTGCTGTTGTGTATTGCCATTTTAAGACTGTGATTTAGATATTCTGACAGGATATAATAATTTATTTGTATAAAATCACATCCGAGTTTTGTGTAATGTGCTAATAGAAACTTGTTAAAAAAAGTGCTATTATATGCTTACCAGTATTTTTGGAGGTAAATTAGAATGAAGAAGTTATGGAGAATATTTGCAGTTGTAACAGCTCTTTGCATGATGCTTACAACTGTTGCGTTTGCTGCTGAGGCGGCTGACGATGCCACGACGGCGGAAGAGCCTGCGGCAACCGATGAGGCAGCAGAAGGGGAAGAGGAGCCGGCGGCTGATGATACTGAAGAGCCGGTGAATACTGTAGTTCAACCTGACGATAACCTCTATCCTGTCGCTCTGGACGACTACAACGGACTCAGCCAGATACCGTTTATGACAAGACTGTTTACTCAGAATCACATTAACTGGACCTTGGTTCAGCTTGGTGAACCTGTTGAGGGCGTCTTTGGTCAGACCGTTGAGGCTAACTGGGATAATACCAAGTTCCTCATTGAGTGGAAGGATACCGACACCAACAACTTTACTCAGGATCCGCTGCTTGTTCTTCAGATAAGCGACAACGGAATACTTCAGGAGCCTCTTACCAGCGGTACCGTGGGTGAGCTCGGCTACTGCGGATATTACACCTTCACATTCACTGATATCACACTTAAGTCCGACGGCTTTGAGGATGTTGTAATTCCCGGAAGAACCATCGAGAACTATAAGCTCCAGGCCAAGCAGGAGGCAGGCTGGATAAGCGGAGCAGCTTATGAGCTCGACCTCATGCCTGAGATCAAGGCTCAGCTCGGACTTGACACCCAGCAGATCAGCGAGTACATATACAACCTTACGTCCGTGACGACAACCGTTACCTTTAACGCTTATAACGGCGTTACTACCGAGGCTCTCGAGGAGATGAAGGCTGAGGCTGAGGCTGCCGAGGCTGCCGTTCTCGAGGAGATCCAGCAGTATGTAGACGCTGTTGACGCTGCCGCCGCTGTAGTAGATGACGAGGCTGCTTCTCTTGAGGATAAGCAGGCTGCCGTAGAGGATGCTCTTGAGGCTGCTAACGCGGCTATCGCGCTTGCAACAGGACACCTCAACGCTGAGGAAATAGCAAACGGACTTCTTGATAAAGCCGATGAGCTCGGCGAGACCGTACTTGAGCTTCAGAAGGAGCTTGAAGAGGCAGAGGAGGAAGAGAACCAGGCTGAGGAGCCCTCTGCTGATGACGAAGCACCTGCTGCCGATGACGCTGAGGAAGGTGCTCCCGCGACCGATTCCGAGAGCGGATCAAGCGCTGTGGTCATCGTTATCGTGGTTGTAGTGGTAGTTATCGCTATCATCGCCGTAGTTGTAGTGCTCGGCAAAAAGAAAAAGGCATAAGGAGCTTTAAGCAGCTTTATACCTAATTTTAAGAGTTGAATCACCGAGTAATATGGCTTCCCAGTTTTCGGGAAGCCATATTTTATAACCAGAGCCTATAGTTTAAAACAAAGCAGGAGGAGTATTTATGCTTAGAACAGCAATTACCGAAAACGGCAAAGTCAGAGGCATAGCGGCGGCAGACCCGAGGATAACTGCGTTCAAGGGAATACCGTTTGCCGCTCCGCCGACAGGGAAAAACCGCTGGAGAGCTCCCCAGCCCTGTCAAAGCTGGGACGGGGTGATGGACTGTGCCCGGTTTAAGCCGATTTCCATGCAGGACACCCCGGGACTCGGCGACGGACTTTATGACAGGGAGTGGCATGTCGACCCGAATGTGCCTATGTCTGAGGACTGTCTTTATCTGAACGTCTGGACTCCGGCAAAGTCGGCGGACGAGAAGCTTCCGGTGTTTGTATGGTACTTCGGAGGAGGCCTGCAATGGGGATATCCGCTTGAGATGGAGTTTGACGGTGAAAGGATGGCAAGGCGTGGAATAATCGTTGTCACCGTAAATTACCGCCTCGGTGTGTTCGGCTTCCTCGCGCACCCGCAGCTTACTGCTGAGCAGCCAGACGCTCCTACTAATTTCGGCAGTCTTGACCAGCAGGCGGGTTTGCGCTGGGTAGTGAGAAATATCGCTGCTTTCGGCGGCGATCCGCAGAATATCACCATCGGAGGACAGTCTGCGGGCGGCGGAAGCGTAATGTCGCAGATAACCTGCCCCGACAACTTCGGCTTGATAAAGAGGGCGATAGTCCAGAGCGGAATGATAAGAAGTCCCTATATGCAGGACAATTTCGGCAAGCCGACTCCGCTGTCCGAGGTGGAGAAAAGGGGAGAGAAGTTTTTCTGCGAGTATCTCGGAGTGAGGACTCTTGAGGAGGCGAGAAAGCTTGACCCGTTCTTTATAAGGGATAAATACGGCGAGTATGCTGCGTCAAACCCCAGATTCTTTACAAATCGCGACGACAAGTTTGCGTTCGGCGACCCAATTAAGCTCTGCGCACAGGGAAAAAGCGCAAACATACAGATAATGGCGGGAAATACTGTGGATGAGTTTCGCAGCGTCATACGCGCTGACAGCCGTGAGGAGCTTGAAAAGAAGGCAGCCGAGTACTTCGGTGAGGATGCCAAGAGGTTTTTGGCAATAGACGAGGTATACTCCGGGGAAGAGGGCTTCTATGGCGACGTCAGCGGAATAGAGTGCACCTGCAAGGCGCTCTTCCTTAAGTACAGGGAGATAGGCAACGATTTTGACTGCTACTATTATACATTTAACCCGGATATTCCGGGGGACGACCACCCGGGCAGCTTTCACTCGAGCGAGCTGTGGTTCATGTTTGAGACGCTTGCAAAGTGCTCAAGACCGTTTGTCGGCAGACACTACGACCTTGCTCGTCAGATGTGCAACTACTGGTGCAACTTTATCAGGTCGGGCGATCCAAACGGTCCCGACGCGGACGGCACTCCGATGCCGCGCTGGGAGGCGTACACTAAGGACAGCCGCTGCGGCATGAGCTTTGTAAGCGAGGGCTGCGTGCCGGTGAATAAGGATACCGAGCTGGTCAGCTTCCTCGTGGACGAAGTCGCAAAGAAGCTTTCGGAATAATTGGGAAAAAGCGCACATAAAAAGCACGCGGGACTATCAAATCCCGCGTGCTTTGATTTAGCGTCGTTATTATCAGTTCTGTGAGAGGTCGGTAAGGAAGTCCTTTACCTTGTTTGAGCGGTTGGGGTGTCTCAGCTTTCTTAAAGCCTTTGCTTCTATCTGCCTGATACGCTCTCTTGTGACATTAAACATCTGTCCGACCTCCTCGAGGGTGCGGCTCCTGCCGTCCTCAAGTCCGAAGCGAAGCCTGAGAACCTTTTCCTCGCGCTCTGTAAGAGTGCCCAAGACCTGATTTATCTGTTCCTTGAGCAGCACCTGAGAGGCTGCCTCGGTAGGCTCCGGGGCGTTCTCATCAGGAATGAAGTCACCGAGATGGCTGTCCTCCTCCTCGCCTATAGGGGTTTCAAGGGAAACAGGATCCTGAGCGATTCTCATTATTTCGCGGACTCTTTCTATCGGCATCTCAAGCTCTGCCGCAATTTCCTCAGCCGTGGGATCTCTTCCGTTCTGGTGAAGAAGCTGGCTGGAAATTTTCTTGACCTTGGTTATGGTCTCTACCATGTGAACGGGTATTCTTATCGTTCTCGCCTGGTCGGCTATGGCTCTTGTTATCGACTGACGAATCCACCATGTGGCGTATGTCGAGAACTTGAAGCCCTTGGTGTAGTCGAACTTTTCTACTGCCTTTATAAGTCCGAGGTTACCCTCCTGTATAAGATCCAAGAAGCTCATGCCTCTGCCGCCGTAGCGCTTGGCTATCGAGACTACCAGTCTCAGGTTTGCCTCAGCAAGCCTCTTCTTGGCTGAGCTGTCGCCGTTTTGCATTCTCTGAGCGAGCTCTATTTCCTCCTCGGAGGACAAAAGCGGCACTCTTCCTATCTCCTTGAGATAGATCTTTACAGGGTCGTCTATTGCTATTCCATCGGCTATCGCTGCGTCATAGCTGTCGTCCGACTCTCCAATATCATCGGCTGTTTCCTGAAGGTCGTCAAGGTCGTCAAACGACTCTGTATCCGGGACTATGTCGTCGATTATCTCAATTCCGTTCGCAGAGCACTTCTCATAGAACCTGTCAATCTGCTCCACGTCGTAGTCGGTATCCTCAAGGACGTCGGTAATCGCCTTTGTTGTAAGCTTACCGGTGGTCTTGCCCTGTTCCATCAGGCTTTCAAGGGTAACTTTCTTTTCGCTCATGTTTTCCTCCAAAAGTATGTAAGTATGCAAGTGCAGGTATGCACGCGCAAGTATGCAGGCGCAAGTATGCGCCAGTGCAGGCATGCACAGGCTCGAACCTGTGCTACTTTGTTTTTCTTAGTTTATTCACATATGCCAAAAATTCATCGTCGCTCATCTGCGAGCCGATTGTCTGCTCAGAAGAGCTTGTGAGAATTGAAATATAGTCGTCAAGAGTGCGCGGGTCTATGGTTATTTCTCTCCATTTGGCAAGAATATAGGATATTCTGCCCATTTCCTCCTCCGAAAATTCACCTCCTATGGATGATAGTGTCACGCCTTGTCCGGAGTCGCTCTGCCTTAGCATCGCCTCGTACACTTTTTTGTGAAACCCGGTGACAAATTTTTCGGGCGGTAGCCTTGGCGATATTTGCTTTATTGATTCGGGGTTAGCAAGAATGTAGAAGATTATGCCCTCCTCAGCTTTTGCCTCCTTTGGGTGAGACCTTGACTCCGGGTTTATATCGTCCCGAGGGCGAACGCCGGATTCGATCTGCTTCCATTCTTTCTTCTCATCTGAGCGTTGCTGCTTTCTTATGTAGGAAGCCACCTCAGCCGCTACCGCTTCCTTCGGCAGTCCCTGCTCAGACGCCACCTTCATTATGTATACCTCTCGCTCAAGCTTGCTTTCTATTCCGGCAAGAACGGCGACTGCTCTGCGCAGGTATTCCACCTTGCCGTAATCGGTATCCATGTCCAGCTCGTCCTTACATTTTCTGAGCTTGTAGGACATTGAATCCTCCGAGCCGTCGAGCAGCAGCTTGAAGCGCTCCGCACCAAGCTTGTTGATATAGTCGTCAACATCCTTTACGCCGTCGCCCGAAAGCTTGACCACCCTGACCTTGAGCCCCGCTGCCGTGAGAAGCTTCATGGCGGCATTGGTAGCTTTTTGTCCGGCGCCGTCCGCGTCATAGCAGATGCAGACCTCGTCGCAGTACTGGCTCATAAGTCTGGCGTGCTCGGCGGTTATGGATGTTCCGCAGGTCGCTACTGCCTCCGTGAAGCCCGCCTGGTGGAGGGTCACAACATCGACATTTCCCTCACATAGGATAAGCCGCCTTGATTTTACCGAGGCGTTTTTGGCAAAATTCAGCGAGAACAGCACCCTGCTTTTTTCATAGACCTGCGTGCCTCGCGAATTTAGGTATTTCATGCCCTTTGGATTTGGATCAAGAGTCCTGCCCGAAAACGCAATCACATTGCCTCTTAGGTCAAATATAGGAAATATCACGCGGTTTACAAAGAAGTCAAAGCACCTGCCGTTCTTTTCGGTTGCCAAGGACGCTTTGACAAGCTCGTCCTTTGAATATCCAAGAGAGGTGAGGTGGTTTGTCAGCATAGTCCAGTGGTTCGGCGCCACGCCGAGACCAAAGCGCTTGATGGTGTCGGGGGTAAGGTGCCTTCTGTTTATCAGATAGTCAAGTCCCTCCTTGCCTTCCGGCGTTCGCAGGTTCTGATAGAAGAACTTTGCGGCCTCACGGTTCATCTCCAAAAGGCGCTTTTTATTTGCCGACGCCCTGTCGTTATAGCCGTCCTCCGGCATAGGTATGCCTGATTTTTGGGCGAGAAAGCGAACGGCTTCTATGTAGTCAAGATTTTCGATTTTTTTTATAAAGGTGATGACGTCCCCGCCCGCGCCGCAGCCGAAGCAGTAGAAGCTTTCGGTGTCGGTATACACTACGCAGGAGGGCGTCTTTTCAGAATGAAAGGGGCAGAGGCACTTGTACTCCCGCCCTGAGCGGGTGAGAGTGACATATTGCCGCATGATATCGTCGATGTGGTTGGCGTCTCTGATTCGTTCTATAAAATCGGCGGGCAGCGGCATTAAAAGCTCCTTTCTTCATAATGTAAAATGGTTTTGTCAGCACGCGGACAGTATGTCCCGGTTTTCAGTATTTGTTCCAGCCCTTTGGAACATACAGGTCTATAAAAAGATTTGTGCAGTACATGTCGGTCATCCCGGCGACATAGTCGCAGACAGCTCTTTCCTTGCCGAACCTGTCAGCCAGCCTCAGGTAGTCGGGGGGAAGCTTTTCAGGCTGTTCAAGGAAATAGCGGTAAAGCTTTTCTATCATTATCTTGGCTTTTGATTCCTCCGACTTGCACTTTTGGTTGCGGTAGACGTTGTCGAACATGAAGTCCTTTAGCTCTTCCTTGGCGGTTTCAACCTCCGGGTCGTATTTTATCTCCTTCGCGCCGTTTTTTACAAGCGAGCTGACAAGAGATGTTATTCTTTGAGACTTTGTCTTGCCCAAAACCTTTACGACATGCTCCGGAAGGTCGGAGTCCTTTATTATGTCCGCCCTTATAGCGTCCTCTATGTCATGGTTGATATAGGCGATGACGTCGGCCAGCCTGACGATATATCCCTCTCTCGTTTCGGCAATATCATCGGTGTGCTTGAGTATTCCGTCCCTTACTTCATGGGTGAGGTTTAACCCCATACCGTCCTTTTCTATGTAGTCCACAACCCGCAGGCTCTGCTCATAATGCTTGAAGCCGTTAGGGGAAATCTCGTTAAGAACCATCTCACCCGCATGCCCAAAAGGAGTGTGACCAAGGTCATGACCCAAGGCTATCGCCTCTGTGAGGTCTTCGTTGAGCCGTAGCGCTCTTGAGATAGTCCTCGCTATCTGCGCCACCTCGAGGGTGTGGGTAAGCCTTGTTCGGTAATGGTCGCCGGTGGGGTTGAGAAATACCTGAGTTTTTCGCTTAAGTCTCGCGAAGGCGTTGCAGTGGATGATTCTGTCCCTGTCGCGCTGGTAATCGGTTCGCAGGGGACACTTTTTTTCCTCACGCTGTCTTCCCCTTGATTCTGAGGAAAAGGAGGCGTACTCGCATAGAAGCACCTTTTCGGCGTTTTCCGCGTACTCCCTCGGGGTGCTGCCGGACGATACCTGTGCCATCGTGAACCACTCCCTTTGACATTTAATCATTAGTTTATACAAAATAAAAACTAAATCTCCTCTTTATTTTTTGAAAAAAGAGAAGATTCATATACTTGCATAAATCAGGCACTAAAGTCATAGAGTATTTCGTCAATTTTATCTATAATTGCGCTGCCGTTTGTCAGGTCTGACAGCTTTTGCGTAAGCTTTTCGGCAAGCTCCGCGCGTATGGCAAGCGTAACAGCAACCTTGTCCGAGTATTCCGTGTCTGTGATTTTGACTTCAAACTCGGGCAGGGAATAGCTTATTCTGTCGTAGTATGCGTAGTCTAAGGTTATTTTTATTATCGACGCCGGCAGAAGTCTCATTATTTTGGCGGCTGAGACGGCTCCCGAAGCTCCGCTCGAGTACGCTCTTGTGAGCCCTCCCTTGCCAAGAAGTATTCCTCCGAAATACCTTGTGACCACTATTACCACGTCTGTAAGCCCGTTTTTCTGGATGACATCCATTATCGGTGCTCCGGCGGTTCCCTGAGGCTCGCCATCGTCCGAGTAGCGCAGGATGCTTCCTTCCTTCAAGGCGTAGGCGTAGCAGTTATGCCTTGCTTTGCGATTTTCGGAGCGGATTTTGTCTATGTAGCCGACGGCGTCCTCGTCCGATTCGACATGGCAAATGTGTGATATAAACTCGGATTTTTGCTCTGTAAAGCTGTAGCTCGCTTCGCCGTAGATAGATTTGTACTCCATAGCCGCCCCCCTTGCCGAAAAAGAGAGAGGGCAGAAGACAAACGGCACATGCCCGGTTCTTCTATCCTCTCTCAAAGACTCATTCTTACTTCTTGCCGATTCCGTAGCGCTTGTTGAAGCGGTCAACGCGTCCGCCGGTGTCAACGAGCTTCTGCTTACCGGTGAAGAACGGGTGGCACTTTGAGCAAACATCGACTCTCATATCGCCCTTGGTTGATCTGGTGTGGATCACGTTTCCGCAAGCGCAGGTGATGGTTGACTCAACATAGTTAGGATGGATTCCTTCCTTTGCCATTTTAATTTCTACCTCCTTTTGAACTGATAATATGATACACATAGTAGCCCATCATCAGCAGTTCAGACAGTAGTACTATGGATTTATCATTGGTAAAGTGTATTATATCATATCACATAGAAAAATGCAAGCACTTTTTTATCCAATATTAAATTCTTTCAGGTTTACGCCGTCAAGATCCCTCTTCGAAACCGCCACGGCTGTCAGATACCATATTTCCTCTTCCGGCGGGACGTCGTAGGTAAGGTTATCTATTGAAATGTAAATCTGATTGTTGTAAACAAACAGCTCGGAGACAACAGGTCTTGGAAGCCTGTCGTCATAGGGCAGAACCGCTATCAGAAGGATGTAATCGTCAAACATCGCCTCGTCGTACACAGGACCGATATACCTAAGGAACTGATTGTCGAGGTCAAAGTCATCTTTGTAGCTATCGTAGAACCCGAGCAGCTCGTCATAGGATTGAATGGAGTCGATGACGGGTACGGAGTCATCCGAGGCGGCGTCAGCAGAGTAGACCTGAGGCCAGAACTCGGGGTAGACATATCTGAAGCGCTCCGCATCAAGAGCCTGTGAGTTCTCGGCGTCGATGATCTCATCAATAGTTAGGCTGAAATTGTCGGCCGATACTCCGGAAAAAGCTCCTTTTGGAGCTGTAAAAATCAGGTGATATACCGCTTCGCTGTTGCTTTCGGTGGCGTCGCTGTCTATGTGGCGGGTAATCGCTATAGTCGTCTTTCCGTCAGATGCCGATATGTTGTCGAGAGAATGGCTGACATAAGTGCTGTCCTCTTTGATGACAAGCATCATTACGTCGTTTTCTGCGAAAAATTCATCATTAAAGGAGGCGCAGGCTATCGTAAATCTTTTGCCAAAGCGAAAATACCTCTCGCTCGGGTAGAAATAGTCCTCTATATCCTCATAGGAGTTAAACAGTCGAATATACGGGAACTCAAGCTCGTCCTCACCGGAGTACATGGTGAGGTAGCTGCCGTAAAGGGAGGATGGGATAGAGCCCTCGGAGACGTCCGGGTATAGCTCGTCGGAATGCTGTGGCTGGGACGCTGTAGCGGATTCTGTGGAAGTCAAGGCGGATGTGTTGGAGGGCAAAGAGCTGTCCGGGATGTGTGAGGAGCTGTCGCAGCCGCTCAGAAGGCACACGAGTATCATCAATGAGGTTAACAAAAATGCCGCCTTATTCAAGCTCTCCCCTCCCTGTTTTACTTGATAACCGTATCAGTATACCATATATTTACGATTTTTGCAAGCTTGACGCCTAATTAGAGCACAAATCGCCCGTTCCTTTTGAGAACAGGCGGTTGTAGTCAGATCTTCTTATACAAATATCGCGCAGATAGCTTTGATATCTGCCTCAAAGTACTCGTTGCCTTTGGCAACGCCGCACACAGTATCAGAGCCGCTCAGAGACGAATATTGCGTATATGGCTTTTATAGCCGCTTCAAAGTATTCGTTGCCTTTGGCAACGCCGCACACAGTATCAGAGCCGCTCAGAGACGAATATTGCGTATATGGCTTTTATTGCAGCTTCAAAGTACTCGTTGCCTATGCCTACAATCACATTCAGCTCGCTCGAGCCCTGATCGATCATTTTGACGTTTATCTTAGCGTGAGCCAAAGCCGCGAAAATTCTCGCCGCAGTTCCTCTCTGGGACTTCATGCCTCTGCCCACTATCGCAATAAGAGCTATATCTCTGTCTATCTCTATTTTATCCGGGCTGACGGCGTCCCTCAGCGACTTGATTACATCCTCCTCGCACTCGGCAAGCTCGTCTAACCTAACAACTATACTCATGGTATCGATTCCTGAGGGCATATGCTCAAAGGATATGCCGTGGTTTTCAAACACCTCAAGCACCTTCCTGCCAAAGCCAAGCTCGGAGTTCATCATGTCCTTTTCAATGGTTATGGCGGCAAAGCCTCGATGACCGGCTATACCTGTAATTGTGAATTTGCAGTCGTCGCAGCCCGCCTGCTCGACAATCATAGTGCCCGGGTCGTCAGGCTTGTTTGTATTTTTAATATTAATCGGTATGCCCGCTTTTCTAACAGGGAAGATCGCCTCTTCATGAAGCACACCCGCTCCCATATAGGCAAGCTCCCTCAGCTCATGGTAGGTGATTGTCTGAATAGGCTCCGGGTTAGGGACTATCCTTGGGTCGCAGACCAAAAATCCTGACACGTCCGTCCAGTTTTCATACAGGTCAGCGTTCATGGCGGCGGCGACAATCGAGCCGGTTATGTCAGAGCCTCCTCGTGAGAAGGTCTTGACGGTGTCGTTTGGCATAGAGCCGTAAAAGCCGGGTATTACGGCGTTTCCGACCTTATCCAGCCTTTCCTTGACGGCACGGCAGGTCTGCTCAAGGTCAAGCTTGCTGTTTTCGCCGAAGTATATCACCTCAGCCGCGTCCACAAACGCAAAGCCGAGATAGCTCGAGAGGATCTTGCCGTTGAGATATTCTCCCCTTGACGCCGCATAGTCTCTGCCCGCTCTTGCCATAAAGCTGTGCTTGATGGTTTCAAACTCGGAGTCGAGGGAGATATCCAAGCCCAGACCGTCGATTATGTCTGTGTATCTCTTTTTGATTTCGTTGAACATCGGGATAAAGTCCCCGCCTCTTACCGCGGTGTCATAGCATGCGTAAAGCATGTCTGTAACCTTAGTGTCCTTTGAGCTGCGCTTTCCGGGCGCGGAGGGAACTACATATTTTCTCGACGGGTCCGCTTTGATGATATTCGCGACTTTTATGAATTGATTGGCATCGGCAAGAGAGCTTCCGCCGAACTTAACCACCTTTGTTGCCACTTCTACAGTCTCCTTATATATGTTTAGCGGTATTTTTTGCAGTACCACTATTATATTATCTATGCTGTGCCCAGTCAATCGTTGACTCAGACGAAATAAAGCCATGAATAAGCTGTTTTCTTGTAAAAAACGCTTGTGCTTGTGAGACGCACATTTTATTGCGCTTCGTCTGCCGCGTCAGCTATTTGTCTTCTTTGAGGCAGCCTTGACTGCTTCTCTCATGGATTTTATCTGAGATAGGGCGTTAAGGATCGACTTTTCCGATTCTGCGAGTATGCTGTCGAGCTTTTCCACCATAGCCTTCTTGATGCTTGCGTCCATGGCTCGGGACTGCGCCACAAGCTCGTCGGCGGCTGCCTTAGCCTGCTTATAGACCTCTTCCTCAGATACAAGTACCTTAGCGCGCTCTTCGGCCTTCTTTATGATCTGCTCCGCCTGTGAGTTGGCATCGGTTATGATGACCGAGCGGTCTGCGACCATTTCCTTAGCTCTTTTTATCTCCTGCGGGAGGTTATATCTTATGCCGTCGATATATTCCCTGAGCTGCTCCGCGTCTACCATGCTTTTCTTGTTTGAGAAGGGGACGCTTACAGCCTTGTCCAGAAGATCGTCCATCATTTCCAGAATCTCGTCAATAGTCATTGTTTCCATAGCCATAGCTCCTTACCGCATTAAAATGCTGAATTTATTTCTTATTATTGCTTGTTGCACAGTCTTTGCGCAATAAAATCCTTTATCTCATGGGGGACAAACCCGCTTATATCTCCTCCGAAGGAGGCGATCTGCTTTACAACGCTTGAGCTCAGGTACATGTTTTCCGAGCGCGTGACTAAAAACACCGTTTCCGCCTCTGGGCACAGCTTTCTGTTTGCCAAAGCCATCTGAAACTCGTACTCAAAGTCGGTCATGGCTCTGAGTCCCTTTACTATCGCGGTGGCGCCTATACTGCGGACGAAATCTGCCAGAAGCCCGTCAAAGGTCTTTATTTCGATGTTTGTAAGGTGTCCGGTAACCTTTTTAATCATGTCTATTCTTTCCTCCGGGGTAAAGCTCGGCACTTTTTTAGGATTGACCGATACCAAAACTATCACCCTGTCAAAAAGCGCGGACGCTCGGCTCATTATATCCAAATGTCCTAAGGTGACCGGGTCAAAGCTTCCCGGGCAGACCGCTATTCTCTCACTCACTTGTATTTCCTCCGTCCTCGATCTGATATACAGATAGCGCGATTTTTTTGCCGTAGCTGTATTTTCTGCGTATTCTGAGCCTGCCTATTATTTCGGGAAGCTCAAGCTCGCTCTCATGCTCGCAGACTACTATTCCTCCGGCGTTCATCTTAGGCTCGAGCAGCGCAAGCGCCTTTTCGACGAGCCCATGCTCATACGGCGGGTCTAAAAAGGCTATATCGAAGCTGTTTTTTGAAGACCGAAGGTAGTCGAGCGAGTCGCAGTTCTGAATAGTGACAAGCCCGTCTATTTTGCAGTCGGAGACATTCTTTCTGACGACCGCCACGGCGTCCTTCGACCTGTCCACAAATACGCAGCTGCTTGCTCCTCTGCTGATAGCCTCTATTCCGAGCTGTCCGCTTCCCGCGAACAAATCTAAAACCTTAGCGCCCGGGAGGTCGAAGTGTACTATCGAAAAAATAGCCTCCTTGACCTTGTCGGTAGTAGGTCTTACATCCAGTCCTGCGAGCGTCTGAAGCTTTTTGCCCCGCAAACTTCCTGTTATGACTCTCATTTTAGCTTACCTGCCCGGCGCGAGGCCGGACTCCTTTCCTTGACATAGCCGGCGCTTTGACCGGTCACTCATATTTTGAACGATATTTTTGCATCGTTCCGGCGAACACCTCTCCGTTTGTCGGCGGAGTATAGGTTATGGAGTTCGCTCCTGCCTCGATGGTTCTCAGTATAGATTCCTCGGTAGGACCTCCGGTGGCGATTATCGGGATATCCGGATACTTGCTTCTTATGTGCTTGACCAGCTCAGGAGTTTTGACAGACGCTGCTACGTTGAGTATGTCCGCTCCCGCCGCTATTCTCTCGTCTATATCCTGCTTGTCCGAGACTATCGTGGCTACCACCGGCAGTTCTATTTTTGATTTTATCTTTGTGATTATTTCCGGGTCTATCGGTGCGTTCACGACAACCGCGTATGCTCCCTGATTTTCAGCGACTTCCGCCAGCCTGACTGCTCTGTTTCCGCCGGTAAGTCCTCCGCCTATTCCGACAAAGACCGGAACATCGGAGACGGATATTATCGCCTGAGAAATTACAGGCTGAGGGGTAAATGGGTATACCGCTATGACCGCGTCGGCGTTGATGTTCTTGATGATGCAGACATCGGTGGAGAAAACAAGCGACTTGATCCTTCTGCCGAATATCAGCATGCCGCTGCACTGGTATATGCACTCCGGGACGCTGAGCGAATGGCTTCTTAGCGTTCCGTGGTAGGATGGTATTGATTTTGGCATGTCCGCCTCCTAAGGTGTTGTCAGCCGTATATGCGGTACAAACGAACCGTAACGCGGCTATTATACTGTATAATTTGCCGGTTGTCCATATTTATGTGACAGTAAGAGCGCAGCTGAAAGGTTAATTTTTGATTTAGCGTACCGGTCAGCAGCTTCTCATTGAAGCCGGTCTATGAATCTTGATTTAACTTCTTCCGCCTTCTCAGTGCTTATTTTCATCACCGCGGCTATTTCCTCGATAGTCGCCTGACGCATTGCCTCCTTAGTCTTGAACGCTAAGAGCAGCGCGCCCGCCTTTTTAGGACCTATGCCGCTGATTTTGGTAAGCTCGCTCTCCTGGACATGGGCTGAGCGCTTGTTTATCTGGAAGGATATAGTGTAGCGGTGAACCTCGTCCTGGAGTCTTGTAAGAAGTGAGAACACCGCCCTCGACTTTACTATGGATATCTCGCTTCCGTCCGGGGCGACAACAGCCCTTGTACGGTGCTTCGAGTCCTTCACCAGTCCGAACAGCGGCACATTTATGCCCATTTCCATAAGCAGCGGATAAACTGCGGCTACATGGGTCTTTCCGCCGTCAAGGAATATCAGGTCGGGAAGCCTCTTGAAGCCCTCGTCACGGCATTCCGGACTGAGGTATTCGCCAAACCTGCGGCTTAGCACCTCGCGCATGCTTGCGTAGTCGTTTTGCTCGGCGACGCCCTTGATATTAAATTTCTTATAGTATTTCTTCGCCGGTCTGCCGTTGTCCATTACCACCATTCCGCCGACCATGTCGCTTGAGGCGAGGTTTGATATGTCGTAGCACTCGATATAGCAGGGAGTCTTTGAAAGTCCCAAAAGGCTCGCAAGCTCCTCAAGCGTGGCTATCTCCCTGCTTGTGCGTCCGGTTTTTATCGAGAGCTGCTCGACGGCGTTTTCCTTTGCCATTTCGGTGAGTCTGAGCATCTCGCCTTTTTTGGCGACGCTGATGTGCACCGCGTGCCCTGACTTTTCGCTGAGGTATCTGCGGATGTTCTCGCTGTCCTGAAGCTCGGCGTCGATGTATATGTCTTTTGGTATGTTCACCGAGCGATCGTAGAACTGCACCAAAAAGTCCTCACGCGCACTGATATCGTCCCCGGTTTCGCCGAGCATGTAGTCGGATTTGTCGGTCAGCTTACCTCCCCGGTAGATGAGTACCGTTATGCAGGCAAGGTCGCCGTTTTTCGCCATGCCTATTATGTCGGTGTCGGGAAGATTTTTCTCAAAGATCTTCTGTGTATCCGCTGCGCGCTTTATCGCCGCTATGCGGTCGCGGAGCATCGCCGCCTTCTCAAACTCAAGGTTTTCGGAAAGCCGGTTCATCTCCTCGGTCATTGCCTCAACGGACATCTCGCTTCCGCTCTTGATGTAATCCACCGCGTCTTTGATGATAGCGGCATAGTCCTCTTTGGATATGCAGCCCCGGCAAAGCCCTATGCACCGCTTTATCTGGTAGTTGAGGCAGGGACGGGTCTTTCTGAAATCCCGAGGAAACACCTTTTTGCAGGTCGGAAGCATGAACACGCGGTTTACCTCCGCGACCGTCTGGCTGGAGGTAAGACCGCTGGTGTAAGGACCTATGAAGGTCCCGGGCCCCTTTTTCTGCATCTCACGGGTTATTCTTGGGTATTCCTCGTCAGAGATTTTGATGTAGGAGTATCCCTTGTCATCCTTGAGAAGAATGTTGTACTTGGGCTTGTGCTGTTTGATCAATGAAGCCTCGAGCACCAGTGCCTCATACTCCGAGCCGGTTACAATAAACTCGTAGTCATAGACGTTGGAGACCATTTTCGCGACCTTTGGAAGGTGGTCGTTGTCGTGGAAATAGGTGGAGACCCGGTTGCGCAGGTTTTTAGCTTTGCCGATGTAGATTATATTGCCCGACTTGTTTTTCATGATATAGCAGCCGGGCGATGAGGTGAGCCTGAGGGTCTTTTCACGAAGGTACTCAAGCCTTGGGTTCTCATTGAGCGTTACCCGCACGAAAATAACCCTCCTTTATCAGTTTATAAAATCAGTTTATAAAGCGGCGCTCAGTCGTCTATGGTAATGCTCTTTATTACTTGAGGGGTCTTGGGCATATCGTTGTAGTCCGTTTTCACCGAGGCTATCTCATCGACCACCTCTATACCATCGACCACCTTGCCGAACGCGGCGTACTGTCCGTCGAGGTGAGGGGCGTCGGCGTGCATGATGAAGAACTGGCTGGACGCGGAGTTGGGGTTCTGAGACCTCGCCATCGAGATAACGCCTCTCACGTGCTTTATGCGGTTGTTTACTCCGTTAGCCAAAAACTCGCCTTTTATCTTCTTGTCAGAGCCGCCGAAGCCGGTTCCGAGAGGGTCTCCGCCCTGTATCATAAAGCCGCTTATTACCCTGTGGAATGTCAGCCCGTCATAGAAGTGGTTCTTGACCAGCTCCAAAAAGTTTTCTACGGTTATCGGAGCCTCCTCGGGATAAAGCTCCAGCTTGATCTTTTTTCCGTTTTCCATTTCAATAGTTACCATAGCTGTTTCCTCCTAAGCTACATCAGTTACATCATTTCATCCGGCTCGACCTCGGTGAGCCCGTCCGGGACGCTCATATCCATCTGGGAGATATCATCCTCGATTATGTCAAAGCTGTACCAGTAGTAGGAGCCGAACTCCGGGCTTACGTCTGATACCGTTATTGTTCCGCTCGGCAAAAATGTCCATGTAGACACAAGCGTTCCTCCGTGGGCAGACACATTGTACACCTCAGTCACCGTGCCGTCGGCGGATGTATTTGTCGAATAGAAGCTGTAGTTGTCTATTCCATAGCCGAAGTTGTCGGCGTTTTCTGTGGGATCTACCTCATATCTGTAGAAGCTGAGCTCGTCAAGGTCTATTACCATAGCTTCAGTTCCCTGAATTATGACCTTTTGGTTGTCGTTTATGTATACTGCGTTGTCGCCGTCGATGAAGTATTCCCGGGTGATGCTTGAGGTGGATTCGTTGTCATAGGACACCGCTTCTATCAGTCTCGCGTGCACGCGGTCGGAATTGAGGAGCTCAAGGCACTCTACGGCGCGAAGCCCAAGATCTTCTATCGACGCCTCCTCGGTTACAGCAGGTTGGGTCTCAGAGACACCGGAGGTTTCCTCGGCAGCAGTCTGTGTCGCGGTTGTGACCTCGGTGGATAGGGTAGTTTCACCGGCAGGCTGGGAAACGGTTCCCTCGGTGACGGTGGTCTGTTCAGAGCCGTCGGGGCTCGGGTCATGGGTGTCGGACAGATCCCTGCCGCAGGAGCTTAAAAGCGCGCAGGCAAGAGCCGCTATCAGCGCCAGACAAAGCATTTTTGTCAATGCGAAATCCTTTTTCATATTCATCTTCCTCAGAATAGTTTTTTTATCTATAAGTCTTTTTATTATACACTATCCGTTTTCTTATTTCAAGTGCCGGAGCGCGGTATAACCGCTTATATGGTATAATTCCGGCGATTTTGCGAAAAATAGGGGAAAAGAATTTTTGTCGGAGGTGGCTCGTCATGTCAAAAAGAGTGGGAGCGGCGACGATCTTGATGGAAAACAAAATATCCGTGACCTCGTTTTCCGCCGTTGGCGGGAAAAAGGAGGGCGAGGGACCGATGCGGGATTGCTTTGACTATATCGACTCGGACGACCGCTTCGGGCAGAACAGCTTCGAGGAAGCAGAAAGCGCGATGCAGGGTATCGCGATGCAGAATATGCTTGAAAAGCGTGAAATAGAGCCGGGCGAGCTGTCGATGATGTTCGGAGGAGATCTTTTGAATCAGTGCATAGGCACGAGCTTCGGCGTATTCGACTTCAGGGTTCCGTATATCGGTATCTACGGCGCCTGCTCTACCATGTCGGAGGGGCTGATGCTTGCCGCTATGAGCGTAGACTCGGGGGCGGGGGATAGGGTCGCGGCAATAACCTCCTCTCATTTCTGTACTGCTGAGCGTCAGTACAGAATGCCTCTTGACTATGGAGGGCAGAGGACTCCGACATCTCAGTGGACTGCCACCGCCTCAGGCGCGCTGCTTGTCGAGAGAGGACAAAAGCCGCCTTATGTGAGGGCGGTCACGGTGGGCAGAATGGAGGACAAGGGGATAAAGGATGCAAACAACATGGGCGCGGCTATGGCGCCTGCTGCATACAGCACGATAAAGCGGTTTTTCGAGGACACAGGCACTGAGCCGGGGCAGTTCGACAGGATAGTGACCGGCGATCTTGGCTCTGTGGGCTCAAGGATTTTATGCGAGCTTTTGCACCGTGACGGCATAGAGATATATGACCGGCATCTCGACTGCGGAAGGATGATATACAGCGAGGAGCAGGACGTTCACGCCGGCGGCTCGGGCTGCGGCTGCGCGGCAAGCATGCTTTGCGGGTATTTTCTACCGCAAATCCGGGACGGCAGTTTAAAAAACATACTATTTGCGGCGACCGGCGCGCTTTTGTCCCCGACCTCCACCATGCAGGGAAAAAGCATCCCCGGTATATCCCATCTTGTATGGATATCCGGGGAGTCATAGAGAAAGGAAAGGGTGTAAATGTAAAATGCAGTACTTATGGGCGTTTATAATAGGCGGACTTCTCTGCGCGGCGGGGCAGATACTTATTGACTATACTAAGCTCACCCCGGCGAGAATACTCGTCTCATATGTAGTGACAGGTGTGATACTGGGCGGCATAGGGGTCTATAAGCCGCTTGTCGAGTTTGCGGGAGCGGGCGCAAGCGTGCCGCTGACGGGATTCGGGTATCTTTTGTCAAAGGGAGTCAGGGAGGCTGTCGATGAAAGCGGATTTTTAGGGGTATTCACCGGCGGTCTCACCGCGGGAGCGGCAGGGATCACCGCCGCGATGGTCATGGCGCTGATAATCTCGCTTTTGTTTAGGCCGAAAAGCAAATCGGCGTGAGAGAAGACCTATAACCTCGCGCAAAACTTTGTAAAACGGCGCAAAAAACCGGCAGCCCTCTAAAAAGGGCTGCCGTATATTGTTTTTACTTATCAGTAGATGCGGCTCAGAAGCTTATGGCTATGATCTGCTGCGGGGAAATGGCTTCAAGCGGAAATGCCGACACGCCGGGGTTTATCCCGTCCGCTACATAGAAAGCGGAGCCGTTGTAGCCGACTATCACAAATGAGTGAGTCTTTTCGCCGGTATAATCATTCGCCGTAGCAAGGATGAGGTGTCCCTCGTCGAGATAGCTCTTAAGCTTCGCCTCGGTCAAATCGGAAGCGGCGGTGTACACCGTTGCTGTAGGCGTGCCCGCGGCGTAGCTTTGGCAGAAGGATAGGAACCCGGGCTGGATATTGTCTGCGTCGGTGCCGGAATCGGAATAGCCGCTCGCGGTAGAGTAGTTATTTGTATCCATTGCGACATACATACCGGTCAGAATGGCGTTGTCAGAATAGAAATCCGGAAGCGACGTCTTTTCCTGATCTTTAAGGTACTTTAAGATGTTTGCCGCCGCCAACGGAGAGCTGAAGCTGTCCATCGACTGGGTGACGCCGTTCGGATTGGTAATCCAAAGACTTGAAAAATCATCGGCGGACAGCCATTGGTAGTTGCACATGCTATATAGCTGCTCAAGCTTGGCTTCCGATACGGTGCTTTCCACATCCTGTGCTTTTTGCTCGTCAAACTGCTCCTCGTCGTTTTGTCTTGCCCTGTAGAAAGCCTTGTTGTATACCTGCTGATAATCTTCGGTTGTAAGCGTCTCGTCCCAGCCGAGAACGGTGTAACTGTCGGAGGAGGTCTTTATAAGGTTGTACATTCCCAGTCCACCGTAGATTTTGCCATCAACAGAGTTTTTCCCGATATAATCGGCGCTTCGGATGAAGTCAGGCGTGTAAAGTGAGCTTGACAGGGCAAATTCAGGACCTTTTCCATGGTCAATAAGCATAAGATATCCCGTGTCCTCACCGTCTGTTGATATTGCGAACTCATAGCCAATTATCTTGTCGTAGCAGGAGTATACCGGTCTTTCATCGTATATCTCAGAGCTGACCGACCAATGTGGACTTCCGCCGAGCTTTATATCGCCATCCATGTAAAGATATGCCGCAGACAAATATTCAAGCCGGCTGTGCTCTGTTTCAAAGGTTTCGGGAGCTGAAGCTGTCGTGTCCGGCTCCGCGCTTGTGCAAGCCTCCGTGTCCTCGGACTGCGCCGCTCCGGCAGCTTCCGGGACTGTCACATCCTCCGTTTCCTCAGGCGCGTTATATATCGCGAACTTTCTTGCGTAAGCGTCCTGCACAGCTTCCTTGGAGTGTACATCCATCCATCCCAGCTCGCAGAAGCTGTTATCCGATATCTTGATAAGGTTCCACAGCCCGGAGCCGCTGTAAAGCCTGCCGTCTATGGAGTTTTCCTCGATATAGTCGGCGTAGGTCATATAATCGGGAACTCCTGTGGCGCTTGAACTTATGAATTCCGGACCGTTTCCGTAGTCGAGAAGCTTGAGGTAGCCGGCCTCCTCGCCGTCAGTCGAAATGGCGAACTCATAGCCGATGATATTGCCGTAGCAGGAGTAGAGCGGTATATCGTCGTAAATGACAGTGAAGCCCGCGTCGTCTTTTATCGCTTCGGCCATTTGCTTATACGCCTCCGCCATGAACTCGAGGCGGGTGTATTCCGTCTCAAAATCCTCGAGGGAGATTTCAGACGGATTCTGGGCGGCGACGAAAACCGAGGATGTCACCGCGATAGTGAGCGCCGTCAGCAGCAGCGCAAATTTTTTAATAACCGTTTTCATGATCCGTTCCTCCTCTTTTCCCTTTATTTTGTCTTTATCTATGTACTTGCCGCGCGGGCTGCTTCCGTGGCAAAATACCATTAACCGCATCCGGCGGCTGGATTCCGTGCATGAATTTATAAGTGCTTCCTTACATTTACAGATTACCATAAAAATGCGGTAAAGTCAATGATAAAATGAAAAAGAGTCAATAATTTCGCCGCCAAGCGCAAAAATCCGGCTCCCGCTCGAAGCTGTCCTGAGAAAGCTCCGTGCGGGAAACCGGTTTGGTTTTTATATTGACGGCTTAACGATACTCTCCGGCGGCTCTCGCCTTTTTGCATATCCTGCCGAAGATTATCAGGAAGCATATCGTATGCGCTATAGTCGCCATGATCCATGAGATGGGGTAGGACAAAAACAGCACCCTGAGAGACTTGACCGGGTCGTAGTCCACCGATATCTTGTACTGCGCGAAATAGGTGTATATCCATATTATCCTGAAGCCGCAGACAAAGGCTATCGTCATTATGGTCGGCAGGATAGAATGCCCTATGCCCCTGAGCATACCCACCATGACGTCCATTGTTCCGTCGAGGAAGTAGGTGATAAGTATTATCGTCATTCTTGTTACTCCGAACTCTATTTCTGTGGGGTTGTCGGTGTAGATAGACAGGAGCTGGTTGTCAAACAGCTTGGTGATATATCCCGTAACGACTCCGACAACGACGACAAGCGCCATGCATTCGTAGGCTATCGTCTTGATCCTGCGGTACTGCTTTGCGCCGAAATTCTGACCGGTAAAGGTTATCGCCGCCTGATATACCGAGTTCATCGCGGTGTAGATAAAGCCCTCGATGTTCGCTCCGGCGCCGCTGCCGCCCATAGCCGCGTCGCCGAAGAAGTTTACCGACGACTGTATCAGGACGTTTGATATCGAGAATATCGAGCCCTGTATTCCGGCGGGAAGTCCGACTGAGACTATGTTTATAAGCTTATCCTTATGTATCCTTATCTTTTTCAGGTGCAGCTTTATGGCGCTTTCGGAGTGCATAAGGCTTGCGGTGATGAGTATTGCGGATATTAGCTGTGAGATGATTGTGGCAAGAGCCACGCCGGCGACATCCATATGGAAAACGAGAACAAACAGCAGGTTCAGCGCGACATTTACTATACCTGATATGGTGAGATAGTAAAGCGGGCGCTTGTTGTCTCCGACTGCTCGAAGAACCGCCGCGCCGAAGTTATAAAGCATGTTAAAGGGCATACCGATAAAGTATATCTTTACATACAGCGCGGACAGGTCTATTACATTCTCAGGCGAGTCCATCCACTCGAGCATGGTCTTGGCGGATAAGAATCCGAGTATGCCGACCACTATTCCGCATACCACGGCCATCGCCACCGAGGTGTGAACCGTCTCGCTCACATCCTTCATTCTTCCGGCTCCGAAGTGCTGCGCGACGACAACGCTCGTTCCTACCGACAGGCCCATGAAGACGTTGACGATAAGGTTTATCAGGGCGCCGGTGGAGCTTACCGCCGCAAGGGACGCGTCGCTTCCCCATCTGCCAACGACTATGATATCCGCCGCGTTGTACAAAAGCTGAAGCATTCCCATTATCATAAGGGGTATAGTGAATTTAACTATTTTGGGCAGAAGAGCCCCCGTCGTCATGTCAACGGTGCCCGAGCCGAATCTTCTTGTCTTACCGAACAACTTGGTTACCTCTCAAATTACACTTAATTTTATATTAAATCCATGTTAAGCTATATTTATAATACTATGGCGGTTATTTCATTTCAACTCTTTTTCAATATTTTTGAAAACAAATATTATCTTGCGATTGACTTGCCGTTATATAAGTTTTATACTTCTCCTGACGGACAGAATAGACGGGAGATGTTAGGATGTTCAGCTATCAGAGGAAGGCAAGATATCACGAGACAGATCAGATGGGAGTAGTCCACCACTCAAACTATGTAAAGTGGATGGAGGAGTCAAGAACCGAGTTCTTGGAGAGCATAGGCGCGGGCTACGCAAAAATCGAGGCGGGGGGAATAGTGTCTCCGGTGGTTTCGCTTTCGGTCGAGTACAAGAACCCGGTCAGGTTTGACGAAACTGTCGATATATCAGTATATGTCAAAAAGTATACCGGTGTGGAGCTGATTTTCTCATATGAATTTGTAAGCAGGGATACCGGCGCGCTTTGCACCCGCGCGGAGTCAAGGCATTGCTTCCTAAGCGACGGCAGGGTGGCGTCTCTAAGGAAAAAGCTGCCCGAGTACGACAGGGCGATGCGAGAATATGCCGCCGCTCAGGGCAAAGGAAAAAATAATGAAGAATAAGACCGTATCCGCGATTTAGCGAACGGCAGAGAAAAAGCAGACTCTCAGGGTATAGACCAGAGAGTCTGCGTTTTTTATGCTTTTTTAGGGGCGTAACCTATTATGCCTTATGCCTTATGCCTTGCCTATGCAGCCGAAGATCTCCATCTTCTCCTTGACTGTGGCCTTGATGGCGTCTACGCCGGGAGCGAGAACCTTTCTGGGGTCGAAGCCCTTGCCGGAAAGATCCTTGCCGGCCTCGATATAACCTCTTACGGCAGCGGTGAATGCGATCTGGCACTCGGTGTTGACGTTGATCTTTGCGACGCCGAGAGAAATAGCCTTCTTGATCATATCCTCAGGGATGCCTGTTCCGCCGTGGAGAACAAGGGGCATATCGCCGACGGCAGCCTTGATATCAGCGAGGACGTCAAAGCGCAGACCAGGCCAGTTAGCGGGGTACTTGCCGTGGATGTTGCCTATACCGGCAGCAAGCATCGTAACTCCGAGATCTGCGATCTGCTTGCACTCCTTGGGATCGGCGCACTCGCCCATTCCGATAACGCCGTCCTCCTCGCCGCCGATTGCACCGACCTCAGCCTCGAGAGAAATTCCGAGAATGTCGCAGGTGTTTACAAGAGCGGTGGTGAGCTTGATGTTTTCCTCAATGGGATAGTGAGAGCCGTCGAACATGATAGAGCTGAAGCCGGCGTTGATGCAGGCCTTCGCAGCCTCAAATGTACCGTGGTCAAGGTGAAGAGCTACCGGAACGGTGATTCCGAGGTTATCGATCATTCCCTTTACCATTCCGACGATGGTGGTATAGCCGCACATATACTTTCCTGCGCCCTCGGATACACCGAGAATTACGGGAGCGCTGAGCTCCTGAGCAGTCTGAAGAATTGCCTTTGTCCACTCCAGATTGTTGATGTTGAACTGACCGACAGCATAGTGGCCGTCGCGAGCCTTGTTGAGCATTTCCTTTGCAGATACGAGCATTGTTACTACCTCCGATTATGTAAAATTATCGCTAATTCATAGCATGCAAGTCTATTATATACCATATCTGCAAAAAATGCAAATAGAAAATTGAGTTTATCTTAAATTTATTTGCCGTTCGTCATCGTCTGAAATTCCGAGATTTCTTTATTTGGAAGTATTTTTCATGGTTTATCCATGAAAAAAGAGAAACAATATTTATGTCTAATTAAGAAAGGCAGGTAAACAAAATGAAAACGGTAATTTCACGGCGGGCTATTGCAAGGCTGGTGTCCTTTTCGCTCGCTATAATAGCTGTCCTCGGGGCTGCCGATTTGATCTATATGAGAAGGCTCAGAGAAGCCGAGCGGCAGATAGAGTACGGCTACATGCAGGCGGTGGACGAGCTTGCCTCAAGCGCCGATAAGCTTTCCTCCACGCTTTCAAAGGGTCTGTACGCGGCTACTCCCACCATGATGGCAAGGCTCTCGAGCGAGCTTATATCCGAGGCAAACACCGCAAAGACCGCCCTGACAAAGCTTCCCGTGTCGAATATCAATCTTGAAAAGACGGAGAAGTTTTTCTCACAGATAGGCAACTACGCCTATTCTCTTGCGGAGCAGGCGGCGATGGGCGGGACTCCGGAGTATGAGGACTATTCAAACATGCAGGCTCTTTGCGAGAATGCCGAGAACCTGTCAAAGCAGCTATGGCAGCTCAGGTCGAGATTCTCCTCAAACGACAAAACCATCTCCGAGCTGTTCAAGGAGCTTGAAAACAGCTCCGACTCGTTTATAACAGAGGGCTTTTCCGGAATGGAGGAGGGCTTTGAGAATACCCCGAAGCTTATATACGACGGTCCGTTCTCAGACCATATCCTTGAGCGAGAGCCCCGCCTTACGGAAAACGCCCCGGAGGTCACCCGTGATGAGGCGGTCAAAAAGGCTGCGGCGTACTGCCACCTTGAGGACTGGGAGCTTCACGACTGCCAAACCGGTGAGGACGGCAAGATGCCCTCATATTGCTTTTACGCCGACGGCTTGAATGTCGCCGTCACCAAAAAAGGCGGCTTCATCAGCTATATGCTCCGCTCAAGGGAGCCGTCCACAAAGAAGATCACGCCCGAGAAGGCGGAATCCTATGCTACAAGCTATCTTGAGAGCTTAGGAATAAAGAACATGGAAAAGACATATTATGAAACCTACAACAATGTCACTACCATCAACTATGCCTATGAGGCGGGCGACGTGACCTGCTACACCGATCTGATAAAGGTCTCGGTGGCTCTGGACAACGGAGAGATACTCGGCTTTGACGCGAGAGGGTATATAGTCAACCACTATGAGAGAGACCCTGCGGAGCCTACTTTAAGCGTGCAGGAGTGTCAGGAGAAGCTGTCTCCGGCGCTTGAAGTGGTAAAATCCTCGCTTGCCATTATTCCCACAGACAGCGTCGACGAGACCTACTGCTGGGAGTTCGAGTGCAAGACTCAGGACGAGCGCACCGTGCTGGTATATGTCAACTGCGAGACCGGCGAGGAGGAGGATATACTGATACTCCTTGAGATGCCGGACAGCACTCTTACGATATAATCTTTTCCGATATTGAAATATTGCTCTGCCTGTTTGCCGGAAGCGGCGGACGGGCAGGGTTGTGTTTTATGTATATTGCATAAAAACTTCGTTGCATTTTTGGTATTGTATTATGGATAAAAATAATATATAATTGACTGTAGCGTTAACTTTATTGCAAATAGACAAATAAATTTAACGGACAAAATAACAGCTGCCACCGGTGTACAAAAAGTATAACAACAGGTGTAAACCAGTACGATACGAAAAGTACAGAGGAATAAGCTAACCCGAATGGAGAGATTTACTTGAAAAACTACGACAGCCATCACATTAAAAACATAACTATCGCCGGCCATTCCGGTTCTGGAAAGACTTCACTTTGCGAGGCGCTGCTGTATAAGGCGGGCGTCACCGACCGTTTGGGAAAGACAGTAGACGGCAACACCGTTTCCGACTACACGCCGATTGAAATTGCCAAGAAGTGTTCTATTTACACTTCTCTTTCATATTACGAGAGAGACGGCTACAAGGTAAACATCCTTGATACGCCCGGACTGTTCGACTACGCCGGAGGAATGATCGAGGGCGTGTACGCTGCCGACTGCGTGCTGATAACGGTATCGGCTAAGTCTGGCATACATGTGGGAACGAAGAAGGCCTACGACTGCGCCGCGGAGCATAAGGCCCCGCACATGTTCGTCGTCACAAAGATAGACGATGAGAACGCCAACTTCTCAAATGTTCTGACCAAGCTCAAGACCGAGTTCGGTTCTTCCGTCTGCCCGGTGGTCGT
Source organism: Candidatus Faeciplasma pullistercoris (assembly GCA_018715525.1). Classification (GTDB taxonomy): domain Bacteria; phylum Bacillota; class Clostridia; order Oscillospirales; family Ruminococcaceae; genus Faeciplasma; species Faeciplasma pullistercoris. Next base: position 2,653 of record DVLL01000020.1, on the reverse strand, counting down.
TCCGCTCATAAAGGACAGCAAGATAGTATCCTACTACGATCTTCTCGCGATGAAGAATTACAAGTACGGACCCAAGGGAGAGCTTATCGACGCCGGAGAGCCGGAGCCTACCTACCGTATAGACGGTCTTATTGAGGCTATGTCCGAGGCTGTCGCGGAGACTGACGAGGAGCTCATGATGAAGTTCCTCGACGGCGAGAAGTTTACCCATGAGGAGCTTGTAAACGGCGTCCACAACGGAATAATCAACGGTCTGATAACTCCCGTCACCTGCGTTTCCTCTACTGACCTGAGCGGAGTGGATCTTTTGCTCGACCAGATAACCAAGCTTCTTCCCTGCGCAGCCGACCAGAAGGTGATAAGGGCGAGAAACGCCGCCGGCAACGAGGTGGATATCCATTGCACCGCCGACGAGCCGCTTTCGGCGTTCGTGTTCAAGACGGTTGCCGACCCGTTCGTGGGAAAGATGTCCTTCATCAAGGTTATAAGCGGAGTGCTTGAGAGCAACAAGGAAGTGCTCAACGCCACCACCAGCTCCACCGAAAAGGTCGGTAAGCTGATAAATCTTATCGGCAAGAAGCAGGTAGAGGTCCAGAGCGCGTCCGCCGGCGACATTGTTGTAGCCACCAAGATGTCGGTAAACACAAACGATACCATCTGCTCTCCGACAAGAGTTATAGCCTTCCCGAAGCTTTCCTTCCCGAAGCCCTGCTACTCGGTCTGCATCAAGGCGAAGTCTCAGGGAGACGAGTCCAAGATCTCGGGAGCTATCCAAAGGCTTCTCGAGGAGGATCTGTCGCTTTCGTTCAGGCAGGACGATACCACCTTTGAGCAGATACTCTCAGGTCTCGGCGAGCAGCACATAGAGTCCACCCTTTCAAAGCTCAAGACCGGCTTCGGAGTGGATGTTATAACCTCCGTGCCGAAGGTAGCGTACAAGGAGACGATACGCAAGAAGGTCAAGGTTCAGGGACGCCACAAGAAGCAGTCCGGCGGACACGGTCAGTACGGAGACGTATGGATAGAGTTCGAGCCATGCGACAGCGACGATATGGTATTCGAGGAAAGGGTGTTCGGCGGAGCGGTTCCCCGCAACTTCTTCCCCGCAGTCGAGAAGGGTCTTCAGGACTGCATGAAGAAGGGCGTCTTGGCGGGCTTCCCGGTAGTGGGAGTCAAGGCTACTCTCGTAGACGGCTCTTATCATCCGGTAGACTCGTCTGAAATGTCCTTTAAGCTCGCAGCGGCTATAGCCTTCAAGGAAGGCATGAAGCAGGCAAGCCCTGTTTTGCTCGAGCCTATCGATATGCTTGAGGTGACCGTCCCGGACGCCAACACCGGAGACATGATGGGCGAGCTCAACAAGAGAAGAGGCAGAGTCCTTGGAATGACGCCTGCCGCCAAGAAGGGACTTACCACAATCACCGCAGAGGTTCCTGAGAGCGAGGTAAGCGACTTTGCGCTCACCGTTCGCCAGCTTACAAGAGGCATGGGCGAATTTACGCTTGAAAAGCTTCGCTATGACACAGTTCCTCCCATGCTTGCCGCCGACATTGTCGCCAAGTACAAGGTCAGCGAGGATTGATTGCGGTCTTAGCAAAAACATAAAGAAAAAAATCGTACCGGCATCAAGTCGGTACGATTTTTATTTGTTGCTGATATATCGCGAAATTTAAAAAGTTATATTCCCTTCAGCCAAGCCCTGAAGCAAAGCCGAGAGCCGCTTATGACAGCTCTGAGGCCAGCATCTCATATACCGCGTCTCCAACTCTCGAGTAGCCGCTGTCGTTAAAGTGAAGATAGTCGTTCCAGACGGAAACATAGCTGTCCTCAAGCTTCTCCGGGTCGCTGGGGTCGCACATCAGCGAGGCAAGGTCTACGCAGCCGTCAAAGCCGGAGTCCTCCGAAAGGACAAACTCGTTGACGGCAAGGCGTATCTGCTCATGCAGCTCGGAATAGTAGCCGTTGCCCTTGAAGGGTGTTATTGTGGCGCCGTAGATTTTTATGCCGTTTTCGTGGCAGCGCTCGATTATCGACTTGTAGTGGCTTATGATATCAGAAGATATATCGGTGTCGGCGCCGCCTATGTCGTTTACTCCCATGAACAAAACCACATATTTTACTCCCGGCACTCCGAGGATATCCCTGTTGGCTCTCACCGTTCCGGCGATGTCGCCGCCGTAGCGGTATAAGGCGGTTGCGCCTATGCCCATGTTGACAACGGCAAGATTTTTAAGCGCATCGTCCTCGCGCAGTCTCCTTGAGAGCTGGTCGGTATAGCGCGCGAAGCCGTTAGTCGTTACGCTCGCGCCGTCTGTCAGCGAATCGCCGAAGCATACTATAACGCCGCTGTCCGAGCTCCCTGCCACGACGTCAAGCGCGGTTATGAAGTACCACGATGTCATCTCGCCGTAATTAACAAATTCCGCGGCGTCCGCTGCGGTGTCTTTGGCTATCCATGTCGAGCATCTCGAGGCGGTGTGGCAGGTGAGTGTAGACGGCACGCTGCCCAGCTCCATGGTTATTGCCAAATCCTCAAGAGGATTTACCTCGAACTCGAGCTCGTCTGTGGTGACGCGCTCTCCGGCGGGCACGCTGAAGCTGCCGCTGCCGTCGACGCTCAGCTCTGCCAAGGAGGAAACGTCTATTTCGCTCG
>DVLL01000019.1 GCA_018715525.1 Candidatus Faeciplasma pullistercoris | reverse complement strand
GAGGAGCAGCTCTGCGAGCAGGATGAGCAGTCATGTGTGCATTCCGACATTGCTTTTATCCTTTCCTTTACCTTGCGGTAATTTGCTTATTTTAAACTTATTAATTCTGTATCCGTGCTTAGATTATTCGGTCTGAGCGTCTTCGGCGTCAGGCGCTGCGGGAGTCTGCACTCCGGCGCTCTGGGTTCCCTCGTCGAGGGTTACGGTGACGATGAAGCCGTCTACATTGTTTCCTGAGATCTCATACGGGTACGGAGTAACTCCGTCTGGCATAAGCGGGATATAGATCGCTGTGCTCTCCGAATCTGTCAGCGGTACATAGTATATAATGTATCTTGCGCCGTTATCAAGCTCCTTGAGAAGGAAGCTGGTGTCAATAGTGTAGTTCTTGATGAAGGAGATATACTCCTCAAGGCAGAAATCATAGTCCTTCATGATCTCGGCGTGAGGTATTCCTACATATCTGAAGTGCCACGGCTCGTTGTCTATGAAGGTAAGAGCCTCCTTGCCGGCGGGGTATCTGTTGACAAAGCCGTAGCGCCAGCAGTTGTTCATTATCCACTCGTAGTCGCCTGTGCCGTCAAAGTCTGTGTAATATTCTCCATCGTAGGTGGTAAAGTCTACCGCAAGACCGGTGTGATGCTCGCTATAGCCGGGCATTGCGACGAGGGAGGAGGAAACCGCTCCCGTGGCAGCAAGCTCATCGTCATATAGACCCTGCTGGTATTCAAGCGTGCGATGACCGCTCCTTACCATGATGTTGTCGTTTCCGGTGGCATTGTAGAAGTCCAGGAGCATGGTGTTAAGCGCGTCCATTGCCTGCGGTCTTACAAGCACGGTGTGATCCTTTACAGAATACGCCTGATTTTTCATCTCTCTGACTACAACGAGGTCGTCCTCGGTGATAGTTCCAAGGAACTTGATGTTGTTATTTACAAGAACAAGGTCGCCCTTTCCGAGATCCGCAGAGGTTACATTGACAAAGTCAAATATATATGAGCTTTGCTTTGTGGGATCGTCTGTCAGACTCACCTCAGGCGTTTCCTCCTCGACGGGGTTTGTTACCGTGGGGGTTTGTTCGTTGCCGGTCACATCCGAGGTAGTGTCATCTTTAGGCTCATCATTTCCCGCGCTGCACGCAGAATAGATGAGGACGATTATTATGAGCAGAACCGCAAGAGCAATCGCTACGTTTTTATACTTGATTTTTACGCGCTTTTTACGGCTTGATGAATATTTTCTGTCCATTTCGAGCATTCCTTTCCTGTATAGACTTGGATATATTTATGATAGCACATTTGCTGAAAAAAATAAAGATGTTTTTTGCTTAAACAGCCCGGTTCATGTCTAAAAAGATAAAATTTAAGGACAGCGGCTGCCGCGAAGTTTTCCATACTGTCTTGTTATGGAAGCCAGCCCGGCAGCCGCTTTAATGATTATGTTAGTTTTGAAAACTTTTTTAGAGCGTAGAAGAAATGTTGCCAGAATTATTGTCTCCGGCAGACAAGTCGCTTGCGGAAGAAGCTAACGGCGAGGATTATTTCAGAAACCGAAGAACCGATAAAATATCCCCCTAAAAGCGCATAGACCCAAAATGCGTTATGTTATTCATCATCAGTATTTTTGGATACTCCCGCCGTTTATTTTGTCATAAAATACAATCGAAATATAATATCAGGTTGACTAAGCCGATAGCTTCATGGTAATATAAACAAGTAAGAAAAATTTACATATCAAGTATTTCATGAACGAATATTTTCTCAAAATTTCCCTTGATAAAATATAAATTATGACTTGCGGCGTGAAAAAGGCATTTAATTGCCGCCTAAGAAGCTTGAGAAAATAAATAAAACAACATTAACGCCAAGAGCGGATAAGGACCAAGTCAGATGGCTCAGATAGAGAGAACGAAAAACACAGCAAGAAATTTAATTTTCGGGACGATGCTCACCATGCTGCAAATTTTTGTGCCTTTTGTGATGCGCACCGTTATAATATACATTCTTGGCGTGCAGTATGTAGGACTTGACTCGCTGTTTTACTCAATTCTGTCAGTTCTGAACCTTGCGGAGCTTGGCGTCGGCACGGCGATGGTATTCAGCATGTACCGACCGATCGCTGAGGATGACACTGTGACCATCTGCGCCCTGATGAAGCTCTACAGAACATATTACAGGGTTATAGGCCTTGTGATAGCAGTCGTGGGAGCTGTGCTCACTCCATTTGTCCCGAAGCTGATTACCGGCGACGTTCCGACTGATATAAATGTATATACGCTCTATCTTATTTATCTCGGAGCTACCGTGATGTCCTACTGGCTTTTTGCCTATAAGAGCAGCATTTTGCAGGCTTATCAGCGCTACGATGTGATAAGCAAGGTACTTTTGGTGACGACCTGCCTGCAATACGCCGTCCAGTTTCTTGTCATATGGCTGTTTAAAAACTATTATTTTTATGTGTTGGCGCTGCTCGGCGCTCAGGTGCTTACAAATATATTTACCGCGATTTGCGCTGATAGGCTTTATCCTCAGTACAAGGCGAGGGGAGGTCTTCCAAGACTTGAGGTCTCGGTCATCAACGGCAGGATAAGAGACCTTGTTACCGCTAAGATCGGCGATGTTATAGTAGGCTCGTCTGACGCCATAGTGATTTCAGCTTTTTTGGGACTGACACAGCTCGCGATATACCAAAACTACTACGCGGTAATTCTTGCGATTATTTCTATTGAGATGATACTGTTCAAGGCCTCGCTCGCGGGAATAGGAAACAGCCTGGTGGTTGAGACAAAGGAGAAAAACTACAACGACCTGTGCATATTTACACTGATAGTTTGCTGGATAACCGGAGTTTGCTCCTGCTGCCTGTTGAATCTTTTCCAGCCGTTTATGGAGCTCTGGGTTGGAAGGGAGCTTATGGTAGAGTTCCCGGTTGTAATATGCCTGGTTATTTATTTCTACTTATTCATTTTCAACCAGCTACTGCAGACCTATAAGGACTCAGGAGGCATATGGCATACTGACAGATTCCGGTCTCTTATCACCGCGATGGTCAATCTCGTACTAAACCTTATAATGGTGCAGTTCTGGGGACTGTACGGAATAATTTTGTCCACCGTTTTGTCCATGCTGGTTGTGGGGATACCATGGCTTATCCAAAATCTTTTTACCACTATGTTTGAAAAGAAAATGCTGCTGCCGTACATCAAAAAAGTTGTCGTTTATGTAATTGCCGGGGTACTGGCGTGCGGTGCCACATATTATATCTGCTCTTTTGTCAATGTCGGGCTGATACCTACGCTTATCATAAGGCTTATCGTCTGTGCAGTAGTTCCGAATCTCATATTTCTTGTGATTTATTTCAGGATGTCGGATTTTTGGGGCGCGCTCGGCTTTCTCAACAGTATGCTCCACGGAAAGCTAAACTGGCTTCTAAGTAAGAAAAACAGGGTGAAGTAGTGCTCAGAGCTGCAATGATATTTTGTGTGCGGTAAATGGCATGCGTAAGTGTCTGTGTATACCGTATACTCCGATTGCTGGTTTTTGCGTTGCCATACAGTACAAGAAGTCCGAACGCTTTGTAGGGCGTTGGCCGACAGCAGTATGTCGTGTAATAAATAAGACGTTTAATCTCAGGCATAATTATTACAAAAAATAACATAATAACTGGCTGTTAGATTTCTCTTGACAATTTATCCGCTTCGGTATATAATACTTGAGGTTTGTGCACGGGTTTTACAATACTGCCGATAAGCAGCGGTAATTTATTGCGATTTTAGTCCTATCGTTCTTGCGGCGATGGGACTTTTTTTGCGCGTGTTTTAGGCTCCGGTTTGGGAGCGCTGCTTCGGCTGTTGTTTGCCTGTAAATTATAAGGAGGAACGAAAATGAAACTAATTTATGGAATCTCCGATAAGCCTAAGTTCGGACAGCTTTTGATCTTTGCGCTTCAGCAGCTGCTCGCAATTTTAGCCGCGACAATAGCTGTTCCCGCCGTTATCGGCAACGGCATGTCACAGTCTGCCGCGCTCTTCGGAGCGGGCGTGGGAACAATAGTATACCTTTTGTTTACAAAGTTTAAGAGCCCGGTATTTTTGGGCTCGTCGTTTGCGTTTTTGGGATCGATGGCTGCCGCCTTTGCGGGTGGAGTTTCCGCCTCTGCCGGATATCTTGGACTCATCATCGGCGCGCTGTTCGCAGGCTTGGTATATGTTCTCATAGCGATAATTGTAAAGCTTGTAGGTGTGAAGTGGATAGATAGACTTATGCCTGCCGTAGTAATCGGACCAACAGTAGCAATTATCGGTCTTTCTCTCTCCGGAAACGCCATAGGCGACGCGGTAGGAGCTGCTAAGAACGCAGACGGAGCGTTCATAATGGATGCCCACGCCGGAGCATGTCTTATCTGCGCGCTTGTGACCCTCCTTGTGGTGGTAATAAGCTCTGTATACGGCAAGAAGATGGCAAAGCTTATCCCTTTCATCATAGGTATCTGCGCAGGATATGTAGTTGCTACTATATTCACTCTTATCGGAAACGCCACCAATAATGAAGCGCTCATGATAGTAGACTTCTCCAAGTTTGAGAATATGCAGTGGGTGCCTGACTTCACCTTCCTAACGGCGTTCAGCGGCGAGTATGACTTTGCCGGAGGAGACCTCGGCTCATATATAGGAACGATAGCGGTGGCTTACATACCGGTTGCCTTTGTAGTGTTCGCCGAGCATATCGCGGATCATAAGAACCTCTCCTCAATTATCGGTCATGACCTTCTTAAGAATCCGGGACTTTCAAGGACTTTGCTCGGAGACGGTGTAGGCTCAATGGCCGGCGCGTTCTTCGGCGGCTGCCCCAATACCACCTACGGTGAGAGCGTTGGCTGCGTGGCGATAACCGGCAACGCCTCCGTGATTACAATATTTACTACCGCTGTAATGGCGATTGTCGCTTCCTTCTTCGCCCCGTTTGTAACTCTCTTGGCCACGATACCCTCCTGCGTAATGGGCGGCGTGTGCATCACGCTGTATGGATTCATCGCGGTATCCGGACTCAAGATGGTTCAGCAGGTTGACCTTGGCGACAACAGAAATCTCTTCCCCGTGTCTGTAATCCTCATCGCCGGCGTAGGCGGAATGGCTCTTAACTTCGGCGCGATAACCCTTACAGGCATAGCCTGCGCTCTCATACTCGGTATTATCACAAACCTTGTACTCGGCGTAAAGGACAGCAAGAAGAAAGAGACCAAGTAAACAGGTTGAAGCTATAAATTATAACTAAACAGGAAAAAGCCTGCCGGCGGATAATTCCAGCCGGCAGGCTTTTTATTCAGCTTGCTTTATTTAATTTCAAGTCTCTTGGACTCGGGCTTGACTTCCTTGATCTTGGGGAGCGTAAGCTTGAGAACACCGTTATTGAACTCAGCCTCAATGTGCTCGGTATCAATGCCTGTAGTGTCGAAGCTTCTCTGATAGCTGCCGTAAGAACGCTCGCAGCGTACATAGTTGTGCTTCTTGTCGTTCTCCTCATACTCGGAGTGACGCTCAGCACTGATGGTGAGGACATTGTCGGTAAGGTCAAGCTTGATGTTTTCCTTTTCTACGCCCGGCAGATCAGCCTCGAGGACGAAATGATCGCCCTTATCCTTGATATCTGTCGAGAAAGCTGCCATCTTGGTCTCGTGGTTGCCGAAGAAGGCGCGCTCAAGCTCGTCTAACTCTCTGAAAGGATCAAAAGCTGAAAGTGAATTATTTCTTCTTACATAAGGTACTAACATAATCATAACCTCCAAATATTTTAAGTAGTGTTTGTAACGAAATCCGATTTATTCTTTTTATGATGAACACGAAAAGCTGATAGCGTTACATTTTACTCGCTTCCTTTAAAATTTGTCTTCCGGGAGGATATCCGTCCGGCTTATCTTCCGTTCGTCTTATCTTTCCTTTTGACAATTATGAGTATAGGCATCATATGTGAAAATAATGTGATAAAAGTGTTATGTTTTTCTGAAAATTAGCACTTAAGATAAGAGAGTGCTAACACTTATCGACTGTAAGTGCTAAAACTCGAGCCGTTAGTTTACACAGGCTTAACATTGCGATGAGCTGTGTTACTTATATTTTACCTTAGCGCGCTTTCAGAGTTAACCTTGAGAGTGATAGTATGTAGTTGCGCAAAAAAAACAAATTGTCGAAAGGAATTTTGAACATGAAAAAACTTAAAATTTGTGCACTTATTATTGCGGCGATGATGATGGTATTCACCTTAGCTGCCTGCGGCGAAACTGAAAACAATAACGATGATAAAGTTGTAGAGAACAACGGCGGCAACGGCGGTGAGGTAACTGACAGCAATGAAAACAACGAGACTCCCGACGAGATTTCCGGAACGGTTTCCACCGATGGTTCCACCTCAATGGAATCGGTAATCGGCTACCTTATGGAAGCGTATATGGAGCTCAATGACGCGGTTACCGTTACATACAATCCTACAGGCTCTGGATCAGGCATCCAGGCTGTGACCGAGGGCAGATGCGATATCGGACTTGCGAGCCGAAACCTCACCGATGAGGAGCTTGAGTCGCTTGACGAAACTGTCCTTGCAATCGACGGTATTGCTATTATAGTAAATCCCGAGAACACGGTCACCGATCTCACCATAGAGCAGATAGCCGGCATCTACACCGGTACTATCACCAACTGGAGCGAAGTAGGCGGACCTGACGCCGAGATAGTGATTATCGGTCGTGAGGCTGCGTCCGGCACAAGAGACGGCTTCGAGTCCATAACCGACACCGAGGATGCCTGCCAGTACGATCAGGAGCTCACCTCCACAGGCGACGTTATCCAGACTGTCGCGTCTAATCCGGATGCTATCGGCTATGCTTCCCTCGCTTCTGTAGGCGACACCGTTAAGACGCTTAGCGTTGAGGGCGTTGTTCCTTCGGAGGAGACCATCAAGGACGGCTCCTATCAGGTACAGCGTGACTTCGTTCTCGCAACCAGAAAGGGCGAGGCTCTGTCCGCCGTCGCTCAGGACTTCTTTGACTTCGCTACCAGCGATGAGGCTGCCCAGTACATCAAAAGTGCAGGCTGCGTCCCTGTAACCGAGTAATCAAAAGAATATAACATGTACCCTCTTTGTCAAGACTGCGCCTTTTTGGTGCAGTCTTGACATATGAACGGAGAAAAATCCAAAATGAAAAAAATCAAGTATTTTCTTCGCAAGGCGGGAGCGTTTGTCGATAAGCTGATGAGCGTGATTTTTACAGCCTGCGGCTTCATTGCCATCGCCTTCGTGCTTGTAATATCGATTTATCTGATAGTTTCCGGTATTCCCGCTATTTCCGAGATAGGACTGTTTGACTTCCTGTTCGGAACCGAGTGGGACCCCGCGAATAAAACAAACCCGTTATACGGGATACTTCCTATCATCCTCACCTCGATTTTAGGAACATTGGGAGCGATAGTGATAGGCGTTCCGATAGGACTTATGTGCTCCGTGTTCCTTTCCAAAAAATCAAAGGGAATCGTGTCGGGAATCATGGGTTCGGCTGTAGACCTGCTCGCGGGAATCCCGTCGGTAGTTTACGGTCTGGTCGGAATGATCTACGTTGTGCCTTTCGTAAGAGAGACGTTCGACGTGCCCGGCAATCACGGCGCAAACCTGTTATCCGCGATAATAGTTCTGTCTGTTATGATACTTCCGTCGGTTATCTCGATGTCCACGACATCAATAAAAGCTGTGCCCAAAGAGTATGAGGAGGCGTCCTTGGCGCTCGGCGCGAACCCTACAGAGACGATATTCAAGGTCACGATACCCGCCGCGAAAAGCGGAATATTGGCTGCGATAGTTTTGGGAACAGGCAGGGCGATAGGCGAGGCTATGGCTGTGATGATGGTGGCGGGAAATGTCGCCAACATGCCGAATCTCTTTGACAGCGTAATGTTCCTAACTACTACCGTGGCGAGCGGAATGGGCTACTCCTCCGGTCTTTACCGTCAGGCTCTGTTTTCGGTGGCGCTGGTACTCTTTATATTCATAATGATAATCAACTTCCTGCTTAACCTCTTCAAGAGAAAGGGAAAGAACAAATAATATCCGAGTGCAGACAAGGAAAATTTATGAACAACTTATCTACTATTTCAACGAACAGAAAGATCAAAACGTTTCTGCTCAACTTCTTCATTTATCTTTGCGTTGTGTTTCTGATCGCTTTGCTCCTCTTTCTGATAGGCACAATATTTTTAAGGGGTCTTCCCGGAGTTACATGGGAATTTCTCACCACCGAGCAGAGCTTCCTTAAGGGAACCGAGGGTATATTGCCAAACATCCTGAACACAGTCTACATAATCCTTATGACACTTATAATAGTGCTGCCATTGGGAGCGGGAGCGGCGATATATTTAACAGAGTACGCAAAAAGCAAAAAGGCTGTCGGAATTATAGAGTACGCGGTTGAAACGCTTGCGGGAATACCGTCTATCATCTACGGACTTGTAGGAATGCTGGTGTTCTGCGAGGCTTTCAAGCTCGGCACCAGCCTTATTGCCGGCGCTCTTACATTAGTCATAGTAACTCTGCCGGTAGTTATAAGAACCACCTGCGAGTCGCTTAAGACCGTTCCTCAAAGCTACCGTGAGGGCTCGCTTGCGCTTGGCTCGGGAAAATGGCATATGATAAGAACGGTTGTTCTGCCTTCCGCCGTCGATGGAATAGTCACCGGCTGCATACTGTCGATAGGAAGGATTGTCGGAGAGAGCGCGGCGCTTTTGTTCACGGCAGGTATGGCAAACAAGATATTCGGAATTATAGAAGCAGTCAAGCCCGGAAAGGCCGGAGCTACGTTAACCGTTTCGATGTACATGTACGCCAAGGAGCGCGGCAAGCCGGACGTGGCGTTTGCCATCGCAGCCATACTTCTGATAATTACACTTATAATAAATATTGCGGCTTATATTGCGGCAAAACTTCTGAAAAAGGAGACTCAACGATGAGCAACATTATTCAAACCAAGTCGCTTAATCTGTGGTACGACACCTTTCATGCGCTTAAGGATGTGACGATCAGCATTCCCGAGAAGCAGATAACCGCGCTTATAGGTCCGTCAGGCTGCGGAAAGTCTACATTCTTAAAGACGCTCAACAGAATGAACGACCTTGTTCCCGGCGTAAGGATTGAGGGCGAGATTTTAATAAAGGACAGGGATATTTTTAAGAATGTGGATGTCAATATGCTAAGAAAGCAGGTAGGCATGGTATTCCAGAAGCCTAATCCCTTTCCCATGAGCATATATGACAATATCGCCTACGGTCCAAGAATACATGGCATTCGTTCAAAGGTAAAGCTTGACGAAATAGTGGAGAAGTCGCTCAGGAGAGCCGCTATATGGGATGAGTGCAAGGATAAGCTCAAAAAAAGCGCGCTGGCGATGAGCGGCGGACAGCAGCAGCGGCTTTGCATCGCAAGGGCGCTCGCGGTAGAGCCGGAGATACTTCTCATGGATGAGCCCACCTCCGCACTCGACCCGATTTCTACTTCGAAAATCGAGGATCTCGCTCTTGAACTCAAGGAGAACTATACCATAGTCATAGTAACGCACAATATGCAGCAGGCAGCGAGAATTTCGGATAACACGGCGTTCTTTCTTTTGGGTGAGGTCATAGAATATGATACGGCCGAGGTGCTGTTCTCTAAGCCGCATGACAAGCGCACCGAGGACTATATTACCGGTAGATTTGGATGAATGATAGAAAGGCAGTGCATTAGATATGAGAAACCGTTTCGGAATGCAGCTTAATCAGCTCAACAACGAGCTTATAGTTATGGGCGCTATGTGCGAGGACGCGATAAGCTGCGCAGTAAAATATCTCACGGAAAACGACGAGAAGATGAAGGAAAGCGTTGCGAACGCAGAGGATCAGATAAACCGCAAGATGCGTGAGATTGAGAGCCTTTGCATGAGGCTTCTGATTCAGCAGCAGCCGGTCGCCACAGATTTGAGGGTGGTTTCTTCCGCTCTCAAGATGATATCTGACATGGAAAGAATAGGCGATCAGGCGTATGACATTTCCGAGATTGCCTTCTATGTCTCAAACTCGGGTCTTAGCTCAAAGACGCATATCGTCGAAATGGCTCAGGCTACGACAAGAATGGTCACCGACTGTGTGGACTCGTTCGTAAAGAAGGATCTGACCCTTGCAAGAGAGGTCGTAGTGCGGGACGATGACATTGACAGCCTTTTTGTCAGCGTCAAGAACGAGCTTATCGATGCAATAACAGCCAACAGAGACGACGCGGAGGCGCTTGTAGATCTTCTGATGATCGCAAAGTACTTTGAGCGAATCGGCGACCACGCGGTAAATATAGCCCAGTGGGTCATCTACTCGATTATAGGAGAGTATGAGTGACGCCTAAGTAATACCGACCGGGGGATAGGTCAAACATGTCAGAAGTGCAGCGGGGGATAAGCTTCCTTTGCTGCACGAATTATTTGCTTTTGATTTTTAGGTAAGTGTATATTGCAATTTTGGATAATGAATTTTATAATTAGATTAAGTACGCTAAGGCTTATTATCTGAGAAAGGAGAGCCTTTATTTATGGCTTCTGCTTTAATTTATCTTGTTGAAGACGATGATAACATTCGCAAGCTCATTTCCTATGCCCTTACAAAGGAGGGCTATGATGTGAAAGGCTTTGCCGCTCCCGGCGAATTCTGGAAAGAGTACCGTGTCGGAGACCCTGATCTTGTGATGCTGGACATCATGCTTCCCGAGGAGGATGGCCTTTCCATTCTTAAAAAGCTGAGAAACGGCTCGCAGAGCCTTCCCATAGTCATGCTCACGGCAAAGGACAGCGAATTTGACAAGGTGACAGGGCTTGACCTCGGCGCGGATGATTATATAGTCAAGCCGTTTGGAATGACCGAGCTTATTTCAAGGGTCAGAGCTGTCCTGAGAAGAAGCAGGATATCGGGAAACAGCCCGGAGAAAAGCTACAGAGTGGGCGAGCTTTATGTAAACCCGGAAAGGCATATAGCCGAGGTCTCGGGAGAGGAGATATCTCTTTCATTCAAGGAGTTCGCGCTTTTGGAGGCGCTTTTGGAGGCTAACGGCAGAGTGCTCAGGCGGGAGGAGCTTATAAGCCGGGTATGGGGCGAGTTTTACGGTGAGTCAAGAACTCTTGATGTTCATATAAGAAGCTTAAGAGTAAAGCTAAAGACGGCAGGAATGTATATAGTGACAGTCAAGAACATCGGCTACAAGATAACGGAAGAGATACAGATATGAGCAGAAGGATTTTTCATTCCACAATACTTGTGGCTATTGTAGTGCTTATATCTACCGTAGTGCTGATAATGGGGATACTCTTTGAGCTTTTTGAGGATCAGCTCGCAAATGAGCTGAAATCTAAGGCGGAATTTATCTCCTACGGGCTTAGCCACGAGGGATACGATTTTTTACATGACTTTGACGGAGAAGGAGAGAGGATAACCATAATAGCTCCAGACGGAACCGTTATTGAGGACACCGAGGTTGACGCTTCCACGCTTGGCAATCACGGCGGCAGGGAGGAGGTCAAGGAGGCGTTTGAAACGGGTAACGGTCAGAGTATCCGTTATTCCGATACACTTATGGAAAGAATAGTGTATAACGCAGTCCTTATGGACGACGGAAATGTTCTGAGAGTGTCACAGAGCAGGTATTCCGTTTTCGCGGTACTGTTTAGCTTGCTTAGACCTATAGTCATTGTTATAGCAATAGCCATGATTCTGTCATTCATATTGTCAGAAAGGGCGGCTAAAAAGATAGTCCGGCCTATAAACGCCATAGATTTGGATAATCCGGAGCGCAACGAGACCTATGGGGAGCTGACGCCCCTGCTGAGAAAAATAAGCTCACAGCGCAATACGATAAACGCTCAGCTTCAAAGCGCGAGGCACAAGCAGGAGGAGTTTACTCTGATAACCGAAAATATGAGCGAGGGATTTTTGGTTATCGACAAGGACTCTACCGTTCTGACATATAATACGGCAGCTCTGGGCATATTCGGAGTGAGCGGGGAAAACGCCGGAGGAAGTGTTTTTACCTTCAATCGATCAAGGGAATTCAGGAACGCGGTAAGGTCAGCCCTACGCGGAAGCAAGACGGAGAGCGAGATGTCGCTTAGGGATAAGTCGTATCGGATCATAGCGAGTCCGGTTATTGGGGACGGAAGCGACGGAGAAGTAATCGGAGCCGTGCTGATAATCCTTGATATAACTGAGAGCGTTGAGAGGGAGCGCTTGCGCAGGGAGTTTACGTCGAATGTTTCCCATGAGCTCAAGACTCCGCTTACATCTATTTCCGGCTTTGCCGAGATGATGAAGGCAGGAGGAGTCCCCGAGGAAACAGTCGTCGATTTTTCGCAGGCGATATATGACGAAGCAAGGCGGCTTATTGTTTTGGTAAACGATATCATCAGAATATCAGAGCTTGACGAGAAGATAATATCCTATGAATGGGAAAAAATCGACATATACGACCTTTCATGCGATGTCGCAAAACGGCTTAAGCCGGAGGCTGACAAGCATGGCGTCGCTATATCGGTAAGCGGAGAGCATACTACGGTAAAGGGAGTAGGGAAGATACTTGACGAGCTGGTTTACAATATAGTTGAAAACGCAGTGAAGTACAATAAGGAAAACGGCAGCGTTTCAATACATGTGGAAACCGAAAACGGAAGAGCCCGCCTGAGCGTGAGCGACACAGGAATAGGAATACCGAAGGAGGATCTTGACAGGGTGTTCGAGCGCTTTTACAGGGTTGACAAAAGCCATTCAAAGCTGATAGGCGGCACCGGACTCGGGCTTTCAATAGTAAAACACGCGGCAAGCTTCCATGGCGCGTCGGTTTCGCTTGAGAGCACCCAAGGGGTAGGAACAACGCTGTCCGTGCTGTTCGCGCCCTCTGAAAATGATTAAAGCAAAAGCAGATACGCTCCGGTGATCTCGGGCATATCTGCTTTTTATTGATGTGTCGATTTAATACGCTGGCGTACTGATGTTTGCTATGTTCTCGATTGATGAATTTAAACGGATTTTCGTCGTTTTAACAAAATTTATTGACATGCAGCGGACTGCAATATATGATAATAGTATAAAATTTAACTTGGAGAGAGTTATATGACAAAGAAATCTAAACTTATGCTCAAGCTTACAGCCTTGTCGGCTGCGGCTGTTTTAGCCTTTGGGCTTCTGCCGGCAAGCAGTATAGGCGGTGTACTTAAAGCGGCGGAGAACGCCGAGGCAGCTACTCTCACAGTCGATCTTAACCCCAAGGCGAGCACAGGTGATATCGTTCACGGCGCTGCGGGCTTTTTGTACGGCGTGAGCAGCGAGGGCGTGCCTACGACGAACACTATCGTTCCGCTTAAATCAAAGATACTTGTAACCAAGGGAGCGGTGGGAACCGAGCACCCGTACGGCGACGCTCTCGATGTCGCCAAGACCTTCCTTGAGAGCGGCGGTCAGCAGGTTCAGATGTACAACAGCAACTATTACGGCGTTTTCGGCGTAACTGCCACTATGGATAGATATTGCAAGGATCTTGTAAATTATATCTGTCCTGCTGTAGTAGCGTGGAAGGAAGCCTGGAACGAGGAGCACGGTACTCCTGATGATCCCAAGGACGCTATCGGCGCGGTGATAGATATCGACGAGGCGATAGTGTATGTTCCGATAAATGAGGGAACGCCGGCCGGCTTTGACTTCTCGCTGTCATGGAGAAAGTACTGCGAGGCCATAAGGTCCGTCGATCCCGGAGCGCATATAGCGGGTCCGAACTCCTTCTATTATGATCTGGCGTTCACAGCGGGGCAGAACATGGAGTCTTTCATCCAGTACTGCGCAGATTATAACTGTGTTCCGGACGTAATAACCTGGCACGAGCTGGAGACCTCCTGCCTAAAGGACATGTCCAACCACATGGAAAGATTCAAGGAGGTATGGGAAAAAACCGACTGGACGCTTTACAACGAGGCTAACGGAACAGAGGGCATACCTGAGATACCGCAGGTCTGCTTCAACGAGTACGCGGAAATGGCATACTGCGGAGTCCCTGGAAGACTTGTAAACTGGATTTCCAGGATAGAGGACGAAAAGGTCACAGGCTGTCTGCCCTTCTGGCATCAGGCTAATAACCTCAACGACCTTGCGGCCTCCGCAAACGAGGGCAACGGCGCTTGGTGGCTGTATAAGTGGTACGGAGACATGTCCGGAGTTACCCAGACGGTTGAATCCTCGACGGAATACGACCTGCTTTACGGCGTCTCCACAATGGACGAATCCAAAAAGCTTTCTACGACCCTGTTCGGAGGCTTTACCGGAGATGTTACGGTAAAGCTTGAGAATGTGACAAAGACAAAGGCGTTCAGGGGCGCGGATAAGGTTCACATAAGGGTAGAGGAGACCATGTTCACCGGTTTCCACGGAGCTTTGGACGAGCCTCCGGTGATTATTGAGGGCACCTATGAGGTGGCTTCAGACGGCAGCGTGAGCGTGACTGTCGAGGGCACTCGCTTTGAAAATGCGTATAGGCTTACCGTTGTTCAGGCGACCGATGACGAGGTTGCCGGGGAAGTGACCTACTCCTCAAGCGGCGATGTCTATGAGGCTGAGGACGCCGATACGTCTCTTCTTGCCTCTAAGACAGACGCCAACACAAGCCCTTACTACTACATGTCTCAGAGCGGCGAATTTGCTAGAGCGGTAGACATGCCATCGGGCGCTGAGCTTACCTATACCATAGACATCGATGAGGACGGACTTTACCGCCTTGATTTCGTTTACGGAAACGGTCAGGGAACAGACCGCGGCAACATGGCGACACACGACCCCGTAAACGTGACGCAGAGCTTCTCGCTCGACGGAGGCGAGGCGGTTGACGAGGTCATGAAGTCTACCCTCTGGCAGACTATGACCGGAATAAAGTCGATATACTATGACCTTGACAAGGGCGAGCACACGATAAAAATCGTGTCCGGCGAGGGAATCGGAAACGGAATGGTCTACCATGATTTCCTCAGGGTCACATACATAGGCGAGTACGGCGGCGGTGTGCCCGAATACTCCAAGACCTTCGAGGCGGAGCAGGGCGACTTCAATAAGCTAGTAGGAAACGAGGATTCCACCGTACTGACAGAAACTAAGCTTGAAGGCTACTCGGGAAGCGGATATATTACCGGTCTTGCCGACAGGTCTGTCCCCGAGGGCGGCGGCGTGAGGTTCACAGTGGTCGTTCCCGAGAGCGCGATGTACGACTTCACTCTCGGCGTACACTCTGAGGAGGGTGCAAAGGTCAATATTTATGTCGGAAACACCGCGGTTACGCTTGACAACATAGTTACCACCATTGATGTTGGAGCGTCGCAGGACTGGCAGAATGTCGGCGCGGTCATATTCCTTGAGAAGGGAATAAATGTAGTAGACATAGACGGCACAGCCGAGCTTGACTACATGAGGCTGTCCGCCGGAGATTATTTAGACGCATCAACCGTTTTTGAGGCGGAGGACTGCATACCTTCCGAGCTCAAGGACAGTATAGAGGTTCTTGATAGCGACGGCGCGTCTGGAGGCAAGTATGTCGCCGGAATGGCGGGGTCATACGAGACACCCGACTATCTTGAGCTTATCTACAATGCTCCAAAGGCGGGAACATACGCGCTTACCGTTTATCACTCCAACGAGGATATCGCGGGAACTCACGGCTATAACATAAAAATCATAGACAAGTACGCCGTATTTGAGGTCAACGGCGAGTCGATGTCTCCTCAGTTTGATGTTCAGGATATCCCTGAGGATACAAGAACGGTTTACTACTTTGTCGACTGCGGAGACCATGACCCGTCAACCGTTTCCGAGGGAGACGAGTTCGGAATACTCAACACCGTGACCGACAGGATTTACGGCGAGGATGAGACCGGCTACAGCTGGGGCGTTGAGATACTTTTGGATAACGAGTATGAAAGCTCATCCGGAGTCGCCGGAGATAAGGCTGTGTATACTACCTATCAGAGGACGCTTACCGAAAACGTAAAGGACGGACAGCGTAAGGAATCCACCTTCCGCTATGCCCACAACCAGTACGAGGACGGAATCGACCCGAGATACGTTGCCTATAAGTTTGAGCTTGACCCCGGGAAATACGATGTCACCGTAGGATTCAGCAATACCTGGGGCAACGGTTCAGAGCCGACTCTTCACCTGATTTCGGACGGCATAGACGAGGTCACCGAGGAGGTCGTCTTAGGCAACGGCGAGCAGCTTGAAAGAAGCGTGGCTGTAGACCTTTCCGGAGCGGAGCTCAACGAAAACGGCAGAGCGGAGCTGGTCGTCAAGGCCACTACAGATACTCCTTCGGTACAGGTGACTTATATCATCATAAGGGAGTATGTAGAGCCCACCGAGGCTGAGGAGAACATATATGTAATGCCGAACGGTACGCAGAGCATAGACATCAGCCAGAACCTCCCCGAGGACGTTTATGTCGGCGAGCTCGCCGAGGATGTCATATGGATAATGGACTTCAGAAGCGTCAAGAACGAGACCAACCGTTACTTCTTCAGAAATTCATTCTCTGACGACACCTTTGACGAAAAGACGATATACGTTGATTTGGTCGAGGGTGAAAATACGATAAAGATTTTCAACGACAACAGCTGGAACGTCACCTTCGGCGGCTCGACTGAGACTCCAGCTACAGAGTATCTTGAAAATTACACTCCAAACTTTGACAAGTTCGTGATAACGCCGGTGTCTTTGAATGATCCCGGAGAGCTTCCGGAGTATTCGCTTTTGAATCAGCGGCCGGAGGCAGACTCAGACGGAGTACCCGTGGCAGCCGCAACTGCCGGAATAGTGATTTTGGTGGCGGCAGCGGTGATCCTGATTACGGTTGCGGCAAGGTCGAGGAAAAAGACCTCAAAATAAACTGAAAATAAGTATTAAGCTAATGCTTATGAAAAACTGTCCTCTGACACTTTTGTGTCGGAGGACAGTTTTTTAATGATATAGAAATCGGAGGAACTCACAGATGAAGGTATACGGTTACGCACGGGTATCAAGCACGGATCAGAATGAAGAGCGTCAGATGGTAGCTCTGAGGGAAGCGGAGGTTCTGGAGCAGAATATTTTTGTTGATAAACAGTCCGGAAAAGATTTTGCGCGCCCGCAGTATTTGAAAATGGTGCGCAAATTAAAAAAGGACGATCTTCTCTGCATAAAAAGCATAGATCGCCTGGGACGGAATTATGAAGAGATACAAAACCAGTGGAGAATACTGACAAAGGAAATCGGCGTCGACATTTGTGTATTAGATATGCCGATATTGGATACTCGAAACGGCAAAGATTTATTAGGTACTTTTATTGCGGACATAGTTCTGCAAATACTCTCGTTTGTGGCAGAAAATGAGCGCGCAAACATTAGGCATAGGCAAGCTGAGGGGATAGCCGCTGCAAAGGCACGCGGAGTAAGGTTCGGTAGACCTCCGAAGAAGCTGCCCAGCAACTTTTATGTCGTTTATCAGACATGGAAAGACGGTAAAATTACCTGTACAAAGGCCGCAGAAGAATGCGGAATGCCGCTATCAACTTTCCGTTATCGGGCAAGAGACTATCAAAGAAACAAAAAATCATAATGTACACTTTTTTGTATAAAAGTGTACATTTTTGTATAATACCCAATGTATTACATGTGATTAAGTATACCATAAAGTTCCGTAATTTGCAATAAATTATTTTACATTTAATGAATAAATCTTACACAAATTTTATTTGCGAAAATGTACACTTTATTGTACTCAGAGAAAGAGGAAGAGAAATGAAAAAGTTAGTTGTAATGTGTTTGCTTGCTGTTTTTATTATGTCTCTGATGACATCGTGCGGTAAAAATACGAATAAAAACGAGTATACTTTAAGCGAGTATATAAACGGGCGTCAAACAATTTGGTTTGTTGTGTATGATTCAAAAATTTCCAAAGACAGCGATGCCGAATATGTTGTTGTACTTAACGAGGATGGGACATACATATCACAATTATATTATAAGCTGGGTCTCAAACTTGGGGATCTTTCTCAGATGAGCGACGAAGAAATAGTGGAAGCAGTCACCAATTCAAAAATGGAGGATATTATTTCTT
The DNA here is from genome assembly GCA_018715525.1 of Candidatus Faeciplasma pullistercoris. Taxonomy (GTDB): domain Bacteria; phylum Bacillota; class Clostridia; order Oscillospirales; family Ruminococcaceae; genus Faeciplasma; species Faeciplasma pullistercoris. The sequence continues at coordinate 68,998 of DVLL01000019.1, read as the reverse complement.
ATTGCGATGAAGAGATAGAACTATTAAAAGATACAAGTTCGTATATCATTGAAGTATATTCTGCTGCAAAAGAATGTGCAACACACTTTGGCTATGATGTGCCAGAAAATGAAATTAGTAAAAGTGAAATAAGGGAATATTTGTCGTCTTCTCTTCCGTTCATTGATTCATTATCTGAAGAAGACAAAGAAATAACTTTAGATTTCTTCACAAATAAGTGCTATAACGCCGTCAGCAAGGTTTATGATGCGTTTGAAGGCTCTGATGAAGGAGAAAATATATTCAAAATTTTTTACGAATGGGGATTTGAAGACGGAATTTATACAGAAGAGGACTGGAAGCACATAAAAAGAGAGTATGATTACGAGGATGAAAACAGGTTTCTCATACTTTCATATGAAGACGCATACAATCTATTTTCAAACTGGTGTGAGTTAGTATATGCTCTTGACGGCTTTAATCGTACTACTGAGTACGCATACGATTTGCCTCAGGAATACATTGAGGGAATTGCCGATGCTGTTTATACTCTAAATAAAGACGAAATAAATAGACTTGAAGAAATGAAAACTACCCTGCCTGCTGAGGAATATGAGCTTTATATCTATTCTGATGAGACGGGAAATAACACTGCTACGGAAGAACTGAAACTGAAGTCTGATAAAAGTAATGAGAGTTTTATGCTTATAACATTAAACCCGCAAAATGATACGGCAGTCAATGAGAGCGGTATTGTAGATGGCGGTACTCAGACATGTTATCAGATATATGATTCGCTCTATGACGGGTATCGTGTAACGACGGGAGAGGTTATTCTCACAAGGGTTGACAAGGATATCAACTTTATATTAGATGCTGTGGGAACAGATGGAATAATAGTAGATCCTGAATAGTGAAAAGCAAATAGTTGCGAAAAGACATTTTAATTGGAAAAGGAAATAAGAAAGTTGGTCAAATATAAGTATTCACTTGTTTTTCTTGTGCTAACCTGTTTCTTTATGACCTGCTTGACTTCGTCAGAATCAGACATTATCACATGGGAAGCGATTAAACGCGTTTATGGTACATAACTGAAAATCCCCCGCCGAGCATCACGTTCGGCGGGGGATTGAGCTTTGTTCGATATGAATTTCAGGTCGGCTCCAAAGTGGAGCAGCCTGCTTTAAGGTCTAAACTTATTTTCCTGCGCTCGCGCCCTTTTGCAGCTTCACGGAATAGAGGAAGAAAACAAGACCGATCACAAAGAATATCGCTATCGCCCCCACGCCGAGGCTGCCGTTGTTGGTTATTTGGGTTACAACGCTGACGGTCATTGTGCCGAGGAAGGACGCCCCCTTGCCGCATATATCCAAAAGCCCGAAGTACTCGCCCGATTTCTCCGGAGGTATTATCTTGGCGAAGTAGGAACGGGAGAGCGCCTGTATCCCGCCCTGAAAAAGACCGACTATGACGGCAAGGATCCAGAAGTGGATCTGCTGGTTCATGAGCATCGCGAACACCGCTATGCCGAAGTAGGCTGCAATGCATATAGACAGCAAAAGGACAGAGGACACCCTTTTTGAAAGCCGTCCAAACACGATTGCCGCAGGGAAGCCGACTATCTGGGTGACTAAAAGCGCAATAAGAAGACCGATCGTGTCAAATCCGAGAGCCGTGCCGTAGGCGGTCGCCATGTCTATTATCGTGTAGACGCCGTCTATGTAGAAAAAGAACGCGATGACGAAAAGAAGCACACGCTTGTCCTTGGCGATATCCACGATAGTGTGACCGAGGCGCTTGAGGTCGTTTTGCCACCTTGAGTCCTCAACATAGTGCTTCTGGTTATATGAGCGGTAGAGTGGGAGAGTGCACAAAAGCCACCATACCGCCGTTATGACAAAGGAGAGGATTGTGGTTATCTTGCCGTACTGAGCCGCGCTCATACCGAAAAAGTCTGCGACAGCATCAAACTGAGATGAAATGTAAAGCCCCAGGCAAACAAGGAACGGGGCGCAGCTTCCGATGTAGCCCCATGCGTAGCCCTGAGCGGAGACATTGTCCATTCTGTCGTTATCGGTTATGTCCGGGAGCATAGAGTCGTAGAATATCAGGCTTCCGGAGTAGCCGGCCTTGGTGATTATGAAGACTATGAGGAAGAGCAGCCAGCTTTCAATAAATCCGAGGATCGTGCAGCCGACTATGCCGATAAGAACCATTAAAGCAAACAGCGGCTTTTTTCTCCCACGGCGGTCAGATACCGCGCCGAGTATAGGCCCTGCGACTGCAATTATCAGCGTAGCCGCCGATGCGGCATAGCCCCAGAACGCGAGATAATCGTCCTCGCTGAGCCCGCCGTTTTGGGATAGGGTGTTGAAGAATATTGGTATAAGGGTAGATACCATCAATACGAAAGCGGAGTTTCCGATGTCGTACAAAACCCACTTTTTTTCCTCAGAAGTAAGCTTGAAATTCATTTGACCATCCTCCATATTATCATTTCTTCTCGTCCTGAAGTGTAGAGTCAAAGGAGTAGCGGTAAAGCGGATTAAAGGGGATATTGCCTTTGACGCTATCCTCGAATTCGGTTATCAGCTTGACAGCCTTGGGGATCGCGCTCTTATATCTTTGCATCAGTATCTCGTCGCTGTCTGCGCACACAGGGTCGGGCTCGTAGTCCATCAGCATGCCCCTCATCTCGCGATAGTTGCCTGAGAGCTTGAGAATCGCGCAGATGACGCCTCTTTTGAATTTGTTGGGAGCTCTCAGAAGCCCGCTGTAGAATACCATAGATCGGATGGTGGTGTGTATGTTTTTCGGAGTGACGCCTGGATAAAATTTGCTTATTACCTTCGACATCTCTTGGGTGGCGTTGATGTGCTCTACAAGCCTTTTTTTGACCGGATTATAGCCGTCTGCGACAAGCAGTTTGCGGTCAAAGGATACTTCTATGTGGGCGTGCCTTGCGCCGCTGGAGGCGATTTTTTCGGCGATATAATCGTGACATTCGCGGTCGAGAGCGAAGTGGCACAGGAAGCCGAAGATGTACGCGGCATATGCAGGCGCGAAGCCGTTTTCAGCGAGAACTTTCCCGGCCGGCTCAAAAAATTTTATGGCGGGCAGCTCGTGGGTTCGATATCCTATTCGGTTTATAGGGTCTGACGTCAGCGGGCGGTAGTAAAAAAGAAGATCGGGACCGTGAAGTCCGACATTGTATATGCTTATGTTGGACTGAATAATTTGCTTTTGCTTTTCGGGAAGCTGCTGAAGCACTTCGTTTCCGAAACGGTAGTGCGCGTAGGTAGAAGGCATTAGCTTTTTTTCCTCCATATTTTTATTGACGGCTCCTTGGAAACGATAGAGCCCATTGACTATAATAAAAAATATAACCCGTCCTGTCAACCATTATAACATATCTAAGTTAATTTTGTATCTTGAGTATAGTAAATTCTGAGTAAAGCCTATATAAAGAAAGCCGATTTTCAAATACTGCGAGCAGCGCGCTGTTTGTAAGGAAGGCTTATACGCTTTTGAACATTTGCGAGCGGCATACTCAAGCGAATAGAACCACGGCAGCCGGGCATAGGAGCGTGAGTGCGCTCTGACTATCGTAAAAAATACGGAGCAAGACTTGCAAGACCTGCTCCGACATGTTATGGGGAACTAAAAAAGATGCCACGCTAATCAGTTAGCGACAAAACGTAAAAATAACGCTGAACCCGAAAGAAATCGGGTCCGGCGTCACGCTGGAACATCGTAACACTATAGACGCAGCGACGTTCAGGTCTGCGCCAAAAGCCAAATCGCAACCCAGCGTAAGCGGTTGTGATTTGGAAAGGAGGAGCAAGGGAGCGGGCGGATGACGTCTTTTTTGCCATGGGCATAAAAAGACGTCGGAGCAAAGTCCGCTTTGCTCCGACGTGGTGCCGCTGACCGGACTTGAACCGGTACGCTTTATGGGCGAGGGATTTTAAGTCCCTTGTGTCTGCCGATTCCACCACAGCGGCATAAAAGGAGGTTCCCGAAAACAAACCAAATTTTCGATACTCCTCATATTATCACGCTCCGCGTTAAAAGTCAATACTTTGGAGCTTTAATCCGTCCGTGTCGAAGAGCCTGCCTGCCATGACGCAGTGCGGTTTGCTAACATATTTTCTCGGGTCAAAGGCTTGTTCCTGCTGTGGGGTAAGCCCAAGGCTGAGACACGGACTGAATTTAAGTTTCGGTAAAATACCAGCCGCAGCTACCATGAAGTAGCCGCGGCTGATTGGTGGAGACAGAGGGGCTCGAACCCGCGACCTCACGCATGTGAAGCGTGCGCTCTGACCAGCTGAGCTATGCCTCCGAAGCTTGGTCTTACAGCTTACAGGAACCTGAACCGGCGCACCGAGTGCAGCCTGAGCTCAATCTATCGCTGCCGCCGGTTATACTACAGCGGAATTAACAGCGGTTTGCAAAAGTAAGCCGGATCTTCGCTGCCTTTCATGTTATCACGCCTTGCTTTAAAAGTCAATACTTTTAAGCCTTAATCCCAACCTCGTGTGGCGCGATAGAGCCATAAAGCGATTTGTTTACTTAATATGCCAAGCAAGCGTGCACAAGACCATGCCCGTGCTTTTGTGCACAGACATGGTCTTGATTGGATATATAGGGGAATTACTTTATAAACAATCTAATGTTCATGTTGACCTTGGGAAGCTGAATACGGTACTTATCCCTGAGCGCGGGACCACAGGAGTTTGAGCCTACGCCAGCCATCTGGCTGTCAACGCAGATGACGTTGCTCTCGCATTTTTCGAGCTCAAAGTTGTGGCGCTTTCCGGAGAGCTCCTCCTGAGTGTACTCGCTTGCGTTGAATGAGAAGTCGCCGTCCGACTCAAAGCGAATAACCGTCTTGCCGTCTGTCACAGAGGCGTATTTGCAGCCCCAATGAGAAGAGTTCTCCTGGGGACGGATATAGTCCTCGTACATGTTTGAAATCTTATCCTCGAAGAGTCCCATATACGATGCACGATGCTTATCGGCATAGCTCTCGTACGGACCGTAGCCGTAATACTCCGCAGAGTCAAAGCTCTTGTTAAGGAAGAGCCTTATGCCGAATCTGGGGAGCATTTCTACCTTGTTGGTGGTCTCAAGCTCGCAGGAAACCTCAAGAGTTCCGTCCGGGCAGATAGTGTATTCCGCTTTTGCCCGGGCAAAGGGCTGATACTGGCTCCAGCCGAAGCTTTCGCTTACATATATCTTGGCACAGCCATCCTCTATGCAGGTACAGGTGTCGTATACCTTTACTATGTAGTCGTTGAGGTGAGCTCTGTACCAATCCCATCTCATAGGGTCATTGTCTGTCGGGGCGCGGAAGAAGTTGTAGGAAATAGGTCTGTCAAGAAGCTCTGCGCCGTCCTTTGTGATCGATGTAAACTCTGCGTGGCGCTTGTCGAATGTGTAGCTGATGTTTCCGGCATCAACCCTGAGAGAAAGCGGCTGGTCGCAGACAGAGACGTCTCCCGCCATAGACGGCTGGGTTTTCTCGTTTAATTCGTTGAGGCATATCTGATCAAAGCATACCTCGTAGCCCTTTTCACACCACAGAGTGTCAGTCTTTGAGGTGAAAACAAACTTGATATAAACGCTTGTGCCTGTAACTGCTGTGGCTCCCGGGATCGTTATGGTATATGTCTCCATGGGCTTAAGCTTGAAGTCAAAGCTGCCTGTCGCGACAACCTTGCCGCAGTCGGTTATCTCATAGCCTCCGTCAAGCAGATCCTCGGCGTTGGCGAAGTTGAGAAGGCTCTTGAGCTCGAACACTCCGGCGTCGTCAGTCTTTGATACCCTCACGGGGCGGTATACCTGCTTAGCCTCCTTAAGACCGGTGTGCGGGGTTCTGTCCGGATATATAAGACCGTCCATACAGAAGTTGCCGTCGTTATGGCGCTCTCCGTAGTCTCCGCCGTAGCCGTATTTAGGCTTGCCGTCAGAGGTGTAGCCGATTATCATTCCGTGATCGCACCACTCCCATATGAAGCCTCCGCAGAATACGGGGCTGGAGTGGAATATCTCGTGGTAGTCCTCAAGGTCTCCGGGACCGTTGCCCATCGCGTGGCAGTATTCGCAGAGGATGAACGGACGCTTGTTCTGCTCCTTGGCGTAATTTATCATCTCTCCGTCCCATGGGTACATCCTTGAAACAACGTCAAATACGTCCTCGGTGTCGTCCATGGCATGCACGACGCTCTCGTAATGGAGCAGCCTTGTGTCGTCAAGCTCTCTCACCTTTTCGGCTTCCTTGAGAACATTTATGCCATAGCCCGCCTCGTTGCCCATCGACCAGAAGAGAACGCATGGGCGGTTTCTGTCTCTTGTAACAAGCTTCTCGCCTCTGTCAACGATAGCTCTTTGGAACTTTTCGTCCATTGATATCATGGATATGCCCTTGTAGTCCTTGTACATATCCCTGAAGCCCCTGAGGATCTCCACGCAGCCGTGAGCCTCAAAGTCGGCCTCGTCGATTATGTACAGACCGTACTCATCGCAGAGCTGATAGAAGAGGGGAGAGTTGGGATAGTGAGAGGTTCTGACAGCGTTTATGTTGTGCTGCTTCATCATCACTATGTCGCGTGTCAGCTGCTCTACCGAAGCGCAGTAGCCGGTGTCTGCGTAGCTGTCATGGCGGTTTACGCCTCTGAACTTTACAGGGACATTATTTACAAGGAGCACTCCGTCCTTTACACGAATGTCCCTGAAGCCGACCTTCTCGCCTATTACCTCGTTCTCTGTTTCGATAGTGAGGTTGTACAGATATGGTATCTCGGCAGACCAAAGACGCGGCTTTTGCACCTTGGTTTTATATTCCTCGCCGTCCTTTACATCAGCCTCGCAAACCGTATTTCCATCGGCGTCGCAGAGCCTGATATGAGCGGAGCTTCCCTTAACGGTAAGCTTAAACTCCGAGCTGCCGGTCTTGTGATTTAAAATAGTCTTGACAGTATAGTCACAAACCGCTTTCTCTGGTCTTGAGAGAATGTATACATCCCTGAAAATACCGGAAAGCCTGATTTTATCCTGGTCCTCAAGATAAGTTCCGTCGCACCACTTGAGAACGGCTGCGATTATCTTGTTTTCGCCCTCGTGCAGGTACTGAGTGATATCAAATTCGCTCATGGCGTGCGAGACCTGAGTGTAGCCGACAAAACTACCGTTTACATACAGATAAAGACAGCTATCCACCCCCTCAAAGACGAGTATCCTCTTCATTCCGTCCGGACGGTAGGAGTAGCTGCGGCTGTATATGCCGACAGGGTCGTCGTCAGGTACATACGGCGGGTCAAAGGGTATGGGGTAGCTGACATTGGTGTACTGAGCCCTGTCATAGCCGTGTATCTGCCAGTTTGAGGGAACAGGAATAGTCTTATCGAAGCTCATTGAGGTAAAGTCATCCTCAAGGTCGATAATGCTTGGGTAGTACTTAAATTCCCAGTCGCCGTTAAGAAGCTCGAAGCGCCCTGATTCCGTCCTTGCGGCAAACGGATCCTGACCGTTGGCGAAGGGGACAAAGTAGCATCTTGGGCTTAGCGTGCCGACATGAAGCTCATTCAAATTTTCATGAAAGACCATTTTGCTCTTGGGAGAGCCGGGTCTTGAAATCTTGGTTATATCCATCTTAGGTCAAATCATCCTTTCGAAGATTTTATACAATCAAAACATATCAGATTTAATATGAAATATCAAGAGAAAATATGAATATTTGGCTAAAGTGTGATTTAATTTTATCGTATAGAAATTATGCTGGCGAATTACAGAAATACCCGCCGTCAGACGGGTCTGATGCGAGTCTGCGGCGGGAACAGAAGAATGTGATTATATTAAGCTATACGCTTACGACTGGTTAAGATAGGCATATTCCGTCAGCGTCTCTTTCTGCGAGTCAGCATAGCAACCGCTACGGCAGATAAAGCACAGGAGCCGATCCCGAGCATAACGCCTGTCGGGGGATTTTCGGACTGCGGCTCTTTAGATCCGGCGTCTTCGCCTGAATCATCGAGGGTTGGCTCATCTATGAGAAATCCCTCGTAAAGCTGCTCGCACTCCGCTATCTCCTCGTCGGATAATGCGGTGTCCGCGCTTCCTGACACGCTCTCAACGCCGACAAGCCCCATGGGATAGGTTTCCTGCATTATCAAAGGAGAGACTATGGAAAGAGTTTTGAACGCCATTATATCCTCGTGTGAGGCGGGCGTACCGTCTGAATTTGTTATCATGTCGGCGGTGACGCTGAAGGTAAACGGCGAGAAGCCGCCCGGGTAGCCCCGCAGCTCGGCAGCACAGGAGAATGAGTATCTCTGCGTAGACTCGACATACTGTACACTCACTACATATACTCCGGAAAGCGTTGTAAGCTCATCCTCTCCGGCTGCCGTTCCGGTTACAGCCATAACGGCGATGAGAGCTATCGCCGTCAGAAGTGAAATAAGGCGTCTTATTTTATTGATATTTTTCATGCTTTTCCTCCTTGTTATTGCTTTCAGACAATGCGTAAAGCCTATAGCGCAATAGCGGCGGACCTACATCTCGCCTGCTTCTACTATAAAAACAATTTAAATTGCTGAAATATTGCAGCAGTATATTTTTTTTCACTCGTATAAGGAAAAGTATTGAAAATGAGTATAGAATATGCTATCATAAAAATACAGAGGCAGCATTTTTATTGGATTTTGAAACATGGCTTTTGCTTCAAATGGAGGCGGTAAAATGACTGAATCGGCAAAGATATTCAAGCTGTCGCTTTTGGCGGCTATGGCGGCTGCGCTTTTGTACGGCTGCGCGAACGCGCATACGGTTCCTGGCGGCGATGATAAGCCTCAGACTGACGGCGCGTCGGTGACCGAAGAAATCATCAAGGACATTTCCGAGGAAGAAATAGAGACAGTTATCGATTATCCTATGCCTGAAGAGGAGCCAAAGCCTGATAAGGTTCAGTGGGAGGACATCGAACCGGCAGATTTTGACGTTATGCCTAGCAATACAAATGACGGCGATCAAAATCATATAATATATTCCACAGTAAATGGCAAGCTGAATTATATAGACATGAAGTTTGTGCATCTTATCGGAGGAAGCGAAGTTCTTGAGCCTTGGCTTTACGAAAGAAGCAGCTCCGGCGGAGTTTACACCGCCATCGATGAGGCGGCAAATCTTTATTCGTTTATAAGGTATTTTGATGTGCCTGATGAAACAGTCCGTGAAATATTGGTGGGTCTAAGAAACGGACGGGAGGACGATTTTACCGACGAGGAGATAGATTTGATTCTTTCTGATGATACCGAGGCCGTAGCCGCGCACTTTGCAAGCGAAACCGCTATAAGAAAGGGCGACAACCTATACTCACTGTATTGGATATACTCTCATCCGATATCGGATTACATTTCAAACGGGATAACCGCTGCCGATGTTGAGTCAAGAGTGCCATATTACAACGCTGCGCCGATGAGCCTTGAGGCAAAGGCGGCGATGAAGGGCAAGATAGAGGCGTATGTTTCGGAAGATTACGAGCTTCCGCAAGCGCAGGCTCCTGCCGTGGAAGATAAATCCGGCGCGGAGGAATAACCGCAATATCAAGCTGCCTGTCAGTTAGAGGCGGTTCGGGCGGGGACGAAGACGCTCCCGCCCTTTTTGTCTTGAGCAAGAAAAGAGCCGAAAAAGATTATTAAAAATAGCTTGTCAAAACGGACAAGCTGTTGTATAATAGCACTGTGTTCCAAGATAATCGAAAGGAGATTTTATCTTATGAATTATTCACGCGAAGTTGAACAGATGTGCTGTGTGGCTAAAGGCCCCAAGCACGGTCCTGCTCCGATCCCCGAGGAGGGCAAGTGGGTTCAGTCCAAGGAAATCAAGGACATCAGCGGCTTTACCCACGGTATCGGCTGGTGCGCGCCTCAGCAGGGAGCTTGCAAGCTTTCCCTGAACATTAAGGAGGGCATCATTGAGGAGGCTTTGGTTGAGACCATCGGCTGCTCCGGTATGACCCACTCCGCTGCTATGGCTGCTGAGATACTTCCCGGCAAGACCGTTTTGGAGGCTCTTAACACCGACCTCGTTTGCGACGCTATCAATACCGCTATGCGTGAGCTGTTCCTTCAGATCGCTTACGGCAGAAGCCAGTCCGCCTTCTCTGAGGACGGTCTTTCCATTGGCGCGGGTCTTGAGGATCTCGGCAAGGGAACAAGAAGCCAGGTCGGTACTATGTACGGAACCAAGGCCAAGGGCGTAAGATACCTTGAAATGGCTGAGGGCTATGTCACCAGAATGGCTCTTGACGAGGACGATCAGGTTATCGGCTACGAGTTCGTATCTTTGGGCAAGATGACCGACTTCATCAAGAAGGGCGACGATCCTACAACCGCATACAACAAGTCAATGGGTCACTACGGCAGGTTCGACGACGCTGTCAAGTACATTGACCCTCGCAAGCAGTAATAGGGAGGTTAAGAGCATGGCTTTGTTTGAAAATTATGAAAGAAGAATTGACAAAATCAATTCCGTTCTCGCCGAATACGGCATTTCCTCTGTTGAAGAGTGCAAGGAGATAACCCTTGCTAAGGGAATCGACTGCGACAAAATCGTAAGAGAGACCCAGCCTATCTGCTTTGAGAACGCTGTATGGGCTTACACCGTAGGCTGCGCTATCGCTATCAAGAAGGGCTGCACCAAGGCTGCCGACGCCGCTGCCGCTATCGGTATCGGACTTCAGGCATTCTGCATTCCCGGCTCTGTTGCCGAGAACCGCAAGGTCGGTCTCGGACACGGAAACCTCGGCAAGATGCTCCTTTCCGAGGAGACCGAGTGCTTCTGCTTCCTCGCAGGACACGAGTCCTTTGCTGCTGCCGAGGGAGCTATCAAGATCGCTCTCAACGCCAACAAGGTAAGAGTTAAGCCCCTGAGAGTTATCCTCAACGGACTCGGCAAGGACGCTGCGTTCATCATTTCAAGAATAAACGGCTTCACATATGTTGAGACCGAGTTCGATCCCTTCACCGAGGATGTCAAGGTGGTTTATACCAAGGCTTACTCCAACGGTCCGAGAGCTGACGTAAAGTGCTACGGCGCTGACAATGTTCCCGAGGGCGTTGCGATAATGAAGCTCGAGCATGTCGGCGTGTCTATCACCGGCAACTCCACTAACCCCACCAGATTCCAGCACCCTGTTGCAGGAACCTACAAGAAGTGGTGCGTTGAGAACGGCGTCAAGTACTTCTCTGTTGCCTCCGGCGGAGGAACGGGAAGAACTCTCCACCCCGACAACATGGCAGCAGGTCCTTCCAGCTACGGCATGACCGACACCATGGGAAGAATGCACTCTGACGCTCAGTTCGCAGGTTCTTCCTCCGTTCCCGCTCACGTTGAGATGATGGGACTTATCGGCATGGGCAACAACCCGATGGTAGGCGCTACTGTTGCCTGCGCGGTTGCTGTTGAAGAAGCCGCAAAGAACTGATTTTGATTAGCTCTCGCGTGTTTTGATAAAAAAGAACAGGAGCATGGCAGCTTGACCGTGCTCCTGATTTTTATGCCTTTATGCCTACAGTAGTGTCACTTTGAAATCTTTTCCGCTATCTCAAGCACCGCCTCGCCGTCCTCGGCGTTGTTGAACCTAAGCTCCGAGCGGTTATACCAGTCGTTTGCGGTGTCCCATATCACAGGGACAAATCCGTAATCGGTTATTATTTCAAGCTCGGTTTTAAATATCTCAAGCGGGTCGGAATACTCGGCTCCGTCGGGTATCCTGCCCGGGTCGTTATACGACTTGACTGAGGTGCACTCGCCGATAAATACCGGAATGCCCTTGTCCGAGAAGGCGTTTTTAAGTAGCTCGCACTGGCTTACGCTGTAGTTATACCACGCCTCGGTTCCGAGCTGGTTCGTCCAGTACATCATGTTGTCGACATAGTGGACTGATACCATCAGCTTGTCGTCGGCAGAGTCTTCCGGCAGCTTAAACTTGAAATATGTAGTTTTGTCGATGTTTGTGTTGTAGCCGGAAATGATGAGCATTCTGTCTGAGTTGTTGCCGCCGGTATTTCTGACGGCGTCAACAAAGGTTTGGTTCATCTCGTTGACATATTCGTAGAGCATGTCCTCGGTGTACACTGTGTCACTGTCCTTTTGAGTTGAGCCAAGCTGCTCGTTAAAGCCTTCAAATATGAGCTTATCAGGGTAGTCCTTAAAATACTCCGCTATCTGAGTCCACAGTGTTTCAATGGCGCTCACTACCTCGTCCTGCGGATGGTTTGTTATCAGCACTCCGTCGTAGTGGTGAATGTTGATGACGCAGTACATTTCGTCCTCAAGAATCCAGTCAACTACCTCAGAGACTCTTGAAATGTAGTCCGGATTTATGGTATAGCTTCCGTCCTCCTCCATCATATTTCCCCAGTAGACGGGGACTCTGACCGTGTTGAAGCCCGCTTCCTTGAAGCCGTCTATAATATCCTTTGTGGTTTCTGGTGAGCCCCAGCAGGTCTCGTAGTTTGTAGGGCTGTTGTCTCCTATTATCTGCGCACCGCTGTAAATCCTCGTCTCGTCGCCGTAATAGGCGTCAAATGTGTTGCCGAGGTTGATCCCTATCCCCATGTCCTTGGCTATTTCCATGGCTGACATGTCGGCAACCTGCTCGTTATCGGAGGTGTCATCATCCTGCGAATCCCCAGTCTCGTTTGCCGTGCTCGGACTGCCAGAACAGGAGCAGATCATAGCTGTTGACAATGTCAGAGACAATAAAAGCGAACATATTTCGGATAATTTCATAGTAGCTCTCCTATATTCGTATTTTTGCATTAAGTATATCATAGCATGGAGATTTTCGCAATAATAACTTTTTGACCGACGGTGACTGTGATTTAAAATTCATTGATATGTTCTCAAAATAAAATATTCCCCGCGTTTAATTCGCGGGGAATATTTTATGCCGTTTTCGGAAGGTATGTTCTTTTTATCCATTCGATTGTGTCACGGAGCGTTTCGGAAATGCGGCGGGGCGAGTAGCCTAATTTTTCTGTCGCTTTTTTGTGTGAAAATTTCGCGTTTGTGCCCAATACCATCACAGCGTACGGGGTGAAATACGGCTTCTTGCCCATTTTCAGGCTGATTTTCTCCACCAATTTTGCAACCATTGACGCAAGCTTGAGAGGAACCGTAAACAGCGGTCTCTTTCTTCCCGTTATTTTGCTCGCGGTATTAAGCAGGTTGTCAACCGAGATATATTCGCCGGAGAGAATGTAGCACTGTCCTCTCTCTCCCTTTTCGCAGCAGGCTATCACCCCGTCTGCAACATCTCTTACATCAACAAAATCATAGCCGCCCTTAACCGAAACGGGAAGCTTTCCCTCGCAGTAGGAGATAAGCATACTTGTCGTGCTGCCCATGGCAATGTCGCCCGGCCCGATTATGCCTGACGGGTGGATAACTGAGGCGTTAAGACCCTTTTTCGCCGCGTCGAGCACCAGGGCTGTCGCTTTAGCCTTGCTCTTTGCATACCAGCCTGAAACCTTTTCGGGAGAGAACTCGGATATCTCGCTCATAATTTTTCCGTTCGGAAGCTCTGGTATCGCGTGAACAGAGCTGGCATATACCAGCTTGTCAATGCCCCGCTCCCTGCAAAGCTTGATTATGTTTGCTGTTCCTCCGACATTGACATCAGTCAGCTTTTTGTTAGGAGCGCTTTCGATATAGATTATTCCCGCGCAGTGTATCAGGCAGCAGGGATGGGTAATGTTTGCTGTCCAGTCCTCAAGTGATTTTAAGTTTGTCACATCGCCGTAGGTGATGGTTACTCCCTTTGGAAGCAGCGAAAGGTTCTTGTCGTTGGGCAAAACCAGCGCGTTGACCTTGGCACCGCTCTTGAGAAGCTTATCAAGCACATGGCTTCCTAAAAAGCCGGTAGCGCCCGTGAGATAATACTCCGAATACATATAATCTGCCTCCTTTTTTAAGTTTATCAGATTAAATAATTACACATATGTTGATTTTCTTTCACAATTATATTATAATACACTTGTATAGGAAATCCAACCGTCAGCTTTTTGTGAGATGAAAGATATCCGTCACGGGCAGCAGATGCGTTGATTATTTCACAAAACTTTCATCGAGGTGAGAAAATGAAAACAGACGCAAGAGTCAGGTACACTAAGCAGGTGCTTAAAAACACCCTTCTCGGGCTGCTTGAAAAAAAGCCGATAAACCGTATTACAGTTAAGGAGGTATGCGATATTGCTCAAATAAACAGGGCAACCTTTTATTCGCACTACACCGATTGTTTTGATCTGCTCGAGAAAATCGAAAATGAGTTTATGAAGGAATATGAGACGTCGCTGTCTTATATCGAGGGACTGGACGTAAGGAAAATGGTGCTTGCCATTTACGACATGATAGACAACAATATAGAGCTTTGCAAGGTACTGGTATTCGGCAACACTAATTATTCGCTCATAAAGAAGATGATTTCCTTGGCTCACGACATCAGCATAGAAAACTGGAAAAAATACCTGAAGAAAGCTAAGGACTGCGAGCTGGAAATGCTTTTTACCTGCCTGTCCACCGGCTTGACGCAGGCTGTCGTCGAGGGATACCAGAGGTATGAAAAGGATGACGTTATAGCGTTCGTAAATTCTATGGTTGTAAGCAGTCTCAAGCCATATATGTAAAATTACCCTTTTTGCATAAATCAATTCAGGTGCAGCATAAAAACCGCTCCGGGAGATTTTCCGAAGCGGTTTTTTGGCGTAATGTTGTACTTTTCTCAGACGGTAACAAGACTGTCAGCGGCTCTGCTTGGCGCGCCGTCAGGATGCTCAGCGGAGTTAAGACGCTTCACCGCGGTCGATAGCATAAGCTTTATGCGGTTGAACTGGTTTACCTCGGACGCCCCCGGGTCATAGTCAACGGCCACGATATTCGCTTCAGGGTAGAGCTTTTTAAGAGCCTTGATAGCGCCCTTTCCGACGACATGGTTAGGCAGACATGCAAACGGCTGTATGCAAACGATATTAGGCACGCCTGAGCGTATAAGCTCTGCCATTTCACCGGTAAGCAGCCAGCCCTCGCCGTACTGGTTCCCAAGGGATATGATAGGCTTGGCGAGCTTCGCAATCTTTTCTATATCCATGGGAGGCTCGAATCTTTTGCTGTTTCTAAGCGCCTTAATGGCAGGATCACGCAGGAATCTCACCGCTTTTACAACCGCCTCCGCTATCTTTGACGACGCGAGGCTTGTGCCCAAGAACCTATGCTTGTATACCGAGTTGTAGGCGCAGTAATTCAAAAAGTCCATAAGATCCGGCACTACCGCCTCAGCGCCCTCGTTTTCAAGAAGATTGACAAGTCCGTTGTTGGCGAGCGGCATATACTTTACGAGTATCTCGCCGACTATGCCGACTCTCGGCTTGACGACGCCCTCGTT
Organism: Candidatus Faeciplasma pullistercoris; assembly: GCA_018715525.1. Classification (GTDB taxonomy): domain Bacteria; phylum Bacillota; class Clostridia; order Oscillospirales; family Ruminococcaceae; genus Faeciplasma; species Faeciplasma pullistercoris. The sequence continues at coordinate 53,571 of DVLL01000019.1, read as the reverse complement.
GAGCTTGAGGCTGTCAAAATCTCTGACTATTCCCTCGCATACCGCCTTGTAGCTATACATTGATTTCGGATTTACAAGGGAATCAATCGCAATTTTGCGCCACTTGTCGTGAAGCGCGTTTGCCGAGCCGGATACAGCTTCGTAGGGGCGGACGCGGTACAGGCAGCGCATCAGTAGGTCGCCGTACACTACCGCCTTTCCGGCGTTTATAAGCAGGGAAGGAGATATCTTAAAGCCCTTGTTTTTCTCCATTCCGTTTGCGTTGAGGGAAATTACCGGTATGTGACCAAGGTGCACCTTCTCAAGCGCGCGGCGGATAAATCCCACATAGTTGCTGGCACGGCAGCAGCCTCCGGTCTGCGACATAATGATGGCAAGATGGTCGGTGTCGTATTTTCCGGAGAGCACAGCCTCCATTATCTGTCCGACGACGGTTATCGAGGGGAAGCAGGCGTCGTTGTTTACAAACCTGAGTCCGGTATCTATCGCGGTCCTGTTGTCGTTATCAAGAATGACGATGTTGTAGCCGCTGCTTTTGAACACAGGCTCGAGAATGTCGAAGTGTATCGGGCTCATCTGAGGGCAGAGGATTGTATAGCCCTCTTTTTTCATTTTGCGCGTAAACTCCGCGCGGCGGTACGCAGCGCTTTTAGGAGCTGCTTTTATTCCGCGTCTGTTTCTCTGCTTCATCGCAGAAAGAAGACTTCTTATCCTGATCCTTGCCGCTCCGAGGTTGCTGACCTCGTCAATTTTAAGAACGGTATACAGCTTATTGCTTCCCTCAAGTATCTCGGACACCTGATCTGTTGTCACGGCGTCAAGACCGCAGCCGAAGGAGTTGAGCTGGATAAGCTCGAGGTCGTTTCTGTTCCTTACAAACTCCGCTGCGGCGTAAAGCCTTGAATGGTAGACCCACTGGTCGGTCACTCTGAGCGGCTTGTCGGGGGTGAAATCTATCGGCAGGCTGTCCTCCGTAAATACGGCAAGACCGTATTCGGAAATCATTTCCGGGATACCGTGGTTTATTTCGGGGTCTATGTGATACGGGCGTCCTGCAAGGACTATTCCGAACCTGTTGTTTTTCTCCATCCATTCAAGGGTCTGCCTGCCCTTTTCACGGATGTCCGCTTTAGCTCTGTGCTGCTCCTGCCATGCCTTGTGAACCGCGTCCCTGACCTCATGCTCGGGGATGTCCCATTCCTTGCGGCAGAGCTCTACAAGCCTGTTAGCCGCGATTTTTTCGGTGGTGAAGGATATGAACGGTCTTATGTATCTTACCTCGCCGTCGGCAATCTGCTCGACATTGTTTTTGAGGTTTTCCGGGTATGAAATAACTATAGGGCAGTTAAAGTGGTTCTGCGCTCCGGAAAATTCCTGATGCTCGTAGAATACGCAGGGATGGAAGATGGTTTTTACTCCCTGGTCAATAAGCCACTGGACGTGCCCGTGGGAAAGCTTTGCGGGGTAGCATTCCGATTCCGAGGGTATGCTTTCCATTCCAAGCTCATATATCTTGTGGCTCGACTTGGGAGAAAGTATCACCCTAAAGCCGAGCTCGCGGAAGAATGTAGCCCAGAAGGGATAGTTCTCATACATATTGAGGACTCTGGGTATGCCGATCTCGCCGCGCGCCGGGTTTTCAAGCGGGGGATAATCAAATATCCTTTCAAGCTTGTAAGCAGACAGGTTAGGCGCCTTTTCCGACGTCGCCGCAGCTCCGAGCCCCTTTTCACACCTGTTGCCGGTTATGTATCTTCGTCCACCTGAGAAGGTGTTTATAGTCAGCATACACTTATTCGAGCAGCCGTTGCAGTGAGTGGTAGAGGTTGTGTATGTAAGGGCAAGTATTTCGGGTATTGAAAGCATCGAGGTTTTCTGACCGGTGTAGCTGTCTTTAGCTATGAGCGCCGCTCCGAACGCACCCATTATGCCGGAGATATCCGGGCAGATTACGTTTGCTCCCGATATCTTTTCAAACGCTCTGAGGACAGCCTTGTTCAAGAATGTGCCGCCCTGAACTACAATGTTATTTCCGAGGTCTGAGGCTCCCGCGAGCTTAATTACCTTGAAGAGCGCGTTTTTGATTACCGAGTAGGCAAGTCCGGCGGAAATATCCTCGACTGTCGCGCCCTCCTTCTGAGCCTGCTTTACGTTTGAGTTCATGAATACCGTGCACCTTGTTCCAAGGTCTATTGGGTGCTCGGCAAAAAGTGCCTTGTGAGCAAATTCCTCGGCGGTGTAGCCGAGCGACTGGGCAAAATTCTCTATAAACGAGCCGCAGCCTGATGAGCACGCCTCGTTCAGCATTATCGTGTCCACCGAGCCGTTTTTGAGCTTGATGCACTTCATATCCTGACCGCCGATATCAAGCACGCAGTCGACGTCCGGGTCAAAGAAGGACGCCGCCGTGCAGTGAGCTATGGTCTCGACCTCTCCGGCGTCAAGCGAGAACGCGGACTTGAGCAGCGCCTCACCATAGCCGGTCGAGCAGGAGCGGACTATAGAGGCGCCCTCGGGAAGCCTTTCGCCGAGAGCGGCAATGGCCTTTATTGCTGTCTGCACCGGCGAGCCGAGATTGCCCGCGTAGTATGAGAACAGAAGCTGACCCTGCTCGCCGATAAGCGCGAGCTTTGTCGTTGTCGAGCCGGCGTCGATTCCCAAGAAGCAGTTTCCCTTATAGTCCTCAAGTCTTGCCTTAGCCACAACGGCTTCCGAGTGCCTCCGGCAGAATTCGTCGTATTCTTCCTGAGACGAGAAAAGAGGCTCAAGCCTTTTAAGCTCAAACTCCATGTTTATTCCCGACTGGAGCTTTTTGATAAGCAAATCTGGCGAAAGCTCCGGAGCGTCCGATGCCTCGAGAGCCGCTCCCATAGCGGGGAAGAGGTGGGAATTGTCCGGGTCTACTATTTCATTAGGCGCAAGCTTAAGGGTGCGTATGAACGCTTTTTTGAGCTCGGGGAGAAAGTGGAGAGGCCCTCCCAAAAACGCCACGCAGCCTCTTATAGGCTTTCCGCACGCCAGACCTGATATCGTCTGATTGACCACCGCCTGGAATATCGAGGCTGCGATATCCGCTCTTTGCGCTCCGTCGTTGATAAGCGGCTGTATGTCGGTCTTGGCGAACACGCCGCACCTTGCGGCGATAGGGTATATTCTTTTATAGTTTTCCGCCTCGTGGTTAAGTCCGAGGGCGTCTGTCTGCAAAAGAGAAGCCATCTGGTCGATAAACGAGCCGGTGCCGCCTGCGCAGACTCCGTTCATTCTCTCCTCGAGACCGCCGCGGAAGTATATGATTTTGGCGTCCTCTCCGCCGAGCTCTATCGCCACATCTGTCTGCGGCGCGAGCTTTTCAAGGGTGGTAGCAACTGCCGCCACCTCCTGCACAAATGGTATGCCGAGCGCTTTGCCTATATTTATCGAGCCCGAGCCTGTAACCTTTAGCTTAAGGGAAAATTCTCCGATACGCTCCTTGGCTTCGGTGAGGAGCTCTTGTACGGCGGACTGGATCTGCGCGCAGTGACGGCGGTATTCTCCGAAAATTATGTTGTCATTCTCGTCAAGAATAACAAGCTTGACAGTTGTGCTTCCGATATCAATTCCTGCACGGTATGTTTTCATTTAACGCATCTATCTCCTGATATACAATATGGTATAAAATACTGTCAATAATCATCTGTATTGAAAAATCGAAATTACATTCCTAATCAGTATAGCACATTTTTTTTGATTTGTGTGTTTTTTAGCCGAAAAAAATATATTTTTTTTGTGATAAAAGCCGCCCGCCCGAGAATTCGGACGAACGGCTTGTTGATTTTGTATAAAATTAAGATGATAATTCTGCAATAAAAGCTCAATCAGCCTAAAGCGATTATTAGTGGGAGATGATCTCGGCGTCAAATATTCTGCCGTCCGAGGAGGAAAGCACGCCCTTATCCTGCGACCATGTTATCCGGGTAAGGGTGTATTCACCGCTCTCATAGCCGTAGCCGTCGCCGGCGTCCTCATACAGAGTGTATCCGGTGTCCTTACCTGCGTAAACCTTGAACCGGATGTCTCCCTGCTCGTCGGCGTTTGGCTTAAATTCCGTGCAGGGAATTATGCTTCCCTCTCTGACAAAGACGGGTATTTCATCTATAGGAGCGTCAACGCTAACATATTGACCGCCGCGGTAGTATTCGTTTGTGGACATCGAGTACCAGCCGCCCTCGGGAAGGTACACGCTTATTTTCGTGTCGCCATCGAGCTGCCTGCCCTCGTCAAAGTACATAGGCTTTGTTACCGGGCATACCATCATGCTGTCGCCGAACATATACTGGGTTTTGATATTGCGGGCGATCTCGTCCTCCGGATACTCAAAGCCAAGCGGTTTGATTATCGATTTGTCCTTAAGATACGCCGCTGCCGCCGCAGAGTATATGTAGGGCAGGAGAGTGTAGCGATTGCGGTTAGCCTTGACGAGCGCGTCATAGAACCGCATGTCCGACTCATCCTCAAATGCCCACGGCTCACGTCTGCAATCGGTTCCGTGCGCGCGGAATACGGGAAGATAGCTGCCCCATTGGTACCACCTTACATAAAGCTCTCTGTAGGCGGGATCTGCGACGGTGCTGTCGTAATTTCCCTTCCAGTACCAGTTGACCGATTTTTTTACAAAGAACGCTCCGATATCCATCGTCCAGTAGGGAAGTCCCGACGCCGAGAAGTTGAGTCCCGCGGCTATCTGTCTCCTGTAGGTCTCCCATGAGGCGTCGGTGTCTCCCGACCAGAGCACGCAGGAATACCGCTGCTGACCGGTGTACGCGCACCTTGTAAGGTTTACAACTCTTTTCTCATTTGTGCAGCCTCTTTGACCCTCATACAGGGTTACCGAGTGCCAGAACGGATATGCGTTCATCTTGTCGTAGTCGAAGCGCTCGGAGGCGTCGCGTATGTAGTCCTCGTAGGCTCTGCCCGGCTCATGACGTATCACAAGGTTCCATTCGGATGTGACCGGCTCGCAGCTGTCGCACCACCATGCGTCTACGCCGTGGCAATAAAGACTCCTTTTGACCTGCTCCCAGTACATTTTTCTCGCGGCGGAACTGAAGGCGTTGTAGCAGTCCTTTGTTTCGAGCATGAGACCGCTTTTGTCAAATTCCACGAAGTCGTCGGTGCCCGCGCTCGGGTTAGGCCATATCGAGAGCATGAACTTTGCGCCAAGCTCGTGTATTTTTGATATATTTTCCGACGGAGCGGGGTAGCACGCTGAGTCAAACGATTTCTGACCCCATTGTCCGCCCGGCCATGAGCACCAGTCCTGAACTATGCAGTCAAGACCTATATTTCTCCTCCTGAACTCTTTTACCGTATTGATTATCTCGTCAAAGCTTTCGTACCTTTCCTGAGACTGCCAGTAGCCGAAAGCCCACTTAGGCAAAAGGGACGCCTTTCCGGTGAGCCGTCTATAGCCCGCGACAACTCCGTCCGGCGTTTTGCCGTTAATGAAGTAATAGTCCATTTCGGCGTCCGCTTCGGTGTAGATATAGCTTCCGTACTCGTTGTCGTTAAATATCATGGGACTGTAGGTGTCGGTAAGGATACCGTAGCCCTTGGAGGAAACCAGCATCGGAACAGCTATCTTCCTGTTCGCTTGATAAACATATACAGTCTTTCCCCGCAGGTTCATAAAGCCTTCCTCGTGCTGACCGAGACCGTACAAAGCCTCGTCGTCGGCAAATTCGAGGTGAAGCCTTGTGTGGTAAAACCTGCCGGTTTCTATTTTAACTCCGTCTGTGACTACCGTTTTTTCACCATCCGCCGTTTTGACGGTTTTAGTTACCTTCTCGCCGGTTCTGTAGGCGGTGAACTCCTCAAGCGTCCTTGATTCCGAGCTCTTTTCCGCAAGGAGAAGCCTCCCGCTTCCGTCAAAGTAGCGATACGACCCGGTTTTTTTGTCTATCGTTATCATTAGCTCATCCGAGTAAAAGCTTATTTCCTTGTCCGTTTCATTCAGATTCCAGCCGTCAAAAGCCCCGTTAAGGACAACTCCGGGCTTGGTCTCATTTGAGAAGCTGTCGCGGCAGGTGAAGCTTAGCCTCGCGATGTCGCGGGACATGGGGATAATCCTGTGCGTTCCCGCTTCCGAGTAAAGGTAAAGCGCGCCGTCTTTTAAGCTGCATTCGGTTATTTCACGGCTTTTCGGTTTTGGTGCGTAAAGCATGTTGGTTTCCTTTCTGCGGTTATCTTTATTTTACGACGATAGTTGTCTTGACTGTCTTGAGCGCAGGGTTGATATCAAGCTCTTCCGTCATGTCAAGAACAGGTTCGCCGTAGATATCGAAGTGAACTCTTCTTATGCCGCTCGACCTTGGACCCTTGACTCCGGGTCTTGCGTGATAGGTGTTCCAGACCTTGCCGTCATCGTCAGTAACATATGCGTTATGTCCGGGACCGAACTCGCCCTCAACGCTCCTTGATGTGAGAAGCGGGTAGTTTAACTTTACCCAATTTGACGGGTCAAGCAGATTCTTGCCTTTTTCGATGGTGAACATTCCGACGCAGTAGGTAGAGTCCACAAGCGCGCTCGAGAAGGTCAGATAAATTTTATCGCCTCTGATGAGGGCAAACGGCCCCTCGTCAACAAGAACGTGGTTATTAGCCCAGCCGTAATCCGGCTTTGACAGAACTACGGGGTCGGTAAGGAGCTTCCATGGGTCGCTTGGGTCAAGCTTGGCGATATAAAGCCATGCTCCGAGATCCTTGGGGACAAACTGCCTCTGAGACCATACGACGTAGTAATCTCCCTCCCACGGGAAGCAGGTCATATCAAGGGTGATGACCTTTCCCGCTTCGCACAGGTCGCTGCCGTCGCGCTTGGTGACTCTTTTCGTGCGTGACCAGTCGCTTCTTTGCATCGGGTCGCCGCCCTCGCGAAGAACCATAAGGTGGCTTTCTTCTCTGAAGAACTCTCCCGGCGTCGCTCCGTGGAATATATATAGCCTGCCGTTTATCTCATGGAACTCAGGCGCCCAGAGAAGTCCGCCGATTCCCTCATAGGTCTCGGAGTCGAGAAGCAAAACCTCCGGCGCGTCCACAAGACCCTCGATGGTGTCGGCGCAGCGGATATAGAGGGTGTGGTTGCCGTCTGCGTCGTTGGTGGCAATGAAATAGAACTTGTCTCCCCATTTAGCAACGCAGGGGTCGGCTCTGTTTACAGCGACAGGGAACTCGTAGTGCTCCTGAGCAAGCTGTCCTGTGACCTCATATCTGCCGGGCGTGCCGAAGTCAACGCCGCTAAGATTCCATATTACCTTCTTGTCGTCCGTCGAGCCGTCCGAGTATATTGCCGTCGCTCTGACAGAGCTTAGCTCAGCTTCGTTAGACGCGGTGACCTCTTCGGGAAATCTCACTTCAATATTCCTTGGCGTTACCAGCTTCTTTTCAAGCTTATCTGCTATGCCGTCAGGTATCTCTATAACGCAGCTTACATGCGCTCCCTCGATATCCTTTGCGCATTCAGAAACTGTAATTTCCTCCTGAGCGGGGCAGGAGGTCACGGGTGTAGTTTCAAGGCTATCAATACCGGCAAGCTTGCATACGCCGCTGTATGATTCGGTCTTGTAGCTTATTTTGTACGCGTTGCCCTGCTGGCAGTAGGAGCAGGCGAGCTCTGTGACATAGTCGTCGCACAGCCTGACAAGTCCGATTTCCTTATACTGCAAAAAGTCCTCTGTCACAGCTAAAAGCGCGCAGCCCTTGCTCTCGGGGTCGACACTTCCGTCGCCCTCCGTTCTCACGGCTAAAACGCCGTAGCCGCCCTGCGCGAGCTTAAAGGCGTACGGAGACTTAAGGGACTTCGGGGTGATAGAGCCGTCAGTGGGGTCTTCGGTCGCCTTGGCGAAAAACACGCCGGAATTATGGTTCAGAGGCACGCAGACACCGTCTCTCATAAGCGCAAGGTGCATGCTGTAGGCAAGCTTGGCGTCGTAGATATCGGTGTCCATAGGTTCTCTTGTATAGATAATAAGCTCTGTTTTCATTTCGGAAATACCTCCTAATCACTTATGAATACAATATACATTAAACATGCCGTTTTTTCAATGACTTTTTAGTAACCATAGATTGATTTTAGCGTATTTTCAGATGCCGCCAAAAGGCAGCCGCCAAAAGATTTACTTTTGCGCTTTAATTTATGAAAAATGCTTGACAAATGATTTAAGCGTGACTATAATATAACGCAGGAACCGATTCAAGGTTCATAAAGATAACGGAGAAATTGATATGCGCAGAAATTACTTTTACAACACATATTACTTTTACTTTACCGCTTGCTTTCGCTTGATGTAAAGGTGATTTGTGTTGCAAAAATAAACGCGGGATATTAGTTTATTGGCTGCACAGGTTGCTCTTGTGTAGCTTTTTTTATTGCTTATCGAGGTCGTTTTAATAATACTTACGCTCAAATTCAGGAGGATAACATCATGGTAGTTGCGTTGAAGAGAAATGTAAGCGAAGAAAAAAGGAACCAGCTCATCGACTGGCTCAAGGGAATGGGAATAGGCGTCCATATTTCTGAGGGCGAGTATAACACCGTTCTCGGACTTATAGGAGACACCTCAAAGGTTGACAAGGATTTGATAGAGAGCCTTGATATAGTGGAATCTGTGACAAGAGTGTCGGAGTCATTCAAGTGCTGCAACCGCAAATTCCATCCGGACGACACGGTAATAGATGTCAAGGGAGTAAAAATCGGCGGCGGACATTTCTGCATGATAGCCGGACCCTGCTCCGTAGAAAGCGAGGAGCAGATAGTGGCAGTCGCAAAGGCTGTCAAGGACGCCGGAGCGAATATGCTCAGAGGAGGAGCCTTCAAGCCCAGAACCTCTCCATACGATTTCCAGGGTCTAAAGGGCAGGGGAATAGAGCTTTTGCAGATAGCGAGGAAGGCAACAGGGCTTCCGATAGTCACCGAGATCATGAGCATTACCGACCTGCCGCTTTTTGACGATGTGGATGTTTTGCAGGTGGGCGCGAGAAATATGCAGAACTTTGATTTGCTCAAGGAGCTTGGAAAGACAAATAAGCCTATTCTTCTCAAGAGAGGACTTGCCAATACCCTTAAGGAGCTGCTTATGAGCGCGGAGTACATAATGGCAAGCGGAAACGAAAACGTCATTCTTTGTGAGAGAGGAATCAGGACATACAGCGACTACACGAGAAATACGATGGATATCTCCGCTATACCAATGCTCAAGGAGCTATCCCACCTTCCGGTGATAGCCGACCCGAGCCATGCGACCGGAATGTCAAGGCTTGTTCCGCCGATGGCTCTCGCGTCCGCTGCGGCAGGGGCTGACGGACTTATCATAGAGGTTCATAACGATCCTATCCACGCCCTATGCGACGGCGCACAGTCGCTGCGCCTCGAGGAGTATGCTGCTTTAGCAAAAAAGGTTGAGGCTGTAAGAGAGGCAATCAAGTAAGGCTTATTGACCTTACATATGTAGCATATTTTTTGTCAGGGGTGGATTGACATGAAGCTTGGAATAGTCGGGCTGGGACTCATTGGAGGTTCTTTTGCCAAGGCGTATAAGGCGGCGGGGCATGAGGTATATGGCTATGACTGCGATAAGTCGGTCATGGATTACGCCATAGTCAGCGAGGTAATGAACGCGGAACTAAATTCCGATATTCTTCCGGAGTGCGACCTTGTGCTTATAGCGCTGTACCCGGAGGCGGCGGCGGAGTATCTTACAAAGAACGCTCCGATATTCGGTTCAAAGCCTGTGGTTATGGACTGCTGCGGCACAAAGGGGATGATCTGCGAGATAGGATTTAAGCTCGCGAGTGAATATGGATTCACATATGTGGGCGGTCACCCTATGGCGGGCACACAGTATTCCGGACTGAAATACGCGAAGGCGAACATGTTTGTTAACGCGCCGATGGTTATAGTTCCGCCTAAATACGACGATATAGTATTTTTGAGCAGGATAAAGGAGCTTCTTGAACCCGCGGGCTTCGGAAGGATAACAGTAACCACGGCGCAAAAGCACGATGAGATGATAGCATTTACCTCGCAGCTCGCGCATGTAGTTTCAAACGCTTATATCAAAAGCCCCACAGCTATGGCTCACAGGGGATTTTCGGCAGGAAGCTACAAGGATATGACAAGGGTTGCTTGGCTCAATCCTCAGATGTGGGCGGAGCTGTTTGTAGAAAACCGCGAATACCTCGGAAAAGAGCTGGATATCCTCATATCCAGCCTCAACGAGTACCGTGAGGCGATAAAAAACGGTGATACCGATAGGCTTGTCAGTCTATTGGCGGACGGCAAGAGACTCAAGGAGGAGGTAGACGGCAGATGAAAGAGGTCAGGGTGGAGGCTTCAAGAAGCTATTCCGTCTATGTCCAGCCCGGACTAATAGATTCGGCGGGAGAGTATATATCCTCGCTGATAAAGGGTGACACTGCCGTTATTGTATCAGACGACAACGTCAGCCGTCTCTACGGTCAAAGGCTGCGTCTGTCCCTTGAGAAAAGCGGATTTAGGGTTTTGGAGTATGTATTCCCGCACGGCGAGAAGTCAAAGTGCATGGATGTATACATCCGTTTGCTTGAATTTCTCCTTGAAAACAGGCTGACAAGAAGCGATGTAATAGTCGCGCTCGGAGGCGGAGTGGTTGGAGATCTCGCGGGATTTGCCGCTGCGACCTTCCAGCGCGGAATGGGGCTTATCCAGATACCAACGACCCTGCTTGCAATGGTTGACTCGTCGGTCGGCGGAAAGACGGCGGTCAATCTTGAGCACGGGAAGAATCAGGTGGGAAGCTTTTATCAGCCGTACGGAGTAATCTGCGACCCGGAAACTCTGGATACCTTGCCTGAGGAGGAGTTTTTATGCGGCTGCGCAGAGGTAATCAAGTACGCGGTTTTGGGCAGCAGGGAGTTTTTTGACAGCCTTAAAGGCGCAGGCGTCAGACAAAACCTTGAGGGAGTGATAACCGCCTGTGTGGAGATGAAGCGTGATATTGTGGCCTCCGACGAGTTTGATACGGGCAGGAGGATGCTTCTTAATCTCGGTCACACAGTCGGACACGCGGTAGAGGCGTGCAGCGGCTTTACGGTGCTGCACGGACAGGCTGTCGCCATCGGAATGGCGGTCATATCGCGTGCAGCGAATAGGCGAGGACTTCTTCCGGACTCAGATCTTCATGAGATTTTGGATATACTTGAGCGATTCGGTCTGCCCACGCAAACTAAATATCCGGCGCTTGATCTCTACCGCGAGACCCTCGCCGACAAAAAGTCCGGCTCTACTCATATAACCTTGGTAGTACCAAGGAAAATCGGAAGCTGCGAGCTTATGAAGCTGGAACGCGAAGAGGTGCTTGGCTGGATAGAGGACGGAATAAAGCCGTAAATGAGGTGAGCTTTACATGGACATAGTTATACAGTCTGGGCAGAGAACGGGAAGCGTCAGGGTGCCGTCGTCAAAATCTCAGGCACACAGAGCTTTGATTCTTGCCGCTCTCGGCTCAAAACCGTCGTCAATACTGATAGATGGGATATCAAAGGACATTGAAGCCACCATAGCCTGCCTCAACGCGATAGGCGCGGATATTAAAGTATGTGAAGGAAGAATACTTGTCACGCCTGTAAAGCGGGGATGCCCGGGTAGTCGTCTTCTTAGCTGCGGAGAGAGCGGTTCGACACTGCGGTTTATGCTTCCGATAGTCGGAGCACTCGGGGTTGAGGCTGAGTTTTTGCCGGAGGGCAGGCTTATGGAAAGACCGCTTTCCCCGCTTGACCAGTGCCTGAGGCGGCATGGGATGATTATAGAAAAGACCTCGGACAGAATACTCTGCTCCGGTAGACTCTCTGCGGGAGAATACGAGCTTCCCGGCGATATTTCATCGCAGTACATATCCGGGCTTATTATGGCTCTTTCGATAATTGACGGGGATAGTACGCTTAGTGTAACCGGCGAGGTTCAATCCCAAAACTACATCAGGATGACCGAGGACGCAGTCCTGTGCTCAGGCATGAGGTTTACTAAGGAAGGCAATACATATAAGATACCGGGCGGGCAGACACCGAAGTTTCCGAGCGAGTTCAGCGTCGAGGGAGACTACTCGAGCGCGTCCTTCTTTCTTTGCATGGGCGCTTTGTCAGAGCGAGGAGTGACTGTTTTGGGCTTAGACCCAAATTCCAGTCAGGGGGACAAGGCGGTTACAGATATTTTGTCATGCTTCGGAGCGATAATTTCATACTCGGACGACGGCATAACCGTAAAGCGAGGGAGCCTTACAGGCTTGACTATAGACGCAGCCCAGATCCCGGATATTATTCCTCCATTATGCGCTGTCGCGGCAGTGGCGAAGGGCGAGACCAAGGTGATAAACGCCGGGCGGCTTCGGATAAAGGAGTCGGACAGGCTCAAAACTACAGACCGGATGCTTACCGCTCTCGGGGCTGACGTCACCGAGCTCCAGGACGGGCTGGTAATAAAAGGCAAGCCGGAGCTTGAGGGCGGAAAAGTGGATTCCAGTAACGACCACCGCATAGCTATGTCCGCTGCGGTTGCCGCGTGCAGGTGCTCAGGCAGCGTCACAGTTATGGGAAGCGAATGCGTCGCAAAGTCGTACCCGAGATTCTGGGACGACCTGACCTTACTTGAAATGATATAAGGAGATGAAACTGATGAGCAGCAGCTACGGAGAAAATATTCGCCTTACCATATTCGGTCAGTCACACTCGCCCGCTATCGGCATGACCCTGGAGGGACTTCCCGCCGGCTGTGAGATTGATTTTGACCGGCTTGTCCGCTTTATGCAGAGGCGAGCTCCGGGAAAAAACAGCTATTCCACACCGAGAAAAGAGGGCGATTGCCCTGAGTTTCTCTGCGGAGTAAAGGGTAATATAAGCTGCGGCACTCCGCTGACTGCGATAATACGAAACACCGATACCCGCTCTGGGGACTACTCAAAGCTCAGGGTCGTCCCGAGGCCGGGTCACGCCGACTATACCGCCGAGGTCAAATACGGCGGGAATCAGGATTACGCGGGCGGAGGGCATTTTTCCGGAAGGCTTACGGCTCCTTTGTGTATCGCCGGCGGGATCATATTGCAGCAGCTTGAGAAAATGGGGATCACCGTTATTTCAAGGATAGCGTCGATAGGAAAAATACCTGACTCAGGCGAGCTTTTACTTTCCACCGCCGATAAGGATTTTCCGGTAGTATCAGATGTTCAGGGCGAAAAAATGAAGGAGCTCATACTTAAGGCAAAGTCAAACGGCGACTCTGTCGGCGGAGTGGTGGAGTGTAAGGTCACGGGACTTCCGGCAGGGATAGGAGATCCAATGTTCGGAGGTATGGAAAACAGGATTTCCTCAATAGTTTTCGGCATACCGGCGGTAAAGGGAATCGAGTTCGGCGCCGGATTCGGAGCGTCTGAGCTATATGGAAGCGAGAACAACGACGAATTCGCGGTTTACGGCGGGAAAATAGTCACCATGACTAATAACTGCGGCGGAATATTGGGCGGTATAACAAACGGGATGCCGCTTTCATTCCGAGTTGGCTTCAAGCCTACGCCGTCCATATCAAAGCCTCAGCATAGCGTAAATCTCGAAACCCTTACTTCCGAGGAGCTTATAGTCACCGGACGCCATGACCCTTGTATAGTCCCGAGGGCGGTTCCCTGTGTGGAAGCCGCCGCCGCGATTGCGGTCTACGACGCGGTTCTGGCGAGAAAGCGAGAGCTGTAAATAAGTATCTGCTTTGAAAATACAGGTAGTTTATATGCGGAGACACCCGACGCGGGCAAACCGCTGTAATACAAATATAAGAATCTTACGCGCAGGAATACCATATTAACCAGAAAGGATTGCATTTTGATGGATCAGAACGACTACAGGAGCAAAATCGACCGGATTGACGAGGGGCTTGTCAAGCTCTTTGCCGAGAGGATGGAGGTAGTATCCCACTTGGCGGGCTTCAAGAAGGAGCGCTCTTTGCCGGTCTTTGACCTTAAGAGAGAAAAGGAAAAGCTAAAAACCGTGGTTGACAGCTCGCCGGAGGAAATAAAGGAGTATTCCTCACTTTTATACTCGCTTATCTTCGAGCTCAGCAGAAGCTATCAGAATAAGCTTATCGGCAGCGGCAGCGAGCTTGTATCCAAGATAAGCTCCGCTATCGAAAACACCCCAAAGCTCTTCCCGGAGAGAGCCGCGGTTGCGTGCCAGGGAGTAGAGGGAGCGTATTCTCAGCTTGCCTGCGACAAGCTCTTCAAGTCTCCGAATGTAATGTATTTCTCTAACTTCGAGGCTGTTTTTACCGCCGTGGAGAAGGGCTTCTGCCGCTACGGAGTGGTTCCCTTGGAGAACAGCACCGCAGGCTCGGTCAACACGGTTTACGACCTGATGACAAGGCACAAGTTCAGCATCGTCAGAAGCATCCGTCTGAAGGTAGACCATAATCTTCTTGCCAAGCCCGGAACAGAGATATCAGACATCAAGGAGGTCTACTCGCATCAGCAGGCGATAAGCCAGTGCGCCTCCTTCCTTCAGAGTCTAAAGGGAGTAAAGATCATACCCTGCGAGAACACCGCTGTCGCCGCCAAGATGGTTGCCGAGTCGGACAGAAACGATATAGCTACTCTTTCCTCAAGGGAGTGCATGAAGCTGTACGGTCTTAAGTGCCTTCGCAGCTGCGTACAGGATAAGGACAACAACTACACCCGCTTCATATGTATTTCAAAGGATCTCGAGATCTATCCCGGCGCGGACAGAACCAGCCTTATGGCAGTGCTCGAGGACAAGCCCGGCTCGCTTTACAAGCTGCTGTCAAGGCTATATGCGCTTGGAATAAACCTTTCCAAGCTTGAGAGCCGTCCGATGCCTGAGAGAGAGTTTGAATTCATGTTCTATTTCGACCTCGATACTCCGGTGTACTCTGAGAGCTTTTTGCAGCTGATGGGCGAGCTCGGAGATATCTGCGAGGAGTATAGCTACCTCGGAAGCTACAGCGAGGTGATCTGATGCTTCGCTGCGGACTGCTCGGCGAAAAGCTGGGACACAGTTACTCTGCGCAAATCCACGCCATGCTCGGCGGCTATGAATATAAGATGTACGAGAAGTCCCATGAAGAGGTTATGGAGTTTCTTAAAGGAGGCGACTGGGACGCTCTTAACGTCACCATTCCGTATAAAAAGCTGGCGGCGTCGGTATGCGATGCTCTTTCAGAAACGTCAGCAAGCCTCGGTTCAGCTAATACGCTTGTGAGGCGGGACGGAAAGCTTTACGGCTACAACACCGATTATTTCGGATTCTCAAGCATGCTCGCAAAGAGCAGGGTGGATGTAAAGGGCAAAAAGGCGCTCGTTTTGGGAAGCGGCGGAGTCGGAGTGACGGTATGCGCGGTTCTTAAGAGCCTTGGAGCGGTGCCGGTCACAATAAGCCGTTCCGGGGAAAATAACTATTCCAACCTTTATTTGCACGGCGACGCCGGAATAATCGTCAACGCCACGCCGGTGGGGATGTACCCCAAAAACGGAATAAGCCCTATCGACCTGCGCGATTTTCCTGATTGCGCCGGGGTGTTCGATCTTATATACAATCCTCTCCGCACATCGCTTATGCTTCAGGCTGAGGAGCTTGGTATCCCGCATATGAGCGGGCTGCACATGCTTGTCGCTCAGGCGAAAAAGAGCAGCGAGCTTTTCTTGGGGATAACCATTCCTGACGATGTCACCGACAGGATAGAAAATACGCTTTCTGAAAGTCTCGGGAACATAAGTCTCATAGGAATGCCAGGCTGCGGAAAGACCACCGTGGCTCAGCTTCTTGCCAATCGCCTCGGCAGGGAGCTTATCGACACCGACGCCGAGATAGAAAAATGCGCCGGAATGAGTATCCCGCAGATTTTCTCGGAAAAGTCAGAAGGCGAGTTTCGCAGGTTAGAAAGCTTGGCTATAGGTGAGGCGGGAAAAAAGTCCGGTAAAATCATTTCTACCGGAGGGGGCTGCGTGACGATCCCGGAAAACTACCCGCTTCTGCACCAAAACGGCGTTATAGTATGGATAAAGAGGGATACCTGCGTTTTGCCTACCGATGGCAGACCTATATCGCTCAGTTCGGATATGAGCGAGCTCTATAAGCGCAGAGAGCCGATGTATCGCCGCTTCTGCGATTTTGAGGTGGATAACGACGGCACGCCGGAGGATACAGCGGATAAAATCATAAGGCTTATATCTGAAGACGGCAGGGGAGAATGACATGAAGTTTCTTATAATAAACGGACCGAATATCAATATGCTCGGGCTTCGAGAGCCTGTTATCTACGGCAAGCAGAGCTATTCGGCGCTCGTTGAGCTGATTAAGCGTACCGCAGAAGATGAAGGAATAGAAGTCGAGCTGTTTCAGTCCAACCACGAGGGCGCTATAGTAGATAAAATACAGGAGGCGTACTCGGTATTCGACGGAATAGTCATCAATCCAGCGGCGTATACACACACCAGCGTGGCTATACTTGACGCCCTGAAAGCGGTTTCTATACCTGCTGTCGAGGTGCATATATCGGACGTCAGCAAGCGCGACGACTTCAGACAGATATCATATGCCGGAAAGGCTTGTATAAAGACATATATGGGCTTAGGCTTTGACGGTTACGTCGAGGCGATAAGATACCTCAAGGGATATCTGTCGCATGCGGCAGGCGAAAGAAGTTTTGACTTAAAATAAAAAACCATACTGAGGAGAAATTATAATGGCTGTTAGATTGGTTATTGATTCCGCTTCTGATATAGAATACAGCATGGCTATGGAAAAAGGGTGGGTATTCCTGCCTATTACTGTTTCGTTCGGCGAGGAGCAGCTAAAAGACGGCATAGATATAAACGCAAGCAGCTTTTACGACAGGCTTATAGAGTCTGATGTCATGCCGGTAACATCGCAGATAACTCCGTATGTATACCAGCAGACCTTTGACAAAATTATCGAGAGCGGCGACACGCCGATAGTCATCACACTTTCCTCCAAGCTTTCCGGAACATATCAGTCAGCGTGCGTAGCGGCTGAGAACGCGGCCGCAAAGGTGTATGTAATCGACAGCCTGAACGCAGCTCTCGGTGAGTCGCTTATCGTTGAGTATGCGGACAGACTTGTGAGGCAGGGGCTGAGCCCGGAGGAGATAGTTGAAAAAGTGGAGGAGAAAAAGGGGAAGATTCACCTTCTTGCGCTTTTAGATACCCTTGAGTATCTGAAAAAGGGAGGCAGGATTTCCTCTGCGGTGGCGTTTGCCGGGGCTCTGCTTTCGATAAAGCCGGTAATAGCCGTCGAGGACGGCGAGGTCAAGCTTGTCGGAAAGGCGAGAGGCTCTAAAAACGGGAACAATCTGCTTGCGGAAATGATAAGAAGCTGCGGACAGATAGATTACGACATGCCGTACACCTTAGCCTATTCCGGAAACAGCGACGCGCTTTTGAAAAAGTATGTGGAGGATTCAAAGCACCTCTGGGCGGAGGATGCCGACAAGATGCCGGTTATGAGAATAGGCGCGACGATAGGCACGCATGTAGGCCCGGGAGCGATAGGCGTGGCGTTCTTTGTGAAGTAGTAAGATAAACCTTAAAGCATAAAATTATTACGGAGAGGGCGAAATTTGGTCGTTCTCTCCGGTTTTTTGCATATAAATAAAACAGAGACAGCCCGCAACAAGGCAGGCTGCCTCCGAATTTAGCTTAAGCTATGTTTAGATCAGGCAAAGGGGTTCTCAGTAGGATAGGGAAGACCCTTAGGCTGATTGTAAGCGATGTCCTCGATGCCGAGGTACTTCATAACCTCGAACATTACCTTGCCGCAGTGCTTGAAGGCAACGGCGCCATGGTGAGGATATCTCTTCTGAACGAGAACATGACGGTAGAATCTGCCCATCTCGGGGATAGCGAAGATAGCGATACCGCCGAAGGAACGAGTGGGAACATTGAGGATCTCGCCCTCTGCAATGTAGCATCTGAGCTTGCCCTCGCTGTCGCACTGGAGACGATAGAAGGTGATCTCGGAAGGAGCGATGTCGCCCTCAAGAGTTCCTCTGGTGAAGTCGGGATCGCTGCCCTGAGGCTCAAGAAGTCTGTGCTGGATGAGCTGGTACTTGATAGCCCTGTCGTCGCACATCTTGCAGGAAGGAGTGTTTCCGCAGTGGAAGCCCATGAAGGTGTCGGTAAGAGCATAGCCGAGAGCGGCAATGTTGTCCTCATCGTAGATGTACTTAGGAACGCTGTTGTTGATATCGAGAAGAGTTACTGTATCGCCGGTGAGGCATATGCCTATGTACTCGGAGAGAGCGCCGTAGATATCGACCTCGCAGGATACGGGAATTCCGCGGGAAGCGAGACGGCTGTTTACATAGCAGGGCTCAAAGCCGAACTGGCTGGGGAATGCAGGCCAGCACTTGTCGGCGAAAGCGACATACTTTCTGCTGCCCTTGTGGCTCTCCGCCCAGTCAAGAAGAGTAAGCTCGAACTGAGCCATACGAGCGCTGAGCTCAGGATAGTACTTGCCCTCGCCCATCTCGGCAGCCATATCAGCGCAGATGTCAGCGATTCTGGGGTCGTTAGCGTGCTCCTTGTAAGCGACCAGAAGGTCAAGCTCGCTGTTCTCTTCGATCTCTACGCCCAGCTCATAGAGTCCCTTGATGGGAGCGTTGCAGGCGAAGAAGTCCTGAGGACGGGGTCCGAAGGTGATTATCTTGAGGTCCTTAAGACCGAGGATTACTCTTGCAATAGGAACGAACTCAGCCATCATATCGACAATTTCCTCAGCGGTTCCTACGGGGTACTCGGGGATGTAGCCCTTGAGCTTTCTCATGCCGAGATTGTAGGAGCAGTTGAGCATGCCGCAGTAAGCGTCGCCTCTGCCGTTGATCATGTCGCCGTCGCCCTCAGCGGCAGCTACGAACATGCACGGACCGTCAAAATTCTTGGCAATGAGTGTCTCGGGAGTCTCGGGACCAAAGTTGCCGAGGAATACAGTAAGAGCATTGCAGCCGGCGGCCTTGACCTCTTCAACTGCCTTGAGCATATCAAGCTCGTTCTCAACGGTTGTTTTGCACTCGTAAACATCAAGATTCTTAGCCTTGCATGCTTCAACGATTGCTCCGCGGCGCTTCTCAGAGAGCTGAATAGGGAAGCAGTCGCGGGATACGGCAATAATGCCGAGTTTAACAACTGGAATGTTTATCATTTTATTACCTCCAATAAAATATTTTACTTTTACAAGCAAATACATTCGCGTACAATCATTATATAATAACTTTGCTTTTATTTCAACTGTTTTCAGAAATTTTCTGTTATATCAGCAGACTTTTTTGCTTGTTAAAGCTTTCCTTAAAAAAGCGTTTCGTTTAGTCAGCTTTGTATTAGGCTGTAAGTGTCTGCAGAATGTGCTAAAAGCTGCCATGCGCCTGATTCTTCAAAATAATGCGAGAGTAAGGGTAGGGTATAAGGTAAGATAAACCGAAAAGCGTCGGATTACCCTTATGCTTACATTCACAAAATCCCAGAAAATAATTTTTTAAAAATTTTTTTTGAAAAAGTACTTGCTTTTTCGGAACAGACTTGCTATAATATAAAAGCTGTGTTGAGCGCTGTTCCGAGATGAGGCTTATTGATACTGGGATATAGCCAAGAGGTAAGGCAGCGGACTTTGACTCCGTCATTCCGGTGGTTCGAATCCACCTATCCCAACCAAAGTCACAACGCAGAAAGAAGATTGCGGTTTCGCCAAGTGGTAAGGCACTGGACTCTGACTCCAGCATTCCCTAGGTTCGAATCCTAGAACCGCAGCCAAAATGACGGCTAATGGTCGTCGCAAGGGGTCTTCGGCAGTAGCCGGGGACTTTTTTTCTGTTATTGTTAACCTGACGGAAATTCTCATTGTAATCAGAGCGGTTTTATGATACAATTCTTGCGTAAGCATTAACACGGCGGAGGCAACGGCAATAAAGAAGATGAAAATCAAGAATAATAAAAAGCTTGGCAGACCTATGCCTGTTATTTACCATCTTTTCTTCTGGCTGTCTGCTATGTATATCCGCTTGCGCGGGGTAAAAATAACCGTTGACAGATCCGGGCTTAAAGGATTAAAGGGTCCGGCTTTGTTCCTTTGCCCCCACATTTCGCTTAAGGACCACATTATTGTCGGCTACGCGCTTTTGCCGCGCCGTCTGACATTTATTTTGAGTGAGCATTTTATCTCAATACCGGTTCTCGGAAAGATCCTGAAAAATTGGGGACATATCATTACAAAAAAGATGTTCTGCTCGGATGTATCAACGATTGTGGGGATTATGAGAGCAAAAAAGGAAAATAATATCATAGTCATGTTCCCCGAGGGCAGGCTTAACGCAGTAGCCCATTCGCAGCCGGTAGCCGACGGAACTGCTGAGCTTGTAAAAAAGCTGGGCATAGACGTATATTCTGTTGTCGGCAACGGCGCTGCTCTCGTTTTCCCGAAGTGGGGAGAAAAATACCGCCGGGGAAGGATAGATATTAAATCCTATAAGCTGCTTGACACGGCTGAAATCTCAAGGATGACGGTTGCGGATATATCCAATACTATCGACAGGGCGATTTACCACGACGACGAAAAGGCGATGGCAGGCGTGAGATACCGCTGCTCAGACACGTCGAAGGGTCTTGAGACTATTTTGTACAAGTGCCCGGAGTGCATGGGAGAGTCATGTATAACTGCGGGCGGAGGCAAAATCAGATGCTCGATGTGCGGCTTTGAGACAACCCTCTCAGACGATTATCGCCTTGACTACGAAAAGCTGAAATCGGTGAACGAATGGTTCTACTGGCAGAGGGATCAGCTTGACTTGAATGCGGTCTTGTCAGACGATGTTAAAATCGGAACCGTAGGAGAGGACGGAATAATGGACTTTAATGCCGGCAAAGGTCATATTACTCTCGACAGGGAAAAAATATGCCTAAATGGAGAGCTGTACGGCTCACCGCTTCAGTTCAGCATTAAGACCTCGTCAATTGCGGGAATGCCGTATACTCCCAACCGCGAGTTTGACATCTACTATCAGAAAAAGCTGCTGTACATCATGCCAGTTGATAAAAATCAGATTGTAAAGTATGTTACAATGGTCGATAGGCTGACAGAAGAGCGTAAGAAGCCTGCAAGCGGGCTCTAAGTACATGTGTGCGCGGTGAAAGAACATATTAGCTATTTTTGTACACCTTTTGGGGGTTATCAACCATTAGAATTATCTATTATTAGCATTGAAATCAGGCGGCAGCGGCGGTATATTTATTTATGGCAAATTCAGCTTAAGGCTTAGTTTTGAGAGGGGTCGAACGGATGAACAAGATTTTTCGGAAAACCTTTGAATATCTTGCGATAACTTTGATAGCGGTGCTCAGCGCTTTATGCTATGTTATATTTATTTTTCCGAACAGCTTTGCGCCGGCTGGCTTTAACGGCATTGCCACGATGATACAGCATATATTTGACATAAACGCCGGATATCTCTCGCTGATATTTAATATACCGTTTATCATTGCGGTTTATCTGCTGGTGGACAAGGAGTTTGCCGTCAAGTCTGCGGTGTTCATAATTGTGTTCTCAGGCGCGCTTATACTTATGGACGATCCGTTTTTGAACCTTGACCCGTTTATATACCAGACGGACAACGGCACAAGCACTATTTTAGGTCCGGTAGTCTCGGGAATACTCAACGGAGCGCTCTTAGGACAGGTGATAATGTACAACAGCTGCTCAGGAGGAACTGAGCTGGTGGCTGTGCTTATCCACAAGTTCAAGCCAGCGTATAACTTCATGTGGGTGACCTTTGTGCTCAACTCGGCGGTTGCGATAGTGTCTTACTTTGTTTACGGATACGAGCTTGAGCCGGTGATGCTTTGCATACTTTATTCATACTTCTACAGCAACGTCAGCGACAGGATGCTAAAGGGCTCAAGGGAAGCGATTAGATTCGAGATAATAACTAACTATCCCAACGAGGTAGCTAATGAGATAATCGAAAAGCTTGGTCACTCCGCTACGCTTGTAAACGCCGAGGGCTGCTACACTCACGAGCAGAAGAGCATGCTTATCTGCGTGATAAACAAGGATCAGATAACAAAGCTCAAGCAGATACTCAAAAAGTATCCCGGGACATTTGCCAGCATTTCCAATGTTTCAAATACTGTCGGTCAGTTTGCCGACAAGAGAAAGAAGAGCACTACCATTACCGAGTAGCGCTGTCAGCTTTGATTTTGATAACGAATGTGGACGCCGTCCGGCTTTATATGCCGGGCGGTTTTTTGCGTTATGTGGTATGCAAGTAAAAAAGCGGCATGACATATATGCGAATTCCCTGTAAGAAGATAAGGGATAGCCGCATATGCCATGCCGCTTGTATTATTTCAGATGAAGTTATTCAGCCATGCCCATGCACTTTGCAAGGTTTTCGCTGATTGCCGAGAAGAACTCCTCGGTGTATACGCCCTTCTTGTTTGGATTAGTGGAGATAGCCGCCATGTCGTTGGTCATTATTCCGCTCTCGACGGTGGATATCGTCGCCTTCTCAAGTGCGTCTGCGTACTTGCATAGTCCGGGAATATTGTCCAGCTCACCGCGCTTGCGAAGCGCTCCAGTCCACGCAAAGATAGTGGCTATCGGATTAGTGGAGGTCTTTTCGCCCTTCAGCCATTTGTAGTAGTGGCGCTGGACCGTTCCGTGCGCAGCCTCATACTCGTATATTCCGTCCGGGGATACCAGCACAGACGTCATCAGACCGAGGCTGCCGTAGGCTGTGGCTACCATGTCTGACATAACGTCTCCGTCATAGTTCTTGCACGCCCAGATCATGCCGCCGTTGGAGCGAATGACTCTGGCGACAACGTCGTCGATAAGGGTATAGAAGTATTCAATTCCGGCTGCTTCAAACTTCTCCTTGAACTCGTTTTGGTAGATCTCGGCAAAGATATCCTTGAACCTGTGGTCGTACACCTTAGAGATAGTGTCCTTTGACGCAAACCACAGATCCTGCTTGGTGTCAAGAGCGTAGGTGAAGCAGGATCTGGCAAAGCCTGAGATAGAGGCGTCTGTGTTGTGAACACCCTGAACAATTCCGCCGCTCGCCTTGAAATCGTGTATCAGAGCCCTTGTCTCGTTGCCGTTTTCATCAGTAACGACTATCTCAGCCTTGCTGCCCTTAGGAGCTCTGAGCTCTGTATTCTTATATATGTCGCCGTAGGCATGACGGGCAATCGTTATAGGCTTTGTCCAGCTCGGTATAAAGGGAGTGATGCCCTTTATGATGATCGGAGCTCGGAATACCGTGCCGTCAAGTATCGCTCTTATCGTGCCGTTGGGGGACTTCCACATCTGCTTGAGCTTGTACTCTTCAACTCTTGCGGCGTTTGGGGTGATAGTCGCGCATTTTACCGCGACTCCGTATTTCTTGGTCGCGTTCGCACTGTCTATGGTAACCTGGTCGTCGGTTTGGTTGCGGTACTCAAGTCCGAGGTCGTAGTATTCGGTCTTGAGGTCAACATAGGGCAGTATAAGCTCGTCCTTTATCATTTTCCAGACGACCCTTGTCATCTCGTCGCCGTCCATCTCTACGATGGGGGTAGTCATTTTGATTTTGTCCATATTTCGCACTTCCTTTTTGGTTGTAAAGAATTGATAAAAGTATGCCGTGTCAATTTGGCAGCTTTCTCAGCTTTGCTATAAAGAAGCCCTCGTAATCGGCGTCCGGGCAAACGCAGACCGTCCCGGGCAGCTTGACCGGCAAAAGAGGCAGCTCGCCCAGCCACGCATCATCGAGCTTAACTACCTCGGCTCGGGATTTTGAAATTACACGGCCGACAACATCCTCGTTTTCCTCAGCGAGTATAGAGCAGGTGGAGTATACCATCTCATGCCCGGGCTTAAGAAGCTCAAGAGCCTTGGTTAAAAGCGCTCGCTGCGTTTCAGAGCTCTTTTTTATAAGCGTATTGGTAAAGTGACCCTTGCAAAGCTCCGAGGCTGTGAGAGTGCCGCTTCCGCTGCATGGTGCGTCAAGGAGTATCGAGTCGAACGAGAAGCCGCTGTTAAGCTGCCTTGAGTCTATCAGCATCACATACGCGCAGCCTACTCCCTGCTTAGCGATGTTGTATCTGAGACGCTCCGCTCTTGCCGCGTTTCGCTCGCAGGCGGTTATCCTGCATTTGTTGCCGCAGAGCGCCGCTATCTGAGTGGTCTTGCCTCCGGGTGCCGCCGCCATGTCAAGGATATCGGTGTCCGGCTTTGGGGAGAGGATAAGCGGCGGAAGCATCGAGCTGAGGCTCTGCATATAGATCCTTCCGTCTTCGTAGGATTTAAGCGAGCGAACGTCGCTTTCCCTCGCTTTGGAAAGTGTGAATGCGTCGCGGTACCAGCTGACCGGCTCGGGCGAGAGCCCTGCGGCGTTGAGCTCGTCAAGCGTGGCGTTACGGTCTCCCTTCAGCGGGTTGAGCCGCAGGCTCACCCGCCGCCTTGCAAGATACCCCTGCCTTATTTTTTCGGTAAGCTCTTCGCCGTACTGGGAAAAAAGCTTTTCCCTAAGAAACTCCGGCAGTGAGATTTGCTCATTATATGACATGCTGTCGTAAGGGTACAAACGGGCTCACTTCCTGTTTTACTTTATGCGCTCTCTGGTGTAGTCAAGCAGGCCGCCCTCGAGGATTACCTCGCGCTCTCTTTCGGAAAGCTCGATATTGAGAATTGCCTCTATGCCGCTGGTCTTGTCCTTGAGGGTAACGGTATTGCCGCTCTTGACAGCCTCTCTGAGGTTATCAAGGCACAGCTCGTCTCCTGCGGAAATTTTGTCATAATCAGCCTCATTGGCGAATGTAAGCGGGAGTATGCCGGCGTTGACGAGATTAGCCTTGTGTATTCTTGCGAACGACTTTACTATTACCGTCTTTATTCCGAGGTAGAGCGGCGCTAAAGCCGCATGCTCTCTTGAGGAGCCCTGTCCGTAGTTAGAGCCGCCTATTATCGCGCTCGTGCCGAGGCTGAGCGCCCTCTCGGGGAATTTCTCATCTACCACGCTGAAGCAGTACTTGGAGATCTCGGGTATATTCGACCTGAGAGGAAGAATCTTTGAGCCGGCTGGCATAATGTGATCTGTAGTGATGTTGTCTCCGACCTTGAGCGAGCAGGTTATGTGAAGCGACTCGGGAAGAGGAGATGTCTCGGGGTAGGACTTGATATTCGGACCCTTGAGTACCTCTACCTTGTCTGCCTCCTCCTTGCTGGCAGGCAGAGCAATCATATTGTCGTTTATGATGAATGTAGCCGGAAGCTCGAACTGGGGCATCTCTCCGAGGCTTCTCGGGTCGGTAAGAACGCCTGTTATCGCTGAAATCGCGGCGGTCTCGGGGGAAAGAAGGTATATCTGGGCATCCTTGGTGCCGGATCTGCCCAAGAAGTTGCGGTTGAAGGTTCTGAGCGATACTCCCTTTGAGTTGGGAGACTGACCCATGCCTATGCAGGGACCGCAGGCAGACTCAAGCAGCCTTGCTCCGGCGTCTATCATATCGGAAAGCTCTCCGCCGCGGGAGAGCATATTGAGCACCTGCTTCGAGCCGGGAGCTATCGAGAGGGAGACATCAGGGTGGACAGTCTTGCCCCTGAGTATGTACGCCACCTTCATCATGTCAAGCAGGGAGGAATTGGTGCAGGAGCCGATACATACCTGGTCGATTTTCATACCCTCAAGCTCTTTTACCGTCTTGACATTATCGGGAGAGTGCGGGCAGGCGACAAGCGGCTCGAGCTTATCAAGCTCAATAACCAGCTCCTCGTCGTATTCAGCGTCCGGATCTGCGCTTATCTCCTTATATACCTCCTCGCGCTTCTGAGCTCTCAAAAATTCGAGTGTCCTTTCGTCAGAGGGGAAAACGCTGGTGGTTGCGCCAAGCTCTGCGCCCATGTTGGTTATGGTAGCTCTCTCGGGGACGCTGAGTGTCTTTACTCCATCGCCGCAGTATTCGATGATCTTGCCTACGCCGCCTTTGACGCTCATTCTGCGAAGAACCTCAAGGATAACGTCCTTGGCGGATACCCACGGGGAAAGCTTGCCCTTAAGCTCAACCTTGACTATCTTGGGGTAGGTTATGTAGTATGTTCCGCCGCCCATGGCAACTGCGACATCCAGTCCGCCGGCGCCGATAGCTATCATTCCGAGTCCGCCGCCGGTGGGAGTGTGTGAATCAGAGCCTATGAGCGTCTTTCCGGGAATACCGAACCTCTCGAGGTGAACCTGGTGGCAGATTCCGTTTCCGGGACGTGAGAAGGAAATGCCTCTTTTTTTGGCTACCGAGCCTATGAAACGATGGTCGTCGGCGTTTTCGAAGCCGGATTGCAGGGTGTTGTGGTCGATATACGCCACGCTCTTTTCGGTTCTTACCCTCGGTATACCCATTGCCTCAAACTCTATATATGCCATTGTTCCGGTGGCGTCCTGAGTAAGAGTCTGGTCAATTCTTATGCCTATCTCGGAGCCCTTCTTGAACTCTCCTTCTACAAGGTGTTCCTTAAGTATCTTTTCAGCTACCGTGTAGCCCATGTGCATCTCTCCTTGCGTGAATATTTGTCGCGAAAAACACGGCAATGCCGTAATGGCTATATGAAATATATTTTATTATAGCAGACCAAAGTTGTCAAGATAATCGGACACACTTTTTTGCATTAAAACGGTAAATTCAGTCTAAAATAATTCTCTTCCTTTCTTGACTGTGAAAACTTGTTAGGCTATAATATAAAATGTGTATGTAAGCGTATGCGCTTTGGCTTGCGCCACAATATCTCGTTGGCGCAAAAAGTGCGGTATTCAAAATGTGCCGGACATGCCGGCTGTGAATAAAAGAGCCGCAAGCGGGACATAGTACCCCATGAAATATTGTCAAATAAGTCATAGGGGGCTGAAAGTCGCATGACGGCTGAGCAAAATAACGAGGTCACCGCAGAGCAGGCGGAGCTTTCCGAGCAGTATCGGGATATCGCCGTATCAAATTCGAAGCATTTGATCCACTGCCTGAGCGTAATAGGGCAAATCGAGGGTCATTATATCCTGCCGCCGCAGAATAAGACCACAAAGTACGAGCATATCATGCCGGCTCTGGTGGCGATAGAGCAGGACAAGACCATCGAGGGTCTTATCATCATCATAAACACGGTCGGCGGGGATGTTGAAGCCGGGCTTGCCATAGCCGAGCTCATATCGTCTATGAAGACCCCCACCGTGTCGATAGTAGTCGGCGGAGGGCATTCTATAGGCGTTCCGCTCGCCGTAAGCGCAAAGCATTCCTTTATAGTAAAATCCGCGACGATGACCATTCATCCTGTCAGGCTCACCGGGCTTGTCCTCGGAGTGCCGCAGACGCTTTCCTATTTTGAGAAGATGCAGGAGAGGATAGTGCGGTTTGTTTCAGACAACTCTCAAATATCCGCTGAGCGTTTCAAGGAGCTTATGCTCCGTACCGGCGAGCTTGTGATGGACGTAGGAAGCGTTCTGACCGGGGAGGACGCTGTCGAGGAGGGCATAATAGACTCGGTAGGTGGCTTGAGCGATGCGATAGCCTGCCTTTACCGAATGATAGAGGAGGACGGGAAATGCTCTACACAATAATAAGCGAGTATGATATTTTCACCCGAGAGGGAGAGATACCTCAGGCGAACAGATTCAGAAGCATAGCCTCGGGCACAAACGGCAAATGCCGCGGCATGGTAGAATATTTTGTCTGCGGGAAAAATAAAGTTGTAAAAAGCCTGTTCTCTACCGATCCTGAGATGTACCTTGACAAAAGGTACTTTCCGGGCAGCAGGCTTTAGCCAAACAGGGTGCCAGCCGACATTTTTCGTTCAGAGAAGTCAATACTATGCAAATGAACAGGAAGGGAAGATAACATGTCAATCATTTCTGCAATCTTTCAGGCGATAATTCAGGGCGTTACAGAGTTTTTGCCGATATCGTCCTCAGGTCACCTTTCACTTTATCAGCACTTTACCGGCAACAGCGGAGAGGGTGCGCTGATGTTCTCGGCGATTCTCCATTTAGGAACGCTTGTAGCGGTGTTTGTAGTATTCAGGCAGCAGATTTACGAGCTTATAATGGAATTTATCAGCATGATAAAAGATATATTCACCCGAAAATTTTCCGTAAAGAACGCTTCACCACAGCGCAGGCTGGTTTTCATGTACATAGTTTCAACCCTCATTCTCGTTCCGTTTATGATTTTTAAGGAAATGTTCGAGGGCTTTGCCGAGGATGAGAGCATATTTATCGAGGGAATCTGCTTTTTGTACACCGCCGCTATTTTGTTCATGGCGGATAGGACTCCGGCAGGCAAAAAGCGTGGAATTGACGCGAGTTACCGCGACTCGGTAGTCATCGGCTTCTTCCAGGGCGTTGCGCTGCTTCCCGGGGTATCCCGCTCAGGCTCTACCATCAGCGCGGGACTTTTCCGCGGTCTTACCCGTGAGGCTGCGGTAAGCTATTCCTTTATTCTCGGAATACCCGCGATACTCGGCGGAGCTGCTCTTGAGATAAAGGACGGCATAGGGCAAGAGTCATCCGCCGGTGTGCTGCCCTGCATAATCGGTTTTGTTGTCGCCGCGATAGTAGGAGTGCTTTCAATCAAGCTTGTTCAGATGCTTATCAAGAGCGACAAGTTCAAGATATTCTGGATATATACAGGCGCGCTCGGAGCGGTTGTGATTGTAATAGCGATAATAGAGGCTATCATCGGTCATCCGATCGTCATAGGATAACAAGCGAAGGAAGGGTATAAATGCCGCAAAAGTCTTCAACTAAAAGAACCGGAACGCAGACAAAAAAGAAAAATGCTTTAACCGAGGCAAAAAGAATACAGCATAACCGCGCATGGTCTACCGTTATATTCATCGTCGGAGTGTTTTTGATATTCCTGACATGGCTCAGGGGAGAGGCGCTTTGGAGCGGTATGCAGGATATACTGTGGGGACTGTTCGGTGTATCTGCGATTTTACTTGCCCCTGTCGTGATATATGTAGCCGTGATGCTTGCTATGGATAAGTCGAAGAGCGCGGTAGTAGTGAAGGTAATACAGGGCGCGGCGCTGATTCTGCTGGTCAGCCCGCTTTTTGAGATTATTCACGGCTTCAGCACCGGCTCGGAGGCGTTTGCCGGCGAAGGCCTCGGCAGCGCTATAACAACGCTGTACAAAAACGGCGCGGAGCTTCGTCAGGGCGGAGGAGCGCTCAGTATTTTCCTGGGAGGCGCCCTCAGCGCGCTTTTAGGAGATGTCGGAGCGCTTATAGTCATAATTTTGCTGATAGTACTCTTTGTCATGCTGCTCACAAATATTACTTTTGTCGACCTGTGGAAGGGGATTGCAAGGCTTGCGGGAAAGCTTAAGGAGTCTGTTGAAAGCAACGACGAGGAAAAAGCTGCCAGACAGATAGCAAAAGAAGAGGAAGCCAAGAAAGCTGCCGCCATTGCTGCCAAGGAGGAGGCAAAGCCCAAAAAGTGGGTGGACGTTGCCAAGTACATAACCGATCAGCCAGATATGCCTGAGCATCCGGCAGACAATGCCGCATCAGAAGTCTTGGGCAAACCGGAAAAGAAAAAGCGCAAGGGCAGGATGACTCCTGCCGATTTCATAGCGGACGAGCAGTCGTCCGAGCAAGCGCTGTCTTATGAGGCGCAGGAAGATAAAGGTGCGGAAGAGGCTGTAAAGGCTGCACAAGATAAGCCGGATGGCGTCGCAGAGCCGTACTTTGCTCCTGCTTCAAACGCTGACGTCTCGGCAGACGATAATTTAATAAGCGGCAGCGAAACGGTAAACCCGATATATGTAGGGAAGGACGGCCAGACAACGCTGATAGAGATGGATGAGGCATCTCCGTCCGATTTTGTCCCTCCGCCTATAGAGCTTTTGAACCCGCCTCAGCAGATGGTCTCCGACGACGACACAAGAAATGAGACGGATAGAAATTCAGAGACTCTGGTAGAGACTCTGCGCAGCTTCGGAGTCGCTACAAGAATAGTAGGCATCCACCGCGGTCCCTCGGTCACAAGATACGAGCTTCAGCCTGCCGCCGGTGTAAAGGTAAGTAAGATTACAAGCTTGGTGGACGATATCGCGCTGAACCTTGCCGCGAACGGAGTGAGAATAGAAGCGCCTATTCCCGGAAAGGCGGCTGTCGGAATAGAGCTTGCGAACAAGCTGAGGGAGACGGTCTGCATACGCGAGGTTATAGACTCGAACGAGTTCAGAAGCGCCGGCGGAAAGCTCTGCTTCCCGGTAGGAAAAGACGTGGAGGGCAAGATAATCATAGGCGACATCTCAAAGATGCCGCATATCCTGATAGCGGGTACTACCGGCTCAGGTAAGTCGGTGTTCACAAACTCTATTATTATGAGCGTTTTGTATAACGCCTCTCCCGACGAGGTGAAGCTCATACTCATCGACCCGAAGCAGGTAGAGTTCCCTGTGTATAACGGTATACCTCATCTTCTGATACCTGTCGTCACGGAAGCCAAGAAGGCGGCGGGAGCCCTCGGCTGGGCTGTGACCGAGATGCTCAAGAGGTACAAGCTGTTTGCGGACAACGGCGTAAGGGATCTTAAGGACTACAACAAGGCTGCCGCAAAGAGCGATGTTTTGACGCCCCTGCCGCAGATCCTCATAATAGTGGACGAGCTTGCCGATCTGATGATGGCGGCTCCGAAAGAGGTAGAGGACTCTATATGCAGGCTCGCTCAGCTGGCAAGAGCTGCCGGAATGCACCTTGTCATAGCGACACAGAGCCCCAGAGTTGACATAGTAACAGGTCTTATCAAGGCCAATATACCAAGCCGTGTCGCTCTTAAGGTATCAAATCAGGTTGATTCGAGGGTAATACTCGATGAAGGCGGAGCCGACAAGCTACTTGGAAACGGCGACCTTTTGTATAAGCCGGTAGGTCTTGGCAAGCCGATAAGAGTTCAGGGAAGCTATGTCGCTACAGAGGAGATAAAGCGCGTTGTGGACTATCTCAAGGCGCAGACCTCGTCGCAGTATGACGAAGAGGTAGCTACCGAAATAGAAAAGCACATTCCTGTCCCTAAGGGAGAAAAGCAGGCTGAGCAGAGCCAGGAATCATCCTCTGACAACATGACGGAGCGCGCCATTGAGGCGGTGGTGGAGGCAGGACAGGCCTCGACGTCATATTTGCAGAGAAGACTCAAGCTCGGTTACGCAAGAGCGGCAAGGATCATGGACGAGCTTGAGGAGATGGGAATAGTAGGTCCCGCCGACGGCGCAAAGCCCAGAGAGGTTAAAATGACCAAGGCACAGCTTCTTGAGAGGCGGGCGTATATGGGAAGCTCCGGCAAAGACGGATTGGAGGAATAATGAGCGGATTTATACCTGTTTCAGGGGCGGAGATGCTCAGGCTCGGCATAGAGCAGTTTGATTTTGTGTATATTCTGGGTGACGCTTATGTCGATCACCCAAGCTTCGGCGCGGCGATAATATCAAGGGTCTTAGAGCACAACGGCTTCACCATCGGAATAATCGCTCAGCCAAACTGGCATAGCGATGCGGATTTTATGAGGCTCGGCAAGCCGAGGCTCGGCTTTTTGGTGTCTGCTGGAAACATAGATTCAATGGTCGCGCACTACAGCGTAGCTAAGAAGCGAAGAAGCTTTGACGCATATTCCCCGGGAAATAAAGCCGGAAAGCGCCCCGACAGAGCGGTAATAGTCTATTCTCAGGCTCTCAAGAGGATTTACCCTGACGTTCCCGTGCTGATAGGAGGGCTTGAGGCGTCCTTGCGCCGTTTTGCGCACTATGATTACTGGGACGACAAGGTAAGACCCTCGATTTTGGTTGACTCAGGCGCTGATTTGCTCATGTTCGGCATGGGCGAGAATTGCATAGTCGAGCTGGCGAAAAGGCTAAATTCAGGCGAGGATATCCACTCGATAACAGATGTCAGGGGAACCTGCTATCTCTGTCCGACGGTCGAGACGCCATTGGGAGGAGTGGAGTGTCCATCCTATGAGATGGTAAGCTCAAACAAGGAGATGTACGCAAGGGCTTGCAGGATCCAGTACGACCAGCAGGACGAGGTATACGGCAGGATAGTATTGCAGCGTCACGGGAACATGATGCTTGTACAGAACCCGCCGCCGTACGCCCTGACAACAGAAGAGCTTGACGAGGTGTACTCGCTGCCTTATATGAGAACATATCATCCGATGTACGAGGCGGAGGGCGGAGTGCCTTCCATTCAGGAGGTACAGTTTTCCATTACACACAACCGCGGCTGCTTCGGCTTCTGCAACTTCTGCTCGATAGCCCTGCATCAGGGAAGAAAGATATCGGTTCGCAGCGAGGGGTCGATTCTTCGTGAGGCGAAGCTTTTGACCAAGCTTCCCGGCTTCAAGGGATATATCCACGACGTCGGAGGCCCTACGGCAAACTTCAGGAACCCGTCCTGCGATAAGCAGCTCGAGCATGGGCTGTGCAAGGGCAGAAAGTGCCTTGCTCCCAAGCCATGTCCCAACCTCAAGGTAGACCACAGCGAGTACCTCGACATACTGAGAAAGCTCAGGGCGGTAGAGGGAGTCAAAAAGGTTTTCATTCGCTCCGGAATACGGTACGACTACCTTATCGAGGATAAGGACGACGAGTTTATGACCGAGCTGATAAAGTATCATGTAAGCGGGCAGCTCAAGGTAGCTCCAGAGCATTGTTCGGCTCAGGTTCTTGACAAAATGGGCAAGCCTCACATAGAGGCGTATAAGAAATTCCAGAAAAAGTTCTATGAGATAAATAAAAAGATCGGCAAGGAGCAGTATCTTGTCCCGTACCTGATGTCCTCCCACCCGGGAAGCACGCTCAAGGAGGCTGTAGAGCTTGCGGTGTTCCTAAAGGAAAACAACATCCACCCCGAGCAGGTTCAGGACTTTTACCCTACGCCCGGAACAATTTCCACCTGCATGTTCTACACCGGGCTTGACCCATACACGCTCGAGCCGGTGTATGTTGCCAGAGATCCGCACGATAAAGCGATGCAAAGAGCTCTGTTGCAGTACTTCATGCCGAAAAATCAGCGCAGGGTTATAGAGGCGCTCGAAAAGGCGGGCAGGACGGATCTTATCGGTCACGGAAAGGATTGCCTTGTAAAACCGGATCTCGAATATCAGAAAAAACAGCAGCAGTTAAAGAGCGCCGCTTCAAAGTCCGGCGGACTCAGCCGTTCAGGCGGAAAGGTGACACAAAGAAATGGCAGGACAAAATCGCTCCGCAATAAGGTTCAGAAAAAGCGGTAGAAAATCCAAAAAGTCGGGCGCGCTGGTAACCGTATTGGTATGTATTCTCGCCTGCGTTTTGGTGTATTTTTACGACTTTGATTTTTCAGGCGGCAAACAGCCCGGTGAGACTGTTATGCCTGACGGCAGCGCGCAGGTTCACTATATAAACGTCGGTCAGGGAGACAGCGAGCTTATAATCTCGGACGATGGGAGCACAATGCTCATAGACGCGGGAGAGGCGGAATACGGCGCGGCGGTCGTCAGCTATCTGGAGTCCTTGGGCGTTACCGAGCTTGATTATATTGTAGCCACCCACCCTCACTCAGATCATATAGGAGGACTTTCCGGAGTGCTTGGCTCTGACATAGAGGTCGGCGTGGTGATAACGCCGGAAATTCCGGAGGAGTATACCCCGACAACCAAGACATATGAGCGCTTTTTGGACGCCGTTGATGAAAAGGGCTGTACCCTTACGGCGTCGAGCGACGCAAGCTTCGAGTTTGGAAGCGGTGAAATAACCATAATTCAGCCTGATTACTCAGGCGACAACTACAACAACTACTCAACGGTGGTTTTGTTTGAGTTTGCAGGAAAAAGCTTTTTGTTCACGGGAGACATAGAAAAGTCGGTCGAACAAGACCTTATAGAGGCCGGATATGAGCTGGACGCGGATGTCCTTAAGGTCCCGCACCACGGCAGCAGCACCTCGTCCTGCTATGATTTCCTTGACGCCGTAAGCCCCGAGTACTGCGTGATAGAGTGCGGCGACTCGAGCTATAACCACCCAAATCCGGATACTGTCACAAGGCTCCGCTCATATACCGACAAAATTTACCGAACCGACAACGACGGGAGCGTGGTGTTTACCTGCAGCGCTGACGGACTTTCGGTGTCGGCGGAAGGGCAGGGATGAGCCTTGAAGCTTATTATCGACAGGCTTGAGGGAGGCTTCGCCGTCTGTGAGAAGGAGGACCTTTCGCATGTGAATGTGGATGTAAGGCTTCTTCCGGACGGAGCCAAAGAGGGCAGCGTAATAGATTTTTCGGACGGAGTGTACACAATCGACGAGGCTGAAACTCTCAAAAGGCGGCAGACCGTTTCGAAAAAGCTCCGCAGGCTTTTCGGAAACTGAAAAAGGCTGCGGCGAGGCTGCAAAAAAGTTGGATGTGTGAAGTGATTAAAAATGGTGAATGATATTTTTGAGTTTTTGGATGAGAAAAGGGACGGCATGTCAAAAAGCCACCGCAAAATAGCGGATTTTATACTCGAGCATTATGACAGGGCGTCCTTTCTGACCGCTGCTAAGCTTGGAGAAAGCGTTGGGGTCAGCGAGTCTACCGTGGTAAGATTCGCTGCCGAGCTTGGCTTTGACGGTTATCCTTCGCTTCAAAGAGTGCTTCAGGAGGCGACGCGCAACAAGCTGACTGCCGTGCAGAGAATAGAGGTATCCCATGACAGGCTCAAGGGTGCGGAGGTGTTCAGGAAGGTTTTGCAGAATGATATCGAGCACATCCGCCAGACCATAGAGGAAACCGCCGAGGACTCGTTTAACGCCGCGGTAGACAGCATAATCTCAGCTAAGAGCATTTATATCATGGGAATAAGGAGCTCGGCTGCCCTTGCTTCGTTCATGAGCTACTATTTTAAGCTCATGCTTCCGAATGTGATACTCGTGCAGACTGGCAGCCGCAGCGAGCTATACGAGCAGCTCATGAGGATAGGCGAGGGTGATCTCATTATAGGTATATCCTTCCCGCGCTACTCAAAGCAGACGGTAAACGCGCTTGCCTACGCATGCTCAAAGGGCGCGGATTCGGTGGCGATAACGGACAGCATGGATTCTCCGGTCGCCTCACACGCCGGAAAGGTGCTTCTTGCGAGAAGCGATATGGTATCTTTTGTAGACTCGCTTGTGGCTCCTTTGAGCCTGATAAACGCTCTGATAGTGGCGGTTTCAATCAAAAACTACGACGCCGTGTCAAAGAGCTTCAAGGCGCTTGAGCAGATCTGGGAGGAATACGACGTATACGAAAAGAACGGAGAAGCGTATGCGGGAGTATGACACAGTTCAGGACGCCGATGTGGTAGTCATAGGCGGGGGAGCGGCCGGGATGTTTTCAGCCTGCCTTCTGGCTGAAAAAAAGCTCAGGGTAATGCTGATAGAGCCGAATCATAAGCTCGGCAGGAAGCTCAGAATAACCGGCAAGGGCAGGTGTAATCTGACAAACAACTCGTTGCCTGATGGTGTAATAAAGAAGATAAACCGCAACTCGAAGTTTATGTACAGCTCACTAAACCGATTTACTCCGCAGGATGTAATGATGTGGTTTGAAAACAGAGGCGTACCGCTTAAAACAGAGCGTGGGGGAAGGGTATTCCCGGTAAGCGACAAAGCGGACGACGTCGCCGACGCCATGCAAAAGCTGCTTGAGCACAAAAATGTAAAGATAATCAGGGACAGGGCGGTATCGATAATGACCGATGGCGGGAAAGTCATTGGGACGGAGTGCGAAAAATGCAGTTACTTCGCAAAAAATGTAATTCTCGCCACCGGCGGTATGTCCTATCCCAAAACAGGCTCAACAGGAGACGGTTACAGAATGGCTGAAAGGTTAGGGCATACAGTTACCGAGCTTAAGCCGTCTTTAGTTCCGGTGGTGCTGTCAGAGGAATATGTTGCGGATCTATCCGGCTTGGCGCTCAAAAACGTCACTCTTTCACTATACGAGGAGGGCAGAAAGCAGCCTGTTTTTTCAGAGCTCGGCGAGATGAATTTTTTAACATACGGTATATCGGGACCACTTACGCTTTCAGCCTCCTGCTTCATGCAGACTGAAAAGCTCGAAAAGAAAAAGTATACTATAGCCATAGACCTTAAGCCCGGGCTGAGCCATGAGCAGCTTGAGAGGAGAATAGATCGGGACTTTGGCGATACGCCGTCGGAGAAATTCGAGAACTCGCTGACAAGGCTTCTGCCTTCTCAGCTTATTGACACCGTTGTAAAATTATCAAAAATCCCGCCAAATAAGCAGTGCAACCAAATTACACGAGCGGAGAGAGAAGGTCTATGTCGCCTGTTGAAGCGGTTTGAGCTTACGCCGGAATCGCTTAGACCGATAGACGAGGCTATAATTACAAGCGGCGGGATAAGCGTCAAGGAGATAAATCCGGTGACGATGGAATCGAAGCTTGTAAAAGGGCTTTACTTTGCAGGTGAAATTATAGATGTGGACGCGGTGACGGGCGGATATAATCTTCAAATAGCTTTCTCGACCTCGAACGCGGCTGCGCAAGCTATATATAACAGCGTTTTGTGAAGGAGATATCAGAATGGGATATCGTAATATTGTAACAAATTGTGCTCTCGACGGACCGAGCGGCGCAGGAAAATCCACCATTGCGAGGGCTGTAGCGAGAAGGCTTGGCTACATATATGTTGACACCGGAGCGCTTTACCGCGCGATAGGTCTGTATGTCACAAGACGGGGCGCCGACACAAAGTCTCCCGCCGAGGTAGAACCGCTTTTGTCCGAGATCGGGCTTAAGCTTGAATATTCGGACGGCAAGCAGATAGTCCTTCTGAACGGCGAGGACGTTTCGGGGCTTATACGCACTAACGAAATTTCCATGGCGGCGTCAAATGTGTCCGCCATTCCAAAGGTGAGGGAGTTTTTGCTTGAGCTCCAAAGAAGCATAGCCGCCTCCAACAATATTGTTATGGACGGAAGGGATATCGGCACCGTCATTCTTCCAAACGCAAATGTCAAGATTTTTATGACAGCGTCAGCGGAGGTGCGAGCTAAAAGAAGGTACGATGAGCTCGTCGGAAAGGGAGAGGACGTCAGCTATGAGACTGTACTTCGGGAGATAAACCAGAGGGATTATAACGACACGCACAGGGATATAGCTCCGCTCAAAAAGGCTGACGACGCGATAGAGCTTGATACCTCGGATATGGGCATAGAAGAGGTCGTAAACCGGGTGTGCGAGATAATCATCGAAAAGACCAGCGCCGACTCTCACCGCAAAAAGACTCTTTCCGAAGTGAGGCTGTTTTTTTACGGGATTGTGAGGTTAGGAGTAAGGCTCGCAATGAGGACAATGGTCTCATTAAAGTACGAGGGCTGCGAGAATGTTCCGCGCAAGGGCCCGTATATAGTCGCCTCAAATCACATTTCGTGGGCTGATCCGGTGTATGTCAGCGCAGGAATAAGGAATATATCCTCCTATATGGCGAAGGAGAGCATATTCAAGAACAAGCTTTTATCTGTGCTTTTAAGAATGCTCAACGCCTTTCCGATAAAGCGCGGGCAGTCTGACAGGGACGCGCTCAGAACCGCAATGAAGTATTTAAACAGGGGATATAGCCTCACCATTTTCCCGGAGGGCACCCGCTCAAAGGACGGCAAGCTCGGAAAGGGAAAGAGCGGAGTGGCGTTCATAAGCCATTTTGCCAAATGTGATGTTTTGCCTGTGGGAATAAAGATAGACAAGCAGCAGGGAAAGCGAACCAGAGTGACGGTAAGATACGGCAAGCCGATTTTGTATAAGGAAATACGGCTTGGTTCGTCGTTTTCAGCAGCCGAGCTGCGGCGCTCAAGGGATCTGATAATGAGCAGGATAGGAGAGCTTCTCTGATGCGGAAAAAAAGCGTAACTGTCGCCAAGACCGCCGGCTTTTGCTATGGAGTAAAGCGCGCGGTCGGCATGGCGTACGACGCCGTGGGAAAGTACAGGCGTATTTACACCTACGGCTCGCTGATACATAACCGAAACGTAGTCTCGGATCTTGAGGCAAGGGGCGTAGAGGTGATTGATTCGCTTGACGGTGTGACGGACAGCGACGCCGTGATAATCCGCTCGCATGGTGTAGGACCGCAGGTGTACGAGGAGCTTGACCGCCTCGGAGCCACGATTATCGACGCCACCTGCCCGAATGTCAAGAGAATACACGAGCTGGCTGCCGAGTGCGCCGCCAGAGGGGAGTATGTGCTGGTTGCGGGGGACAAATCTCACCCCGAGGTTCAGGGAATACTCGCGTACGCGGAAAAAAATTGCAGCGTTTTCGGAGATAGTGAAGAACTCGAGGAGCTTCTTAGAAAAAATTGTGAAAATTATAAAAAAGGTGTTGCAATTCTTTCGCAAACAACTTATAATATAGAATTGTGGGAAGAATGCGTTCATAAGGCAATGCTTCATGAGGGCGTTAAGGTGTACAATACGGTTTGCAACGCGACTACGCTGAGGCAGACCGAGGCTCAGAAGCTGTCCCAAAGCTGTGATACCATGATAATCATCGGCGGCAGGAACAGCTCAAATACCGCAAAGCTGTATGATATTTGCTCAAAAAATGTTAGATGCTATCTGATCGAGGATGCATCTGAGCTTATGGATATTGATTTTTCTCATTCGGGATCCGTGGGGATCTCCGCCGGCGCATCGACCCCGGCATATATCATTGAGGAGGTACAAAAAACTATGACTGACATTATTTCAAATGACGAGGAGTTCAATTTTGAGAAAGCGATTGAACAGACCTTCAAAAAAATATATACCGGAAAGAGAGTAAGCGGCGTTGTAACAGCTGTAAACAGCACTGAAGTTATCGTTGACATCGGAACAAAGCATACCGGATATATTCCAGTATCTGAGCTTTCAAACGACCCTAACGCAAAGCCGTCCGACATTGTCAAGGTCGGCGATGAGATCGAAGTAATCGTGACCAAGCTTAACGATGTAGACGGTATCGCTACTTTGTCCAAGAAACAGATAGACGCTCAGAAGGGGTACGAGGAGATCAAGAAGGCGTTTGAGGCCGGCGAGGTTCTTGAGGGAACCGTTACGAATGTTATCAAGGGCGGCGTAATTGTTGTCTCTAACGGCGTAAGGGTGTTCGTTCCTGCGTCTCAGACCGGAGTAAAACAGGGAGAGAGCCTTGACTCTATTCTCAAGACCAACGTAAGGTTTAAGATCATCGAGCTCAACGAGCAGAGAAAGAGAGCTGTTGGTTCTATAAGAAAGGTAGCCTCTGAGGAGAGAGCCGTCAAGAGGGCTCAGTTCTTTGAGACCGCTGAGGTAGGACAGGTCGTTACCGGTGAGGTTAAGTCTATCACCGATTACGGAGTTTTCGTAGATGTCGGCGGAGTGGACGGACTTATCAGAAAGTCAGATCTTACTTGGGCGAGAATCAAGCATCCTTCAGATGTAGTTTCTGTAGGGGACAAGATCGAGGTAACTATCAAGGACATCGATAAGGAGACCGGTAAGGTTTCTCTCATCTATAAGAAGCAGTCTGACAATCCGTGGGAGATCTTCAAGAACGGCTATACTGTAGGACAGGTTGTCGATGTTAAGATCGTCTCTATTACTAATTTCGGCGCATTCGCTCAGATCATCCCCGGCATCGACGGACTTATACACATTTCTCAGATTGCCAACCAGAGAGTAAACAATGTCGCTGATTTCCTCACCGTAGGACAGACCGTTCAGGCCAAGATCACCGAGATCAACCCTGAGACTAAGCGCGTAAGCCTTTCTATCAGAGAGCTTTTGAGCGACGAAGCTAAGAAGGCGGAGTCTTCTGACGAGGAGTGATTTTTCTCCTAAATCAGACCGGCGCATCAAGTATATTGACACAAAAAGAATTTGGCGGATGTCGGGTATTCCCGGCGTCCGCCTTTGTCACGAAAAATAATTAAGAAAGTGTTACAGTTTGGATTTTTCTATTAACATCCGGGAAAATATGTGGTATACTCATGCTGGTATTTGGTTTTATAGCGCAAACACGGTGAAAGGAGAGCTAAATTGAAGTTATCACTAAGGAAAATAGGCAAAAAGGTATCAAGGGTAAATAGGGTAATCAAGAAGATTTTAGGCGGCATAGGCGTTGCAATACTTTGCTTGCTTATGGTGCTGGTAATATCGGTGACTATAGTAGGCTCTGCTTTGACAGTATTTGTCGTCAATCTGATGGACGATACCTCAGAGGTCAAGCTCGACGATGTTTCCTCGAGCTATACCACATATATCTACGCTCAGGACGGCAATGACTGGCTTGTCTACGACATGATATCCAATGAGGGCGAGAAGAGAATATGGGTCAACCTCGAGGAGATTCCTCAGCATGTCCGCGATGCATTTGTATATTCTGAGGATGAGCGCTTTAACAGCCATGACGGTGTCGATTTTTACGGCATTGCCGTCGCGGCTATGGAGATAGTAACCGGGCAGTCGAGGCGTGGCGCTTCTACTATAACCCAGCAGACTATAAAAAATATAACCGGTGACGATGATGTTGACGGAATCGCGGGCTATGAGAGAAAGATAAGAGAGATATATCGTGCTGTTCAGCTTGAGAAGGAGTACTCAAAGGACGACATACTCGAGGCATATTTAAATCTTGTTCCGCTGAATAATAATATTTACGGGGTTCAGGCGGCTGCTAACTACTACTTCAACAAGGATGTAAGTGAGCTTTCATTGGCTGAGGCTACCACTATAGCCGCAATAACCAAGAGCCCTACTGCAAACGATCCGATCAAACATCCGGAAGCTAATTATGCGAGAAAAAAGTATATACTTGACAAAATGCTGGAGAACGGCGCTATCTCCAGCGAGGAGTATGATGAGGCGCTTAACGCCGAGCTGGAGCTTGTCGGCAGCATGATCTACACCACTATTGACGACGAGACGGTGACAGACTCTTCGGTGCTTTCTGCTTACGACAATTTTGACTCTGTTTCTTCATACTATGTTGACGCCGTGATATATCAGGCTACGGAGATCTTCATGGACTACTATGGCTTGACATGGGATGAGGCGTACAGCAAGCTCAGACGAGGCGGCTACAGCATTTATACCTGCGTAGACCTCGATATCCAAAAGGAGCTCGAGAGAAAATATCTCGATTTGTACACCTTCTCAGAAGACGGAAGCGAGGACATTCCTCAGAGCGCGTTCATATGCATGGACTATAACGGCAGGGTTCTCGGCGTAGTGGGAGGAATAGGCGAAAAAGAGAGTCCGCTTGGTCTCAACAGGGCGACTATGTCATACAGGCAGCCCGGTTCTGCGATAAAGCCGCTTTCAGCGTATTCTCTCGCGGTAGAAAGAGACATGATAACATGGTCAACACAGTTTTTGGACGTGCCTTTACTTATCGAGGACTCCGGCTCTGAGAACGGCTATCTTGTCTGGCCAAGAAACTACTCTACCAGCGGAGCGTATACCTCGTCTTGGTCAAAGGAGTATAACTTTACGTTCTCCGCGCTTCAGAGGTCGCTGAACACAACCGCTGCTCAGGTCGTGGAAATGCTTTCCCCGAGCGAATGCTTTGAGTTCATGTACTACAGGCTGCACCTTAGTTCATTGGTTCTTTATCATAACGGATTTACCGATATCGCAAGGTCGCCTATGTCCGTAGGAGCGCTGACCGAAGGTCTTACGCTTCAGGACCTCGTCACGGCGTACCAGATGTTCGGCAACGGCGGAAAATACTACGAGTCCACCTTTATTTCAAGAATACTTGACAACAACGGAGAGGTCGTATATCAGCACTCGCTGCTCGGCGATCAGGTAATAGAGGAATCGACGGCGTATGTGATGAACAGAATGCTTGAGACTGTCGTTTCCTCATCAAGAGGTACAGGTCGCCTTGCGAGGCTTGACGGAGTAGAGCTTATCGCAAAGACCGGTACTACTCAGGACTGGGCTGATCTGTGGTTCATCGGCTGCACGCCGCAGTATGTAACAGGACTTTGGATAGGTCACGACATACCCGAGGAGATAGACACATCGTCTTGCTACGGCTCGCCGCAGATGTGGAAGAACATTTTCGGTGATATTGCCGAGGCAGGGGAAATAGCGGAGTTTACCCCGTCAAGCATGGTTGTCGAAAGAGAATACTGTACCGTCACGGGCTTGATTGCAGGAAGCAACTGCGAGGACACTGCGATAGGCTACTATAAAAAGACCAACATTCCCGCCACATGCTCAGGCGATCACACGCCGACTCCTATGGATGAGCTGCTCGAATCACTCGGCTCAAGGGATACCGCGGTGATAGTTACCGAGGGAGTGGATGTAAACGAGTATGAGGCCATTACCGGAAACAGGTACACGTATGTTCATGAGCTTATCAAGAGCTGGAGATAACAAAACTAACTCGTACAGAGACAGCGGGGATTTTTATGAGTGAGACTATCAGGTATTGCTGCCCATGCCATTTCGGGCTGGAGAGCGTACTGTCGTTTGAAATTAAGCGAATAGGCGGAGAGAACCTTACGGTCACTGATGGAAGGATATCCTTTGACGGCGATATAAGGATGGCCGCAAAGGCTAACATCTGTCTTGCCACTGCCGAGAGGGTGCTTATCGAGCTCGGTTCGTTCCATGCGGACAGCTTTGAGGAGCTGTTTCAGGGCGTAAAAGGCTTGCCGCTTGAGAGATATATCAGTAGGCTCGACGCGTTCCCGGTGAAGGGTCATTCTCTAAAATCCAAGCTTTACAGCATACCCGACTGTCAGTCGATAGTAAAAAAGGCTGCGGTGGAGCGGCTTAAGTCTGTATACGGCATATCGATATTTGAAGAGACCGGAGCTGTGTGCAGGATTCAGTTCAACATTCTCAAGGACGTGGCGACGATTTATCTTGACACCAGCGGCGAGGGGCTTCATAAGCGCGGATACCGCCGCAGCTCAAACGACGCTCCTATAAAGGAAACGCTCGCCGCCGGCATAATCGACCTTGCTCATGTGAGAGGGGACAGCGTTGTCGCCGACCCCATGTGCGGAAGCGGAACGCTGATAATAGAAGCTGCATACAAGGCCCTGAGAATAGCTCCGGGGCTCAAAAGAGGCTTTGTCGCCGAGCAGTGGGAAAGTATCCCTAAAGCTCAGTGGTCTGAGGAAAGAGAGGCCGCAAGAGAAGCCATAGCCAAGGAAAACCGGTTTAGGGGAATAGCTTCGGATATTGACAGCTTTGCGGCAGATCTTACGGCACGGAATGTTAAATTTGCCGGCGTTGCTCCGAGAATAACGGTCAGCCGGACGGATATCTGTGAGTACAAGCCTCAGCCCGGAGTCATAACGGTGTGCAATCCTCCGTACGGTGAGAGAATGCTTGAGCTTAAGCAGGCTGAAGAGCTGTATAAGAAGATGGGGCAGGCGCTTCACCCGTCAAAGGATAACCCCTGCTACATTATCTGCGCTCACGAGGAGTTTGAGAAGTTCTTCGGGAAAAAGGCGGACAAGAAAAGAAAGCTTTATAACGGAATGCTTAAGTGTCAGCTGTATATGTACTATAACTGACAAGCTTATGACTTCTTGCATGGACATAAGATAAGGACAGTATTGATTTAGGAGCAGGATATCAGCCCTGCTCCTTTTTATTTGCGGTTGGGCGTTTGAATAAGCGAGATATAAAAATCGCTTTGCCTGACTCACTATATTCGATGTAAAAAAGCGCCGCCGCGAAACTTATCGCGATGGCGCTTGTTGTGCTATATCCAGCTGTATTTTTTCATATCCACTTTTCCGTCCGGCAAAAATCCAACCCCTTCCGCTTCAAGGAGCTTCCTTTGGGCATCCTCTCCGCCGAACGCAAACGCATTAGAAAGCTTGCCGTCCTTCATGACTACCCTGTAGCATGGTATATTAGAGGGGTCAGGGTTTATATGCAGCGCGTATCCGACCACCCTCGACCAGCGAGGATTTCCGGCAAGGCTCGCCACAGCTCCGTAGCTTGCGACCTTGCCGTATGGTATACTTTTAACCACTTCGTAGATCAGCTCAAAGGTATTTGCCACATGAAAGACCTCCTTAGG
This sequence comes from Candidatus Faeciplasma pullistercoris, assembly GCA_018715525.1. GTDB lineage: Bacteria > Bacillota > Clostridia > Oscillospirales > Ruminococcaceae > Faeciplasma > Faeciplasma pullistercoris. The sequence goes on along the minus strand of DVLL01000019.1, from coordinate 9,443 downwards.
GACTATTCTATGGAGAGATACTCCTCGGGAATAAAGCTGAGTACATAATCTATTGTGTCCTGATCAAAGCCGTCGCAGCCGTGCTCCTCAAGCAGCTCAGGCGTGTATGTCGCGTACGGCTCGATGTGGATGTTTGAATAGTTATAGCCGTACTGTGTGATGATAGGTATTGCCTTCGGATTTTGGATGATCACCTCGCCGGTATCCATGTTTTTGACTATGTCAAGGTCTCCTAATATTCCCACCATAGTCAGGTCTCTGCTCTGAGCGGAGACAAGATTGCCCAGGCAATAGTATACAAACGCCTTAGTGCCGTCCGGCTTGTCAATGTAGGTACATGCCTGCGCGGTGTGTGGCTGCGTGCCTATTATAAGGTCTGCTCCCCACTCGACAAGCTTGCGGGTTACCTCAAGCTGGCTTTCGGTCTGCTCGTTTATGGTTTCCTTGCCGTAGTGCGGAGAGATCACTACGACGTCCGCTATCTCGTCCGCATACCGAACCTGCTTTTCTATCAGCTCAAGCTCGCTGAGGTATGTTATCTCGCATTCGGAATCGCTCGGAAGTGACAATCCGTTTGTATGCTCCATATAGCCGAGAAAAGCGAATGTTATGCCGTTTACCTCAAGAGTGCGCAGATTGTTCATATCCTCTTCGTCACGGTATGCGCCGTACCTGACAATACCGTCATGGGAGTCCCAGAACCTTAGCGTTGCCAAAAGTCCCTCCTCGCCTCTGTCGAGTATATGGTTGTTAGAAAGGGATATGACGTTGAATCCAAGCTCAATCATCTTTTCGCCGAGGTCGGCGGGAGAGCAGAACCTTGGGTAGTCAGACGGCTCGAGCTCATCTGTTACTATGGTCTCCTGATTGAGTATGGCTATGTCAGCGCCCTCAAGGTACTTCTCGATCTTCTCATATACATAGTCGAAGTCGTAGCCGTCCTCATCGTTGGCAGCGGCTCTTCTTTTTGCCTGATTGTATATGGAGGAGTGGATAAGGTTGTCGCCCGCGCAGACGATGTGAACCGTTCGTATGTCAGGCTCTGGAGGCTCTGTCTGCACCGTTGTGGCTTCCGTCAAAGCGGTGGTCGCTGCGGTAGTGGTTACATCCTCTTTGGCTGAAGCAGGAGAGGATGTGGAATCCGTTATTTCAGTGACCGCACTGTTTGCCGCCTCTGCCGCACAGCCGGCAAGCGAGAACGCCAGCGCCATCGATATAGCAAGTAATAACAGCCTTTTAAGCATATTTTCTCCTTAATTATTTCAGATATTCGCGAAGTGTTGCTCTTACGGCGCCCTTGCCGTTAAGCTCCTTGGTAAACATGGTTTCGATCAAAGGAGCAAGTCCGAGCCTGACAAGGTCGCTTCCGAATATCTCGGAATTTGAGAGGATCGGTCCAAGCTGACCTGTATAGCTGTACGGCTTGCCGAACTCAATCGACTCAAGCTGCTTTCTGAGCTCAGGCAACAGCGGGTCGGAAGAGATCTCGATTTTGTTGCCCTCGTCGTCCACTCCAAGAAGATACCTAAGCCATCCCGCTATCGCAAGCGGAATCGCAATAAGATTTGACAGATCTCCCATAGCGGCGTAGCTCTTTATTGTCTCTCCGAAGCGTATTCCTACCTTCTGGCTGGTATCAGTAGCTATCCTCTGGGGAGCGTCCGGCATAAACGGGTTAGGCAGGCGCTTATATACTACCTCATCGATGAAGTCCCTCGGAGAAATTATTCCCGGATGAGTGACCACAGGCAATCCCTCAATGTAGCCGAGACGGTAGACAAGCTTGCAAAGATCCTCGTCCTTCATCTCGTCGCATATAAGAGTATAACCGAGCATGCAGCCGTAGACCGCAAGCGCGGTATGCAGCGGGTTGAGGCAGGTAGTGACCTTCATTCTCTCCGTCTTGTTGACCGTTTCCCGGTCGGTCATATATACGCCGGCGTTTTCAAGCGGCGGTCTGCCGTTGGGGAAGCTGTCCTCAATTACCAGATACTCAGGCTCCTCCGCGTTTACAAAGGGAGCTATGTAGGTCTTTTTTGAGGTAATGATGGGGCTCATTTCCTCAAAGCCGTCCTCCTCAAGGATAGCTCTTACCTTGTCCGACGGTCTCGGAGTTATTTTGTCTATCATCGACCACGGGAAGCTTACCTTTGTTTCATCGCTGATATAGCTGATGAAGCCGTCGTCTACAAAGCCGTTTTCCTTCCAGCCGGCCGCTATCGTCATGACCGCATCCTTGAGCTTTTTGCCGTTCTGAGAGCAGTTGTCCATGCTCACAAGCGCTACCGGCAAAGCGCCGGCCTTATATCTTTTTACAAGCAGGGCGGTGACAAAGCTCATGGCGTGCTTGGGCGACTCCGTTCCGGAGCTTATGTCAGACTTGACTATGTCGCTTAATTCTCCTGAGGTTGTCCTGACCGCGTAGCCCTTTTCGGTGATAGTAAAGCTTATCATCCTCAGTGAGGGCGACGAAGCGATAGCGCTAAACCTCGACATTTGCAGCTTGTCTGAGGAGTCCGCCTTGAGCGCCTCGCAGACAGAAGCCAGAACCTCCTTGGCGACATTCCCGTCAGCTCCCAGGCTTACATTCAGCGTCAGGTTGTCGTGAGCCTTGAAGATGTCGTCTATTATCTCGTAGTCGAAGGTGTCGGCGGCAATTATCCCGGTGGACATATCGCCTCGGTCGAGAAGCTTTTGAGCGATGCTTGATATGAATCCACGGAAGATGTTGCCCGCTCCGAAGTGAAGCCATTCCGGGGATTTTTCGGTATTTCTTCTTACCACTTCTATGTCGAATTCGGGAAGAGATATCCCTACCCTTGCCCTAATCTCGGGCAGAGCTTTGAGACTCAGCTTCATTTGCTATTTAACCTCCGTATCCGACTTTGCAGACTTGTCTATAGCCTCCCACAGACCGTTCAGGTAGCATACTCCGAGCGCACGGTCGTACAGACCATAGCCGGGTCTGCCTACCTCTCCCCATATCATTCTGCCGTGATCGGGGCGGATATAGGTGTTCGGGCAGGTCTCGTAGATAGCCTTCATTATCTCGTACATGTCAAGGTCGCCGTCCGATGAGAGGTGACTTGACTCGCAGAAGCAGCGGTCGCTTCCTAAGTGCTGGAGATTTCTGACATGCAGGCAGCCTATTCTTCCCATCTTTCCGAAGTGGCGGATTATCGAGGGAACATCGTTGCTTACATTTGAGCCCAAGGAGCCTGTGCATAGGCAGACGGTGTTGCACGGGCTGTCATAAAGCTTGATTATCTTGTCGTAGCCCTCCTGAGAGTGAGCCACCCTCGGCAGACCGAATATCTTCCATCCCGGATCGTCCGGGTGACAAGCCATGACTACTCCGCACTCCTCGCAGGTGGGGATTATTCCCTCGAGGAAGTAGCGGTAGTTTTCAAGAAGCTTTTCCTCATCGACATTCTCATAAAGCTTCAATACCTTTTCAAGATCCTCAAGCCTTTCAGGCTCCCAGCCGGGAAGAGAAAAGCCGTTGCAGTTGTCGGCGGTGCGCTTGACTATGTCGATTGGGGAAAGAGTGCCAAGCTCCGCCTCGTCGTAATACATGCTTGTCGAGCCGTCGGGGTTAGGTCTGGCAAGATCAGTTCTCAGCCAGTCGAGAACCGGCATGAAGTTATACACTATGCACTTTACGCCGTATTTGGCAAGGTTTCTTATCGTTATGCGGTAGTTTTCTATGTACTTGTCGCGCGTAGGCAGACCGAGCTTTATGTCCTCATGGACATTTACGCTTTCTATTACCTCGCACTCGAGACCAGCCGCGTGAACCTCATCTATATACTCCTTAATTTCCTCTTCGGTCCAGACGTCTCCGGCAGGCTTGTAGTCTAAAAAGCCCATAACTCCGGTCATGCCGGGAATTTGGCGGATCTGCTCCAAGCTAACGCTGTCGCTCTTTGAGCCGAACCACCTAAAAGTCATTTTCATTACAAATCAGCCCTCTCGTGTTTTTGTATACAGTTACATGTTATACCCGGTTTTTATCATATCATCTATTTATGCGATATTCAAGATATTTTTTTAAATACGCCGGACGGTATTATTGACTTTGAGGACATTTAAGGTATAATTGTTATGGAAATAAACTGTTACAAATATGAAAAGGAGAGTTCACATGTCCTATTCAGATGTAGTCAAGAGAATATATGATTTGGGCATACTTCCGGTAATCGCGATAGAGGATGCGGACAAGGCTGTGCCGCTTGCGAAGGCGCTTTGCGAGGGAGGTCTTCCCGCCGCCGAGATAACCTTCCGTACCGCCTGCGCAAAGGAGGCTATAATCCGTATCAGGGAGGCGCTTCCTGATATGCTTGTCGGAGCGGGAACCGTTCTGACAGAGCAGCAGGTCGATGACGCTCTTGACGCCGGCGTGGAGTTTATCGTGACGCCCGGCTTCAATCCTCAGATAGTCAAATACGCTCAGTCAAAGGGAGCGGTCATAATGCCGGGAACCGCAACCCCCGGTGAGATGGAGCAGGCAATGGCGATGGGTATAGATGTCGTAAAATTCTTCCCTGCCGAGCAGAACGGCGGGCTTGCCAAGCTCAAGGCTGTATCCGCGCCTTATTCTAAGCTCAGGTTTATCCCAACCGGCGGAATAAACGCACAGAACCTCACAAGCTACATAAGGTTCAATAAGATACTCGCCTGCGGAGGCACATGGATGGTCAAGAAGGATCTCATCGACGCCGGAAACTGGGACGAGATTAGAAGGCTCACGCATGAGGCTGTTCGGAGCATGCTCGGTCTTGAGTTCGCGCATATGGGAATCAACTGCCAGAGCGAGGACGAGGCGTTAAAGGCTTCCGAGCTTATCAAGACGTTGTTCGGCTTTGATTTTGCTGTCGGAAACTCTTCGGTATTCACCGCCGACAGAAACATCGAGATCTGCAAGACCCCAAAATACGGCAGGCTGGGGCATATCGCTATAGCTACCAACTCGATAGAAAGAGCCGCGGCATTCTTCAAGGCAAGGGGAGTAGAGCTTTTGGACGAGAGCACGATTCCTTCCGGTATGGTATACTTCAAGGACGAGATATGCGGCTTCGGAGTGCACCTCGTTCAGAAAAAGTGATATAACGCGCAGATTGAAGATCAATAATACAGTTGGGAGATAATCTAAAATGTCTAACATTAACACTAAGAAAGTAGTTGCCTTCGGCGAGATAATGCTCAGGCTCAATCCCGAGGGCTATCTAAGGTTCGTTCAGGCGGACAGGCTTGAGGCGACCTACGGCGGGGGAGAGGCAAACGTCGCGGTTTCTCTTGCCAATTACGGAATTGACGCTTCGTTTGTCACAAAGCTTCCCGCTCACGAGATAGGCCAGTGCGCTATAAACGCGCTCAGAAAATACGGCGTCGATACCTCAGACATAGTAAGAGGCGGACAGAGAGTGGGAATATACTACGCTGAAAAGGGCGCTTCCCAGCGTCCCTCGAAGGTAATCTACGACCGCGCCGGAAGCTCTATCGCCACAGCGGACAAGTCGGATTTTGACTGGGATAAGATTTTTGACGGCGCGGCTTGGTTCCACTTCACCGGAATCACACCTGCGCTCGGCGGGCAGCTCCCCGAGATTTGCCTTGAGGCGTGCAAGGCCGCTCACGAGAGGGGGATAACCGTAAGCTGCGACCTCAACTACCGCAAGAAGCTATGGACAAGGGAGCAGGCCGGGGAGTGCATGTCGAAGCTGGTTCCTTATGTAGACGTCTGCATTTCCAATGAGGAGGACGCCAAGGACGTTTTCGGAATCGAGGCTGAGAACACAGATATCGAGTCCGGCAAGCTCAATAAGGAGGGCTACATCAGCGTAGCCAAGCAGCTAAGCGACAGGTTCGGCTGCAAATATGTTGCGATAACGCTTCGCTCATCAATTTCAGCAAACGACAACGACTGGTCTGGAATGCTGTACACCGGCGGAAACGCTTACTTCTCAAAGCAGTATCATATGCATATTGTAGACAGAGTGGGCGGAGGAGACAGCTTCGGCGGCGGACTGATCTACTCTCTGGTAAGCGGCTATGAGCCTCAGAAGGCGATAGAGTTTGCGGTGGCGGCGTCCTGCCTCAAGCATACCGTCGAGCATGACTTCAACCATTGCTCGGTCGCTGAGGTTGAGTCGCTCGCAGGAGGAAACGCTTCCGGAAGAGTCCAGAGATAAAATATTAGCTCAATAATTTTATATCAAGTTCGATACCGGGCTGCCATACTGAATGGCGGCCCGGTTTTACTTGACAAAAGTGCACAAATGTTGTATCATAATGTTATATTATACTTGCGAAAATTGCGAACTTAATACAAAATAATTTATTGGAGGGAAAATTTTGAATAGGATTGCAAAAATATTGCTCGCCGGACTGCTGTTGGCGACAGGTCTGACAGGCTGCGCTTCAAAGGAGCCTGAGCCGAGAAAGACCGTTTTTCCTGACAATGCTTTTCAGGAGATACCCGAGGGTTATTTTGACGCCGCCGAAAACGGAGGCATGGTTGTCAGCATAAAGTATGACACCAAAAACTATTCCGGAGACGAGGAGGAGTTTGAAAAGACCGCATATGTCTACCTGCCATACGGTTACGATCAGGACGATACCGAGAAGAGATATAATGTATTCTACCTGATGCACGGCGGCGGAGGAAGCGAGAAGGACTTCTTCGGAGGGGTGCTCGAGGAGACCGACATGAAGAAGCTGATAGACAACATGATCGCCAACGGAGACATGGAGCCCTGCATCGTAGTTACGCCGTCCTACAACAATCCTTACAACGGCGACGCTACAGCCTGCTGCAAGTATTTCGCGAACGAGCTTGTCAACGATCTTATACCGGCCGTTGAGGGTACATATAACACCTATACTGAAAATGTAAAGAGCTCCGGAATAAAGGATTCAAGGATGCACCGCGCGTTCGGCGGCTTCTCTATGGGCTCTGCGTGCACATGGTGGGTGTTTGAGTACGCCCTTGAAGAGGTGGGCTACTTCATGCCGATAAGCGGCGACAGCTGGTGCGTGGAGCAGACTGGAGGTCTCAACAAGCCTGTCGAGACTGCCGAGTATATGCGTCAGATAGTTCTTGATTATGGTATGACCAAGGACGATTTCTATATCTACAGCGGCACCGGAACAAATGATATAGCCTACCCCAACATGAATCCAATGATAGACGAGATGAAGAAGCTTGACGATGTTTTTGTTTACTGCGACAACTTCAAGGACGGCAATCTCTACTACTGCATACGCGAGGGCGGCTGGCACGACATCAATACTATCTACAGAATAGTGTACAACGGTCTGCCGAAGTTCTTTGGGTAAAATTCAATTAAATAGTTTTGTTAAACCCCTGCGGCGGATTTTTTTCGCTGCGGGGGTTTTGAATAAAAACAGCCTTTTTGTCGATACTATTCGCATAACGCCGGATAAGGAGGAAAATAATGTGATAGAACATGATACAATAAGGCTTTTAAGGGAATGCGACGCGGGAATACAGATGGGAGTGTCATCTATTGACGATGTTTTGGAATATGTGAGCGATCATTCATTCTCGAAATGTTTGAGCGAGTGCAGGGACAAACACGTAAAGCTGGAGGGCGAAATAGAGTGCATGCTTCACGAGTTCCATGACGACGGCAAGGAGCCTAATCCGATGGCAAAGGGAATGTCGTGGGTGAAAACGAATGTCAAGCTCGCAGTCAACGATTCGGACAACACCATAGCCGACCTTATAACGGACGGCTGCAACATGGGAGTCAAGTCGCTGAGCAAATACCTCAACAAATACAAGGCGGCTGATGAAAGGTCAAAATCAATAGCCAAGCGCCTGATATGCCTTGAGAACGGGCTGGCGGAAGATATACGGGGTTATCTTTGATGTAAGATTTTGACGCAAAAAAGTATCGCGGGCATTCCGATTTATGTGTCGGTATGTCCGCGATTTTTACATACTACCTGTCTTCTGTGTCTGTGACAGCCATACAGAACCGTCTGATAAAAGCGAGCTTTTGCTCGGAGGTGTACTCTCGTATTTTGTCTCCCTCAGCGCAGCACGCTTCATAGAAGCTCCGGCAATTTAGAATGTAGCCCGCCGTATCCCACACAGCGCAGTAATCCTTGCTTATAATTCCGTAAAGCTCCTTTCTCGGGTCGTTTATGTCGAGCGAGAAGAAGTCCTTAGCGGTTATTTTCTGGTTGTTTTTGCTGACGCAGTGAAGGTATGGACCGGTCACAAACCTGTCGTCTACCTTATAGGTGTCGTTGAATATCGGCTTCTCGGTCATTTTTATTTCAAGGCAGGTGCCGTATTGCTCAGCGCACTTGCTCAGCGTGTAAAACACCTTTAGATAGTTGTTGGTTACGTCCTCGTTTCCGTATACCAGCCTGAAGGTCTCGCTCCACGGCGCGACCGTGAGTACCCTTACCTTCAATTCCGGGCACCCGCGGCAGGCTGAGGAGAGAGCCTCAAGAAAAGACGCCTTTGCAGTCATGATGAGGCGGTAGCCGGAGATCCATATTTCGTTCGAGCACTTTGGGATGATGCTCTCAAGCAGCTCATCCTTGTGGAACTGCAGGTTTTCAATTCCGAAGCTTTTGAGGGTGCTGATATACTCGTCGTTTTTGGATTCTCTGTATTTGAGAATGGAGTCCGAGAGAAGGCAGAGCGCCGATGCGATAAGAGAGGTCGAGAACGCTATTGAAAGCTCATGGAAAACTCCTCCGCCGGGCGTCAGCAGCCATATGACAAGAAAAACGACGGTAAGGCAGACAAGAAATGAAAGAAAGACAAAACTGCCGGTAAGACGGTACTGCTGTATGATCTGAAGACGTGTGCGGGTTATAGGGGCGTGGTGGTAATAAACTGTGTCTATGCCCTCGCCGCGGTCGTCCTCAAGACGGCAGTATTCGTAGAACTTGCGAGAGGCGAGTACTCAATTCTTCCCTTATTTCTCTGATAACGGCGTTCTCCGCTGTTTCACCGAGCTTGACGCGTCCTCCGGGAAGATAGGAATAAGGAGAACGCTCGTCTTGCATAGACAGAATCATTCCGTTGTTTATAATGACAGTGCAGACTCTGTAATTAAACTTTCTATTTCCGGTGGTATATGAAATGTCCACGGCGTTTCCTCCCAAATAAAATGTCATACACAAAAGAACCGCAACCTTGATACGTCAGAATCAAAATTGCGGTGCTTCTTTGTCAAGAGGGACTGAAAAAGATGACGAACTATTTTGCCGGGTAATCAAACACAGAAAATAACGCTGAACCCAAAAAGAATTGGATTCAGCGTCACGCTGTCTATGGGCTACAAAAAAGATATTTTTGCTGTTTTCGCGTATGAATTCGAACTCTTACAGAACTAATCGGTTAGTATTCTATCTATTTCCGCTTTCTTTTTTATGAAAACTACTTTTTCTTTATATGT
>DVLL01000018.1 GCA_018715525.1 Candidatus Faeciplasma pullistercoris | reverse complement strand
TCAAGCAGAGTGGATATGTAAATGTTTGTGCGGAAATATGACAAAGGTAAAAGGCCAGCACTTAAGAAGCGGCGCAATTAAATCCTGCGGTTGCTACATGAGAGAATGCATATCGCGAGCAAAAACAGTTGCCTTTTTTGTGTCAATATGCACTTGGCATTCATAAATAATTAACAAATCAAATAATATGAAACTATTGCAAGTATCACATGGTTGTGGTATAATAAAATTGAAAATAGGTTTGCAATTATAATTTTGATTGGAGGGGAACATTATGTATTTGGTTAGCCGATATTTGTTTGACTTATCTCATAATATGTTCTTTCGAGCACTCCAATTTTGGAGAGGACAGCTTAGAATCCTTTTTGTGAGCACATAAGTCGAACTGCTGATTGGTCGATTTATGTGCTTTTTTCTTGATTAGTCATTCGAGGTTAGATTTTAGTGTTATTTTAAGTTTGTTTTATAAGGAGGAAATCAAATGCGTCAAACAAGAAAGAAATTCATGTTCGTATCATTCATAATGGCAATTTTTATGATGGTCATGTTTCCGTTAAATTGCATGGCTTATGATGTACACGCAGCAGATAATCTTGCAACCGTTGTTGTGACAGAACCGGCAGAACCGATTATTCCCAGAGATGACCTGTTCGTTAATAGCCGTGCATCCAATAGCGTTAGGTATCTCAAACTTCGCGTTATGCTGGGTGACACCTACCGTGAAGATTATTCCAACCCTGAAAATGAAGCTGCTACTCGGGTATCGTATGTCGACATTCCGTTCATAAGCACTTGGTCAATTGGTTTTACGGAGTCTTTTGTTTATATTGGACCGTTGCCGATTGATTACTGTTCTTTAAGTATAACATCGCTTTGTACGGATTCTGCGTGCGGAAGTGGTTGTAACAATGAAATTAACAATAGAATACATCATAAAAATTCGATTAAGAATTTAAACAAAGTTCGTAACGATATTTCCGATTCGGGATATGATATTATGTTGACGCTTGTTTCTACTCCTATGTGTGGAGTATGGGACAATCATGCCACAGGAATTCTTGGTGTAACATATCCTAACGATAATTATACTTTGTTGACAAACGCTTCCTCGATAAGTACTAATGTACGCGTTCGTATAATGCAACACGAAATTTGTCATATGTTTAGTTGTAATGACGGTGTCTGTACATCTGGTGCTGATTGCATTATGAACGGTGGATATGATGGCAGAAGCTTATATACTTCTGATATTTGGTGCTCGTCATGTGAAGGCGATTTTAACCCGAATGCTCAATGATAACACTAAGTGATTAAACGTTTTTTACAGAAAGGAGCTATTATGAAAAAAATATTTATTGCTTTGTTAATCGTGTGTTTGCTGTTTGTTGGTTGTGCTTGCTCTTCGTCGCCAAAGATTAATAATGCGATGGACAATGACGCTGCTTCTCCAATGACTCCGTCGAATCTACCGCAAGGCAATCTTGACGATAGCGGAAATGCACTAACGGCTACCGCACCTTACACGTTTACCTCAATCGATGCTTTTGAAGCACATGAAAGATCCGTTGGTTCGAAAGCAGTGACCAGTTACTATGTTCCAAAAAATCTTTCTTCCGACTATACTCTCTCTACTATTACAAAACGAGATGATGTCTACGTGATGTTTGAATATGCAGTGTCTGCATCTAAGGCTGCTTCGGCTTCGAAGTTGAGTGAGTATGATGCGGAACGCTTACAGACTCTTATTTGTAGATGTTCGCTTTATGAAGATGGTAAAACCGCCTTGAAAGAAAGTTTTATTGATCAAGGATTTGAAAAGATTGAATATAACGGCAAAACTTATTACCGCTGGGATGAACACGCGGAAAACAATCCCGAAAAACGAGTAATTGGTTATGAGATTGCCTTTTTAGAAGATGGCAAATTGATATTTATGCATCTTCCAGCCGTTGATACTTTTGAAAACATGATGCAGTTTGCAACATTGCAAAAAATGATTATTCAATGATTTTTGATTCCAAAACTATTTTGGGGAGACACATAGTGTCTCCCCAAAATAGTTTGTAACCATTAACCGCTTATCAATAGTAAGTAAGCCCAAAATAAAATCGCGTTCGATATTAAAAGATAGTAATCACTAAATAAAGCCGTGTAAAGAGCAAAAGAAAAACCACCGAGGCGGGAAATGTCTCGGTGGAAAGCAGGGTTGCATGTGTTGGACTGTCTTTTTACAATCGCTCCCCCGTAGGGTAGCGATCTCGTATTATTTGTCGTATGACTTTCCGAAAAGTATCTGCATAAAGTTCCGTCTGCCGTGGAGTACGCGGATAATGTGAACCTCGTCACCATCGACCTTGTAAAATGTGGTGTAGTTACCGCAGACAAGGAAGTGGTACGGCACTTCGAGATTGATGATTGAGGAAAGCGGTGCACCGATTTCGGGGAAATCCGCAAGCTGCCATACATTGTCCTCGCCTGTCAGGAGCTGATAATAAGCCGAATTCGTCCTGTCATAGCTCACGGCGCCCTCAAGAGCGTTCTCGACGCTGTCGTAGACCACCGTGTTTACCGAGTGGTAGTCGAGGGTATTTACTCTGACAATTTCGCTTTGGCTGGTGAAGTTTCCGTCAATGTCCCTTGAGAAGGATTCACCCGTCCACTCAATACCCGTGAACCTGACCTCCTCCTTGTCGGTGGGAATGAGGATGTCGCTTGAGAAGGCTGCGCTGTGATCCCACGGATCCTCCTTGGAACCGGAGGTGCAGGATGACAGAAGCGCAGCCGAGATGAGCACACAAAGCATGACAGCTGTGACTGCGCTCAGCCTCAGTTTTCTTTTTTTCATAAGTTTCCCGCCTCTTGCGAACAGCCGCCAGCATATGACCGATATGCTTTCATCGGCAATCCGCAAATCCTTTCTTGTCTTAGATTGAGCCGCCTCTGCGGCGGACTCCTGCCGTCTCGGGGAATGGCTAAACCCCGCAATATTGTAATATACAGAGTAACATATAATCAGCTTAATGTCAACTTTGTATGCTCACACGCGCAAAAATTAGTGCATGTTGACATGAAAATGCCGCCTCCTTTTGTAGGAAGCGGCAGAAAAATCTTTTATCCGTCAGTCAAGCCTTTTGGCAGTCTCCAGCGCAAGCCCTATCATCTGCGTAAACGAGGTCTCCCTCTCGGCGGAGGTGGTGGCTTCTCCTGTAATAATGTGGTCTGATATGGTGCATATCGCCAAGGCGTTCTTTTTCGCGGCAGCGGCTGTCATATACAGTCCGGCAGCCTCCATCTCAATCGCCATTATCCCCATTTTTCTCCAGCCGTCGTTTGCTTTCATGCCGTCGGGAACTCCCGACTCGTCCGAGTAAAAGGTGTCCGACGAGAGAATGTTGCCGACATGACAGGGTATTTTCCGCTCTGAAGCCACATCCACGCACACCCTGAGCATATCGTAGCTGCAAATCGGCGCGAAGCTTCCCGCAAGCCCGTACTGGTGCGAAAAACGGGAGTTAGTAGAAGCACCCATCGCTATAACTATGTCGCGCAGGCGTATGTCCTCCCTGAGCGCTCCAGCCGAGCCTATTCTTATAATGTTCTCGACTCCGAAAATATTATAAAGCTCATAGGAATATATCCCTATCGAGGGAATGCCCATTCCGCTTGCCATGACCGACACCCTAGCTCCGTCATAGCAGCCGGTGTAGCCCTGGACTCCTCTGACATTGTTGATAAGCTTCGGACTCTGCAAAAAGTTTTCCGCGATAAATTTAGCTCTCATCGGATCGCCGGGCATTAAGACCGTCCTGGCGAAGTCGTCCGGCGAGGCGTTGATATGTGGCGTGGGGTATAAAGGCATGCTGATTCTCCTTTCCTTGATATCACAATAGGTTTTTGCTTTTTACTTCTTTTACTATCCTGCTTGTCCCGAGGCGGTCGGCTCCAAGCTCGATAAATTTCTTGGCGTCCTTGATTGAGGATATCCCGCCTGCGGCTTTGATTTTCAGTCCTCGTGAGCGGTGCTCCGCCATCAGCCTGACATCCTCAAAGGTAGCTCCTCCGCTCGCAAAGCCGGTCGAAGTCTTTATAAAGTCTGCCTCGGATTCGGCGACTATACCGCACATTTTGATTTTTTCCTCATCGGTAAGAAGGCAGGTCTCGATTATTACCTTTAGCGTTCTGCCCGAGCACGCGGCTTTCACGGCGTTTATCTCATTGAGAATACTGCCGTAGAGCTTATCCTTGAGCCAGCCGAGATTTATCACCATGTCGATCTCGTCCGCGCCGTTTGTTACAGCATCCTCCGACTCAAAGCACTTTACCGCCGTGGTGGAGTAGCCGTTCGGAAAGCCTATGACTGTGCAGATCTTAAGCCTGCCGTCGACATATTCCTTTGCTTGCCTGACATATGACGGCGGAATGCAGACCGAGGCTGTATGGTATTTCATGCCGTCGTCGCAGACCTGACGTATCTGTTCCCATGTTGCGGTCTGAGATAAAAGGGTGTGATCCGCCCTTGAAAGGATGCTTATGATTTCATCCCTGTCGATAGAATACATATAATCCTCCCCGGATAGGCAAGGCATGATTTAACAGCCTGCCCGCATACAAAGTATTGTTTATTTAATGATATAATTATTCGCGCAAAAAATCAAGCTTCGCCAGCTAAAAAAAGAGATTATAATATTTTAGACTAAATTGTCACAATTTTTCTTGACAAATATCTTAAAAAGCTATACTCTTAGAATATAAAATAAAAAACTGCGTTTATGTGGGGAAAAACAGGGAGGAAAAAATGAAACGGATATTTGCGGTCATATTGTCTGCGCTTATTTTTGTATTGTCGCTTTGCTCCTGCGAGGAGGCGGAGCCCGAGGTCAAGAAGGAGATACTTATATCGCCCGACGAGTTTATGGCTCAGATGGAGGAAAAGGTAGTCGGGTTTACCCCCAGCCTAGCCACCGAGATGGATATGTCGGTTGATTACGGAACTATCGAAAAGGTGAGCTACTATTCCGAGACGCTTGAGAAGGACAGGAACGTCAATGTTCTCCTCCCTGCCGGTTATACCAAAAAGAAGAAGTACCCTGTTTTATATGTCCTGCACGGCTACTGGGGCAACGAGGACTCAATGGTTTACGGCAACGACCACACTATTGAAAATGTCGGCAACGGCATACTTGCCGGAGAGGTCAAGGAAATGATAGTTGTGTTCCCCTACATCTACACCTCGAAGGAGCAGGACGAGGTCACCGCGATGGATGACTATAACAATCAGGCGTACGACAACTTTATCAACGACCTGGTAAACGACCTTATGCCGTTTATAGAGAAGGAATACTCGGTAGCCACAGGCAGAGAAAACACGGCTATCACAGGATTCTCTATGGGAGGACGCGAAAGCCTTTACATAGGGTTTACCCGTCCCGACCTCTTCGGATATGTCGGCGCGGTATGTCCCGCTCCGGGAACCAGCCCCGGGCTTATTGCCGAGGAGGACTTCACGTTTGAGAACAGCGAGTATCAGCCATGGCTTCTGATGATTACCGCCGGCGGGAACGACGGAGTAGTCGGCACTGTGCCCTACGGCTATAACGACATCCTCAACAACAACGACGTCACTCACATCTGGCAGGTCATCGAGCACGGCGGTCACGACCAGTCTACCGTCACCCCGCATATGTATAACTTCCTCAGAATGATATTCTGGGCTGAGTAGCTTATACCTACGCAAAGACATATACTATATAAACAGCAAGAGCCCGCAGATGATACTGCGAGCTCTTATTATTTTGACGTGAGCAAACACTTTAGCATGTGCTTCAGCATAAGCAGCATAAGCATTTGCCGCAGGTTCGCCATAAGTCTGCGCCATATGGCTGATGAAGTTACCTGTCGCCGTCCTGCTTGTTCTTGAACACCGCGTTCAAAAGGTACATAACTCCCATTATGACGCCTACGACAACGAATATCCCGAGCATTCCAAGTCCCATCACCGAAAGGGACTCCATAAAAGCGCTTACATTAAATTCCATAATTACACCGCCTTAATCGTTAAGCAATCATTGAGCCGACAATGGTCATGATAAGTCCGCCCGCTATTACAGAGGCTATCTGTCCCGAAACATTTACGCCGACCGCGTGCATGAGAAGGAAGTTCTGCGGATCCTCCTGAAGTCCGAGCTTGTTGACTACTCTGGCGGACATCGGGAAAGCGGAAATACCTGACGCACCTATCATCGGGTTTACTTTGTTCTTCGGGAATATGAGGTTAAGAAGCTTCGCGAAGAGGACGCCGCCTACCGTATCAAATATAAATGCGACAAGTCCCAAGCCCATGATGAGTAGCGTATCCCACTGCAGGAAAGCCTCCGCCTGCATTCTTGTCGAGATGGTGATACCCAGCAGTATGGTGATAAGGTTTGCCAGCACGTTCTGGGCAGTCTCGGAAAGGGAATTGAGCACCCCGCACTCCCTGATGAGGTTGCCGAACATCAAAAATCCGACGAGCGCTACCGACGAGGGGGCGACTATTCCAGCGATAACGGTTATGAGTATCGGGAAGAGTATCTTGGCGGTCTTGCTGACCTCCCTGCCCTTGTAGGGCATCCTGATAAGACGCTCCTTCTTGGTGGTTATCAGCTTGATTATCGGCGGCTGAACTATCGGCACGAGAGCCATGTAGGAGTACGCCGCGACCATTATCGCGCCCATGTAGTTTGAATTAAAGAACTGCGAAACGAAAATGGAGGTAGGTCCGTCCGCCGCGCCTATTACCGCGATGGAAGCCGCGTCCTTTAGCTCAAATCCAAACAGACTCGCCAAGCTGAAGGTAAAGAATATGCCGAACTGAGCCGCTCCGCCGAAGAGGATAAGCTTCGGGTTGGAAAGAAGAGGCGTAAAGTCTATCATCGCTCCTATTCCTATGAAGAGAAGCAGCGGAAATAGCTCATTTGATATTCCTGCGTTGAACAGGGTGTCTATCGGTCCCTCGACGTCCCCCTGAGTGACCGCGCCTGAGTTAGGAAGATTTACCAAGATCGCTCCGAAGCCCATCGGGACAAGCAGCGAGGGCTCCATCTTTTTGCATATGCCGAGGTAGACAAGGATTCCTCCTATGAGCCACATCACGACCTGCTGCCAGGTGACCTGGACGACATTGCCGAACAGATCCAAAATTTCCTGCATGTTTTTCATTCCTTTCGGTTTTGTATAGAGTAATATGGCAGCGGTTCAAATTCCACAGGCTCTCGTCCGACATTGGACACAAAAAAAGACCCTTATCATGGCTTTCGGACAGCACATGTCCGCCCCTGCCACAATAAAAGTCTTGCCGTCGGATGCTCCTTAAATCAAATGCGGATAAAAATTATCGGGATGACGCATATGATCGCAGCCACAAGCTGCCGGCTACTCCCCTTTGTTGCACACATATAATATGATATTTGCGGGAAAATGTCAAGCCGAATTTGGATTTTACGGAGAATTTTGCGGCTGTTAAGGGAGAAAAAGAGGAATTCACACAACGGCATCCGTTTTGTTCCCGAAAAAGGCTCGCGCCCGGGGAAATATTTCCTCGGGCGTGCCGGCTGAAATTTACTCGTCGTCCTCGTCGCATACGGCGCCGCCGTCCGAGTAGTGCGAGATCATTCTGACGCGGAACCTTCTTGTCGGGCAATCGGGGTTTTCCCGTGTGCTGTCATAAGCGTCATCGGGAATGACAAACCTCACGCCCTTTATCTTCACATCACGGCAGCTTGGAGAAAAGTGCGCGGGAATAGAGAACATCTTTACTCCCCTTGAAATTTCATTTCCATCCGTATCAACCTCGCTCAGAAGCATAGCCATGGCCGATTTCCTGCCGGGGCAGACATTCTTAAGTGTAGCGTCAAGCTTCAAAATCATTCCCGTGTCCTCAAGATATACATCTCCCGCGTCAACGGAAAGTACATCCTGACAGCCCTCTACCGATATTTCGGAAGCGGGAATGGGACATTCGTCTGGGGTAACTGTAATGTCGCAGCTCACATTTACATACGGGTCGGGGAATAACACTACATTTCCCTCGTTATCCGAGTATGTCACGGAGCTGTTGACCTGCTTGAACCCTGAGCTCAGAGCCACATGCTGAATATAGAACTCAAGCGAAGCTCCCTCGTTTGCATCGGCGCCGAGCTCGTCTATTCTCCATTGGATGGTATTGAGGTTTATCATGCCCGCGCTGCCCTTTGTGGGCATGTCGAGCTGGGTGATGACAAAGTCGGAGTTTACTATCTCGTTTATCACGATGTTGGTTGCGCCTGTGTTTGTGATATTTTTGGCGAGCTCTTCGAACAGCTCCTCAAGCTCGGCGGCGTCAGGAGTTACTACGACATGCGAGGCATCCGGGTCGGTCGCCCAGTTGTTAAGCTCGTTTACATCTATACCGTCAGAGCCGATAAGACCTATGCAGTAGATGATTATTCCGGATGCTCTTGCCATTGCCGCAACCGGAGCCGGCGGAAGTCCTGAGGTCGTCTTTCCGTCCGTAAACATAACTATTACCTTTGCATTTGAGGACAAGGGGTCAAAGAGCGCCATTGACTTTGCAAAGGCGTCGGCATGATTGGTTGTGCCTCCTGCCACCAGCGAGTCTACGGCGTCCTTAAGGTCGGATACATCAGTAATTAACTGTGCATTGACCGTGGCTGAATCGGAAAAGCTGACTACGCCTATTCTGCTGCCGTAGCCTATTTCGCCGTCCTGGGAGCCTCCTGTGGACTCGGAAATGATGTCTATAAACGCCTTCGCTCCTTCTTTCATATTAAAAAGCGGGCTTCCCGACATGCTGCCCGAGCGGTCGAGCGCAAGAACGATGTCCGTGGGGCTTGATATGATATCCGGAGCAGCTGAAAGCGCTAAAGTGACCTTGAGGGTCCCTCCGCAGCTTATCTGCTCGGTGCTGATAATTTTATTTGAACTTGTAACACCCATTAGTGTTTCCTCCTAAATTTATCATGTGGGGATGCTTCCCCATTTCAAACTATGCCGTGAAGCGACGGCATGTCACTCCACAAAAGAGCGGTTGACAAATCGGAGAAATGGGAGTATACTTAGCGTCAGTAATTAGTAACGCTAAGTATACTCAGGCCGACAGAGCGTGATTAGGAGGGATGAAAATGGAGCAAAAGTATATACAGCAGTTCAAGCGGGGAGCTCTCGAGATGATACTTCTTTGCCTGATAGCCGAAAAGGAAACGTACGGCTATGAAATAATAACCGAGCTGAACAGGCGCGGCGGAGGAGTCTTGGGCTACGCAAGGGAAGGAACGGTTTATCCGATACTATACCGCCTGGAGGAGTCCGGGCTTCTTGGCTCGAGGCTGGATGGACAGCAGTCTGGCGGCTCGGGAACGAGAAAATTCTACTCCATTACAAAAAAGGGGCGCGAAGCCATGGAGGAGCTCGTAGTGTTCTGGAAAAGCTACGCCGAGTGCGTAGACAGCTTTATAGCGGTGACTTCTGCAAAGGGGGAAGAAAAGTGAAAGAAAAATATATATCAGATGTGAATAGGCTGCTTGATCTGCCCAAAAGGAGAAAGGCTGAGATAATCCGGGATCTTGACGAGATTTTTCGCTCGGCTTCCGAGCACGGAGAGTCGGAAAGCGAGGTTATCTCCCGCTTGGGCGCGGCTGACGAGTACGCGCAAAGCGTAGCCGCCGAGCATGAGGATGAGAGGCGGGCAAAAAAGCGCTTCAGGGTATTCGCGGCGGTGCTTTGCGGGCTGCTCTCCGCAGTCCTTATTGCGACTGCGGCGGTTTCGCGCTTTTACGCGCCTGAGGGAATTATAGGTCAGTCGGACAGCATGACGGGAATAGTCGTGTCATCAGAGCTGCCGTTTGATCCTGCCCTGCTGATTTTCGGGCTGGGAGTTATGTTTGCCGCCGCTGCCGCAGTGATAACCGGCGTTTCCGTCAAATATCAAAAAAGGAAATAAAGGAGAGGAAAAATAGTCTATGAAAAAAGCGTTGCATTATATTTTGTGCGTTACCGTCTTGCTCCTGCTTGCAGGCTGTCAGGGAAACACCGCTCCCGCTGACGGCTCAGACGGAAGCTGGCTTTTGGGAGTAGAACCGGAATATGTAAGCGAATGGCCGGAAAACGAGTTCACCGAATGTATCCCAAAGCCTGAGCACGGAGAGCTTGACTATATCTGCGACTATTCGGAGCACGGAAGATATCAGGTAGTCATAAAGGAAATAGAGATGTCCGAGTCGGAGGAATATGTAGACACACTTTTGAGCATGGGCTACGCCGAGCTTGTGTCGGACGGAAACAACGTGTCTGTCGGCAGGATGCTTCAGCGGGATAATGTCACGCTCAGCGTCAGCTACTCCGACGGCGTGTTGGGGATACTCATCACCATATCCGAGAAGTGAGAATAAGCCGTATTCAGGGGCGGAGCAGAATCACGCAACCGCCGGTCCGTAGTATAAAGATAAAAAAGCGGAACGATTTTTCGTCCCGTTTTTTTAGAGCCCCGTCTGTGTGTATAAGGGCAAGAGCCTTCGCGGCGCGGCTAAGTCGGAGCTTGCGTTCTCAGCGATGTTTTTTCGCCTGTTTTCATTATTTGAATACATTTTGTCGCAATCGGACATTGGCTCCGATATTTTGCATTCATCCCAGAAATTCAAGAAAAATGTCCCGCTCTGCATGGCGGCATATACAAAAACATGATATACTATCAGCAGAAATCATTTTCGGAGATGGGCATATGTCGTTTTTATCAAAAATAAGAAGCACAAAGGCAAGGATGCCGCTTGGCAAAATGGCGCTCAATACAGCCGCTGTTTTGCTGCTCGGGATAGCTTTAGGCGTTTTTTCGAAGTATTTGGACTACCGTCAGGCGTCCCTCCCGCAATTTCTTATGCTTATTGACGAAGCCCTCGATCTGCACAATTTTCTCGGCAGGTTTCCGTTTTGGGTAGCGGCGGCTCTTTGTATATCGGTCTATAGCAATTCCTCCGTGAGAGCGGCTGTAAACGTATTCGCGTTTTTTGCCGGCATGGTCTCAAGCTATTATGTATACTCGAAATATGTGGCAGGCTTCTTTCCCAAAAGCTACGCTATGATTTGGGTCGCGTTCACAATCATCTCGCCGCTTTTGGCATTTATCTGCTGGTACTCCAAGGGCAGTACAAAGGTTTCCATTGTTCTTTCCTCAATGATATTCGCCGTTATGTTCAATATGACCTTCGCTTACGGCTGGCTCTATTTCGGCGTTTACTCAGTTTTGGAGCTGATAACCTTTGTTTTCAGCGTGATTATTTTATGGCGCGCAGCAATAAAGGAAACCGTGCTCATGATAGCCTTGGGCACTGCCATTGCGCTCATATTGAAGGCTGTAATGCCCTTTCACCTCGGGTGATGCATGGAGACAGCCAAGCCTCGGACCGCCGGTCAAATGTAAACGGAAAACAAAAAGGAGCCGCGGATTTCGCAGCTCCTTATCTTATAAATCTGTAGCCGGGGACTGAAAAAGACGCCGTGTACGCAACCCGGCCGATAAAAATCAAATAACACTGAACCCAAAGCAAGCTGAGTTCAGCGTCACGCTGGCGGAGAAAGAGGGATTTGAACCCTCGCGCCGGAAATCCCGACCTACTCCCTTAGCAGGGGAGCCCCTTCACCACTTGGGTATTTCTCCACGCCAAAGCAGTCGGTATTCAGGTTCCGACTGACAGCAAGTCTATTATAATATCTCTTCAATAAAAAGTCAAGTGCTTTTTCAAATTATGCCGTACGCGGAATGCAGGTGTTACAATGGTATTTCCACTTAGTGGCGTTTACAAAATAAATGCGTTCGATCAAATCAAAAATCAAGTAAAAAACTCTGAGCCAAAAGCAGGTTGGCTCCTGCGTCACGCTTAGAAGCGTTGAAAAAAGCGCCCGCATAACGCGAGTAAAAAATTACGAACCCCACTAAAGTGAAGTTCGCGATTTGCAAGCAGCTTGCTACTGTCTATGGGCTACAAAAAAGATATTTTTGCTGTTTTCGCGTATGAATTCGAACTCTTACAGAACTAATCGGTTAGTATTCTATCTATTTCCGCTTTCTTTTTTATGAAAACTACTTTTTCTTTATATGT